>CAYLUI010000088.1:0-1546 GCA_964386825.1 uncultured Prevotella sp. | reverse complement strand
GCAACCCGCTGGGCTGACGCACAAGTGGGCAACGGTGTCCTACAAGTGAAGTTGCGACCCAACGACAGCGGCAACGACCGCACATTCATAGTGCGTGTCCGGACTGCAATGATTGTGGATGATTGCAAGTTTGTGCAAAAAACAAAGTAAACGATTAAGAATAAAGAAATCATGAAAACAAGACTGTTCTTTCTTTTCGCCCTGATAGGGCTTGCCATTACGTTTGTTAGTTGCAGTAATGACGATGATTGGGAGCCGATGTATTGGTCGGGCTACGCCAAAAATAGTGCCATCGTTGTCAATGTAGGTGCCGAGGGTGGCACAGACACATTGCTCTGCACCAACTACAGGTATATGTTTGTTAGCGGTGTCATGACATACGCTGATGCATCCGATTCAGAGCATTGGGAAACTTACATGGTTTACCAGTCAGGGACGGGTGACTCCATTACATGTACGGCTGATGCAGATTTCGTCACATTACGATCAAAGGGTCCACAGCTGTTGGTCACGCTATCTCCAAACGACAGTGGAAAAGAACGCTCCGTAATGGTAATGGTTGATGCACCTGTTCCCGATAAAATAGGCGACAGAATAACATTCGTACAAGCGGCAAAATGAGGAAAACAATTGTTTCTTTCCTCGCCTTGTGCCTTCCTTTGGCATTGATGGCGCAGGCGACGGAGCAAGGCGAGAAAAAAGCCAAGAACCGTGCTGTCTACTTGGAGCTTTTTGGTGGTTCTACTATGGCTGGCGTAACCTATGACGCGCGTTTCAACGACCACACCCATTGGGGCTGGCGTGTGGGGCTGGCTTTCGCCTACTCCGATGAAGACAATTTCCTGATCGGAGCCGACGATGCCCGTTTATGGGCTGTGCCTGTGGGAATTAATTATTTACTCGGTAACCGTAGGAACAGCCTTGAGCTTGGGCTTGGTATAAGCCTCGGCATCATCAACAATCACTACAACGTATATTCTTTGCATCTGGATGACATCTCTATGGACGACTATAACCGGTACGAAAACGACCCTTCGCTTCTGCCGCCCGGTGCAGCACTGCAAGTGTATGTAGATGATTTCGGCAACCAACGGCCTATGATGTACTATGCCGATTCGCACGGTATGTCAGAAAACGTTTTCGGCTATTATTTCTTCGGAGATATTGGCTACCGCCATGTGGCACGCAGCGGATTCCTGTTCCGCTGCGGACTGAATCCGGCTTTCAACTTTGGCGACAAGCATGGCATAAGCAGGACTTACTTCGGCGGCTCTTTCCATAAGTTCTCCCTCGGCTTTTATCTCGGTTTCGGCTGGGCTTTCTGAAAAATTCCATGCTGAGCATGGAAAAGCTTGGCTTGGAAGTATAGAAAATCACGCACGCCGTACGTGTCGGTCACGTACGGCGTGCGTAATAACTACGTACGGCGCGCGAGTGAGCCACGTATGGCGTACGTAATAACTACGTACGGCGTGCGAGTGAGCCACGTATGGCGTGCGTAATAACTACGTACGGCGTGCGTGTGAGCCACATACGGCGCGCGTGG
>CAYLUI010000087.1:0-1771 GCA_964386825.1 uncultured Prevotella sp. | reverse complement strand
TTACCACCCTGCAAAACCGCCTGAACGTCACCTTGGACTATTACATCAAGAACACGGATCCGTTGCTTGCCATCATCACCACCCCTGGCTCTATGGGCGTGACGAGCGAAGCCCTCAATGCGGGTAAGCAAAAGACCACAGGCTGGGAGGCAACCGTGAAATACTCGCCAATATACATGCCAGAGGAGCGCATCAACTGGAACGTGGCGGTGAGCGCAACCCACTCCAAGTCGAAATACGCCGATATTGGCAATGCGTTCAGCGCACTTAACGAGAGCGGCAAAAGCTCCCTCCACAGCACAACGCGCTATTATGACGGCGGCAGCCCAACGGCAATATGGGCAGTGCGTTCAGCAGGCATTGACCCATCTACTGGCAAGGAGTTGTTCATAAAGCGTGACGGCACTTATTCGTTCACATACGACACTGCCGATGAAGTGGTTTGCGGCGACACTGAGCCGGACGTGGAAGGACTGCTTAGCACCACATTATATTATAAGGGCTTCTCGTTCAGTTGCTATTTCCGCTATGAAGTTGGCGGACAGCAATTCAACAGTTCCCTATTCGACAAGGTTGAAAACATTGGCACGGCAGACGTTTACAACAACCAAGATCGCCGTGCGCTCTACGACCGCTGGAGCGCAGACAACCGCAACGCATTGTTCAAGGGCATCTCAATGGTGCAGAAAACAGACAAGTCGTCGCGTTTCGTGATGGATGACAATACGCTCACCTGCGAGTCAGTCAACATCGGCTACGAGTTCCCGCTCAGCATTGCCAAGAAGTTTGGTATGCAGGCACTTACTGTGCAAGCCAGCATGAACGAACTGTTCCGTTGGTCAACCATCAAGGCGGAGCGAGGCATCAGTTATCCGTTTGCCCGCACGGTATCATTCTCAATAGGTGCAACATTCTAATCAAAAGAGACAATGAAGAACATTAAGTACATAATATTGATGGCATTTTCAGCCCTTTTGGTTTCGTGTGACAGCTGGCTGGAAGTAGATCCTTATGACCAAATAGCCGAAGAGGAACTCCAAGAGAGCGAGGAGGGCTACCAGAAGATGCTCAATGGCATTTACATTGAGCTAAACAGCGAGGCACTATACGGAAAAAGCCTTTCCGTGGAAATGATAGAGGTAATGGGCGGTGCCTACGCCATTGGCACAGACAACAGCGTCTGGGGAAACTACAAAGACATTGCGTCCTACCAATACGGAACCGACTACTGGCGCAATCGCCTCGACCAAGTATGGAACAAGGCTTATGCCCTGATTCTCAACTGCAACAAGATACTTGAAAGCATTGACAGCCATCAGGAGCTTTTCACAGCCGGCAACTATTATTCCGTGAAAGGCGAAGCCCTGGCTTTGCGCGCCATGCTCCATTTCGACATGCTGAGGCTCTTTGGCCCCGTATATTCCAAGGACAAAGAAAAGACCTCCATTCCCTATTACACAAAGGAGACCAATGCCCCGGAGCCATTGCTCACAGCAAAGGAAGTAGCCGACCACGTGATTGCCGACTTGGAGGAAGCGCGTCTGTTGCTTGCCAACGACCCCGTAAAGACAGGGGGCACGCTCATGAGCCCCGCACCCGACGGCAGCAGCTCTTTCATGCGCTACCGTGCGTTACGGCTCAACTATTATGCCGTGGAAGCCCTTCTTGCACGTGCCTACTTGTATTTCGGCGACAAGGCAAACGCCTTGAAGTATGCTTCCGACGTAATCAAGACCGCCGACAACGGCATCTTCCCCTTCGTAGACAAGAG
>CAYLUI010000086.1:0-1827 GCA_964386825.1 uncultured Prevotella sp. | reverse complement strand
GCCATGACATTGATGCCACAAATTGCGGTAATAATCACGGCAAGGTATGGCATGACCTTTATGTACTCTACTTTAGCTATATGCGAGGGAACTTGCATGCCGCGACCAAGATAGGCATATATGGCAAGCACTATTATTACTGCTGGTGCTACGATTTGTGAGTTTACCTTGAATTTGTCGCTCATTTTACAACCTTGGGTTTGCGTCGCTACCACGGTTGTGTCGGAAATGAACGATAGGTTATCGCCAAAATACGCACCGCCCACAATGACAGCTGTCATCAGAGCGATGTTTGAACCTGTGCCGTGTGCCAAACCTGCGGCAATGGGAACAAGTGCCACAACGGTACCAACACTTGTTCCTATGGAAACGGATATGAAACAAGCAGCCATAAAAAGCCCTGGCAATATCATTCCTGTTGGCAAGGTATTCAATGTGAGGTTTACTGTGGCATCTATTGCCCCCATGGCTTTGGCTGATTGGGCAAACGCTCCTGCCAACACGTAAATCCAAAGCATGAGCACAAGATTGGGGGTTGATGCTCCCTTGCTATATATTCCGATGCGCTGGTGAATGGAAAAGCCTTTTGATGTGGCAATGGCATATATGCTGGCTATCAGGAAAATAACTGTCATGGGCACACGGTTGAAGTTGCCAGCCACGATGCTTAGTGCCAAGTACAGAGTGATGAATAGTATCAGCGGCGATAAAGCCAACATTCCTTTAGTGCTTGAAACTTTATTATTATACTTTGTATTTGACATTTTTACCATTATAACTGTGTGCGGCGATAGAAATCGACGTTTTCTGGTGTTAGCAACTCTATGGGCATGTAGTTGACGGGCTGTATCTTGGTCTTGAGCACAACGGCTTTGAAAAGAGCGTCAATACAAGCATAGCCTTGCTGGTAAGCATGTTGTGCAATTAGAAATGATATGCTTCCCTGACGCAAGCATGTGGCATTTTTCTTGACCATATCGTATCCCATTACTTGTACGTCGCGTTGGTTTGTTCTCAATAAGTATTCACCCATTACATGGGCTTTCGAACCAAGGGTTATGCAGTGGTGAACATTGGGATGGTTACGGAAAAACGCATCGAGTAATTTGTCATATTGCAGTCTTGTGCCGTCAAATGGAAGTTCAAGGTTTAGAATCTTGACACTTGGAAAGTGATCAAGCATGTAATGGCGAAAGCCAACTTCCCTGTTTGCTTGCTGCTTGCTTACTACACGTCCGTTTTTTGTTATTTTCATCAAAACAATTTCTTTTTCCTTGTTGGCAACAAGCATCAGCATTTTTGCGGCGAAATACCCACTTGAGAAAGAGTCTTGACCGAAGAAAGCAAGAGGCTTGAGGTCTGGCATATAGGAGTCAAGCATTACAAAAGGTATTGACTTTGAGTGTAGCTGATCGGTGAACTGCCGTGTCACATCCAAATCTACAGGCACTAAAATAACTCCATTTGGATTTGAGTTTATGCAGTTGGTGGTTATGTTGATAAAAGAATTGTCATCAAAGCGGTCATAGTAGTTTATGTTCACGGCTATGTTAAAATCCTTATGAGTGTCAACAGCCATTCTTATGCCTTGTTCGACCTCTTCCCAATATGCAATTTGGTCATGATTGGGTATCAATACGCAAAAATGGTAGCTCTTGTTATAAGCGAGAGCTGAGGCGTAAACGTTTGGCTGGTAGTTTTGCTCTTTCAGTGCTTTCTCGACTTTTTCACGTGCTTTTGCCGACACGTTTGGTCGCCCATGCAGCACTCTATCTACGGTTCCTGCCGATACGCCTGCTTTCTCTGCAATATCCTTTATCCTTATCC
>CAYLUI010000085.1:0-1900 GCA_964386825.1 uncultured Prevotella sp. | reverse complement strand
GATATGGAATAAAAGAATTATGACTGTAATGAATTTGAATGCTGAAAACTATCAAGAGATAGATTGCCTTGCGAATAGGGAGAATTACTTAAAGTGCGTTCAGAATTACTTGAAGAAGTTATCTACAAATAAGGTTGTCGGGGGTATTACGAATATGAACAAACTGTTTATACCGTTAATGGTGATTGTTTGTATTTTTATGGCTTGCGACAAGGATGAGGTTTTGTCTGGAGAACCAATGGAATGGACGTATGAAATCCAGACACCGGAAAATGTTAAGTGTGAAGATGGCAGTGTTGGGTGGCCATCTAAGTTTTGTTTTAAGGCAAACGCCAAGGAAGGGACTGTTGTGATGACTTGTGAGAATTTCGATGTGCTCAATCCCATATCGGGAGATTCTTACACATACGATTGCGAATGGGCAACACTCAAGGTGGAAGCCAATCGGTTGATAATCCATTTCCTTCCTTATGCTTCAGAAGCTCAGGATGTGTACGAAGAGGTTAAAATCTCGGCAAATGACGGAAAGAGAAACGCACATACGATTATTTGTTTGTCCAGAACTTTTGAGGGGGAAGGACAGCCTGGTTTCAAGCCAGAGACTTTGCCGGAAGAGGCTAAGTTCAAGATGGTTATGAACGATTTCACTCCCTTGATGCACCTTGACAGCCCATTGCCTGCACCGCTTGACCTGATAACTTTCAGAATCACGGACATAAATGGTCATTATGCGCCTATGGGCTTCCCTGAGTTTACACAATATTACGATTCTATTGTGTGGAGTGCGGATAATTACCCTCATACGTTCAAAGTCTATGAAAGTTGTGCTACGGCAGCAGGAATGGGAAAGCACCTTACCACACAATGGGGGTCACACTTCTTCAGGAGTGGTACTGTGAAGAACCATCTTAAAGGCTACCGCCATGGAAAGGTTGACTATGAGACTTCCATCAATATAACGCTGTTTGAACGCGACTTCTTGGGGCTTGATTGGAGTGTAATAGTCTTGCAGAAGCCACAGAATCTGACTGCCTATTGCCGATTGGATAGAAACTATGAATATAAGGTGTTTGACATTGTTGCAAAGAATAATGCTTCCTATTCTCAAATCATTCCGATAAATCATAAACAGTTATCAGATGCAGACTTCCTAACAGCAACACAAAAGGCCATCAGTGCATTGATGGAGAACAATGTAGGCGAGGGACAAAATGCCAAAGGGAAAGAAAACTTATTCAAATGTCTGCCTGAAAAAGGAGTGGAAGCAGAACTGTATTGGGAAAATAAAACCAGCCGTATGTTGATGTTGCGTCAGTTTTCTGGAGGCACCGATGAATTAGGCACGGAGTTGTATTATTTACATGTGGAGCCTAAATGACTGGTACTTATGCAAGTGGTTGAGTGCTACCTTTGCAGACATGCTGAATTTCTTAGCAAACTCAGCAATGCGCATATATAATCTTATGATTGGAAAATCCTCACGCATCATCCTCGTAACATTATGTACCCAGAAAAGCATTGGGCGATATGTTTCTTGAGGGATGATGTGTAAGGATTTAGATTTGTATAATTGACGGCAGGATTTATCGTCTATTAATGACAACCTTGTCAGTAACGCCGCTACCTGTAACCTCAATGGTGTTATCACCCTGTTGTAAGGTTACTGGATTGAACTCCCAGATGACACCAGTGCTATCATTGCAACGATCAATGGTTTGAACTATTTTGCCGTTCACCTTGAGCGTGAGTGTGGAGGCATTGCTGTAAACCTTTACGGGAACTACCCCTGATGCCGGTGCGACGTTGCGGCGACGGGAAGTTATGTAAACGGTAGTCTCCTTCTTGTTCCATAAAGATTTGTACAGGTAGAAAGCGTCTTTCTTTATTTTGCGGTTGCGAG
>CAYLUI010000084.1:0-1961 GCA_964386825.1 uncultured Prevotella sp. | reverse complement strand
TCAACGCCAAGCAGGTTGAGTCGCTTCCTGCCAGCCAGAAGGTCACGCTCAACGTTCCAGCCGCCACAATGCGGCAGATGGACGACAACGTGCGCCAGGCATACAACCGCGCCACACACCGTAGCTACGCAAGCAGCTCCAGCCGCTACGACGACCGTTACAATGGTCGCGACAGCTATAATGACCGTGACCGCTACGGTGACCGCAACCGCGAGATGGACGAGCGTCCGCAGGATGCCGCTCCAAATTCCGAGTTCGTACACATCTCTGAGAACAGCATTTACATCGGCCTCACGCCCAGCACTCCCTCCATCGGCGACGTGCGCATAACATTCACCAAGGCTGCTCCCACCAACGTGTCGCTGATTGCACGCGTTTCCGGCAACACTTTTACCAACTACACCGCCAAGAACGGCAAGACATTCTCCAGCATCACACCGGGCATAAAGACGGCCGACGAGATGTTCCAGGCAGAGCACGAGTCCAACAACATGTGGACATGGGGATTGCGCCTCCTTGGCCTCCTGCTCGCCATCGGTGGCTTGAAGAGCATCTTCGGCTTCCTTGAGACTTTGTTGAAGGTCATTCCGCCATTGGCAGGCATCCTCGGCTTCGGCGTAGGCCTTATCTGCTCCGTGGTTGGCTTCGTATGGTCGTTGCTCATCATCGCCCTGGCATGGCTGTTCTACCGTCCGCTGCTCGGAATATCCCTGTTGGTTGCCGGCGCAGTCATAATCTTCGCCTTCTCCAAGAAGGGAAAGAAGCTCATTGCACAGCACATCACCAAGAGCGACCAAGCCTCTCCACAGCCATCACCGGTGGCTGATGGTGCCGCAATGCCGCAGCAACCCACGCCGCAGGCTGCACAGCCCACACAGGCTGCGCCACAGGCATCACAACCCTCACAGCCGCACAAACCAGCGGACGACGCATGGACATGAACGTTATGAGAAACAAGTTTTTGACCATCGCCTGTTGCACGATGCTTGCCCTCGGGGCAAGCGCGTGCGGCGGCAAGGCAACGCCGGCGGCAAATGCCGCCACTGCCATGACTTCCGACTCCGGGAAGATCAAGGAAGATCCCACAGCCGAGGTCTCGCGGCGCATACACGACATCTACAGCGAGGTGTTCGCCAAATACAACCAGAGCCAAGAAACGCTCCGCATGCCGAATATAGACGAGAGCCTGTATTGCTCCAAGGCGTGGATTGCCGACAAGCAGGCTGTCAGGCGCGCCGAGGAAAACCACCCGGGCGAGATGGGCTGCTTCGAGTATGACTATTGGGTGCAGGGCCAGGACTGGCACGAGCTCTCGTTCGGCGACATCCGCCCGACACGGGTGACACCTGAGAAAGCCGATGCCACCATCACCGTTCACAACATGGGCGAGACCGCCGAGGTGCGTCTCAAGCTCGTAAAGGAGAACGGCAGGTGGATGATAGACGACATTGACAACGCAAGGGAAACAATGCGGAAGTATCTGGAAAACAACTAAAACTTTATCAACATGGGACTTTTAGATGCATTGAAAAACGAAATAGGTTCGGCAGTCACCGGACAAGGCACGGGAATGCAGGGTCAGCCCAATGGCAACCCATACGGCCAACCCTACGGTCAGCCTTACGGTCAGGGCGGCATACTGGGACAGGTGGTGTCGCAACTGGTGGGTGCCAACCCACAGGCTGCCGGTATTATGGGCGGACTGACGGGTGGCAAGCAGGAGACGTTCAAGTTCAAGCAACTGCCGCACTCCCTCTTTGAGCTGCAACAGCTGCCTGAGTCGAAGCTCGACACGCCCTACAAGAGCGTGGCTCTCTGCATGGTGACGCTCCTTAACTTCGGCTATAGCGTCAACAACACGTGGGAGATGCTGGAGTGGCTCAACGGTCCCGACAACCTGAAGGAACAGCGCAAGCAGTTCATCATGGAGAGGCTGAAAGGCAAGATGTACAAAGTGGGTT
>CAYLUI010000083.1:0-2063 GCA_964386825.1 uncultured Prevotella sp. | reverse complement strand
GAAGGGGGAGTGGGAGGAAGAGATTGGGTATGCATGCACGCCTTTCGCCTTTCCTTATGCCAGCCCGTGCCCCCACAGTTCTCCGTTGTGTCATGGTGGGCATGCGCATACGTTGGCCTTAGGCTTGTAGGTATGATTGCCAGATATGTGTTTGGGGGGAAATAGGTGTTTGGAGGTGTGGGGAATCTATAGGTGGTTTTATTTGGCGAAAGGGCTTTTGCAATGCTTTTTAGTTGGATATTGTAATAAAATGTTTGTTCTGTCGTTATACATAAAGTATGCAATGGACAGACAGAATACGGCAGGTTAAAATATTTCTTGTGGTTGCGGCAATAATTATTGCTGTTGTGTCGCTTATAGTGTCACATTGTCTCATTAAAGATTTGGAGGGACAGGAGCGGAGTCGTATGAAGGTTTGGGCGGAAGCAATGCGTACGCTTAATAATGCCGATGAGAATACTGATTTGAATCTTGTATTGAAAGTACTGAATGAGAATAACACAATTCCTGTTGTTGTGATGGGGAGTGATGGTGTGGTCTCTGAAGTCAGGAATGTGCAATTTGACTTTGAGAACAGTGCGGACAGTATAAGGAAAGTGGCTGCCATTGGACAACGTTTCTTTGCTTCGGGAAACAGCATACGTATTGCCATTGATGAGAAAAAAAAGGAATACATTTACGTTTGTTATGGCGAGTCATTGATGCTTCAGCGTTTGGCGTGGTATCCCTATGCCCAGCTTGGCGTGGTTCTACTGTTTGTCGTGATTGCAATCTTCGCTTTGCTCACCTCCAAGCGCGCCGAACAGAACAAAGTCTGGGTGGGGCTCTCCAAGGAAACGGCTCACCAACTTGGCACGCCCATAAGCAGCCTCATGGCGTGGGTGGAGGTGCTGAAGGAACAATATCCTGACGACGAGCTTATACCGGAGCTAAACAAAGACGTGAAGCGGTTGCAACTTATCAGCGACCGTTTCTCGAAGATTGGCTCGGTGCCAGAGCTTTCGCAGACGAGCCTGACATCAGTTCTCGACCATGTTATCGATTACATGGACAGGCGCACAAGCCGCAGCGTGAAGATGATGAAGCAATTGCCCGACCATGACGTTACGGTTAATCTCAATGCAAGCCTTTTTGAATGGGTCATAGAAAACCTTTGCAAAAATGCCGTTGACGCTATGGGTGGAGGTCCTGGGGCAATAACGTTGAGGGTGGAGGAATTGCCGGCGAAAGTAGCCATAGAGGTGAGCGATACGGGAAAAGGCATCCGCAAGAAAGACATCCGCAATGTTTTCCGTCCTGGCTTTACAACCAAGAAACGAGGGTGGGGCTTAGGGTTGAGTCTTGCCAAGCGAATAATAGAGGAGTATCATAAGGGCAAGATTTGGGTCAAGAGCAGTGAGGTTGGCAAAGGCACAACATTCAGGATAGAATTGCGACGTTAATCTTTTTGTCTTTATATAGCGGAGAATGCCAGGCGGTTCTCCAAAAACGTTTAAAGCTGTGGCAAATATAAGCAGGGTGATATTTTGTCGATTGAAAATGATTCCTTGACAGTTTATGTTTAAAGCTTGTAAAGTTGCCATGACTGTTTCCTACTATTGCCGTGGATAATGATAAATAAAGGGCAATGAGCAAACCAAAAGCTCAAAAAACAGTGCTTTATGAAATATTTTTTTGATTTTTCTTCGTAATTCCTTGTCTGTTTAATATTTTTTGTTTTACTTTGCAATTGAGTTGTTGGCATTCATTTGTCGGCAATTCATGACATCGATAGTATTTGAGCCTTAACGGCAATGGCAGGCATCTGTCAATGCCTTGGGTTCAGAAAGAGCGTTTGGCATATTATCCACTGTAGAATCTGGACAATTCTTCTGATAAGGATAATAGGCAAATTTGCTCACGCTTGGGATTATTGTACCCTTTTTTAGGGTTCAGTATACCTCCAAAGCGTGGGCTTTTGCTTCTATTACTTATCAGGGGCAGTCCAGAGCCTATACAGTGTAATAGCGGCAAAAGTTCCCACGCTTTTTTATTTTTAAATAATCACCGCATCTGGGAAACTG
>CAYLUI010000082.1:0-2102 GCA_964386825.1 uncultured Prevotella sp. | reverse complement strand
AGTCTGTAAGCATCAATAATTCTGTTTTACGGTTTTGTAACAAAACTGTTTCGACACACAAATGCAACTTCCTTGTTGTAATTCTGTAATATACAACTTGTATTTTTGCATCGAATTTCAACATATAAACTCAAAGATGGCAAAAAAACAAGAAGTTGTGATGAGGGCACTTTGCCTTATGGCAGCCATATTGGCGGTATCGGAGGCACAGGCTCAGAAGTTGAAGAACGATTCAGTTTATGAACTTGGTGATGTTGTTGTTACGGCATTGGGCATAAAGCGTGAGGAAAAAGCGTTGGGATTTGCCACGCAGACAGTCGGGGGGAAGGATATCACGGCTTCAATGCCAGTGAACTGGTCTTCTGCACTTCAAGGTAAGGTTGCTGGACTTAATGTTATAGGCTCAGGTGGTCCATTGTCATCAACAAAGATTTCTCTTCGTGGAGACGTTTCGCTTAATCAGTCAGGCAACGCAGCGTTGATAGTTGTGGATGGTGTTCCTATGTCTTCGCCGATGAATAACCCAGGCCAGGCGTATGGTGCAGGTGACAATGCTGAAGGCAGTGTTGACTATGGTAATGGTTTTTCCGACTTGAATCCAGACGACATTGAAAGTGTGCAGGTTCTAAAAGGGGCAAGTGCTGCGGCTCTTTATGGGTCGCGTGCGGCTAATGGTGTTGTGATGGTTACGACTAAAAATGGTGACCAGACTCGGAATGGCTGGGGAGTGACTTATAGTTTCAACCAAGTATGGGATTGGCGTGGTCATATGCCAGATTACCAGTATTCTTTTGGCCAAGGGTTGCCTTCGTATGTTGGTAAGGAAGGGACGGAATATGCAGGACAGCTTTATTATTCATACGGAAAATCTCCAGATGGCAATGCCAGCACGTCTGGTACCAGTAGTGCATACGGTGCGCCTTTTTCCGGTCAAATGTATTACCAATATGATCCGGAGCTTGAAGGGAGAGGCAATGAAGCCACGCTTTGGAGACCTTATAAGGACAACCATGAGATTTTCCAGACTGGTTATTCTATGACTAATACCATATCATTGGAAGGGAAATATAAGCAGGGAAACATGCGTGCGGCCCTGACATACAGTGATAATGAATGGATATTGCCCAATAGTGGATTTCAGCGAGTTACAGCTTCGGTGAACGCCCAACAGCGTATTTCGTCTCGCACAAGGCTCAATTTCCGTACAAGTTATACTTACAGGAAAGTGGATAATGCACCAACTTTAAGCTATAATAGCAATTCGCTGTCATATTTCTTGATTTTCATGAATCCTAATTTCAACCTTGATTGGTTTAAGCCACGATGGTATAAGGGTCAGGAGAACATAAATCAGATTCGGCCATTCTCAAGTTACCTGCCCAATCCTTATGTGTTGCTCTATGATTCAGATAATCCTTCTGTAAAACATAGTCTTGTATCAACGCTCTCGGCTAACGTAACGTTGAACCGCAACTTTGATTTGCTTGTGCGTTCTGGCATCCAATGGACTTCACAGCAACAAGAACAAAAACGTCCGATGAGCGACAAAGTCTATCCTAATGGCTTCTATAAGACACAGAACATCATGGATTATGAGGTAAACAGTGATGCTTTGTTGTCTTATCATACCAGTTTCGACTTCGGGCTTCATCTTAATGCTTCTGCTGGTGGAAATATGATGTATTCATAC
The DNA here is from genome assembly GCA_964386825.1 of uncultured Prevotella sp. Classification (GTDB taxonomy): domain Bacteria; phylum Bacteroidota; class Bacteroidia; order Bacteroidales; family Bacteroidaceae; genus Prevotella. Next base: position 412 of record CAYLUI010000082.1, on the reverse strand, counting down.
TACAATTCGTTGTCTGCCAAGGTTATAGGCTTGAATACGCCAGCAGTCTATATGCTTTCTAATGGAGTTTCTTCCCCCATCGTGACTCCTGTATTGCGCAGAAAGCGTGTAAACAGCCTTTACTTTACGGCGAACCTTGCTTATCAGGATAAGCTTTTTCTTGACATTACAGGACGTAATGACTGGTCTTCTACGCTACCAAAGCAAAACCGTTCATTCTTTTACCCGTCTGTGAGTCTTAGTGGTATTGTTAATCAATGGGTTAAGTTGCCTTCAGTAATAAATTTGCTAAAATTGCGTGCCTCGTGGGCGCAGGTTGGTAATGACACGGATCCTTATAAGACATCACAATACTTTACTACAAGTGATTTTGCAGGTTCGCTTGAGATGCCATCAACGCTTTTTAATGGAG
>CAYLUI010000081.1:0-2337 GCA_964386825.1 uncultured Prevotella sp. | reverse complement strand
TCTTGCCGTCAAATCCATACAAGCCCTTCGTATTTGTAAGTGGTGCAAAATTAGGCGGTTTTTGTCAATTCTCCAAATTTTTTGCATTGTTTTTTATTTTATATGTGGCGTGTCTCTGATATTTTTCTTATTTTTGCAACCGATGAGACATGTTTTTGCTGTTTTGTGCTTGTGGGTAGCCTTCGTCGTATTGCTTTGTTCATGTCAGGAGGCGGAAAGGGAATTTCAAAGTGAGATCCCTGATGGCAAGAACTCGCTTGTTTTGAGGGTCGATGGGTTTGAGCAACTGCCTTTCTCAGGCTCTGCCCTTTCAATGCGTGCCGCAGATATGTCTTCTTTGTGTGAAAGGTTGTGTGTGGCGGTTTATCGTGCTGATGAGCTCGATACGCTTGTCACACAGTCTGTTTATGAGCCGTGCTTTGGTACGGTATCTTTAAGGTTACGGCCTGGAAAGTGCAGGATTGTTGCCATAGCTCATAGTTCCGAAAGAAATCCAGATATGACTGATGTTAGGAAAGTTAATTTTGGACGGCAGAACATGTCTGATGTCTTCTTTTGGACTCGGGAACTTGACGTGCGCCGAGACACGCTTTGCGATGTTTCAATGCTTCGTGCCGTGGCGAAGGTTGAGGTTAATACCACAGATGTCGTTCCGGCTGAAGTCGGGAGTATGTATTTCATCATAAGCAAGGGCAGCTTCTATTTCAATCCGGTTGTGGGCTTGGGTGTCAGTTCTGGGAACTATACGGAGACTGTAGCTGTGCCTGACAGCCTTGTTGGGAGTCCGGGTTGTTTCTCGTTTTATACATTCCCGACGGCAGATAGTGTTAAGGCTTCGGTTGTTTTGGAAGCGATGCTGAAAGGTAATAAAGGGGTTTATTGCAAACGTGAGTTTGCTGATGTGCCACTTGTGCGTAACGCTATAGTCAGGTTTACAGGAGAATTTTTCAAGAAGTAGTATGCCCTTGTTTGGTTTTTGCGGCTTTCTTTCCTGTCTTATATTTGTTTATGCAGAGTCTTGGTGTTAAAAAGATATAATGTATTGGCGTTTGTTTGGACAATTGGTGAAAAAGCATTACCTTTGCATCCGCTTTTTGAAAGTTTTTTTGTCGGCATAGCTCAGTTGGTTAGAGTATCACCTTGACATGGTGGGGGTCCTTGGTTCGAATCCAAGTGTCGACACAAAGAATAAAGCCAGGCAACTGTTTATCGGTTACTTGGCTTTATTGCGTTAAGGAAATTCCCCGTCAAATCCTTTGTGCTTGCTATCTCAACCTAATTAGCTTTTTAATTAGTATTTAGTAGCCGTTTTTTCATTCTGTTTGATTTATTTTAATTAGTCTCTTTGCTGCTCTAAAAATAAAATAGTATCTTTGTCGAAAATTAATGTAGTATCATGGATTCAGTTGATGTTAAAGATAAAGTCTAATATGTTATAGCGGCCATTAGCGAGTTTGGCAAAAGGCACAAGTTATCGCATATAGAGTCATATCGCTATCTTAAACGATTCAAAGGCATTGAGATGCTGGATAAGTTTTATGATGTGATGCATACGTTGAGTTTCAAAGACGCAACAGATGACCTTACTGCATTCTGTCATCGCCAAGGAGGGGCACTTGTATGAAATTGTATCATGGATCAACCGTAGACATTACAGAAATAAACCTCTCAAAATCTAAGCCCAACAAAGATTTTGGGCAGGGTTTCTATCTCAGTGCAGACAAGCAACAAGCTGAGAGACTCGCTGAATATAAGGCATTTCAAATAGGTGGGATTTCAATCATAAACACTTACGACTTTGACTAAAGGCTCCTGAAAAATGGCACTTTGAAAGTCTTGGAATTTGAAGAATATACTAAAGAGTGGGCAGAGTTTGTTTTTGCCAACAGACAATCAGAAACTGGTAGGAGTGTTCACGATTACGATGTTGTAATAGGACCGATAGCCAATGATAGGGTAGGAGTCCAGGTGCGCAAGTACTTTGATAAAGAAATATCATTGGAAACTTTTCTCGAAAGTCTTAAGTATATGAAAGGTATTACCTTTCAATATTTCTTTGGAACAGAAAAAGCCATTAAATATTTAAAGAAACTATGACGGATTTTGACTATATGGTAGAAGGCATGACACGTGACCTTGCTGTAATGCTTATGAAGAAAAGAAATATGTCCATGTCTGACGCACTTGATACGCTTTATAACTCTGAAACCTACGAGAAATTGTCAGATTCTCGCTCAGGTCTTTTTTTCCAATCTCCTGGATATGTATATGATTTTCTTGATAAAGAAATAGAATACGGTAAAATGCAGTAGTCCAAACGTATTGCAGAGTTCACAA
>CAYLUI010000080.1:0-2355 GCA_964386825.1 uncultured Prevotella sp. | reverse complement strand
AATCGTCGCTTACGGTGGCAGGCTCGGAAGACAAGGCGCATCGGTTGGAAAATATTGTGTGCGAACAGCTTGTTGGGTGTGGCTTCAATGAAATATTGAATAATTCTCTTACGAAGGAGACTTATTATGCGAAAGACGAACTGAATGCTTTTCCATGGAGCAATACGGCAAAAATCATGAATCCGCTTTCGACCGATCTTGGCGTTATGCGGCAAACTTTACTTTTTGGAGGTTTAGAGTCGTTGGCACGCAATATCAATCGTAAGCGTGAGAATTTGAAGTTCTTTGAGGTTGGTAATGTTTATCGTTACTCTCCTGAAAAAGACGATAATGATACTTCTATCAAAGCTTATTCTCAAGAGTACCATTTGGCTTTGTGGCTTACAGGTAAGCGTGTGGAAGGGTCGTGGATGCATCCCGATGAGTCTTCTTCTTTCTATGAGCTTAAGGCATATGTAATGAACATCTTTGCACGAGTTGGACTGCCACAAGGATTTGTTGTTGAAAGCAAGACTGTCAATGATGTTTTTGCCTATGGATTAACTTTGAAAACACGCACAGGCAAAGTGTTGGCAGAGTATGGAAAACTTGCAAAGAAGGTAAGCCACGTGTGTGATGTGGATAAGGATGTATTCTATGCAGAGTTTAATTGGACGGCAATTTTGAGTGCAACAAAGAATAGTAAAGTTGAGTTTAAGGAGTTGAGCAAGTACCCGTCTGTAAGTCGTGATTTAGCTTTGCTTGTGGATGAAAATGTTGAATTTGCGCAGGTTGAGCAGATTGCACGTAAGGTGGGGAAAATCCTGAAGAATGTCACTCTGTTTGATGTGTATCAGGGAAAGAACCTTCCTGAAGGCAAGAAAAGCTATGCTGTTAATTTTGTTCTTGAGGATGAGGAGCGGACTTTGTCTGAAAAACAGATTGATAGCATAATGCAGAAGTTGATTGTAAATCTGAAAAAACAATTGGGTGCAGAGTTGCGTTGATGTACTGAGTGATGTTTGAAGATTTAAGCATTCAAAATACAGGTTTGACAAAGGTTTGATAGACTTAAAATATATACTAGTAAGTAAAAAACATAAAACGAATAATAACGAGCCGCAAGTGGAGAACTTATGGTAAATAATTAAAGTTCGAAAGCTAAAGCTCAAAAGCTCAAAAAGAACGATGGGAAGAGCATTTGAATATCGTAAGGCAGCTAAAATGAAGAGGTGGGGGCATATGGCTCGCACATTTACCAAACTTGGCAAGGAAATAGCCATTGCAGTGAAGTCGGGTGGTCCTGAGCCGGAGAATAATCCTCGTCTGCGTGCCATCATTGCTACTTGTAAGCGTGAGAATATGCCCAAGGATAATATACAGCGTGCTATCAAGAACGCAATGGGCAAGGATCAAAGTGACTATAAGGAGGTTACTTATGAGGGATATGGACCTCATGGAGTGGCAATACTCGTGGACACGCTCACGGACAATACCACGCGTACTGTGGCTGACGTGCGCTCGGTGTTCAATAAGTTTAGTGGTAACCTTGGCACTACAGGTTCATTGAGTTTCCTCTTTGATCATAAATCCGTATTTACTTTTAAGCCCAAGGACGACACTGTTATGGATGACCTTATCCTTGAGCTTATTGATTATGGTGTTGAGGATGAATTTGATTCTGATGAAGAAGCAGGCGAAATTACAATTTATGGTGCGCCTACGAGCTTCGGTGACATACAGAAGCACCTTGAGGATAATGGGTTTGAGATAACTTCAGCGGAATTTACTTATATCCCCAACGATCTTACTGATATTCCTGCAGATCAGCGCGAGACTATAGAAAAGATGGTTGAGAAACTTGAGGATTTCGATGATGTTCAAAACGTTTATACCAATCTTAAGCCTGTTGACGACTCTGAAGGGGAGTAATAAAAGGTATATGCAAGTATGAAAATAAGCCTCAACTTTAGATAAGTTGATATAATATTAAAAATTGATGAGAAGAAGTTGTGCCAATATCTGTGGCGCAACTTCTTTTAGTTATGGTTCAAGCGTTGTTTCTTTTTTGTACTTTGTTTTCTTACATTATTCCCGTTTGCGTGTCCTTGTTTTTCATTGTTCGGCCTATGGTTTTGTAGCTGCGGCCTCGGTTGAGTTTCCATGAGACACCGATGAAGATGGCGTTGCCGCTGTCGGCTGAGCTTACGCTCATGTCCTTGCGGATGTATCGGTTGACGAGGCGTGCATGGTTCAGCCTTGGATGTGCTTCGAACGGGTGTCGGCAGGTCAGGGTGAGCAGGCAGTTGCCCGTGCGGTAGCTGCATTGCAGGGTGTTGCCGTTGCCTTGGTGGTTCCAAGTCTCACCTTCCATGA
>CAYLUI010000079.1:0-2616 GCA_964386825.1 uncultured Prevotella sp. | reverse complement strand
GGCGTGCGTAATAACTACGTACGGCGTGCGTGTGAGCCACATACGGCGCGCGTGGCAGGCGTCTATCGTGCACCCTTGCGGCGATTGCATTCCCGGCAGAGCATTTGGCAGTTCTCCTTAACCGTCCTGCCGCCTTCGCGCCACGGGGTAATGTGGTCGCCCTCCATAAACTCATAGTCAAACTCACGTCCGCAGATAGCGCAGCGGTGGTGTTGCTCCTCATAAACAGCAAGCTTGATGTCTTCAGGAAAAGTACGTAAGTCAAGGCTTCGTTCGTCACCAGTCAGGACGTATGGGATAATGCCCTGTCGGCGCTGAATGTCGCCGTCGCGCAGCAACTCGCTTATGCGTTTGCCAAGTGCGGCTACGTCAAGGGTCTGCTCATGGAAGCGGTCATAATATTGTGCCCAGTCCAGACCTTTCATTATGCTGCGGAACTTTCTAAGGTCGAAGTTCGTCGTAGCCCAATTTATGACATTTTGGAAATAGGACCACAGGTTGTTGGCGTTCGGGTCGTGCTGGTGCGCCGCCATGTAGCCTACGATGGTCTGCCTGCGTCCGTTGCGTGTCTCGTGGTCAGCCATCCATTGCAAAGCCTGTTTAAGAAAGTCCTGGCGTATTGGTGTGCCGTTTACTAAATCTTTTGCCAAGCGGTAGGCTCCACAGCCCGACTTCGAGAAGTGGCGTTTGGCATCGGTTACGAAAGGTCCGGCATAGACGGCGTTGTTTATTTCCTGCTCGTTGAGCGGCTTTCCGGCAATGTTGATAGTTTTGAACCACTCCAGCTTCTCCGATGCCTCACCTTCGCAGACATAGATTGTCAGCTTATAGTCGAGAATGCGCCGCTGTATGTCGGCAGGCTGGTTGAAGAAGTTCTTGAAGTCGTAGCTGAATTTTCCGGCTACATACTCGCATAGCGATAGCGTGCGCTGTTGCCCGTCCATCACCTCGTATGGGCACTCTGCGTCGTCGCTGCGCCTCACCCAATACATCACGTTCAGCGGATAGCCGTTTAGCACGGTGGTTATTACGGCTTGCTGCTCCTTGTCGTTGTATATAAACTCGCGCTGGTAAGGCGGGCGAATGTCGAGCTTGCCGCCATAGCCGCGCACACCTTGCTCCTCATTGTTCACATAGCCATCGGCTATCTGCCCGACGGTCACCTCTTTTTGGTCAATTTTTAACATAAAGCTTGTGGATGTTTGTTACGGATTAAAATTCTGAAGTATGGGCATTTGCCGTTTACACTCAAATCTTTATCGTCATCTCCTTTTCTAAACTTTATAATCTCAAATTGCTCAGGATTATATTTGTCAAGAAAGGTAATTGGAACTCCCATAGCTCCCGAATAATCACATGGTATGTCGGCGGTCCTTCCAACATCAATGCCATCATAGTTGTCATACTTTGGATATTCATCCGGGGAATAACGGCAAACAAGGTCTATGAATTCATTTCGCTTTGGTATTGGAAGATTTGTAAACCATGTAACACCAGACACGCGAATCATATCAGCGCGGTGATCACCAGCCGTAGCTATATCCTCGTAGGGAGAAAAGAAATGTGCGGCTCCGCCTTTAAAGCCATAACCAAGCCAAACTTTATTATCCTTTATCAAAGGAAAGACCTCTTTATAGGTGATAGCATTTTGGTTGCCAACTATTAAGAACTTTTTGTCATATTCTATAAGTTGCGCTAAGTATTCCCTAAAGAGTGAGAATGGCGGATTAGTAACGACGATGTCAGCTTCCTTAAGCAGCTTAATGCATTCTGGTGAACGAAAGTCGCCGGTCTTTAATGTGCTAAGAATGTTTTTGTCGTTTTGCAAGAGTATGCGCACATCTGAAAGATCGACGGTTCCATCGTCGTTCATGTCTCTTACCTCCGTTATCTCTACCTTGTAGGCTATCTTCTTTGGCTCGTTACTACCGTCGCCAAAGTCGAGCAACAGCTCATTGCCTTGCACTGGCGAGCCGTTGTAGCATGTGCAGATGAGCTTCTTCAAGCCAAGCTGGTTAAAGCGCAATGCAAAATACTTGAAGAAGTTGCTTTCGTAAGGATCGTCGCAATTGCACAGCACGGTCTTGCCACGAAAGTGTTGCCAATAGTGCTGCAATTCGCGCTCAATGTCGGTAAGTTGTGTGTAAAACTCGTCTTCTTTAGCAGCCTTTGCCGCATTTAAAGTTGTTTTTGTCATAGCGGTTGATAGTCTTTTGCATGGCTATCAATCCGCTAAAACGCAAAAAGAGCGTGATGTCACTCTTATCGCGTTTAGCACGGGGCGGCGTCGGATGGAGCCCCGGATCTCCCATAAGAATGCACCACGCTCATACGTGTGCTTCGCTTATTGGGAGAGCAGGGGTAACTATACGACACCACCTGTCACATATTATTTCCGTGCTTGTTATTCCAAATAGAGTTTCCGACGCTCTTGGCTAAACGCGAAATAATAGCGAATGCTTGTTGTTTTCTAATATGTCTTTGGATGCCTATTGCCCTTTCAGGCGGCATCCAATGGCAAAATTAGCAAATACTTGTGGATTGACCAAACAAATGTTGGAATAAAATATTTAGGCACGGCTTTGTTTATTGGCAAAGCCGTGCGGCAATGTCATT
>CAYLUI010000078.1:0-2810 GCA_964386825.1 uncultured Prevotella sp. | reverse complement strand
CTCTCGGCATGGGCAACGAGAACTATCGTTTCCACGACCACGAGAAGCTGGCTTTCTACGCCAACGCCGCCACCGACATTGAGTTCAAGATGCCGTTCGGCTTCAAGGAGGTCGAGGGCATACACAGCCGCACCAACTACGACCTGTCGCAGCACGAGAACTTCAGCGGCACAAAGATGCGCTACTTTGACCCCGACAAGAACGAGAGCTACGTGCCATACGACATTGAGACCTCGATTGGCGTTGACCGCATGTTCCTCAGCGTGATGTGCCACGCATACAACGAGGAGAAGCTGGAGAACGGCTCAACGCGCGTGGTGCTGTCATTGCCCGAGGCCCTGGCACCGATCAAGTGCGCCGTGCTGCCACTCGTAAACAAGGACGGGCTGCCGGAGAAGGCACAGGAGATCCAGGACGAGCTGAAGTTCCACTTCACCACACACATCGATGCCAAGGACTCCATCGGCAAGCGTTACCGTCGCGAGGATGCCATAGGCACGCCTTACTGCGTCACCGTGGATGGCCAGACGCTTGAGGACGACACCGTAACCCTGCGCCACCGCGACACCATGCAGCAAGAGCGTGTGCCCGTGAGCAGCCTGCTGGACATCATCGAGGAGCGCGTAAGCATAACGAGCGTTCTGAAGAAGCTGGCAAAGGAAATAAAGGATTTTTAAAAACGCCAAAAGCAAAAGGGTAAAAAAGTAAAAAGGAGATTAGCAAGGGGCATTGCAATGGTGGAGGTCAACGGAAACACCACTTGCAATGCTCCCCAAAAGTTTGCCCAAGAAGATGTTATGGACAAGACATCATAAACAAGTTAGAAGGACGAAGACAAAATGAACAAGCACAACAATAACAACAAGACATTCTTAAAGGTAGTTTTCTTTTTACCTTTTTACCTTTTCGGCCTCATGCTTTTCTCGTCATGCAGCGAGGACGACAACACCACGGAGGAGTTTCCCAACTGGCAGGAAACCAACGCCAACTACTGGAACAACCTTTACACGACAACGCTGCAAAAGGTATCGGCAGGCGACGCTTCGTGGAAAATCATCAAGAACTTCAGCATTGAGGACAGCCTCAACACGGGCAAGAACACCGACTACATAATAGTGAACGTGCTCAACAAGGGCACTGGCTCAGGCTGCCCACTTTACACCGACTCCGTGCGCGTGCGCTACACGGGCAAACTGTTGCCATCGACCTCATACAGCGAAGGTTACGTCTTCGACACCACCAACCCCGACGGCATTGACGACAGCCAGGCCGCCGTTGCCGACTTTGCCGTGAACGGCGGATTGGTAGATGGTTTCACCACAGCCCTACAGCACATGCACATAGGCGACAAGTGGGAAGTTTACATGCCATGGACACTCGGCTACGGCACCACAGAGTCGGCTTCGGGCAGCATTCCCGCCTACTCGGTGTTGCGCTTTACCATCTCGCTCGTTGCCTACAGCCACGTAGGCACAAGCCTGCCCGACTTCAACGCCAAGCCAAACAAGATTGGCTGGGTGACTGAATGACAACCACGAAAAACTTTTACAACACCCCTTGCGTGAGTGGCTTATTTCAAAACAAGGAACACTATCGGCGCAAATAAGCCAACCACAGCAAAGAACACAACCCCTTACAAACCAACCACTTGCAACACAGGCGACATTTTCGCACAAAACAGGCATCATCATTACGGCGCAAAGGCTTAACGTTTGCGCCGTAAAGGTGGAGCCACCACGCCACAACCACCAAGCAGCCACGCCGCAAACACGATGCCACAAGGGCGCAATGGCAACACAACAAGGCTGCCACGGCATGTCAACAACGGCCAAAACCTTTGAAACGCCAAACGCCCAACACTTTTCAGGGCATTTCCACACAGTGCCGTTTCATGTCATTTTATTTTAAGAAAAGGATGTTCAGCAACAAGAAAAGCGAACTTTTACTGGCAAAGATACGCGACGGTCACGAGATGACGCGCGGCGAGATGTTCAACCTCATCGTTGAGTTGAGCATCCCCTCCATCCTGGCGCAGATAACCACGGTGATGATGTTCTTCATCGACGCGGCAATGGTGGGGCACCTCGGCGCAGCCGCGTCAGCGTCTATAGGACTCATCGAGACCACGACGTGGCTCATGGGTTCCATCCTGTCGGCTGTCTCAATCGGCTTCTCCGTACAAGTGGCTCATTTCATCGGCGGCAACGACTTTGCCCGCGCACGGCAGGTGTTCCGCCACGCGCTGGTGTGCGGCTTGGTGTTCAGCGTCTTCATGTCTCTCGTTGGCGTGGCAATCCATTGGCAGTTGCCTTACTGGCTTGGCGGCAAAAGCGACATTGCGCCAATGTCATCGTCCTATTTCCTCATCTACTCGCTCACGTTGCCTTGCGTCCTCGCTTACCACCTCATGAGCGCCATGCTGAAGAGTGCCGGCGACATGCGTGTGCCGAGCGTCCTGAGCATCACGATGTGCTTCCTCGACGTGGCGTTCAACTATCTCTTCATTTACGTATTCGGGCTTGGCGTAACGGGAGCGGCACTTGGCACCATGTCGGCTTACGCCGTGACCATAATACCCATGAGCTGGCAAGCCATCTGGCGAAACAAGATAATAGCCCTGCGTCTTGACCACACACGCTTCGAATGGGTGTGGGACTACGTGCGCAACGCCGCCAAGATAAGCGGGCCTATAGCCGTGCAGAACATACTAATGGGTTCGGCACAGGTCGTGAGCACCAAGATCGTGGCACCGCTCGGCAACATAGCCATAGCCGCCAACTCGTTCGCCATAACCGCCGAGAGCCTCTGCT
>CAYLUI010000077.1:0-3507 GCA_964386825.1 uncultured Prevotella sp. | reverse complement strand
AGAGGGGCAAAGCGTGACCGTGCCCGACGTGCACAAGTTTCCGGGGCACATAGCCTGCTCGTCGAAATCGTGCTCGGAAATTGTGGTTCCCATCATGAAAGACGGTGAGGTAAAGGCCGTAATCGACGTGGACAGCGAAAGCTTCGGCTCGTTCGACGATACCGACCGCGAGGGTCTTGAGCGGATAGCCGTGATACTGTCAGCGTTGTTCTGACCCTCCACCACACATCATCGCCTGCCACGCATCATCCTTTGAGCCTTATCCTTACCGCTGTCAAAAGTCGAGCAACCGGTAAACCTCAATGGCGTTTTGCGGGTCAACGACGCGCGGTGCCATGAAGCCAACCACTATTCGCTTGTCGTAACGGAACAATCCCCCTACTCTTGATATATTCCCATTGCTCGCCATACTGGTCAAAGTTCCTGCCTTCAGGCTCGCCCCAGCATTGGCAGCGCCTGCTGCTTTGTCATGCCATTGCTTACGGCAACATTGTCCTTGGCATGAACGGTCAACGCCACACAATACAGGATAAGGGAAAGGAAAAACGCCAAGCGAAAATTGTTTGCTCTCATAACCATACATTTTTTATTATGGCAGGGCACGCGCATGCCCCGTTGCGTCCTGCCGGGATGTTCACCACAAAGTCAAGCACATTGACCCAACAAGCGCACGGAAACCTCCTATGACACAATGGGGATTTCCCCATTCAGGGCAATGGCCAGGCGACAAAGCTTTCAGGGCGCTGCGACAAAGGTTGCAAGGCGAGGCGGCAAAGCTTTCATGGCATTGCGACAAAGCTTGCATGGCTTTTCCTGCATATCCTCACGACTTTTTGCCCCTTTTACGGATTTTATTTCGTACCTTTGGGGGGTGATTTACGAAAAAAACATGGACAAGACAAAAATTCTATTCATTTGCCTTGGCAACATTTGCCGCTCACCGGCCGCCGATGCCGTAATGCGCAAGCTTGTTGACGAGGCTGGACTGGCAGACAAGTTTACAATCGACTCGGCTGGCATAGGCGCATGGCACGTTGGGCAGCTGCCCGACAGGCGGATGCGCAAGCACGGGGCAAACAGGGGCTACAAAATAGACCACATAGCACGCCAGTTTGACTCCGCAACCGACTTTGACAAGTTTGACATGATTGTGGTGATGGACGACGACAACTACCGCAACATATCACGTCAGGCACACAGCGGCAAGGACATGGAGAAGGTGGTGCGCATGGCCGACTATTTCAGCGGCAACAAACGCCACGACTGCGTGCCCGACCCTTACTATGGCGACGACTCAGCCTTCGACCACGCCATCGACCTCATAGAGGACGGATGCAGGGGCATACTGGCAACTCTGTCAAAACAACCACGCCGCTGACCAGGCTTTGCGACACACACGACATGCAGTATGACATACTGTCAGCCATATTGTCAGCACCTGCGCCATTGGCACACCCTTTGTTTATTGTCAAGCGAGCATTGCGCTCAAACAACATCAACTTGAATAATAAACAAAAAAGAAACATACAACTATGGGAAAGATTATTGGTATCGACTTAGGAACCACAAACAGCTGCGTTGCCGTATTCGAGGGCAACGAGCCGGTAGTAATAGCAAACTCTGAGGGAAAGCGCACCACGCCATCCGTGATAGGCTTCCTCAAGGACGGTGAGCGCAAAGTGGGCGACCCCGCAAAGCGTCAGGCCATCACCAACCCAAGGAACACCGTATATTCCATCAAGCGTTTCATGGGCGAGAACTACGAGCAGAGCAAAATGGAGGCCGAGCGCATGCCATACACGGTAATCAACGACAACGGTTACCCAAAGGTGCAGATTGACGGCGCCGCACATCCTTACACGCCGCAGGAAATCTCTGCCATGACACTGCAAAAGATGAAGAAGACCGCCGAGGACTACCTTGGACAGGAGGTGACCGATGCCGTAATCACCGTGCCTGCATATTTCTCCGACTCGCAGCGCCAGGCCACCAAGGAGGCTGGTGCCATCGCAGGCCTTAACGTGCGCCGCATCGTCAACGAGCCTACGGCTGCCGCACTTGCATACGGTGTTGACAAGGCCAACAAGGACATGAAGATTGCCGTGTTCGACCTCGGTGGCGGAACATTCGATATCTCAATACTTGAGTTCGGCGGCGGCGTGTTTGAGGTGCTCGCCACAAACGGTGACACACACCTGGGCGGTGACGATTTCGACCAGAAGGTAATCGACTGGCTTGCCGATGGCTTCAAGGCCGACGAGGGCATCGACCTGCGTAAGGATCCGATGGCAATGCAACGCCTGAAGGAGGCTGCCGAGAAAGCAAAGATTGAGCTGTCGTCAACAACATCCACCGAGATTAACCTCCCCTACATATCAGCCGAGGGCGGCGTGCCAAAGCACTTGGTAAAGACGCTGACACGCTCACAGTTTGAGCAACTCTGCCATGACCTCATACAGAAGTGCCTCATACCTTGCCAGAACGCAATACGCGATGCCAAGCTCGCCACGAGCGACATCGACGAGGTAATACTCGTGGGTGGCTCAAGCCGCATACCTGCCGTGCAGACTGTGGTGAAGAACTACTTTGGCAAGGAGCCTTCAAAGGGCGTGAACCCCGACGAGGTGGTTGCCGTGGGTGCTGCCATACAGGGCGCAATCCTCAACAACGAGAAAGGTGCCGGCGACATCGTGTTGCTTGACGTTACTCCTCTTACCCTTGGCATCGAGACCATGGGCGGCGTAATGACAAAGCTCATCGAGGCCAATACCACCATCCCTTGCAAGAAGACCGAGACCTTCTCCACCGCAGTGGACAACCAGACGGCCGTGACCATACACGTGCTGCAGGGTGAGCGCCCAATGGCTTCACAGAACAAGAGCCTTGGCCAGTTCAACCTTGAGGGCATAGCGCCGGCTCGCCGTGGCGTGCCACAGATCGAGGTGACATTTGACATCGACGCAAACGGCATCCTGAACGTCAGCGCAAAAGACAAGGCCACTGGCAAGGAGCAGCAAATACGCATCGAGGCCAACAGCTCGCTGAGCAAGGAGGACATCGAGCGCATGAAGTCAGAGGCAAAAGCCAACGAGGAGGCTGACAAGAAGGAGCGCGAAAAAGTGGACAAGCTAAACCAGGCTGACTCCATGATTTTCAGCACCGACAACTTCCTCAAGGACAACGCCGACAAGATCCCTGCTGACAAGAAGCCAGCCATCGAGCAGGCTCTCCAGCAACTCAAGGATGCCCATAAGGCTCAGGATCTCAACGCCATTGACACTGCCACCGCAGCCCTGAACACCGCCGTTCAGGCTGCCAGTGCCCAGATGTACGGCGCAGGCCAGCAGGGAGCTCAAGGAGCCCAAGGCTTCCAGGGCGGTGCTAACGCAGACCAGCAGAACACCGGCTCTTCTAACAGCAAGCAGGATGACACCATTCAAGACGCAGACTTTGAGGAGGTGAAGTAAGATAGATAACTATCCGAAACGATAAATAGTAAAAAGGAGT
>CAYLUI010000076.1:0-3522 GCA_964386825.1 uncultured Prevotella sp. | reverse complement strand
GATTTAAGCTGTGTCGGAATCTCTACATTATTATAGCCATAAATGCGCAATATGTCTTCCACCACATCACAAGGACGCTGTACATCCACACGATAAGCTGGTACAACAATGTCAAGCCCAAGTCCATCCTCTCCACAAATATTCATCTCCAAGCTTGTCAAGATATTCTTTATAATCTCCTTGCCAAGCTTCTTACCAATAAGGCGATCGCAGTATTCATAGTTGAGACGCACATTGAAGTTCGGAAGTTGATTTGGGTAAACGTCCTTTATTTGCATTGACACCTTACCGCCAGCCAACTCCCTGCAAAGAATAGCCGCCTGTTGCAGTGCATATATTGTGCCATTAGGATCAACGCCACGCTCAAAACGGAAACTTGCATCAGTAGAAAGTCCATGATGACGTGCACTCTTGCGAATCCAACCAGGATGGAAATAAGCCGACTCAAGCACCACATTGCGTGTAGTTTCATAAGTACCAGAACCCTTTCCCCCCAAAATACCAGCTATGCACATAGGTTCATTGGCATTGCAAATGCTCAGGTCATGGTTTCCAAGAGTATGCTCCTCTCCATCAAGAGTAATAAACTTTGTGCCTTCAGGCTGCGTACGCACAACTATCTTATGTCCATCAACCTTGTCCGCATCGAAGCAGTGCATCGGCTGACCGTACGCCATCATTATATAATTGGTAATATCAACAATATTATTTATTGGGCGCAAACCAATAGTAACAAGCCTATCTTGCAACCACTTCGGACTCTCCTTTATGTCACATCCAGTTACACTCAGACAAGCATAACGCTTACAGGCATCAACATTTTCTATTTCAACCTCAATAGGCATTGACTCATTGTCAACTATGAACTTCGAGCAATCAGGACGATGCAAGTCTGCCTTATAACCTCTTTGCAATAACCAGGCATACAAGTCGCGAGCTACACCATAATGGGAAAGCGCATCGGCACGATTGGCAGTAATGTCAATATCAAGAACCCAGTCACTTTCCAAATTATAGTATTCGGCAGCAGGCATACCCACAACAGCATCGTCTGGCAATACTATTATACCGGCATGATCGCTGCCCACACCGATTTCATCCTCAGCGCATATCATACCATACGAATCCACGCCACGCAAACGACCTTTCTTTATGGTAAATTCCTTTTCACCATCGTACAGCTTACAGCCTATATCGGCAACGATAACTTTCTGACCTGCTGCCACATTAGGAGCGCCACACACTATCTGCTGCGGTTCCCCCTTGCCAAGATCAACGGTTGTGACATGCAAGTGATCACTGTTGGGATGCTGTTCACACGTCAACACCTTACCAACAAACAACCCTCTCAAACCTCCCTTAACAGTTTCCACCTCATCAAGAGAGCCCACTTCCAAGCCTGTAGATGTCAGAGCTTCCGCTGCCTCCTGAGGAGTGAGATCGAAATCAACGTATTCCTTAAGCCACTTATATGAAATTTTCATCCGAATATTTGTTTGTAGTGCAAAGTTACTAAGAATTATTGATATATGCAAATAGCTGATACTTTTTTGGCAAAGTTAATATTGTGGTACACTAAAAACAAAATTTGCACCCTTTACCTCTATAAAGCACCTACTACTTTTCATCTTTCAATAATGGTAACGAAATATGATATTTCACAGCAAGTATGCGGATTGCAACGATTACTGCAAACGTAGCACCCACCGTTATCGCCACATTGACACCCAAAAACGCCAAAAGCCAATATAGGCTTCCGCCAACAATACTTGCCATTGCATAAATTTCCTTACGGAAAATAACGGGAACCTTATTGAGAAGCACATCACGCAACACACCGCCAGCAGACCCAGTAATACAGCCCATGGCAATGGCGACCCAAAACGGGAAACCGCAGTCGAGAGTCTTCTGTATTCCTGTAATGGTAAAAGAAGCCAAGCCAAGGGTGTCAAAGAAAAACCAAGCATTGTCAAGTTTACGCAACGAACGAGCGAATATTATGACAAAAGCCTGCGCCACAAAAGTACAAACAACATACAACGGCGAAGTCATCCAAAACGGAGGAAGGTCAAGCATAATATCACGCAAAGTTCCCCCACCAATCGCAACAGCAAAACCACACACAAAGCCGCCAAACCAATCATAATGTTTGGCAGCAGCGTGCCGTATGCCAGAGATTGCGAAAGCAAGTGTGCCAAGTATCTCAATTATAGTCTGAATATAATACATATAAAATAAAAATAATCATCAAAAAATCTCTCTAAATAAAACTGCGACGACGCATCCACTGGATGCAAGCATTAGAAATTTACCCGATGGCAAAACTCTGCGTCATTCATAAGAGCCTGACGATGACTTTAAATCCTGCCATCTTAGGTATTGCTTTTCCTCTTGCGGTGAATGCTGTGCTTCCCAAAAGCTCTTGTTTCGTAAATCGTCGGGCATGTACTGCTGTGGCGTAAAATGCCCTGGATAATCGTGCGGATACTTGTAACCGTCATGATAACCAAGTTCCGCCATCAACTTGGTTGGTGCATTACGCAAATGTAAAGGCACTGGCAGATTGCCACTTTTCCTCACCTCAGTAATTGCATTATTTATCCCCAAATACGCAGAATTGCTTTTTGGACTGGTGGCAAGATAAACGACTGCCTCCGCAAGCGGAATACGCCCTTCCGGCCAACCTATTTTCATAACCGCATCAAATGCAGCATTGGCAAGAAGCAGGGCGTTGGGATTGGCAAGCCCGATGTCTTCGGCTGCGGAAATGACAAGCCTACGAGCTATGAATTGCGGATCCTCGCCGCCCTCTATCATACGCGCCATCCAATAAAGCGCAGCGTCAGGATCTGATCCACGAATGCTCTTTATGAATGCAGAAATTATGTCATAATGCATATCCCCTTGCTTATCGTAAGCCAAAGGATTTTGCTGCAGTTGCTCCTCCACGAGTTTGTCTGTGATAACCAAGGCCGTGTCCGCATTACGCTTCACACCTTCAGCCACCCCGTCACCGTCCTCACAAGACGGTGCGCCACCATTTTGCGTTTTCCACGAATAAGCCCCAACTACAAGTTCCAATATGTTGAGCAACTTACGTGCATCGCCTCCACTATAGCGCATCATCGCCGCTGTTTCCCTCAATTCCACATTCAGTTTACCCAACTGCACGTCAAAAGTTAACGCCCTGCGCAATATTGAGGAAAGAGCATCCTTGCCAAGTGGTTTAAGGACATACACTTGACAACGCGACAGCAAAGGACGAATCACCTCAAAAGAGGGATTTTCCGTAGTAGCACCTATAAGCGTAACCGTGCCACGTTCCACGGCACCAAGCAGCGAGTCCTGCTGCGACTTGGAAAAACGGTGTATCTCATCTATAAAAAGGATTGGTGATGCCGAGTTGAAGAACCTGCCTTGCTTAGCTTTATCTATTACCTCACGCACATCCTTGACGCCACTCGTTACAGCGGAAAGGGTGTAAAACGGTACTTTGAGCCGTGATGCCACTATCTCGGCAAG
>CAYLUI010000075.1:0-4177 GCA_964386825.1 uncultured Prevotella sp. | reverse complement strand
AGGTAGCCGGATATGTTTTTATAACCCATGTCGGCGAGCAGGCGCATGTATGAGCGCACCTGGGTCTTGTGCTTTTCAAGTTCGCGTCCTGTCTTGAAGTCTATGACAATCATTCGGTTGCCGTCATACACGACACGGTCGGGACGTTGCTCGCGCACATGCCCGGCCGTCTCGTCGTAGTATAAAACAGAGCACTCGTTGAACACGCGCCAATGCGGCGAGAACCAATCCCTCACTTGTGGCGTGCCCAGCATATTCTCTATGTGGGTACGCAGCTGCTCGCGAGTCATCGGCCTCTCGTACAGCACACCGTCAAACTCAAGCTGTTCAATAGCCTTGTCAATCTCGTCATAATTATTTATCGACGAGAAAAGCGAATGCAGTATGTTTCCCGTGTTTATGTACTCTTTCCTCCTTTCCATCTCCTCTTGCTCCTCGGCAGGGGTCATAAAGTCCTTGCTCGCGTTACTCTGCAGAAAGTGTGCCTTGACGGCATAATTGCGAATGTCAACGCACACGCCCCTTTCCCCTTGCTCGAAGACATTGGCAGCCACGCCTCCGCCCTCAACACTGGCAGCCTTTTCATTTCCGGCGGAAAGGCAAAGGGAACCGTATTGGAAATCAAGGCTGCCGTCCTCGCCCTCCTCAACACAACACCCCCGCAGAACGTCATCCATGCGCCCATGCCCGGGCAATGTTTCCAAAAGACTTCTCTTTATAATCTCCGACGGGTATCGTGCACCTTCGTTCTTGCCGAAGACGAACAGGTTATTGGAGGCACGAGTGAAAGCCACGTAAAGCACGTTGAGGTTGTCAACGAGATTCTTGATATGTTCCGACTCGTAATCGTTGGCGTATATTGATTCGGTCATGCGCTTGGCGTTCAGGCGTAAAGGCACCACTGGCAAGCGGCGGTAAGGCTCCACGCCCGGCTCAGCCCATATTATGTCACGCGAATCCTCCAGATCCCAGTCGCAGAATGGGATTATCACATTGTCAAACTCAAGTCCCTTGCTCTTATGCACCGTCAACATGCGTATGCCGTCTATTTCGTCGCTGTGTATTGACTTCGAGCAGAGGTTTTCCTCCCATTCATGCAGGAAGTCGTCGATGCCGGCGACATGCTTTTTGAGATAAGCCGACAGGCAGTCGAAAAACGCACAGACATAAGCCCCCTGGTCGCCGAGCCTCTCAAGGTGGAACAAGCCGTAGAGCTTTTCGGCAAGGTCGATAAGTGGCATGGCGAGCAGCTCCGTGCGACCAACGACAAGCTCGTCAGGCAAGCATGCCGCAAGGTCTGTGGCATTTATAAATAATGTGTCAGCCGCATCGCCGAGGCAAACCTTGCGGTAAGCCTTGGCAAGGAATGCCGCCGTAAGCGAGTCGTCGGGGTGCATGAGCAAGCGAAACGACTTGACGATGACATTCACGGCAAGCGACGCGTCGAGGCGAAAAGCCTCGTCGGAGACCATGTTCACCATGCGCTCCTCGCCATTGACGTTTATTGGCGTGTGCAAGAAATAGTCGGCAAGCAACTTTATGTGCTTGTTTTTCCTCACCACTACGGCAATCTTCCCAAGCGGGATGCCATTGCCGATCAACTCCTCCAGCGTTTCCCTCACCTTGCCCACCATGGCACTGTCGTAATCGTCCCTCGGCAAAAGCGAAACCCTGACGAGGCCAGCCGCAGGCTTACCATCGGGAACACGCTGGCAAATGTCCGAATAGGCCGCCTTTATGGCCAAGGCCTCGGCAAGGAGTGGGCTGCCATCGGGCACACGGAAAGCGGCATACAGCTCGTCGGAGACTTGCGCCGAAGTCAGTCCGGAGGCTATCGTGAAAAAGGCGTTGTTGAAATCGACGACATTACGCTGCGAGCGATAGTTGGTAGCGAGGTGCCTAACCTGCAGCATGTCAGGATAGTTGGTCTCGTCGAGGCTTTGCAGCAGCCTCCAGTCGCCATTGCGCCAGCGGTAAATGCTCTGCTTCACATCGCCCACTATCAGGCTGCCCGACTGATGGGCTATGCAGTCGTCGAGCAACACCTTGAAGTTTTCCCATTGCGTCACGCTCGTGTCCTGAAACTCGTCTATCATTATGAACCTCAGGCTGCCGCCTATCTTCTCGTATATGAACGACGAGTCTTGGCTGTCAATCAGGCTTCCGAGCAACTTCTGCGTGCTACTCAACGGATAGTCGTTGTTCGCAGTGTTGATGCGCCTCACCTCTTCCTCGATGCGCCCGAGCAGGCGCAGCTCGTTGACATTGCGCAACGTGAGGTCAACCGAGTTGACCGTAACCACGGCTTTCCTCCGCGCCTCCTCGGCGCGTGCCAGCAACGGTGCCACCTCGCTTATCACGGCATCGCCCTCGGGCTTGTTCATGAACGCCTTCTTCACCAGCTTTCTCGGGTCGGCGATGCCGTTTGCGACATACGAGTTTGGCATCTTGCCCTTGGTGCCAAGATAGTCGCCCGTGGCAAGCTTCTCAAAATAGCCGGGAGCGTTGCTATGGCCATAGAGGAACACCTCGTCGGTTAGACCATGGTGCGCCGCCACAGTGTCATACAGCCGCGCATAGCCAGCCATCTCCTCGTTGGCCCTTGCCTTGAGCTGGCGCAACGAGGCGGTGTACTTCCTGAAAAACTCAGCGTCATCCATTAGCCTGCGCAGTTCTTCCTGGTGTTCCTTGTAGAAATCGGTGAAAATGTTCCTGCCGAAATCCTTTATCTGCCCTATGACATTCCAGCTCTTGTCGTCGTCCATGCGCTCGCGCACGAAATCCATTATCCAGGTCAGCAGCGGATCGTTCTCTGTCTCGATGTCCTCCACGATATTGTCCACCGCCGTGCTCTCCACCTCGTAGTCGTTGAGCGAGACCTGCAAGTTGGCGGTCAGCCCAAGCTCACGAGCGAGATTGCGCAGCACGCGCTGGAAAAAGCTGTCGATGGTCTCCACACGGAAGAAGCTGTAATTGTGCACGAGCAGCGTCAGTGCCTCGGCGGCACGCTGCCGTATGGCCTGCTCGGCAAGCTTGGGGAAAGCCGCCGCCACCTGCCGCAGGTAACCGTCAGAGTCGGGCAGCGAGTGGGCTATGCCGTAAAGCTTCGACAGTATGCGTTGCTTCATTTCCTGCGTGGCCTTGTTGGTAAAGGTCACGGCAAGCACATACCTGAAATTCTCCGGGTTGTCTATGAGCAGCTTGATGTATTCCACGGCAAGCGTGAACGTTTTCCCACTTCCGGCCGAGGCCTTATATACGGTCAGTGGTGCGGCATTGTCCATAATGGCTTTCACTGTATGTTTTAGGTAAGGAATGAAGGCTTGTCAGCCAAGTGAAAATGATTACGGCGTAAAGGCGTTCCCTTTACGCCGTAATCGCATTGCCTTTGCGGCGTAATCGCGACTCCATTGCGGCGCAATCGCGATGCGTTTGCGCCGCAGTCAGGAAGCGACCCCAGCGCAAAAGTTACATGATTAATAAGCCCTTGCTATAATGGCCTTGTACTGAGCGGGTTTGCCGCTTACCATATCCTTCAGCCCCTCCACGTTCTGGTCGTAGGCGAAAGGAATGCAGCGTATTGTGGCCTGCGTATCCTCCTTGATCTTGGCCTCGGTCTCGGCCGTGCCGTCCCATGGGCAAAGGAAGAAGCCACCGTCCTGTATGCGCTCCTTGAACTCGTCGTAGTTGTCGCACTCGTACACGTGCTCGTCGCGATACTTGCGTGCCTTCTCGAAGATGGCCTTCTGCATGTCCTCAAGGGTGTCCTTGACACGCTCCACGATACCGTCGAAACTCACGTTCTCCTTGTCCAGGGTGTCGCGGCGCATTATCTCGATGGTGTTGTTCTCAAGGTCGCGGCCGCCCATCACGAGGCGCACGGGCACGCCCTTAAGCTCATAGTCGGCAAACTTGAAGCCGGGACGCTTGTTGTCGGCATCGTCATACTTGACGCTTATGCCAAGGTCGCGCAGCTGGTCTATCACGGGCTGCAGCTTGGCGGAAATGGCGGAGAGCTGCTCGGCGTTCTTGCTGATTGGCACGATGACTACCTGAATTGGGGCGAGACGCGGTGGCAGGACGAGACCGTTGTCGTCGCTGTGCACCATGACGAGGGCACCCATGAGGCGTGTTGACACGCCCCACGACGTGGCCCACACATACTCGGGCTTGTTGT
>CAYLUI010000074.1:0-4313 GCA_964386825.1 uncultured Prevotella sp. | reverse complement strand
AACACTGGCTACGCTATACTTTCAACTACGGACAACGTGTCAAGGCGGGCTTCACCGCATCGCAGGATGCCGGCGAGCCTTTCTTTGCCGGAAAGAATCCGGCAGGCTACGACTTCTACAGCGCCTACATTCTATTGCGTGACATGCGCCGGCTGAAAGCCCTCGCCATAGGGCGATACAGGCTGCGCTTCGGCATGGGACTCGTGATGAACACAAGCTTTGGCTTCGGCAAGCTCGCCTCGCTTTCCAATATCTGGAACAGCGTAAACCACGTGTTCGGGCATAGCAGCCGCTCAGAAGCAAAATATCTGCAAGGGGCTGCGGCAACGATAAACATTGCCAACGGGCTCGACATAACTCCCTTTGTTTCATACAGGGAAATCGATGCCACGCTCAACAAAGATTCTACGACCGTAGCCACCATTCTCGAAACAGGCTACCACCGCACGCAAAGCGAAATGGCAAGGCGCAGGAACACTGCCGAGACAATTGCCGGAGGCAACATAAACTATTTCAACAATGGTTTCCACATCGGAGCCACAGGCTTCTATTCGTCGTTCAACAGAACCTTAAAAATGGATAACGGCCAGAAATACAGACGCTGGTATCCCGACGGCTCCAGTTTCTGGAACCTTAGTATAGACTACGGGTATATAAGCAACAAGCTCAATATTAGCGGCGAAACGGCAACCGACAATAGAAACAGCGTGGCGACTATAAACACCATCAGCTATCAGCTCAACTCTGCATTGACGCTGATGGCGTTGCAGCGGTATTACCCTTACCAATATCTCTCGCTCCACTCTGAGAGCTTTGCCGAAGGCGGACAGGCCAACGATGAGAGCGGTGTCTTCGTAGGCGGCAAATGGTTGCCGTGGCGCAACGCCTCGCTAATGTTCTACACCGACATTTCTTATTTTCCCTGGCCGAAATATGGAGTGTCGCAGTCGTCACACCGTTGGGACAACTTCGCGCAACTCGATTATGCCGCAGGCAAATGGGCTTTTCTGCTCAGATACAGACTGAAGATGAAAGAGGTGGACAACGGCGAAAGCAACAAACTGAGGAAACAATACAACCATCGCGGACGCATTACGGCAAGCTACAGCAACAACACTTGGAGCTTGAAGACTCAAGCAGACATAAGCTGTTGCAAAGACATTGCAAACAGTTTCGGCTATATGCTCTCGGAAAACGCATCATGGAAATGGCGTTGGCTTTACGCAAGAGCTTCCGTTGGCTATTTCCGCACCGACGACTACTCGTCGCGTGTCTATACTTACGAAACAGGCATGCTTTACAGCTTCCATTTCCACGCTTTCTCAGGACACGGCATGAGGTCAACGCT
This sequence comes from uncultured Prevotella sp., assembly GCA_964386825.1. Classification (GTDB taxonomy): domain Bacteria; phylum Bacteroidota; class Bacteroidia; order Bacteroidales; family Bacteroidaceae; genus Prevotella. The sequence goes on along the minus strand of CAYLUI010000074.1, from coordinate 2,965 downwards.
CAACGCCAGAGCCACAATCAGCGACAAGCTTATAGTCATTGCCAAGCTTGGCTCAACCCATTATTTTGATCGCTCGCAAATATCTTCAGGCTTGCAACAGATTGATTCTTCCACACAGACCGACCTTGAACTGCAAGTGAAGTGGAGGTTCTGACAAAAAACTACACGTAGAAGGAGTTATGCAGATAAATAGTCATGCATGATGAAACAATTGAATAGTATTAAAAGTGGTTAATTCCCCAATAAATTCATTGCAAATATTAAGCCTTTTATTTATCTTTGCAACGACATAAAATGATAGACTATGTTAGGGATTGACAGCAAAGAACTCCCTGTAGTAGAAGGACAGTATGCTACAGAGATGCGTGAAGCTCTTTTGCGGATTAAAAAAGGTATTTTGACAGACCATGACAAGAAGACAGAAGAACGTTCACAAAGCATAAAAAGCAAGTATGACATTATCTGGAATTAACAAAGCGAACAGTCATAAATTAATAATAGAGAGGGCACATAATATTAGTGTTCTCTCTTCTTTTTATTGCGGAAATACTACTGTTGATACCTTCATTCACAATGAGCTTCAAGACTATCTTGACATGGGCAACTGTAAGCTGTTTGTCGTAAAAGATAATGATGAAGTTATAGGAATGTTTTGTTTGGAAACGAGCAACCTCACATTGTCAGAGTCTGCAAAAAAAGAAAATGTTAGACGGGAAAAAGCCCAGCCCAAAAGAAGCTCCAAAATCTCATGATGATTGCTACTGGTTAAAAGTTGTCTATGAAGCTACGGAAATTACTTATTTTGCTATTAGGAAGGATAGACAAAATGAATATATTGGATCTTCTATCATTGAAAGCATAATGCAAAAAGTATCTCAAAACAAAGACTTTAAAGGGGAATATGTGATAGTCAGAGCTTTAAATGAGAATAATTATTCTGCTATACCTTTTTATAAAAAATGTGGATTCACACCTGCAACAAACGAAGTCCCAAATCAAAACCTCTTTATGTATAGGGTAGTAAGAAGATAAACCTTCTTCTTTTCTGCGGAGAGACGGGGATTCGAACCCCGGAACCGCTTTGGACGGTTACACGCTTTCCAGGCGTGCCTCTTCAGCCACTCGAGCATCTCTCCTTATAGTGTCTAACCCTTGCTTTCGCAAATATAAATTCCGTTACCTGCTTTCGCAAATACAAACTCCTTTACCTGCTTTCGCAAATGCGGATGCAAAGGTAACGCTTTCTTGCAAATTAACAATGAAAAGTGTTTAATTTTAAATTTCTTTAAATTATCCTTTTTGCATAAAAAAGACAGTCTTTGCGTTTGCAGTGCAATGGCTACATGATTGCGGCGCAATGGCAATGCGTTTACGCCCTAACGGCTACACGTTTGCGGCGCAATCGTGTAGCCATTGCGCCATAAACGCAAAGACGCTAAATTAGCGTAGCGCAAAAGTCGTTATAAACAGGGAACTGCCTGCGAACGTTCTCGTTAGTCTGGCGAGCCACCTCCTCCTCGCTCACATCATAGCAACGGGCGAGGTTTTGCAGCACAAGCTTCACGAAACCGCTCTCGTTGCGCTTGCCACGATTAGGCACGGGAGCCATGTAAGGGCTGTCGGTCTCAAGCACTATGCGGCTGAGAGGCACCACAGCCGGCAGGTCCTCGCGCAGATGACTGCTCTTGAAAGTTGACACGCCGCCTATGCCCAGCACGAACCTGTCGAACCGCAGATATTCTTCCGCCTCCTTTTGGTTGCCCGTGAAGCAGTGGAACACGCCGCCAGGCAACTCTTTCTCGTACCTCTTCAATATATGCAGCAATTCGTTTTGCGCCTTGCGACAGTGTATCATGAGCGGCAGCCGAGTCTCGACCGACCACTGCACCTGCTCCTCAAAGGCGGCAAGCTGCTCCTTCTCGTATTCACGGCTCCAATAGAAATCAAGCCCGCATTCGCCGACGGCGATGTAACGGAGCTGAGGGTTGGAAGCTGAAAGCCGAGAGCCATGACTGCTGATGTCATCATCAAGCTCCTTTTTCATCATGCCAAGAACCTCTTTATAGTCAGCGCGCACTTCCTCGGGCTGCAAGCCAATCATCGGGAAGCAATAGCCCGGATATTGGTTACAGACACGCTTTACGCTTTCTACCGACGACGCATCGATGCCCGGTATGAAGACAGCCTTCACGCCTGCTTCCTTTGCTCGCCGTATGACCTCCGGCAGGTCTTCCTTAAACTCCTCGCCGTCCAAATGGGCGTGAGTATCTACGAAATCATAATTCATGGTCACAGGGAAACCTTTTCAATATTTCCTATTCATCATTTTCTCCGCAGAGGCACGGAGCTGCCGCTTACGCTCGTCAGGCACGTTGACGGCATTGAGATAATTGAGGCTTTCGGCAAAACAGCATGCTATCTTCCTCTGCGCAAGCTCGCCAATGCCAATGTCGTTGTAAAGCCTTGTCACAGCAGCCACCTTCTCGGCACGGTCGAAAGAGCTTGCCGTGACCCAGCGCATCAGCTCGTTGCGCTGTGCGTCATCGGCATGGATGAAGGCATTGATGAGCATGAACGTTTTCTTGTTCGACGTTATGTCACCTCCTATCGCCTTGCCAAACACTTTTTCGTCGCCATAGACATCAAGATAGTCGTCTTGCAGCTGGAACGCCAGCCCCATCTGTTCGCCAAACTTATAAAGGTTGTCAGCGTCATTGGCAGGCGCGCCAGCAAGTATGGCTCCCATCTTCAGGGCACAGGCAAGCAGTACGCTTGTCTTAAGGCGTATCATCTCGATATATTCGTCCTCGGTCACGTCGGTGCGTGTCTCGAAGTCTATGTCATACTGCTGCCCCTCGCCTATCTGCAACGCCGTCTCCGTGAACAGCCCAAGCACGTCCGCCAGTCTGTCGGCAGGGCAGCCCGTCATCATGCGCTCGTAAGCCAGCACAAGCATGGAGTCGCC
>CAYLUI010000073.1:0-4318 GCA_964386825.1 uncultured Prevotella sp. | reverse complement strand
TTGCTTGCCGTGGGCATGAGTTGTGAAAGGCCATAGTGGGCGAGGTCGGAGTTCTGTATGGCGTTTACCGACTTCAGGAAGTTGTAATATTCCGGCGTGAGATGCAGCAGCTCCACACGTTCTTCAAAGATGAGGTAGTTGATGCGCCATTCGTTGTTGCGCCTGTTGAGATGCAGCGTGTAATGTTTGCCGCTCACGGCTGTGTCGTCAAAGATGTACAGCCCACCAAAATAATCGTCGGAGAAGCCGAAAGCGTCGTCGATGTCGGTCTTTGACATAAGCAGCGGCTCGTTCTTGGTGTTGATGTTAGGATAAAAATAGGTAGAATCGGTGCGGAAGACCACAATCGGGTCATACACCGGTTGCCCGGTGTCACCATTCGTCATTGCCTTCAACTGTTCCCAGTTTTGTTCAGTATTGAAATTTACGTAATCACCCTCACTGCCGTAGTAGGCATAGCCATATCCATTGACGTACTTCAATTTCAATCTCACGGCATAATAATCGCGAGTTGCGGCAGGGTCGGTAAATGAAGCCATAAGCTGGTCGTATTCCTCAGTCCTGCCCTCGTCGTCATCGTATATGTTCACCGTGCGGTGGTTGGGGTTGGCTATAGCCACGGTGTCGGGAATATGAGTCTCAGCCGAAGCTGTGGGCATGCCGTCGGCAGCAACGGTTACGGCAATGTTGTCGCCGGCTTTCTGGCCGGCTACGACGTAATAGTAGCCGTTGCCGGCGTTTGTCACGCTTTTCTGCCCGCCGTTGACGCTGTAGCTTATCGTGGCATTGTCGATGGTGCGCAGCCTCACGCTGTCGCGATATTGCTTCACAGGCAGGCTCTGGCTGACGCTTATCCAAGTGGTGTCTTGCGTCGACGGGAAACAATAAACCACGAGCTTGGGGTTGTTGTCTGCGTCGGGGATGGTGATGTCGTCTTCGCAGCCGAGGAGGGCGGCAAGGAGTAACAAAAAGGGAAATATGGTTTTCTTTTTCATTTTTCTTTTTTTTACCGCCGCAATAAAGCGGTGCACATAAGCATGCAACTAAAACTTAATGGTGTATGAGCATGACGGGATGACGGGCACGAATGCCTTGTTCTTTATTATGAAGCGGCCATCGTGTGCGAACTGGTAGTCCACCCACAACGAGTTGAGATGGCAGTATGCATTGTAGAGGCTGATGTTCCACACGCGCTCGTGGCCGTGCTTCGTCTTGTGGTGAAAGTCGAAGCCGATGTCAAGGCGGTGGTAGGCAGGCAGCGATAGGTTGTTGGGCCTTTCGAATATGAATTCCTCACCGGCTCCCCAATTGTTCATCAGCCACTCGGTGCTTATGCCGTCGCGGCGCAACAGCCCTCCCACTGTCTCCGTAACCGGCACGTTGTCTGGCACACCCACAGGCATCTTGGTGTATTGCGTGGGCATGGTTATGTGGTTTCCGGTGTGGTAAGTCCACACTGCGAACATGGAAACCTTTTTCGAAATGTTCCAACGTGCCGAGATGTTAAGCTTGTGGCGGTTGTCGAACTTGTCGTAGTACCAGGCTGGGTAAAAGTCGTCATACTTGCGTTTGTTCCACGACAACGTGTAAGAGCCTTGCAGGAGCAGGTTACGGGTTTTGTAAGTAGCGTCAAGCTCCAAACCGTAGAAGCGTCCGCTCCCGTCCATCACCACGTTGTCCCAGCTGTCGGCGGGCGGCTCCAGCCCTGTCCACGAGCTGTATTGCAGCAAGTGGCGTGACCATTTGTAATAGCCTTCGAGCGACAGCAGCCAGTGGCGGTTGGGCTGAGTATAGGCTCCGACTGCGAGCTGCTGGCTTTTCATTGGCTTGAGCCTCGCCGTGGTAGGCACCCAATAATCGGTGGGCAAGTCGAGCACCGAGTTACTTATCTTGTGCACATACTGCGTCATCATTGTCCACGATGCCTTGAACGAGAGCAGCGGCGACACCTGGTATTTCATGGCAAGGCGCGGATCGGCAGTGCTGAATGTCTTGCCCTGAACATGAAACAAAGAGGCATTGATGCCTGCATTAAGGCTCCAGTGGTCGTTGATGGTCATCTCGTCCTCGGCATAGGCATTCCATTCGTGGGCGGCAAGACGGTTGTGGGTTGCCACAATGCTGGTGTCAACCTTGTTCTCGTCGCCGTAATAGGAACGGTCGTCTTTGGTCTGTGGATGAAACTTGTGCCACGTGTAGTCGGTGCCGAAACGCAGGTGATGGTGCGGCGAGGGGCGGTAGTCGAAAACGGCACGAAAGCCCAGGTCGTTGATGGTGGAGCGATAAACGTGGCTGTAGCGGTTGGTCTGGGTTTCCTTGCCGTTATCGATGATTCCCTCATCCTCAAACTCGCTAAGATTGGAGCGGTTGTGGGTGTAAACGCCCGTGAAGTTGGCAAAGAGACGGGACGAAAACTGATATTGCCAATCGAGAGCTACGTTGAGGTTGCCCCACGAGTAGTTGTTTTTTGTAATGTCCTTGTCGATGGTGTTGCCGTCGTTGTAGGTGTAGTTCCAAGTATCTTTCGTGTGCAACCTGTCCTCACCCGAATATACGCTCAGGGCAAGCCGCGAGCGGTCAGAAAAGATGTTGGTGACCTTGGCATTCAGGTCGTGGAAGAAATAACTCAGGTTTAAGTCGTCGTCATCATCGCTGTTGTTGGTGTTGTAGATGGCGAAGAAAGGACGCGTTATGAGGTCGAGCCACGAGCGGCGTAAGCCAAAGTTGAAAGATGTCTTGCCCTTGCGTATAGGCCCTTCCACCTGCACGCTGCCGTCAAGCAGACCGAGCCTGTAGGAGCCGTGGTACTTATAGAAGTCGCCATCGGCGGTGCGCACGTCGACCACCGACGACAGCCTTCCGCCATAGCGGGCGGGGAAACCGCTCTTATAGAAGTCGACATTTTTCACCACGTCGGCATTGAATGCCGAAAAAAGCCCGAGGGTGTGGTTCACGCTGTAAAGCGGCGTGCCGTCGATGAGATAAAGGTTCTCGTCGTTGTTGCCGCCGTGCACATATAGGCCGCTGGCAAGCTCCACACCTTCTGCCACGCCGCTCATGCGCTGCAACGTCTTCACCACGTCGGGCGAGGAGAGCAGCGAGAACTCGGTCTTTATGTCGTCGCGCGACAGCGACCGCTTTCCCGTCTGCGTGTTGACAAGCGGCGAATTGAGGTCGGCGGTGACCACCACTTCTCCTATCGTGGCATTCTCTTTCAGGTCTATGTTTATTTTGTAGTCACGGTCAAGGTCTATCGTTTCCTTCCTGTCATCAAAGCCGAGATAGCTCACGCGCAGCTGGTGCTTGCCCTGTGGCAGGGTCAATGAGAAAAAACCGTATGCGTTGGTCATGGTGCCTTGCCCAGTGGTGAGGTCGTACACGGTTGCGTTGATGAGCGTCTCGCCGTGGCTGTCACGCACATATCCGCTGAGGGTGTACCGCTGACGGGTGGCAGACAGGGCGGCATTGGCAGGGCTTACGGGCGCGGAAGGGCGAGAAGGCGAAGGCTCGCCGACGGCTTTCAACAGCACGTATTTGCCCTTCAACTTATAGCTGATGCCGGTGCCCGCGAAAAGAGCATTCAGAGCCTGCCTCAAGCTCATCTTGTCTATGTCGTCTCCATTGTAGGGGATGTTTGTCTTGATGGATGAGTCGTAAACGTAACTCACCTTGTGCGTTTGCTGCATGCGCTGCATCTCATCCTTAACAGTCCGTCCTTGCGCCGCAGCCATGACCGGCATGGCTAACAATAGCGAAAGAAACAAAGTCTTCAACAATCTCATATTATGCTTTATTACTGCTTTACTTTTTCTGTCCTTTTTCCTATCTTCACCCCCATGACGCAGAAAAAGCAAAATCCCCCCATGCTGTTTGCGATTTTTTTGCAACGCGACAAAAGTTTTATCGCATCGCGATGAAACCTTTACCGCAAAGCCACAAAAGTTTTACCGCACCGCGACAAAAGTTTTACCGCTGTGCGATGAAAGTGTTTTTATGAATATCAATCACCCAAAGCAGTGGCGGCACTCGTAGCAGTCCGTATGCGACTGCAAGCCGCATACTGCCACATTATTAATATAAGCTATTGGGAATAAACACTAATATAATAGAATCCACACTGTTCAGAAAGCAATGAACAGCAGAAAGTGAAGCGCGGAAAGGCTGGCATCAGAGCGCAAGCGGCTCAGAGCCTTGCTCATTTGGTGCTCCACGGTCTTTGGCGAGAGGTTCAGCTCGTTGGCTATCTCGGCGTAGTTCATGCCGTCGCGCTTGCTCATGAGGAATATCTCGCGGCAGCGTTCGGGCAGGGCATCTATTG
>CAYLUI010000072.1:0-4501 GCA_964386825.1 uncultured Prevotella sp. | reverse complement strand
ATAAACGATTTTTAATTGAGACTTTAAGACTTAAATATACACAAGTTGTGAATTTGGATTCGATTACCGTATGTTTCATGGCAGGGTTGGGCTTGATTTGACTTACTATTATAATAGAACAAAGAATCAGATCTTGAATGCGCCTTTTGATCCCACAACAGGATACACCCGTGGCACTATTAATTCTGGCTGTGTGCGAAATCAAGGATGGGAGGTGGAACTTTCTGCTACTCCTGTTAAGACGCGCGATTGGGAATGGACGACAAGCTTCACTTGGAGTACGAATGATAATAAGATTCTTTCACTTTCTGAATATGCTGACAAGCAACAAGTTATGGGTACTTATGTGAGTGGCAATGTTTCTATAATTGGCACGGTTGGTGGTACAACAGCTGATCTTTGGGGATATAAGTTAAAGCGTAATGACAAAGGAGAAGTTATCATTGGCAAAAATGGGCTTCCAGAACGTCCTGATCAAATAGAATGTGTTGGCAGTGCTTACGCCGATTGGAAAGGCGGTTTCTGTACTTCATTGCGTTACAAGAATATTACTTTGAGCATGCAATGGGATGGTCAGTATGGAGGATTGATTTATTCGCAGTCGCATCATAAGATGATGGAACAAGGTCATATTTCCGCATCTCTCAATGGACGCTTGCCTGGAACTCCTTTCTACATGGATATTTCCAATCCTGATATTGCCAAGCAAATTACGGATGCAGGATATCCGCTTTTGGACGGTGTTTATATGATAGCACCAGGTGTGGTTGATAATGGGGATGGCACGTACAGTCCGAACACAACGATAACGACAGTGGAAAAATATAATAAGGAAACCTATCGTATCGCCAATGTGGAGACTAATAGTTTTGATGCTTCTTATCTGAAACTTCGTAATGTGAGGTTGGATTTTCAATTGCCTGGCAAATGGCTTTCCGGAACTTTTATCAGTAAGGCAAGTGTCGGGGTTTATGCCAATAATCTTTTATGTATTACCGATTATCCTCTCTTTGATCCAGAACAAGTTTCTCTTGATGGGAATAACATGGTGACAGGTGTTGAGGTCGGAACGTTGCCTTCGACACGCAGCTTCGGTATTAATGCAAAAGTAACATTTTAAACGAAAAAAACGATAATGAAAAACAAGCTTGTGCTTTTCGTGACCTCTTTAGTTGTCTTGTCCATTGGTCTGGTTTCATGCGAATCGATGGATGAAACAAATATTGACCCAACTCACATGAGTCAGGCGACCGCTGGCAGTTTCCTGAACCCGACTTTGTATGGGATGGCTACTTACAATTGGAGCAGGTATAATTCTTGGACTTTTCCAATAATGCAGAGTATCGTGTCAACCAGTTCCACTTCGGGCATAGGATGGTTTCATATTACTGATGATGCTGGTTCTGGAACTTGGACAACCTATTATAAATGGCTTAACAATGCCAAGAGCATTTACAGTTATGGTGTTCAGGCCGGGAAGAAAAACTACCAAGCCATTGGACTGACGTTACAGGCGTGGATGTTTGAGACGATGGCTGAGGCTTTTGGAAATATTCCTGTTGACGAGGCTTGCATGGGTGATAGTGGAGTTTATACTCCTCGTTTTAATAGTCAGTCAGAAGCTTTCGTTAAGGTTATTGATAATCTGGAGCGTGCAAATGCTCTTTTCACGCCATCTGAGGGATTGACATACAATTCAAATGGAGACATGCTTTATTGTAGCAGTAATGCGGATAAAGAAGGCATTGAAAACTGGCGAAGGTTTGCCAATTCTTTGCGATTGCGTTGTTTGCTTAGGATTCTTGATGTCCCCGGTATAAATGCGCGTGAGGAAATACGGAAAATGATGGATGATCCACTTGCGTATCCTATTATCGAGAATAATGGGCAAAGTGCAAATGTGCATGTTTCAGGAATAGCCCCGGAAGAACAACCCATGCCCCGACCGTCTGACTTGACATCCTATCGTGTCTATTCTGAGTTCTTTATAGAGAAACTAAAGGAATGGAACGATCCCAGACTTGCCATTTGGGCAACTAAAACCGTTAATAATGGAGTGAAAGATTATTATGGTTTGCAGAGTGGGTATGCCGTCTTGCCAAATATTGAGGCGTCACAGCCTGTGGCGGCGACAATAGCCCAAGCTCCTATGGATTTGCAAATACTGACGTTCTCTGAAGTGGAGTTTATCAAAGCCGAACTTGCTTTGCGTGGAATAATCAATGGGGATGCGAAGGCTTTTTATGAGAATGGTGTTCGTGCCTCAATAGAGCAGTGGGGTGGGGAGTTGCCGGAAGGTTATTTTGATAACCCCAAGGCTGCTTTTGATGGCACGTTGGAGAGAATTATTGAGCAAAAGTTTTATGCCTTGTTTTTTATAGACTACCAGCAGTGGTTCGAATATAATCGCACCGGTTATCCGAAAGTTCCTATTGGTCCAGGCGTTGATAATGGTGATGAGATGCCACGCAGGTTCAAATATCCCACCATCTTGCAGCGTACAAATAAGGAAAACTACGATTTGGCAAAGGAGGCAATGGGTGGTGATGAATTAAATATCAAACTTATTTGGCAAAAATAAATGAAAGCAATGAAAAGAACGGTATTAGTGTTATTTGCACAGATTTTGACTTTAACCATTTGTGCCCGGGTGCAAATATTGGACGGTGTGCAAACATTGGCAACGGTTACGGACAAAAACAATAATCTTTCTTTGGCTGCTGCGGAGCCCGCGTTTACATTTGAGGTGTGGGGTGAAATTCCAAATGCCGAACCTGATGTGCCGGAGAAGCATGAGCTTGGCACTGAGATTACCCGTAAATGGAACACCTTTCTAAAAAACTATACCCGCGAATACAGTGTCAGTGTTGGATTGACGGACAGCGGTTATGAGTTCTTGAAACCTGCTGTGTTCAATGCCGTGAAGCGTGCCAACCGATATGTTAAGAAATGTATTAGAAAAGGTGACATGTCACGTGAAAACGCAGTTGCCGTAATGGGGCATGTGCTTGACTGTGCCAATACCATTATTTTCGAGAATAATACGGAAAAGTTTGAGGAGGCAGCGTCACGTGCGATGACAGGAAAGGAAGCAGTCGGGCTTTTTGAATCGGTAAGACTCATTCAAAGGTAATGGCGTGAAACTAATAGTCTTTTATCATTGTGCTTATGGTCTGCGTTTAATGCGTTCTGGCATTGGTGATAAAAAGCTTAGTGGGATTTGATTGGAAGTCCTTATATTGAAACAATCCTCTGTCAGGAAGGCTGCACCTTTCTTGGCAGAGGATTGTTTCATGTGTTTCCCGTTTATGAGCTTTATTGTGCCATAAACTCTTCCACGTCTTTTGGGTGATATGGTATTAGGTCTTTGCCGATGAAGCGGCAACCTTCTTTCGTAATCAGTACGTCATCTTCAAGGCGGATGCCTCCAAAGTCCTTGTATGTCTCAAGTTTGTCGAAGTTGAGGAAGTCTTTGCAGTGCCCGCTTGCTTTCCAATCGTCTATGAGTGCCGGGATGAAATAAATTCCAGGCTCGTCGGTGACGACGAAGCCTTCCTCCAAACGGCGTCCCATACGTAGGCAGTTTGTGCCAAACTGGTCAAGTCTCGGGCGTGTCTCCTCGTCGAAACCAACGTTTATTTGGTCAAGGTTTTCCATGTCGTGGACATCCATCCCCATCATGTGTCCAAGCCCGTGGGGCAGGAACATGGCGTGTGCTCCGGCTTTGACAGCCTCTTCCGTGTCACCTTTGGCAAGTCCGAGTTCCTTCAGGCGGTCGAACATCAGTCGGCACACGGCGAAATGCACGTCCATGTATTTTACGCCAGGCTTTGCAACCTCCAGCACGTAGTCGTGGCATGCTTCCACGATGGAATATATTTCAAGTTGGCGCTGCGTGAATTTGCCGTTCACGGGATAGGTACGAGTGTTGTCCGAGCAATAGTGCTCCATCGTCTCGGCTCCGGCATCGCAGAGGGCGAGCCTTCCGCTTTCGAGCACCGCCATCGACGGGTTGCCGTGCATAATCTCTCCATGCTGTGAGAATATGGTGGGAAAACTTGTCATGGAGCCGTATGAGTGTGCAATGCCGTCAATCTGTCCGCCGACATATTTCTCTGTCAAGCCGGGTTTCGTCAGGCGCATGCCTGTAGTGTGCATCTTGTAGCCGATGATTGCCGCACGCTCCAACTCCTCAATTTCCTCGTTGCTTTTTGTGGAGCGCATTTTCACCACAGCGTTTATCAACGCCATTGATGCGCTTTCTTTTTGCTGGTTTGGGTGGATGCCGAGTAAGTCGAAAATCTGAATTTTTATGTCGGCACGGTAGGGTGGCAAGAAGTGTACGGTGCGATTTTGGCGTAGTGCTTCGTTGCAGATAGTCTTGAGCGACTTCAATGGCGAAGAGTTGGCCACGCCAACCTGCTCTGCCATGTCATGAACGCTGTCCACTGAACCATACCATACGATGTCCTCAATGTCAATGTCGTCTCCTACAAGAGTC
>CAYLUI010000071.1:0-4991 GCA_964386825.1 uncultured Prevotella sp. | reverse complement strand
GTTTTGCTTCAGTCTCCGGCAAAGTTCAATGCCGTCCATCTCGGGCATCATCACATCGCTGACCATGAGATCCACGTTTTCTGACTTTAGTTGTTGCATTGCGTCAACGCCATTCTTCGCCGTCACCACGCGATACCATTTCCTCAGTTGTGCGGCAGTCAGGCTCAGCAGTTCGGCGTTGTCCTCCACTATCATCAGCGTAAACTTTTTCGTTACGGCACTGTCGTCCGTTTCTGGCAGTTGCTGTGTGTCGTCAAGGCGTGGCGTGTTGTCAATATGATCCAGTTTGTCCTTGTCATGCTTGTTGGCATTGGTCTTGATTGGCAATTCCAACCTGAAGTCGGAGCCGCCACCTTCGGCATTTACGACGTAGAGTTTGCCGCCGTGGTCTTCGGCTATTCCCCTGGCGAAGGCAAGTCCCAGCCCCGTGCCCATCTTGCGTGCGAGATTGTCGCCATCGGCCTGATAGTAAGCGTCGAAGATGTGTGCCTTGTCCTTGTCGGGCACGCCGTTGCCGTCGTCTATGACCGAAATGCGCAGGTTGTCGCCGTCGATGCGCTCAAGCCTCAGGGTGATGCTTGCCTTGGCATACTTCTGGGCGTTGCTCAGCAAGTTCATCAGCACCTTCTTTATCATGTCCTCGTCAAGCGATGTGGCAATAATCTCGTCAGGCATTTGCAGTGTCAGTGCCATCTGCCGCAGCTTGTCGTATCCGGCAAACTGGTCGTACATGTCCTGCACGATGCTGTTTACGTCCCTGTCGCTGAATTTCAATTCAATCTTGCCGCTTTCCATCTTCTGGAAGTCGAGCAGGTGGTTGGTTACGCCGAAGAGGTAATCGACGTTCTTGTGCATTACGCTGATGTATTGCTTGGATTCCTCGGCTGTGGGGGTTTTCTCAAGCAGTTGCAGCGGCAGGCTGATGAGGCTCAGCGGCGTGCGAATCTCGTGCACCAAGTCGATGAAGAAACTAATCTTCGACTGGAACGCCAGTTTCTCTTGTTCCGTCTTATACTGTTCCATGCGCTCCTCATACTTTTTCCTCATGCTCTTTCGGTTCCAGCGTATGAAGAGCCACGGCGTCAAGGCAATGGCGAGCGCATAGCAGAGGTAAGCCCATATTGTCATGTACCATGGCGGCAGTATTTCAACCTTGAGGCTTGTCACGGAGCTGCCGTCAGCCTGCCGTATAAGGAACGTGTATGAGCCTGGAGGGACGTGCGAGTAGGTTACGTCGGCGTTGTCAGACTCCTTTATCCAAGTCTTGTCGTAGCCTTTCAGCTGATATTCAAACTGTGGTCGCAGGGCGTTGCCATAGTTTGGCGAAGATAGGTGCAGGGTAAAGCTGTTGTCAGTGTATGGCAACGTAATCTCTCGTGTCACGTATAGTTGCCCGCCCACCCCCAGACGCTTGGCTTCTTCTGCTGAGTTTGATGCCCATGGGAACGTGATGTTCGTGATGTGGAATCGGTGCACTGGCGAGTTTTGTGCAAGCTGCGCCGGTCGGAAATGGTAGAAACCGCCATCGGCACCGACGTAAATCTCGCCTGTCTTGTTGCGGAACACGGCGTTGCGTGCGTCGTTGGCATTCCATCCTTCGGGCAGGTTGTCGAACAGTGCCTGTGCGCCAGTACGGCTGTTGTATCTCAGCAGCCCGTTGTCGGCACCCAACCACAGGTTGCCACCGTTGTCCTCGCTTATGAAGTTGATGGCGAGGCTCTTCACGCTCACGGTGTGGAAGTTGTCGTGATGTTCGTCGTAATGGCATAGCCCGTTGTTTGTCGCAACCCACAGCCGTCCTCTTTTGTCGCACATCACGGCAATTACATTGTTGCTTGGCAGCGAGTGGCTGTCGCCGGCTTTGCTGTTGTACGTCACGATGGCCTTGTTTTGTGGCTCAATGCGCACGAGTCCGCTCGATGCCGTGGCGCACCATATCCTGCCCTGCCGATCCTCGGCAAGGCTCTGTATGGAAGTCATGGAATTGATCATGTAGCCGTAGAAGTTGTGTGTGGCTTGGTCGTAGCGGCACACTCCCCAGCTGGTTCCTACGTATATCTGGTTGTCGTGCGCCTTGAGTAGGCATTGCACGTTGTTGCTTGCCAATGTGTAAGGCTTGTTGGGCGAGTAATTGTAGGTTGTTTGGCCGTTGTTGTCGATTACCGTCAGCCCGTCGTGTCGCGAACCTACGTAAAGCGTGTTTCCCACGGCGAGCAACGTCTGTATGTTGCCACGTATGCCCGTTGCTTTCAGCTTGCCGTCGTGGCTGTACAGCCCGTGCGACGTGCCAAGCCACAGCCGCCCGTCGGCGGTGGTGGCGAAGGCGTTGACCAGGAGGTTTGCGTTGTCTGTGGGCAGGCTTACGAAGGAGAACTCGTCGTATCTTGTAGGCAGATAGCACACGCCCTCGTTGTCGGTCATGACCCATAAAGTGCCATCGCCGTCGCGCAGCAGTGTGCGTATTGACTCGTGGGCAAGATGCGGAAAATCCGTCATGGCTTTGCACTCGCCCGTTGCGGCGTTGCAGGTCATCAACCCTCGGTCGGTGCCCAGCAGCAGACGATTGCCCTCGTCGGGCAGAATGGCTGTTATGTTCTCCGAGGACAGCCCTTTTAGGGCAACCTCGTTTAGCTTCCTTGCCTTGTAGTCATACCGGTACAGTCCCTGCGAGCATCCCACCCACAGGCTGTTGCCCACCATGCTGAGGCATAGCGGTTGCTTCATGTTCACGAAGTTGGGTATCTGCGTCGAGGAGATGAAGTGCCCTGAGCCGTCGTAGAGGAAGAGTTGCCCGTCTATGGCAACTTGCCACACGTTCCCTCGGCTGTCCACAAGCATGTCCTCTATGAAGCCGCCGTGGTGGCTGTCCTGAGTGAGTGAGCCGTTTGCGGTGTCGTACACGAAGTGTCCTTGCCCGAGGGTGGCAATCCATATTCGCGAGTCCTTGCCGTGTGCCATCTTTGTGATAGCTGACCTTATGAGCACACCGTATTTTGTCCGTGCGTTGAAGTGCTGGAAGCTGCCGTCGCGACGGTGGTATATTAAGATTCCGTTGTTCCCTCCCATCCAGATGTCGTCGCCGACCTCCAACAGCGAATATACCGAGTTGTTCTTTGGCGTGTTCTCTTTGGCTCCGTAATTGCGCAGCACTTGGTTGTTTGTGCCGTCGAAGCGATTGAGCCCGTCGTTGGTGCCAAACCACATGAAGCCGTAGCTGTCGCGCAAGGCGCAGAAGACGGTGTTGTCTGACAGTCCTTGCGATGTCTTGAATGTGAAGAAGTGCCGTCCCGCCATGGCATGGACGTTCATGGCTATGAGCGTGAGGCAGAGGGTTGTTAAGTGGCGTATTATGGTATGGCTCCTTGCAGTTTGCTTGTTTCGCATAGTGTGTTTTAGGACATGCCCCTGTTTGTTTTGGGCATCGTTTACTATTGTTGCTAAAGTTTTGTTGTGCAAAGATAATGGAAATGAATGGAAAGACAAAAAAATGATTAGTTTTTCTGTCTTTCCAAAATGCAGCCACCCTTATATTGTATTAATTATAAGGAATTAATACCCTGAACGATGGGGATACCATTTATTGCAGTAGATGGTATTTCTTTTTATTTACATCTTAATTATATATGCGTCATTCAGTAGTCTTTTTATTGTACCTGTTAAATTTGCCCTGCATAAACGTCTTTAGCTTGGCTTCTATTTCCTGTTCGACAATCTCACGTATCACCTCAAGAAGCTCCATGCGTTCGGAGGTGATCCGAAGAGTGTCCTCAGACGGAGGCTGTGGCGTATTTGTGGATTGTGGCATTGGTATGTGGATATTGGAATCTGGGCATGACACGTAATTCAGCCCAGATTCAAAGTTAGCGAGATGGTTGTGGCAAGGCGTAACGCTATCTTTTAGAGAAATGGTTCCCTTTATTTTACTCCGTGAGAGGACTTGCGGAATTTAGCGTCCCATGCCTTGCCTGAGCCTGATAAACACTGGGGTGTTACCGTGATATGTTTATTTTATATTGTTTAATCTTGTGCTGCGCAACTTCTTTTCAAACGGCAACAAGCCGGCAGGCTGGCCTGTGATAGGGTAAATCTTAAAAGAAGGATGTTCTTCGCCGTTCTCAGGATATTCGTCCGGATACATCTCCACCTCCGTATTGCCTTTATCAAAAGCGCACGACAAGGTTATCATTCCGCTTCCTGCCGCTGACTGATACCAAGTGCCCTCGACAATAGGGTTGCCCTCCTTGTCCGTAATGTTTATGCCATAGTCGCTCGTAATGTGGATTACAAGATTGTGCCCGTCAATGACATAATAGCCGCTGTCCGAACCTGAACCTACAATGAAAGCCGTTTTACCGCCTTTCAGCATGGCTACAGGGGTTGTCCACAGTTGTCCTTTCTGCTTCATTGTTTTCAAGCCTATGGCTCCCTTTATGCCGTGCGACAATCCGCAAGTATAGTCGCCCGTGTCTATTGTCTCACGGACGTTGAGCAGATACACATTGCCGTCTGCCGTGCGCATCACCAACACAGGATTCCAGTCTGGACCAATGTTCGTTTTTAGCAGTTCTACTATTCTTCCTTTCAGCCCCACCACTTCTGCTGACTTAGTAATGCGGGCAGGATGCTCAAGGAAGGATTCGGAATACCTGTTGGCCTCTTCAAGGTCGAAATCAACCTTCACGCCTCCGTTTTTCAATATAGTGGCGGTATAGAGTTGCTTCTGTGCCCTTGCTGTATTTGCGACAACCAAAAACATGGCCGTCATCAAAATGAAAATGGCTGTTTTCTTCATGGCTTTGTTTTAATTCATAATGCTTAATGCATAATTAATTCATAATGCATAATTCACAATGCATAATTACCGATGGCTCTCCTCCGCCTTGATGACTTCAAAGTTGTGGAGTTCCAGCTTCGTAAGGTGAGTACGGTCTGGGTCGGCAGTGTACCAAGGCTGCCGCTTAAAGTAAGCCTTGAACTCAGGATCAATCGTA
>CAYLUI010000070.1:0-5343 GCA_964386825.1 uncultured Prevotella sp. | reverse complement strand
GATGCCGACTTCGGCAGTTCTACCGACGACCTCTTTGCGCTGATGATGCTCCATCGCTACGTCGACGAGGGCAGAGTCAACCTGCTCGGCGTGATATGCGACCGCGAGGGGGAGAAGAACGCCGAGGTTGCCGACATACTAAACACATACTACGGACACCCCGACACACCTATCGGGCTGGAGCGCAACGGCGTAAAGAACCCGCGCGTCTTCATCCCCTACAACGGCATTGCCGACCTTAAAGACGCGCAGGGCAAGCCGCTCTTTGCGCGCACACACGACAGCCGCACGCTGCCCGACGGCTATAAGCTCTACCGCCAGCTGTTGAGCAAGGCAAAAGACCATTCGGTGGTGATAGTTGCCATAGGCTTCGCCACCACGCTGTCAGAGCTTTTCGACTCAAAGGCTGACGAGCATTCGCCGCTTTCGGGCATTGACCTCTTTGCCCGAAAGGCAAAGGCTGTTTACATACAAGCAGGCAGATTCCAGGCAGGCGACAGCCTGTGCGGCTACAACATGAGGGCTGCGTCTCGCCACTCTGCCAATTTCTACAACCGCTTCCCGAAGAACGTGGAGCTGGTATTTTCGCCAAGCAACGTGGGCGACGGCATGGACTATCCGCCTCGCGACGTGCTCACCGACCTCTCATACACGGAGCTGAACCCTATAAAGGCGGCTTACACATATTATAATTGTGATACGGGCCAGCGCATGTGGGACACCAACTGCCTGGTGCAGGCTGTGGAGGGCGATGACGGCTACCTGCTCTCGCCGCGCGGCTGGGCAACGTTCATAGACCGGGGCGAGGAGTCGTTGCTGTTGTTCCGCGAGGACGCGAAGGGCAACGCCCGCTACCAGCTCCTCGGCGACAGCTATTATCTTCAGGACAAGGTGATGGACATACGCCGCATGACGCGCCTCACCCCTAACCCCTCTGCCTACACCATAGAGGCTCCGCAGCCGCAGATAACAGGCAAGCAGGCTGCCGACTGGACGCGACAGAGGCTGCAGCTCCTTGCCGATAAATATATGGGCTCGGCAGGCAACAAGCTTGACCCGGACGACATCCGTCAGCTGTTCTATCCGCTTGGCTACACGGGACCAAACTGGAAAGACTATGACGAGGCTGAAAGGATGGTCGTGGATTATACATACGAACGGATGTTGCAGAAAGCCATCCATTTCGGCAAGAAGAGCATGGTGATAGTTACAGGCGCGCCCGGCGTGGGCAAGAGCTATGCCGTGAAACAGCTGAAGCTGAAAGACGCAGGACTCATCTACGATGCCGCCTTCTCAGAGCAGGGCAAACTCACTGCCGCCATAGACAAGGCGCGTGCCGCGGGCATAAAGCAGATTACCGTAGTGCCCGTCTATAACGACATACTGACAAGCTATAAGAACACCATCACACGTGGGCAGAACACTTGGCGATACACCGCGTTGGACTACATGGTGTCGTCGTTCCGTGCCAACCGTGGGTTGTTGCAGAAGCTGCGCACTCAATACCCCGACGTGGAGATACGACCGGTGGACTGTTCGGGCAACCTCGGCGCAAACAAGGTCAGCCTTGACGAGGCTTTGCGCTGGCGCTATGAGGTCAGCGAGCAGGAGCTTGCCGACTTGCTTGCCTGCCTGCGTGAAGCCATCGACAACGGCGAGATAGAAAACGGGTCGGTGGCGGCTGCCACGGGCGACGTGCTATCCATTCCGGGATTGGGCGGGGCAAACCTTGCCGTGGCTAAACAGATAGACAAAAAGGTGAAGGAGATAGAGCGGGCAAACCGCATGAAATACTAAAAGAGAGATTGAACCATGAAAAACAAGATATTTTTATTCTTAGCGTTGGCATTGTTTGTTGCTTCCTGTGGCGGAAGCGGCAAAGGCAAGCAGGACGGTGGCGACTCTACGGCTGTTGCTACGTCCGATTCTGATAATTCGGCAGAGGCACAGGAACCCGACTCGGTGTTCTTTCCCAAGCCTGACCCTTTAAAAGAAAGAACTTACGAAGACCACGAGAACATGCCTGTTTATTTTGCCTTCGTGGGCCGCTTTGCCTCCTACGAGGAGCTGAGGCAAAGCCCGTTCTACGATTATCTGTGCCAGCGCATCCCGGAGCTTGCACAGACGAAGGGCTTCACGGTGAACACTACTGACAAGCCGGACGACGTGTGGATGCTCATACCGACGGTGAAAGACGTGTGGTGCAAGATAAAGGCTTTCACGCCCGACATGTTTGTCCACCAGGAGCGTACAGACAATGCAAAGACATACTACGCTTCGGAAAGCATGAAGCCCATACTCATACACGCCTCTATGGAAAACCAGGGGAGCATAATTGTTGACTTTTCGGCGGATGGCGATTTTGGTGTAAATGCTGCCAAGTTCTGTGCCCCGTGCCACACTATGCCGGAAAAAGAGCTGAAGCTCGTGCCGTTCGACCACAATGAAGATACAGTCTATGTCTCTATTCCCACGGCTCCCATGTATGCCTCGCAAGGCAAATGGTGGAAAGGCAAGGAAAACAAGCTCGCCGTTAAGATTTCAGCAAACGGACAGGTGTCTATCAAAGATGGCAATGGCAAGGAAACAAACTGTTCCTACATAAACTATGACCACAAGCAAAAGTGGATAATGGCGGTGAAGACGGACGACGGCAAGCAGCGCGCCGTATGGGAATGGGAATTGTTTGATGGGGAAGGCGAATATGGCGGTACCCAGTTGGCGCTTACACAGTTGAAGGGCAACATCTTGCCAGTAAACAACAAGCGGATATTCTTTGTGGACCCAAATAATTAAAAGCGGTATAATGAACATTATTTTAAAAGTATTATCAATAGTCTGTCTGGTTGTAGCCGCTGGTTTTTTATTAGTGTCGTGCAAGAACTTGGTGAAGCCTGTGGACGGCCCGGGCATGGAGCGCGACTCTGCCGACTTCGCCAATGAGGCGGACAGCACGAAGGCGCAATCTCAAGCCAAAACGGCGAGCACGCAGGATGGTGCTAACGCCATCTACGAACCGCGGATAAAAGACGGTGCGGTTTACCTCGACTTCAACATGAAGCTGTGTGAGCAGTATGCCCAGGAGAAGCTTGACGCGCCGTGCAACATCCTTGAGGACACCTACAAGGTGGAAGGACTGAAGGGCAGATGCGTGGAAGTGCTGAAGTGCATCATCGGTAATGGTGGCAAAAACTTCGACGGCATAGGCGACCCTTGCCTTGTGATGCGCACGGACAACGGGCGCGTCTTCCTGCTCAGTATCAGAGAAGCTGTTGAGGAGGGCGACGTGACCTGCGGAGAATGCATGAACCTGCATGAAGTGAATGTGAAGGGACTTGCTATCCTGCAAGATAAGAAAACAGGCGAAGTGCCTGCGGTGGTGCTCCCCAACGGCAGTAAGCGCCCTGTCGGGCTCAGCACATGGTGGGGCTACTATGTTGTTGACGGCACCAGCTTCGTCATTCACCTCTCGCGCGACTGGTGTCTTACGTTGGAAAAGCGGGAAGCCCCTGGCGCATGCCACTTGACCGGTTGGTATGGCTATAATGTGGCAGGGCAAGGCAAGGTTTCTTTCTACACTAACTTGAAGCTGAGCATAGAAGCTGACGTTGATACAGGAAGTGGGGATGAACCTGTAATCCCGTTCATGACGCTGGACTATGACAAGGGGCAACTTTCCCTGCCGGTGCCAAGCGGCAAAGCATTGAAGGTGGAACGTCTCTACAACAATCCGTGGGATTGGGGCTATTTCCAAAATAAACAATAAGCAAAACATGACAAAAGCCCTGCTTGACAAAATGTTAGCTACTGTCGTTGTGGTTTTGATGGTAGGCTGCTCAGAACCTGCTGACAAGATGTTGACCGTAAAGAGCCATGCCGGCGACGTTGCGGCCAAGACATCGAAGGCGGACTTGCCTGCGAGGCAAGTGGCAGACACGGTGTCGAGTCGGGCAAATCCGTATTTCATTGTGGTGGACAAAGGCGCAATGGAGGTGCAGTTGCATCATGAGGACTCTGGCAAGGTGAAGGCTTACCGCTGTGCCTTGGGCAGGGGACTGGGACAGAAGCGGGAGAAAGGGGACTGCCGCACGCCGGAAGGGGTTTTCTTTGCTGGTAATGTGTATAATAGTGCTGATTGGTTTTACACGAGTCCGGAAGGCGTGCGCAGTCCTAATCCTGGCCAGTATGGCCCTAAGTTCATCCGTGTCAGCGGTGCAGGTTATTCTTCGATTGGCATTCATGGCACAGACTGTCCTCGCTCTTTGGGCAGGCGCGTGAGCCACGGCTGCATCCGTATATCAAACAAGGACATCCTTGACCTTGTGGCGTATGTGCAACCGGGCATGAAGATAATAATCAAGCCGGGGCCAAAGGATATTTACGCAGACAAGCATCCGGTGCAATATGAAGCGCACCATGCGCAACCATCGGATAGCGTAGTGGCGGTAACCGACACGATGACTGTAGTCAAGGATAGTATCAGGACAATGGAAATATAAAACAAAACATCTAATGATTATGAAAACATCAATCTTAACATTATGCCTTGCGGCAGCTTCGTTGTCAGCCAACGCACAGTCGGATACGGACGCAAAGGTCTGGTATATGGACGGTGCGGCATACGTGGCAACATTCAATCAAAGTACAAAGAACATAAAGATGGAGGGCGGCACGCTGGAGGAAGGGCGGTCGTTCACACTGAAGGTTCAAGACCCCAACGACCCGTTTTACTACGATGTTGTGGGAGCCTCGCCGTCGTGGCTCAGTGCCCCGCAGGCATTCCCCGATGTTGAGGACGGGAAGGGCTACTACATCTTCACGAACAAGACCGGCGACGCACAGTCGATAATGTACCAGATACCGAGCGTCGCCGTGCTTGAAGACGTTGTAAATGGCGAGCTTGCATCCATAGTTGAGGGTGAATACAAGGATGCCTTGGGGCGCAAGGCGCATATCACGGAAGGGTCATTGCAACTGCCTGGCGAGAAGGGCTACAGCATGAAGTTTGGCAAGAAGGGAAGCACGCCCATCAACGTGATGGTGGCAAATGGCAAGTGCTGGCGTTTCACGGGCACATACGATGGACTGACGCTCCGCCCCGTGCGCTTCAAGAATGGCAGCTATGTGGCAGTGGAAGGAGGCAAAACAATTCACCTTGTCCGGCAGAACGGCACGATGGGGCGGTTCCCTCAGACTTCGATGATGCCGGTGCAGCACATCATGCTTCAGTATCTCGACAGCAAAGCCCTGCGCTACATGCGCAATGAGATTTATGTCCGCCTCGGCGGTACGATTGATCCTGAGTTCAAGGCTTACTTTAAGCGGCAGCCTTGGTACACTGCC
>CAYLUI010000069.1:0-5345 GCA_964386825.1 uncultured Prevotella sp. | reverse complement strand
CGGGCGAAGGCACGCTTTATATTATTGTGAAGCGGGCAAACTTCAGCAATAGTTGCTTTTGGCCATTATGCTCAAACTCAACGGTTGCTTTGCTGTTCTCGCCTGTACCTTCAAGTCTTGTGACCGTGCCCCTGCCAAATCGTTGGTGCTCTATTATGGAACCGACGCTCAATCCGTGGCTGGAAGTCTGGGATTGACTTTGTGGCATGGCATCCGCGCTGTTGCCTGCCCTGCCCCATCCACTCTTGTCGCCACTGTTTTCCGCAAGGCTCCTTCCGCCATTTGTGATGGCTTTTGACACCATTGACCAGCGTCCGCCTTCCTTCAGTTTCCGCTGTAGCGATTCGGAGAATGGGTTGACGGCAGCTTCCGGCCTGTGCGGAGCCGTCTCCTTTGGGCGTGAGTCAGCCATGAACTGTCCTGCCACGGGACGTGAATTTTGCATTCTGCCACTGCGGCGAGTATATCCGTCACCCCAAGCGTGGTAGCCCGTGTAAGGCTTGTTTATCTCGTAGTCGTCATCAAAAATTGTGCGTGCCCATTCGCTGCGTGCGCTGTGTTGCAGCATTCCGCCATCAGACCTTTGGGTAATGTATTTTCGGTCAATGTCTTCGAGGAAGCGACTTGGTTTGACGAAGCCATCCATTTTTCCGTAACGCCAGCGTGTGTGCGCCCATGTGAGGTAGCAATGTTTTTCGGCGCGTGTTATCGCCACGTAGAGCAAGCGGCGCTCCTCTTCGAGAGCCTTGTCGCTGTCAACAGAGAGCATGCTTGGGAAAATGTTCTCTTCCATTCCCACTACGAACACGGTGTTGAACTCCAGTCCTTTCGCCGAGTGAATGGTCATGAGCGTGATTTTTTCGTCGGAACTGTCTTCGTTGTCGGCATCGGTCAGAAGTGACACCGTGGAAAGATAGTCTGACAAAAGGACATGCTCGCCATTGCCAGCCTCTTGCTGGTCTTGCACGAAGCTTGCGATGCCTGATACCAGTGCGTCAACGTTTTCCCTGCGAGCGTCACCCTCAGGAGTCTTGTCGGTGGCGAGATCCGTTTCTATCCCACTTTTGGTTATGATGTCCTTGCCCAAGGTGAGCGCGTCGGCGGTTTGCCTGTTCTCCATGAATGACATCAGCAGCGTGCGGAAGCTTTCTATTTTAGCCATTGTGCCACGGTTCACAGCCAGTCCACATTCTGCCGGGCGGCTTATCGCATCCCACAGGCTCACGTTGTTGTCTTGCGCCGCCTGTATTATCTTCTGGATGGTGGTGTTGCCAATTCCTCGCGCCGGGTAATTGATGACGCGCCTGAAAGCCTCCTCGTCGTTTGGGTTTGCCACGAGCCTGAAATAAGCAATTACGTCCTTAACCTCCTTGCGCTGGTAAAAGCTCAGTCCGCCATATATGCGGTAGTGTGCGCCCAGTCCCACCTCGGCCTTGCGCATTTCCTCCTCGAACGTGCGACTTTGCGCATTGGTGCGGTACAGTATTGCGAAATCCCTGTAGCCAAGCCTTTCCTCCCGTATGAGGCGTTTTATTTCGTTGCACACCATTGTCGCCTCGCGTTTGTCGGAGGCAGTCTCCAACACGACTATTTTGCTGCCCTCGGCATTGCGGCTGTAAACGTCCTTGTCAATCTGCTGGCGGTTGTGCTTCATCAGCGAGTTGGCAGCCGCAACGATGTTTTGTGTTGAGCGGTAGTTTTGCTCCAGCTTGAAGAGTTTTGCCGTTGGGTATATTTTGCTGAAATGCAATATGTTGGCGATGTTTGCCCCACGGAATGCGTAAATGCTCTGGTAGTCGTCGCCCACTACGCATACATGCGGGTTTTCCTTTGTTAGGAGCATCACAATCTGTTGCTGCGCGAAGTTGGTGTCCTGATACTCGTCAACAAGGACATACTGGAAACGCTCGGCATACTTGCGCCTGATGTCCTCGTTGTCTCGGAAAAGCCTGAACGTCATGGTAAGCAAGTCGTCGAAATCCATGGCGTTGGCCTGACGCAACCTTTGCTGGTATGCCATGAAAATCTTGTGTGTCTCGGGCATGTTACGCCTTTGGTCACGGTCTTTCGCCCTCCAGTCGTTGGCATATTCGTCAGCCGTTTGCAATTGGTTTTTCGCCATTGATATTGCCGAGTGCACAGCCGCGGGCTTGTAAGTCTTGTCGTCAAGCCCCATTTCCTTGGTTATGTTCTTTATCAGCGAGCGCGAATCGGTCTCGTCGTATATCGTGAATGCGTTAGTGAAGCCAATGCTGTCGGCCTCGTAACGCAATATGCGAGCGAATATGGAGTGGAACGTACCCATTTGCAGGTAGGCGGCTTTCTCCTCGCCCACTATGGCGGCAATGCGGCTTTTCATCTCCCTCGCAGCCTTGTTGGTAAACGTCAGTGCCAGTATGTTCCATGGCTTCATGCCGTGGTGCTGCAGCAGGTAGGCAATCTTGTAAGTTAGCACCCTGGTCTTTCCGGAACCGGCTCCGGCGATTACCAACTGTGGGCTGTCACAATAGGTTACAGCCTCAAGCTGGGCAGGGTTTAGTCCGCCCAAGTCGGCATTTCCCGCATGTCCTGAAAGGCTTGCCCCCCCTTCCGACAGGCTGTTTGGGTTATGGTTGAATGATGTCGTTGAATTATCGTTTTCTGCCATAAGGGCATGTGTTGATGTGAAAAAATCTCATTGTTCGCGTCGTGGCGGGCTACCTGTAGGTTCCTCCCACGGCCGTCTTGGGGTCGTAGTCTT
This sequence comes from uncultured Prevotella sp., assembly GCA_964386825.1. Lineage (GTDB taxonomy): Bacteria > Bacteroidota > Bacteroidia > Bacteroidales > Bacteroidaceae > Prevotella. Next base: position 2,605 of record CAYLUI010000069.1, on the reverse strand, counting down.
CGCCCTCCTTTGGGAAAGATGGTATGAAACGCATGTTTGCCGCTATCTGGCGTTGGCGTTTCCTCATGTATGCGCTTGGTGATTTTGAGGAAAATTTCCTTGGGTTGGGCAGTGTGGCGGCAATGAGGGCGCAGTCGGAGCGTGACAGGTCTTTGGCACGTTTGCCAAAGTTGTATTCGGCGCATGCGTCAGCGCCGTAAATGCCGTCGCCCATCTCTATCGAGTTGAGGTAAACCTCCATTATGCGGTGCTTGCCCCAGAACACCTCTATCAGTGCGGTGAAGTAAACCTCAAGTCCTTTCCTCACCCATTTGCTCATGGCCGAGCTTCCCGGCCACAGGAAGACGTTCTTTGCCGTTTGCTGTGATATGGTGCTTGCCCCATGCACGTGTCCCTTGCCCTTAATGTTGTGCTTGGCAGCGTTGCCGATGGCATCGAAGTCGAAGCCATGGTGCAGCAAGAAGCGTGAATCTTCCCCAGCCATTGCCGCCACGGGCATGTGCGGCGACATTTTGTCGAGCGAAATCCAATGGTGGTGCATGGTGATGTTGCCGTTTTGCACGCATCGTATGACCATCAGTGGCGTGATGAAAACCGGAACGAACCGGTATGCGATAACAGCAAGAATGGTGGAAGCGAAAAACGCTCCCACCACCCAGCGAATAATTCTTCGGAATATCTTCATCTCGGGATTTGAGGTTTGAGAATTGGGAATTATTGTTTACCTTATTGCATTGGAGTTTGAGGCTCGAAATCATTGGGCTTCATGCTTCCACTTCAGCCTTAAATGACCAACCTCAAATTCCAATCCCCAAACCTTTTTAATTCAGCGTGCCTGCGTTGGCTGCGTCAACCATGGCCTGTGAGGCGTACAGGTAAACCTCCACGCGACGGCTTGCCGCGCGATCCTCATTGCCGTTTGCGTCAGTGATGAGGTTGGTCTCGCCATAGCCCACGGAGTTCCTGATCTGTGACGAAGCCACGCCGCATGTGTTCACGAGATAGTTCTTCACAGAGTTTGCGCGGTTCTGCGAGAGAGTCAGGTTGAGTTGGTCGGAACCGTCTGACGAAGCGTAGCCCTGAATGTCAACGAGGCAGTCGCCATTGTTCTTCAGCACGGTGGCAAACTTTGTCAGGTCTGTCTTTGCGCCTGCCTGCAGGTCGTATTTGCCAACCTTGAAGAGTATGCCGTTGTCGAATGTCACCTTCACGGCCTTCAGGCCGTTGTTGTCGGTAATGGTTTCCACCTTGGCGTTATCCACCTCGGCAGCCTGGGCTGCAACCTTGTCCATGTGCCTGCCGATGAGCGTGCCGGCACCTGCACCTACGGCGCCACCGATTGCCGCACCGATTGCCGCACCCTTGCCATGACCGGCGATTGCGCCGATAATAGAGCCAAGGGCTGCGCCGCCACCTGCCCCGATGAGCGTGCCGGTGCCCTGCTTGGTGGAGCAACTCGTGAACGTGAAACCACTAACAACCGTAAGCATGCACAATCCAAGTGCAGTCGTCTTTACATTCTTCATAAAAATATTTATTGTTTTAAAATTGTTATTTCTCATGCAAAGGTAGCCTTTTTTTGCCAGTTGTGAGCCTTATGCAATCTTTTTTTACTAACTTTGCAGCAAAATTAAGCATATTTACTGATGTGACCAACGGGGAATGCCTACCCGTGGATAGGGTTTCCCCTAAATCAGCCCTGTGGGGGCTGATGGTCGGGAAAACTTTGCCAAAAGGACAAAAACAGCAAAATACAATATAAGGACAATGGCTAAAGAATTGAAACAACTGACCAAGCGCGCCGACAATTACAGTCAGTGGTACAACGACTTGGTGATGAAAGCAGAGCTTGTGGAGCTTGCTCCCGTGCGTGGCTGCATGATTATCAAACCCTACGGTTACGCCATCTGGGAAAAGATACAGTCCCAGCTTGACAAGATGTTCAAGGCCACAGGTGTGCAAAACGCTTATTTCCCACTGCTCATACCCGTGAGCTTCTTTGCCCGCGAGGCTGAGCACGTGAAAGGTTTTGCCAAGGAGAGTGCCGTGGTGACCCACTACCGCCTGAAGGCCGACGACAACGGTGGCATAAGCGTTGACCCCGAGGCAAAGTTGGAGGAGTCGTTTGTAATTCGCCCCACTTCGGAGACGATGATATGGCACACTTACAAAAACTGGATACACTCATGGCGTGACCTGCCGATACTGTGCAACCAGTGGTGCAACGTGATGCGCTGGGAAATGCGCACCCGCCCGTTCCTGCGCACCTCAGAGTTCCTTTGGCAGGAGGGGCATACGGCCCATGCCACGAAGGAGGAAGCCGAGGCTGAGGCACAGAAGATGCTGCACGTTTATGCCGATTTCGTGGAAAACTGGATGGACGTGCCCGTGTTGCAGGGCGTGAAGAGTCCCACGGAGCGTTTCGCCGGTGCCCTTGACACCTATACCATCGAGGCCATGATGCAGGACGGCAAGGCCCTGCAGGGCGGCACGAGCCACTTCCTTGGGCAGAACTTCGCCAAGAGCTTCGACGTGACCTTCCTCAACAAGGACAACAAGCCCGAGTATGTGTGGGCCACGTCGTGGGGCGTGTCATCACGCGTCA
>CAYLUI010000068.1:0-5375 GCA_964386825.1 uncultured Prevotella sp. | reverse complement strand
TCAATCGTGCTCGTTCGCGGTGGCCGTGTGAAGGACCTTCCTGGTGTGCGTTACCACATCGTTCGCGGTACTCTTGATACCGCAGGTGTTGCCAACCGTAACCAGCGTCGTTCTAAGTACGGTGCTAAGCGTCCTAAGAACAAGAAGTAAACTTATCAATGCTAATGAGCCGAGGGCCAAGGGTTTTTACCCTGAGGCCAAGGGCTCAAGCCTGTAAGCTGAAGAAGCGCAGGAACTCACTATTTTTTATTTTATTTCGTTTTGCTGGAGAAGTTAAGCAGGTTGAGTAAATGTCCAGGCGTGGATGTTGAAGAACGTCGATTGACAGCCCCAAGCAGAATTTATTTCAAACAAAAATGAGAAAAGCAAAACCACGTAAGCGCGTGATCCTTCCGGATCCCGTCTTCAATGACCAGATGGTCTCAAAGTTCGTCAACCACTTGATGTACGACGGTAAGAAGAACATTTCTTACACCATTTTCTACAACGCTCTTGACATTGTTAAGAACAAGGCTGCCAAGGAGGAGAAGTCTCCCCTGGAGATTTGGAAGCAGGCTCTTGACAACATCACTCCGCAGGTCGAGGTGAAGAGCCGTCGTATCGGTGGTGCTACGTTCCAGGTTCCCACGGAAATCCGTCCTGAGCGTAAGCAGAGCGTGGCAATGAAGAACATGATCACATTCGCTCGTAAGCGTGGCGGTCACACCATGGCTGACAAGCTCGCTGCAGAGATCATGGATGCCTTCAACAACCAGGGTGGTGCCTTCAAGCGTAAGGAGGACATGCACCGTATGGCTGAGGCTAACCGCGCATTCGCACACTTCCGCTTCTAAACAAAAAGACTGTAAAGGATAATAACAAAATGGCTAAACGCGATTTACAATTGACTCGTAACATCGGCATCATGGCTCACATTGACGCCGGTAAGACAACGACATCGGAGCGTATCCTGTTCTATACAGGTAAGACTCACAAGATTGGTGAGGTGCATGATGGCGCTGCTACCATGGACTGGATGGTGCAGGAGCAGGAGCGTGGTATCACCATTACTTCTGCCGCTACTACATGTAATTGGAACTGGAATAACAATACGTACAAGATAAATCTCATAGATACTCCGGGTCACGTTGACTTTACGGCTGAGGTGGAGCGTTCTCTTCGTGTGCTCGATGGCGCAATTGCCACTTATTCGGCTGCTGACGGTGTACAGCCTCAGTCTGAGACCGTTTGGCGTCAGGCTGACAAGTACAATGTGCCACGTATCGGTTACGTCAACAAGATGGACCGTTCGGGTGCTGACTTCTTCGAGACCGTACAGCAGATGAAGGATATCCTTGGCGCTAATCCTATCGCCATCCAGATTCCTATCGGTGCAGAGGAAAACTTCAAGGGTCTTGTTGACCTCATCAAGATGAAGGCCATCCTTTGGCACGACGAGACAATGGGTGCCGCTTATGATGTTGAGGAAATCCCTGCCGAACTCGCCGACGAGGCTGAGGAGTGGCGCGAGAAGCTGCTTGAGGGTGCTGCCAACTATGACGACGCTCTTATGGAGAAGTATCTTGAGGATCCTTCTTCTATCACTGAGGAGGAGATCATCGCCGCTCTCCGTAAGGGTTGCCTTAGCATGGAGTGCACTCCTATGTTGCTTGGCTCTTCTTATAAGAACAAGGGCGTTCAGCCTCTGCTCGACTATACTTGCGCATTCCTGCCCTCTCCTGAGGACACAATCGCCATCAAGGGCACAAACCCTGACACTGGCGAGGAAGAGGAGCGTAAGCCCGTTGACAGTGAGCCTACTTCGGCTCTTGCGTTCAAGATTGCCACGGATCCGTTCATGGGTCGTCTCGTATATTTCCGTGTTTACAGCGGAAGTGTCAAGGCTGGTTCTTACGTTTACAATCCTCGTTCGGGCAAGAAGGAGCGTATCAGCCGTCTGTTCCAGATGAACTCTCATCAGGAAATTCCTATGGAGAGCATCGATGCAGGTGATATCGGCGCAGGTGTTGGCTTCAAGGACATTCGTACAGGTGACACTCTCTGCGATGAGGACAAGCCTGTCGTGCTTGAGTCTATGACCTTCCCGGATCCTGTGATTTCTATCGCTGTTGAGCCTAAGAGCCAGGCTGACATCACCAAGCTTGACAATGGTCTTGCTAAGCTTGCCGAGGAGGATCCTACGTTCACCGTTCATACTGACGAGCAGAGTGGCCAGACCATTATCTCTGGTATGGGTGAGCTTCACCTTGACATCATCATCGACCGTCTGAAGCGCGAGTTCAAGGTTGAGTGTAATGAGGGTAAGCCACAGGTTAACTACAAGGAGGCAATATCCAAGACTGTTGAGAACCATCGTGAGGTTTACAAGAAGCAGAGTGGTGGTCGCGGTAAGTTCGGTGACATTATCGTTACTGTTGGTCCTAAGGACGAAGACTATACCGAGGACGAGCTGCAGTTTGTAAACGAGGTGACTGGTGGTCACATTCCAAAGGAGTTTATTCCATCTGTCCAGAAGGGCTTCAAGGATTCCATGAAGAATGGTGTGCTCGCTGGCTTCCCTCTTATGGGCTTGAAGGTTGTGCTTACCGACGGTAGCTTCCACCCTGTTGACTCTGACCAGATTTCGTTTGAGCTTGCTGCTCATGCAGCTTTCAAGACTTGCTGCCAGAAGGCTGCCCCTGTCTTGATGGAGCCGATAATGAAGGTTGAGGTTGTTACTCCTGAGGAGAACATGGGTGATGTGATCGGCGACTTGAACAAGCGTCGTGGCATGGTTCAGGGCATGGACGAGGCTCGTAGCGGTGCTCGTATCGTGAAGGCCATGGTGCCACTGTCTGAGATGTTCGGTTATGTTACCGCACTGCGTACTATCACTTCAGGTCGTGCAACCAGCTCAATGGAGTATGATCACCATGCTCCGCTGTCAGCATCGTTGCAGGAGCAGGTTCTCGCAGAACTCAAGAAGTAAGTTTGTGTTGCGCCGTTTAGCGTATGACTCTTAAGCGGCGCAACCAATTTATATATCATTTTATATTTACATTAATACAATTACAATGAGTCAGAAGATTCGTATCAAGCTGAAGAGCTACGACCACCAGTTGGTTGACAAGTCAGCAGAGCAGATTGTTAAGGCCGTGAAGGCTACTGGTGCTATCGTTAGCGGTCCAATTCCATTGCCGACACGCAAGCGTATTTTCACCGTTAACCGTTCAACATTCGTTAACAAGAAGAGCCGTGAGCAGTTCCAGCTCAGCGACTACAAGCGTCTTATTGACATCTACAGTGCTACAAGCAAGACTGTTGATGCTCTGATGAAACTTGAGTTGCCTTCAGGTGTTGAGGTTGAGATTAAGGTATAGTTTGTGCTTCCCGTCTGAGGGAAGAATGACAGGCTAAATCTGGAAAAATACAAGACATCCATCTCTTTTTGCGTAAGCAAGGTGAGATGGATGTTTTTTTTGTTGGTACATTCATTGGTTTTTGCTTTTGTTTTTTGCGTTTGTCTTATTCTGATTTTTTGTAATTTGCGATTGTTAAACTTTTGTAAAAAGCTATGGATAAAGGGTGTTGAGCTTGCTTATGTCTGATAAAAGTTGTACCTTTGCACCCGCAAATAAGTATTGCGCTGGTCTGTTTGCCATCAATACGCTGGAAGATAGTGATTTAGCCTTCAATTGAGAAGAAGAAAAGAACTTTCTTTTTAAGTGTTTTTCATGAGCATTCGATTGGTGCGCCACTTAAAAAGAGAAATAATATACATTTTATAATTTAAAAATTAATACTGAAATGCCAGGATTAATCGGAAGAAAAATCGGAATGACATCCGTTTTCAGTGCCGACGGTAAAAATGTACCGTGCACTGTTATCGAAGCTGGTCCTTGTGTTGTAACGCAGGTGAAGAGTGTCGAGAAAGATGGCTACAAGGCTGTCCAGCTCGGCTTCGGCGAGGCTAAGGAAAAGAGAACCACAAAGCCTATGGCTGGAATCTTCAAGAAGGCTGGTACGACACCTAAGAAGCACTTGGCCGAGTTCAAGTTTGACGAGGAGTATAACCTTGGCGATACCATTACGGTAGAGCTGTTTAAGGACGCTGAGTTCGTTGACGTTGTCGGCACTTCTAAGGGTAAGGGCTTCCAGGGCGTTGTTAAGCGTCATGGTTTTGGTGGCGTTGGCCAGGCAACTCACGGTCAGGACGACCGTCTGCGCAAGCCGGGTTCAATTGGTGCCTGCTCGTATCCCGCAAAGGTGTTCAAGGGCATGCGCATGGGCGGCCAGATGGGAGGCGACAGGGTTACAACCCAGAACCTCAAAGTTTTAAAGGTAATCCCCGAGCAGAACCTTATCATTGTGAAGGGTTCTACGGCAGGTTACAATGGTTCAACTGTTTTAATTGAGAAGTAATGGAAGTCAGCGTTTTGAATATCAACGGTCAGGAGACTGGAAGGAAGGTCACACTGAATGACGCCATCTTCGGCATCGAGCCTAATGACCACGTCATTTACCTCGACGTGAAGCAGTATCTCGCCAATCAGCGTCAGGGAACAGCCAAGGCGAAAGAGAGAAGTGAGCACAATGGCTCAACACGCAAGCTTGGTCGCCAGAAAGGTGGCGGCGGTGCACGTCGTGGTGACATCAACTCACCGGTACTTGTCGGTGGTGGCCGTGCGTTTGGTCCGAGACCTCGCGACTATCGTTTTAAACTGAACAAGAAGGTTAAGGTTCTTGCTCGTAAGTCTGCCCTGTCTTATAAGGCAATGGAGAACGAGATTATTGTTGTGGAGGATTTCACAATCAACGCTCCTAAGACGAAAGATTTCATAAATATAACTAAAAATCTTAAAGTCGAAGGTAAAAAGACTCTCGTCGTTTTGCCAGGTGTGGATAAAAACGTATATTTGTCAGCTCGCAACATCCAAAAGGCGCAGGTCATGAGCGCATGTGACATCAACACGTACAAGATCTTGAATGCCGATGTACTTGTGGTTGCTGAAAGCTCTTTGAAGGCTATCGATAGCGTCTTGAACAAATAATTTGGAGGAGATAGAATACTATGGCAATAATCATTAAGCCTCTGGTTACAGAGAAACAGACCAAGATAACAGAGAAGTTCCCAAATCGTTATGGGTTCATCGTTCGTCCTGATGCCGACAAGCTCCAGATTAAGAAAGAGGTCGAGAAGCTTTACAATGTCACCGTTCAGGATGTGAATACAGCTCGCTACGCTGGAAAGCGTTCAAGCCGCTATACAAAGGCAGGCTTGATACGTGGGCAGAAGCCGTCGTTCAAGAAGGCATACATTACCCTCAAGGAAGGCGACACTATTGATTTTTACAGCAATATCTAAAATAAGAAATGGCAGTACGTAAATTCAACCC
>CAYLUI010000067.1:0-5579 GCA_964386825.1 uncultured Prevotella sp. | reverse complement strand
ATGAGAACAGCTTGTTGTCAAGCCAGTACTGATACCATTTCGACTCTACCTCTTTCGGGTCATACTTACTTGCTAATTCCATGTATATCTTTATTTATATTATTTCTGCTTAGTGCATTAAATCGCTGCAAAATTACTAATTTTCAATTGAAAATCACTACCTTTGCAACAAAAAGATTGAATATGCATACGAGAGAGGAAAAACTTCAGGCTTTCGGGCGTTTGCTTGACGTTCAGGAGCGTTTGCGGAAAGAGTGTCCCTGGGACAGCAAGCAGACTTATGAGAGCCTGAGACCAAATACTATAGAAGAGGTCTTCGAGCTTTGCGACGCTCTGATGAAGGACGACCGCAAAGAGATTTGCAAGGAGCTTGGCGACGTGATGGAGCATGCTGTGATTTACAGTGTCATGGGGCAGGAAACTGGCGATTTTGACATTGCCGATGTCTGCAATCACCAAGCTGACAAGCTTATGTTCAGGCATGATTTCATAGACTGGCGCACTTCTCCTGATTGGGTTGGCGATGGAGGCGAACCTGTGGAGTGGACGGTGAGTGACCCGAACCTTGAGATTGACGGTGAGGGACATGTTAACTACAAGGGGCAGGGCGTTGCCGGGACTGACAACCCGCAGACTGCCTCGCAGGTGGAATCGTCGTGGGAACAACGCAAGCGACAGGAGCGAGATGGCAACAAAACTGTGCTTAGCGGAGTGCCCAATGCGTTGCCCTCGCTTATAAAGGCTTATCGCATTCAGGACAAGGCTCGCAATGTTGGCTTTGACTGGAAACGCAAGGAATGTGTGTGGGACAAGGTGCGGGAGGAACTTGCCGAACTTGAGGTGGAATTGGCCAAGGGCGATGAGGAAAAATCGACAGAGGAACTTGGCGATTTTCTTTTCAGCGTCATAAACGCCGCACGCCTGTATCATCTCAATCCCGACAATGCCCTTGAGAGCACTAATGCAAAGTTTATAAAGCGTTTTACTTATATAGAGAAAAAGGCGAAGGAACTTGGCAAGGAACTCAAGGAAATGACGCTTGAGGAAATGGATAAGTATTGGGAGGAAGCTAAACAATTATGAACATGAGAAAACTTTCTTGTTTATTCGTTGTCTTTGCCTTGGTTGCCTTTGTTGCTGCGGGTTGCCATAATGGGTCAAAGCGTGTTTCGGAAGTGGATAGCGTTATGGTTGAGCCTGTTGCGCAAGATTCCACGATATATGGAGTTTGTGGGGAAGGCACGGCCATGCACACGTTGGAACTTGTCACGGATGCTGGTGACACGTTGCGATACATTTTTGGCGAAAGTGGTGACAATCCTGTTGTCGGAGGTCTTCTTGTGGGTGACCGCTTGGCCGTAGTGGACGGACCTGTGGTTGATGGGGACAAAACCGCCAGAAAGATAATAAACCTGACGACGCTTATAGGCAAGTGGACAAGTCTCGACAAGAATTTTGAGATTGAGGAAGGTGGCGTGGTGAAGTCAAGCATCGAAGCGGAGAAAAATCCTTGGACGAGCTGGAAAATACTTAACGGGCAGTTGCTCCTCAACCGTGACACTTTTGAAATATACAATCTTGGCAGTGATTCTTTGTATTTGGAGAACAAAGATGGCATTTTTGTTTACAAGAGAGTTAGGTGAAGTTTCTTTTGGCATCAATGCTGGGGACGGATGGCGTAATTTGCTTAATATGAGCGGTTGCTCCAAACAGGCATCAATCCCCATCTCTTTTGTGTTGAGGGAATACTAATCGTGTAAGGTTGTTGTTATGGAACCATTCAATGTTCATGTTTTAGGTTGTGGCAGTGCGTTGCCCACCCCCAAGCATTCGGCATCTTCGCAGGTTGTTGAGATACGTGGCAAGTTTTTTATGATAGACTGTGGCGAAGGCACTCAAATGCAGTTGCGCCGCTCACGCATTGGCTTCACCAAGATACAAGCGGTGTTCATCACGCATCTGCATGGTGATCATTGCTTTGGGCTTATAGGACTTATTTCAACGTTTGGTATGCTTGGGCGTACTGCCACGCTTCGTGTTTATGCCCCTGCCGAGCTTGAACGGTTGCTTGACATGCAGATGTCAATGTTTTGCACAGCTTTGGGCTTTAAGGTTGAGTTTCATGCCGTTGACACCACAAAGCAGCAAGTGGTGTTTGAGGATCGCAGCCTTACCGTCGAGAGCGTGCCGCTAAATCATCGCATACCTTGCTGCGGCTATATTTTCCGTGAGAAGCCTACGCTGCCACACATACGTCGGGACATGATTGACTGTTATGGCATTCCGACAAGCCAAATTAACAATATAAAGAATGGAGCCGATTGGGTTACGTCCGACGGGGATGTCGTGCCAAACAGCCGCCTCACGTGCCCGTCTGATCCTCCACGGTCGTATGCCTATTGCGCTGACACGCGCTATATGCCAAGCCTGCACAAGGCTGTAATGGGAGTCGGACTGCTTTATCACGATGCCACTTATGACGACAGTTGTTCCGAGCGTGCCGGCCTTTATTACCATTCTACGTCGAGGCAGGCTGCCATGGTGGCGCGTGATGCCAATGTTGGGCAACTGGTGTTGGGACATTTCAGTGCCCGTTATGACAACGAGGCGAAATTGCTGGATGAGGCGAAAGCCCTATTCCCCAATACTGTTCTTGCCAATGAGGGATTGGTGGTTAGGGTAGGGGCTTCGCCGAGTGTTGCTCCTTGAAGGTGTGAAGCTGACCTTTTGCAATGTCACCTGTTTCTTTTTATTTTCGTACAGCCTCCTCGTAATGGTTCATGAGCCATATGCTTTGTTCGTCAATGGTCATGTGGCTGTTGTCGAGTTCGATTGCATCGTCAGCCTTGCGCAGTGGTGAGACTTCACGATGCGTGTCAATGAAATCGCGTTGCTCGACATTCTTCAGTATGTCGTCGAAGTTGGCATCCATGCCTTTCCCTCTAAGCTCGTCGTAGCGACGCTTTGCGCGCACTTCAGCCGATGCCGTGACGAATATTTTGAGCTCGGCATCTGGAAATACCGTCGTACCGATGTCGCGACCGTCCATCACGATGCCCTTGCTCTTGCCCATGGCTTGTTGTTGCTCCACCATGGCCTTGCGCACGAACGGTATGGCGGCTATGCTGCTTACGTGTGAGCTTACCTCCATGCCCCTTATTTCCTTTTCCACCAGTTCGCCGTTCAGGTAAGTGTCCGGTCGGCCTGTTGCTTCGTTCAATCTGAAGCTTACGTTGACCATTGGCATCATTTTCTCCAATTCGTTTACCTTGACGCTTCCGTCATTATTGAAAAGGTTGTGGCGCATGGCAAATAGGGTTACCGTGCGGTACATTGCCCCGGTGTCAACATAAACGTAGCCTATGCGTTGAGCCAAGTCTTTTGCCATCGTGCTTTTGCCGCACGAGGAGTAGCCGTCAATGGCAATTGTGATTTTTTCCATTTTTATAGCGTATATCCTAAACTTACCACCACGCTTGAGCTTGAAACATGGTATTTTCCGTAACTTGCGCCGACCTTGAAACGGCTTAGCGTAAGTCCGGCACCAAGCGACAATCCTGCTCCATGGCTGCTTTCGTTGTTGTCAGAGCCGCTTATTTTCATTTCGTTAGCGCGTCTGAAGTTGTAGCCTCCACCAATCCAAAGGTTGTCGCCAAGCAACACGTCAACTCCTACGACGAGGTGGTTTATCATCTTGTATTTTGGGTGGTTCAGGTCTGTTATCGTGGCGTGTATGCGGAACGGTGTGTTCGTGAAACGCTTTGACACGCCTACCTGCACATCGAAAGGCATCTTGCCATATTCTTCGTCGTATGCCTTCAGCTCTCCGCCGAGGTTTTTCATCACAAAGGATAGCGACCATTCGCTGTTGGGGTCATAATAGTTTATGCCCAGGTCCACGCCAACTCCTATCGAGTTGAAGTCGGCTATCTGGGATGTTATGAACTTTGCCGTTATGCCACCAACAAGCCTGTCTGTGAGCATGTACGAAAAATATCCGGCTATGGCAATGTCCTTTGCCGAGAACTCTCCCGTCTGGACGTTGTTCTCGTCCATCTCTTTCATCTTCCCATAATCGACAAACTGTCCTGACACTGCCCACGAAGCACGTTCTTTCACGGTGCGGTTGAAGCTTGCGCTTGCAGCATTGGCGCCCGACATGTAGTTCATGTAGTTGAAGTTTATGGTTTTGTCGGACACCGAGCTGAGCAATGCGGGATTGTTGAAAATGAGTGCTTCGTCGTCATCGATGGCCGTCACGTTGTCTCCACCAAGAGCGGCGGCATGCGAACTGGCAGGCAAACGTAGGAAGTTGTACTGCGTCTGGCTGTCGTTTTGGGCACTTGCGTGAGTCGCAAGCGTGGTCATCAATAAGGCGAAAATAACCTTTTTCATTTAAATTCCCTAATTATTCGGCAAAGATACTGCTTTTTTCAATAATTGCAGTAAATTTGCATAAGATTTAGCTGCACTCGGCAATGTGAAGCAAGCTTCATTGCTCTCGTTTGCAAAACCTTTGCATAAGATTTAGCTGCACTCGGCAATGTGAAGCGAGTTTCGTTGCTCTCGTTAGTTGAACTCGGCAAATATGCAGGAACGTGAATTTTCGATGGCTTGCACGATGCTTGTGGCTTGAATTTGTTAAAATAACGTGGCAGACCGAAAGAAATTGCAAAATGGAGATTAAGAAAAGCGATAAGGCAAACCTTGACTTGCGCCGTTCGACGGGATTTCTGCTCGGACTGCTAATCTCGCTTGCCTTGTTGTTCACGGCTTTTGAATACACTTCGCATCCAAACGCCATCGACGAGGACGATTCCATGCTCGACGATTTGACGGAGGATTTGGCGTTGATGTCTGCGGTGGACAATAATGAGATGGTCTCTGCCGTGCAGGCTCCCGTTGCTAAGGCCATAACCCCAAACGTCAAGGAGGTGCCTGCCGCTGAGGATGTGAGCAAGATTGCCCCCATCACCAGCAAGCTTGTAATAGGCGATGGGGAGGGCATGGCGGAGGATGCCAATGTCGTTGAGGCATTGCCGCAAGTCTCGACGACCTCTGAAGATACCGTTGTGCTGCGCACCGTGGAGCAGTTGCCTGAATTCCCAGGTGGGATGGTGATGTTCATGAAATGGCTTACGCGCAACCTGCGTTATCCGCAGCAAGCCCAGCGGCAAAAAATAGAAGGTAAGGTCATTGTGTCGTTCATTGTCAACAAGGACGGCTCCATTGCCAGCCCAACCGTTGTCAGCTCTGCCGATCCGCTGCTTGACCGCGAGGCGTTGCGTGTCATAAAGATGATGCCGCGATGGAAGCCAGGCATTGATGGCGGCAAGCCCTGCCGCACCATGTTCGCCATTCCCGTGAATTTTGTGCTATAAGTCAAGCCTTCCTTGTTTAAGCCAAATGTGCCCCGTATTTAAGTCAGTTGTGTACGCTCCTGCATTGCAGGAGCCAAAAAATAAAAAAAATATGGAAACCTCGGAACAACTTTTGCAGAAGGTGAACGCCTTCCTTGCCGCCATTCCCTATGAGCGCAAGCCGGCGAGCCTATATGAACCCGTGAAGTATGTCTTGTC
>CAYLUI010000066.1:0-5987 GCA_964386825.1 uncultured Prevotella sp. | reverse complement strand
CCGTGGAAATGATAGAGGTAATGGGCGGTGCCTACGCCATTGGCACAGACAACAGTGTTTGGGGAAACTATAAGGATCTTGCGTCATACCAATACGGAACGGATTATTGGCGCAACCGCCTTGACCAAGTATGGAACAAGGCGTATGCCCTGATTCTCAACTGCAACAAGATATTGGAAAGCATCGACGACCATCAGGAGCTTTTCACAGCCGGCAACTATTATGCCGTGAAAGGCGAAGCCCTGGCTTTGCGTGCAATGCTCCATTTTGACATGCTGAGGCTTTTTGGTCCTGTATATTCCAAGGACAGCGAAAAGACATCCATCCCTTATTACACCAAGGAGACCAATGCCCCGGAGCCATTGCTCACGGCAAAGGAAGTCGCCGACCACGTGATTGCTGACTTGGAGGAAGCGCGCCTGTTGCTTGCCAACGACCCAGTGAAGACGGAGGGTACACTCATGAGTCCTGCGCCTGATGGCAGCAGCTCGTTCATGCGTTACCGTGCGTTGCGGCTCAACTATTATGCCGTGGAAGGCCTTCTGGCGCGTGCCTACCTGTATTTCGGCGATAAGGCAAATGCGTTGAAATATGCCTCAGACGTAATCAAGACCGCCGACAACGGCATTTTCCCCTTCGTTGACAAGAGTTTGGTCACGGGTGCAGTCTCCGATCCCGACCGTATATTCTCTTCCGAAGTGCTGTTTGCTCTCACCTCTACCACGCGCGGCAATCTTTTCAAGGATTATTATTCGCCGTCACGTCTGCCTAATTTCGTATTCCGCATGGATGCCGACCTCATGAGCAAGCGCATATATGGCGGAGCCGCTACCACGGGTGGCTATCAGGACGATTACCGCTACCGTGCCAACTGGGTAGCCACGGGTGGCAACAGCTATTTCTACAAATACAGTGATATGGAGAACAGCGGCAGCATCAAGAACACGATGGTTCCAATGCTCCGTCTTGGCGAGATGTTCCTCATTGCTGCCGAGTGTTCAGGCACAAAGCTGTCCGATGGCATAAGCTACGTCAACGCCCTGCGCCGCAACAGGGGCGTGGCATCGCTGCAAAGCCTTGACGAAGACTTGCTCAAGAACGAGTACATTCGCGAGGTTTACGGCGAAGGCCAGCTGTTTTACCTGTACAAGCGTCTCTACAGCGATATTGTAGCCTCTGCGTCGAAAAGCAAGAATCCCAAGGCGAGTGACCTGATATTCGTAGTCCCATTGCCTGATTCTGAAGTTGACAACCGATAAGCCAAAAACAAGAACATCAGTACTATGAGATATAAAACAAAAGGCGCACTCTTGCTGGCATTTGCCACCTTGGGTCTTGCCTCATGCAGCGAGCAGACACCCGATGAGTTTGAACCCATCAGCGGCGTTTACTTCAACAACCGCACCAATACCAACATCCTGCAAGATTCAACCGACGTTACATTTGTATATCAAAAGGGAGACGAGATGGTGATTCCCGTAAAGATACAGCTTGTTGGTCGCCCCGTTGACAGGGTGCGGCAGCTTGCCCTTAGCGTAATCTCACTTGACGCAAAGGAAGGCATCGACTACGTACTTCCAGAGAAAGCGGAGCTTCCTGCCGGCGAGACCACATTGACTTACAATGTCACGCTCAAGCGTACCGCTGCCCTAAAAAGCGTGAAAAAGGAACTGAGGTTTGAGCTGCATGCCAACGATGAGTTTACGCTCCCCGTGGCATGGGAGGTGACTTCCGCCAACGACACCATCACTACGCTGTCTTACCGCATAATATTCTCCGACCAGTTTACCTCTGCCCCGAAGGCATGGGAAGACGACTTGCTCGGCGCATTCACGCAGCAGAAGTTTGAGCTGGCATGCGAGGTGCTTGACATTGATCCAGCCGACTTCAACGATGACACCAAGATGACCCTTGCCATGCAGTCGTATGTATGCTCTGAAATGACGCTTTACGTGCGCGAACAGCAATCACTGCGCTATGCCGGCGAGCCTTACGACGAAGACGCTTTCGACGCAGATGGCAATCCGCTTTCGTATGGCTATTAAACGGTGGTGTGAAGCTATTTTTTCAGACTAAAGAAGACACAAATGAAGAATAAGATAATGACCATGCTTGCCCTCGTAGCTCTCGTGCTGTGTGCGGCATGCGATGACGACAAAGGAAACTATGATTACCACCAGCTCAACGAGCCGGAGATAACGGGCGTGCCGGAGAGTTTGTCAGTGCTAATACACGACCGTTTCAACCTTGACCCGTCTTTGGGTGGCAACATTACCGACCTTGACGCTTACAGCTACGAGTGGAAAGCGATAAACAACTCGGGCGACATGGACGAGACCGTGCTGGGCAACTCCAAGCACCTTGACAGTGAAATAACACTTGATGCCGGAAAATACACGCTTTATTTCACTGCCACAGACAAGAAGACTGGGCTCTTCTGGCGCGAAAGCCTTGAACTCACCGTCAGCGACCCGTCGTCAGAGGGATGGCTGGTGCTTTGCGACGTGGATGGCAAGACTCGGCTTGACGTTATTTCTGCCGTTACGGGGCAAACATACCTTGACATACTGAAGAACAACGGCATGGACAGTCTCAGCCGTCCCTACAGCGTTCAGTACCAGCCCAACTGCGGCTACTCTGACTCGCCGTTCTACCTTTTCACCGCCGACGGTGCGACGCGTCTCTCAAAAAACAACTTTGCGTGGCAAAAGGATTATGCCTTCAGGTATGAGGTGGCAAAGCAGGCGAACCTGAAGCCGCGTGGCATGGTGTGCGAGCAAAACGGCTTCAGCCGCGTGCTCGTGAGTGGCGGCAAAGCTTACTATGCCCAGAACATGGGCATACAGGGGCTTTTTGGCTCACCGGCAAACAAGGGCTTTGACGTGGCTCCGTATGTAGGCGTAAACGTAGGCGCAATGTCATACGTCTCAATATATTTGCTCTACGATGTCACCAACAAGCGTTTCGTGACATACTGCCCGCTGATAACCGCGCTTGGCTTCTCCGGTACCGTGTTCTCAATGGACGACATGGAGCAGGTGGCGGTCAACATGAAGGGCAGCGACATGGTCACGGGCACAGCGTTTGACGCTTATCCCACAGGGCTTGACTTCGTGTACATGGAAAATACCAAGTATGATCCGGGCAACGCCAAGATGGGCGTTACTTACGCGCTTTTGCGGGATGGTGACAAGACCAAGCTGTACGGCATACAGCTCGGTGACCTGCTCACGTTCATGGATTGTACCTTCGCCTTGGGCAAGGCTTACTATGGCGACCTGAGCGATTGCAAGGACATTACCCGCGCCAGCTGTTTCGCGTTCAGCTCATTGCGCAATTACATGTACTACGCCGTGGGCGGCACCGTTTACCGTGTTGACCTTTCCGAACAGCCGTTGAGGTCAAGCAAGCAGTTTACGCTAAGTGGCGAAAACATCACAATGATGAAATTCAACCTCTACCAGAACTCTGCCTCCGTCCACGACTACGACCTGATTGTAGCCTCGGAGCGTGACGGCAACGGTACGCTCCGCATCTACGACGGCATGGCTACGGAGGGCGACTTCTCAAAGGTGTCGCCAACCGTGCACAAGGGCTTCGCCAAGATTGTTGACGTTACTTACCGTGAGCGGACCAACTAATTTCAAGGAAATCATGACGAATAAGATATTTTCTCTTTTACTTTGCCTTTTGGCGTGCGTGGGAGCGCACGCCGCCGAGGGCATTACGCTGAGGTTCGACGTTAAGAACCCCGTGGCAAGCAATGTGGTGCTGGTTTTCCACATGAGCATAAACGAGTTCCCCTTGGCCGATGGCAAGGCTGAGGTGCGCCTCGAAGGCATGGATGCCCTCTACGCAAAGGTATATTATGGCGAGAAGTCTAAGAACGTTTACTTGCAGGATGGCGATGACATTTCCATTTCCTTCGATGCCGCCGACTTTGACAATACGTTCACGCTGAAGGGCGGCAACGAACGTGCCTTCGACTACCTGAACAAGATACAGGTGGTGGGCTTGCCAGATACGCAGTACGCCCTGCCGTGGGCCGACTTCAAGAAAACCGTAGAGAGCAAGATTGCCTCAATGAAACGGCTCCTCGCCGCACGCAGGTTTGCCAAGGACGATAAGTTCAGGAAGATGGAGGAAGGGCGCATAACCTACTTTTATGTCAACTCCATGCTGATGTACCCCACGAGCCACAGGTTTCTTACGCAGGACACGGCGTTCGTGCCAGGCAAAGAATATTATGAGACCCTGCGCTCCTACATGCGTGAGGACGACGACCTTGCCGACATTGACGAGTACCGCAACTTCATGATTGAGACGGCGCACATCTTCGACGAGGAGGGAAAGAACATTCGCATGGTCTATCCGAAGACGCTTGCCGAAATGTCGTACATCGGCGAGAACGTGCAGAGCGACAAGCTGCGCGAGGCTCTCATCCACCATTTGGCATTCACGTATGTTGAAGGCAACGGCACCGAGAACATTGTTGACCTGCAAAACCTTTATTACACGTTCGTGACCTCGCCACGCCTCAACGCCATCTTCAAGCAGGCGTGCGCCAAGTGGGACAAGGCGGCTGTGGGCAAGCAAACGCCTTGGTTCAAGGGCGTGGACATCAACGGCAAGACCTTTACGCCGAGGGACTTCCGTGGCAGCTACGTTTACATTGACATGTGGGCCACGTGGTGCGGTCCTTGCAAAAAGGAATTGCCATTCCTGAAAAAGCTTGAGCAGAAGTTCAGTGGCCGTAACATACGCTTCGTGGGACTTTCTATTGACTCAGACAAGGCGAAATGGGAAGCCCGTGTGAAGGCAGGCGACCTTGGCGGCACGCAGCTTTACATAGGCACGGGCACGCAGTTTCAGCGTGACTACAAGATTACCGGCATCCCACGCTTCATACTCCTTGACCCCGAGGGGCGCATCGTCAACCCCGACATGAGCCGCCCGTCAAGCGAGGACACGGAGAAAGTGTTGGAAGACTGTATGCGAAAATAGTCAAAGAGAGTTTCTGTTGAATTTGGATACACCCTCTTGTAGAAGGGCTTGAGGTTTGGATATTTATCTTTTCCCAGCTTATTCTTTTAATCTAAATAAAAGTGTTTATTATGAAAAACTTAATCTCAAAGCTGTTCATAGTATGTGCCGTGGCACTGCTGGCAGCATGTTCGTCGAGCGATGACGAAGCAGTAAACCCAGTTAGCAACCCCGTTGTACCATCTGTGGCAAAGATTGGCTCAGAGGTCACCATTCAGGGCAGCGGCTTTGCCGCAGGCCAGACCATCCTGCTCCAGCCTACGGGCGAGACCGCTATTGATGCCAATGCCAAGTTTACGGCAAACGGCGCAACCTTCACCATTCCTTACACATTGGGCGAGGGTGCCGTGAATGTGGTTCTCGTCGAAGGTGAGAACCAGTGGCAGCTTGGCTCCATGACCATCGTGGCTGGCGACAACCCAATCTCAGCCTTGGCATTGCCTTCAGAGATGGGCATTGGCGAGGAAACCACGGTTGGTGGCATAGGCTTTGAGAGTGGCGACGTGCTGTTGTTCTCCGATGGCAATGGGGCAAATGTCACGGTACAGGGCATGCCCTCTGCCGATGGACTCAAGGTTGCCGTGGGCAAGGAGCTTGCCGAGGGCGAATACCAGGTGACGTTGCAGCGTGGCAAGAGCGAATGGCAGTTGGCTAAGGTTTACGTATATCAGCCACGCCGCATAGAGTCAATAACCATCGCAGAGAACGCATTTTTGTCCATGTATGGTCTTGAAAGCTTAGAGCTTGCATTTGGTTACAATGACGATGGCACACTTAAGTCGATAACGGCTCTTCCTCTTGCCGCCTATGAGTTTACCTATAGCGGCAACACAATAACCGTTGACAACTACAAGTATACGCTTGACGACCAGAAGCGCATTGTGAGCCATACTGGCGTGGATCCATATACAGGCGAGGCTCTGGAGTATGACTGGACGTATGAT
>CAYLUI010000065.1:0-6049 GCA_964386825.1 uncultured Prevotella sp. | reverse complement strand
ATTCCGTTTTACCTTAAAAAATCTATCAAACTACTAACCTAATGAAACTTAATGTATGTCTTCTCACGAAGACAGTGCAAAATTAAGCAATCTTTTTGTAAACTCCAAATAAAATGTAAAGTTTTCTTCAATTTATTTTGCAAGATTATGCGAAAAGGCTGTTTTATGCCTTTCCTTCACCGCCATGGCTCACCCTGACGATCCGTTGGTTGCTCGATCCCCTGAAAGCAAGCGTCACATCACGCAAACTTTCTACGTAAGGGCCGTCAACCACAACGTCAAGGTACGGCAAAATGCTCTTTAGCCGTGACGATTCAATCTGCTCCATTGTAAAGCCCGTGTAAAGCCAAATAGTCTTTTCAGGCATCAGTTCCTTCACTTCCCTCGCAAGTCCAAGCACGTCATCGAGCGAATACAGCGGGTCGCCGCCGGAAAGCGTAAGGCCGTCAATGTAAGGCTTGGCAAGTTCGCCCATCAAATAGTCGTGGGCCTCTTTGTCAAAAAAATGTCCACCATTAAAATCCCAGGTCTGTGGATTTTGGCATCCATGACAATGGTGAGAGCAACCTGCCACCCACAAGGTAACACGGAAGCCCTCACCGTTATTTACGTCACAAGTCGTAATGTCCAGAAATCTCATCTTATGCTGTCTGCGCCCCTTTCTCGAACGACTTCACGTGTTTCACGCGGTCTTCCACCTCGGCCTGCTTGCCGAAGTTGAAGTTGTGATAGTCGGTCGTCAGGTAGCCTGTGACACGGCGCAGCCGGCGAACGTTTTCGCTACCACACACGGGGCAAGCACCGTTTATCTCGTCAGTGTAGCCACAGTCCATGCACGTGTCATTTGGCACGTTGATGGCAAAATAAGGGATGTCCTTCCCCATGGCATAGTCGATGATTTTCTCCAAGGCCTGTATGTTGCTCTTCGTGGTTGACGGCAGTTCAACGTAAGTGATGCAACCTGCCGACGAGTAGCCCGTGAGCTGGCTCTCGATGTCAATTTTCTCAAACGGGGTCATCTCTTCCCACACAGGCACGTGTATGGAGTTTGTGAAATAGTCGCGGTCGCTTACATTCTTTATTACGCCATACCGTGCCCTGAACTTCTTCATCGCGGTGTAACACAGGTTCTCGGCAGGCGTGTAGTAAACTCCGAAATTGAGCTTGTATTCCTGCTTAAACTCCTTGCAGCGCTTCGAGAACAGTTCCTCTATGCGCTTGGCAAGCTCCATGCCCTCTGGCGTAGTGTGGTTCGTGCCGATAAGCAAGTGCAGCGTTTCGGCAAGTCCAAGCTGCCCTATGGCAAGCGTGCCGTGCTTCATCGCCGAGCGTATTCCCTCTTCTGGAATGTAGCCAGCCATGGTGTTGTTGTCCCACATGAACGGCGCAGTCTTCGGGTCCTGCGAGCATATCCAGTCGAATCGCTCTATCAGCGTGTCCTTTGCCTCGTGTATCTTGCGGTCAAGCAATTCCATGAACGTCTCAACGTCACGCCCGGCTTCCATGGCGATCGTGGGCATGATAATCGTGGTCGGGCAAATGTTTCCTCGCCCGTCCTTCTGTTGCCCAAGCCCGTTGACATCCCAGCCGTTTGCCGTGCGGCACCCCATGGTTGAGAAGTAGGTGCGCGGGTCATTGCGGTCATATCCGGCGTTGCCGCTCCAGTCAACATTGGCGTAATTGGGGTAAAGCCTCTGCGACGTTGAGCGCATGGCAAGCTGCTTGAGGTCATAGTTGGGCGTGCCGGGGACATCGTTGACTCCTTTCATGTACTGGAATATCCCGCAAGGGAATATAGGCGTGTTGTGATGGAAGCCAATGCCCTCAAGCGAGCCGAGCAACAGCGAGCGTGTCACGAGGCGTCCCTCCTCAAGGGTGCAAGTGCCGTAGTTGATTGACGTGAACGGCAACTGGTCGCCCGAGCGGCTTTGCAGCGTGTTCAGGTTGTGGTACATTGCCTCGACGGCCTGATGCAACTCCTGTATGGTGTCACACAGCGCGCTGTTATAGTATTTCAAGTCAAGTCTGTCCTTGTTCGCCAACGTGAAGTCTTCCCTCTTCAGCCCCGTCTGCTGGAAGAAGCGTTCCTTCTGCCCGTCGCTCCACTTCTCGAAAGCTGACCGGGTAACGCCGACAGCGTCGGTGTAAGTTTGGTCGTAAAGTGCGATGAAGTCGGTTGTGGCATACTCTCTTTGGTCACGTGCCCAGGCTGCTATGTAATGCTTCAGGAACGACTTGCGGAAGAATGGCACCATGGTCCAGTCGAGGTGTGTAGCCGACACGCCGCCAAACTGGTCGAGGCTTTGCAGCTGGAAAATCACGGCCACGAGCTGCATGGCAGTGTTAAGCGAGCCGGCAGGCCTCACGTCGCCCTGTCGCGTATGGAAGCCTTTCGACAGCAAGTCGTCGAAAGGAATGCTCAGGCAGTTGTGGAAACCTATGGCAAACTTGTTCAAGTCATGTATGTAAACCTGGTTCTCCTCGTGGTTACGGCGTGCAAGGTCGCTCATGCAGTGCTCCAGGGCATACTGTTTCTCATACACGTTCGCTGCCTCGCCGCTTCGTCCGCCACCGCTGTACTCGTCAATGTTGGCGTTTTGGTTCACCACGTTCTTGGCCATGAGCTTCTCCTCGTATGCCTCCTTCACGCGCTGCTCACGCTCCAGCTTGTGCTGGTAGCGGTACTCGCAGTAGGCTATCACGGCGCGCAGCTCACCCGCCTTGGCAAGCACTTGCACGACGGTGTCCTGGATGTTCTCTATCTCGAAGACATTGCTCGTGGGCAGGTATTTTTCCTCACAAAGGGCGAACACCTTGGCGGCATACTCGCTTGCTATCGACTTGATGTCGCCATCGTGGTTGATGGCTTTCAAGTCTTTCAGTATGGCGTTCTCAATCTTCGTGAGATCAAACGGCACGACTTTGCCATCACGCTTTCTTACTTGAATCTTTTCCATATTCTTATTGACGGGTTTTTGCTATATCCTAAATGACAGGTTTTGCGTTTTTGGGAAACTTTTTCGTTTTTCGGCTTGCAAAAGTTTTCCATTTTGGGAAACTTTTGCAAGTGCATCTCCTCAAATGTTTTCTGTCAGCAAATGATTTCCGTCTGCAAAAGTAAGAAAAAGAAGTGATGAACAACAATGTTTTAAGTCTTTTTTTCCAACTTTTTTCCTCGCCAGCCAAAGGACTTTGTGACTCAACCGCTTAGCGTTTTCGCCTAAAACTTTACTTGCAGCCCAACGACTAAAATGTTGATTTACAAACGACGTGGCAAGCCCGGCACGCAACCTCCCCGGCTCAGTAGGCACGCACGGGTTCCGACTCTGCGTTGTCGCCCCTTCTGACCGCCGAGACATAATAGTGGCCACCGCCCTGAACCGTGACCGACGTGTCATAGGTGATTGCCACAAGCTCAGCGTCGTTGCATCCTTCGGCGGTATGATACACGGCATAATAACACCCTTGCACGGGTTTCCATTCCAGCTTTATGGCGCAAGTGTCTTTTGCCGAGGCTTCACCTGTCCAGCCTTTCCCCTGACTCTCAGGCACTTGCGACAACAAGCTTGGAGCTTCGGGTTTGTCGTCAACATCCTGTCCAAGGTATGGCAGCAAAGCCAGCCGCGAGAACCTGCGCGCTATGACGGCGTTTATGTTCATGGGGTTGTCAAGCAGCCAGTGGGCACTGTAAAGCACCCCGCCAGACACGTTCTTGTTGTCATAGGCCAGGCGGAATTGCTCGGCAAGGTCATTGGTTGTGCGGAAATAAGGATCCTTCGACTTGCCGTCAAAACGATAGAGCGCATAGCCTATGGCAAGCTTCGACCGCTGTGCGCAACTGTCGGCAAACCATCGCAACCGCTCGGGGAAATACTTCTCCGTGCTCCAGTAGAGTTGCGGTATCACGATGTCGCACCAGCCGAGCCGTGACCATTTGGCAACATCGGCGTACATTGTGCAATAATTGTTCTGGTAATTGCCCTGCGGCGATATTGAGAACACGACGTTTTTGTTAACCTCCTTCACGGTGCGGTTTACGGAAAAGACAAGCGAATCGACCATGGCACGGCGAAAGTCTTCCACATTGGCAAAGCCCCTGCCATATTTTCTGTATTCCTTTCCGTCGTTCATCTTCTCGCCCTTGGCCAGTTCCGGGTAAAAATAGTCGTCGAAATGTATGCCGTCAACGTCATAACGGGTCAGCAAGTCGCGCACCACGTCACACACCCTTTGCCTCGTCTCCGGCATGGCAGGGTTGTAAATGCGCACGTTGGCATAATCTTTCACGAGGTTTTTCGGTATTCGTTTGTCAAGTGGCGCAAACTTGTCCCTGCGCCCCTTGCGCGTGCCCACACGGTAGGGGTTCATCCATGCGTGGAAAGCCATGCCGCGGCCATGGGTCTCGTCGATGAGCCATCGCAGCACGTCGTAGCCCGGATCGGTGTCGCGCCGCCACGTCAGGTACATACTCCACGGCTCATACTCCGACTTGTAGAAAGCGTCGGCTCGCGGGCGCACCTGAAAGAACACGGCGTTGATGTTAAGCCGTTGCAACGTGTCAAGGTACTGGCGGTACAATGCCTTCTGCTTTTCCTCGCCATAACGTTTGCGAGGCCAGTCGAGTCCGCCGATGGTGGCAATCCACACGGCACGCAAATCCTTGTCGGGAAACCTGACGGCAGGCTCCTCTGTGCCCAACGTGTCAACATGCGCCCCAGGCTTTTCCTTCCCGGGCTTCTTCACGCCGACCGCCGACTTGTGAGCGCCACATGCGGCAAGCAAAAACACGCTTATTATAAATAAAGGTATAAGGCCAATCTTTTTCATCGTATGCACAACTTGCTATCCTCAATACATGCCAATACGCCAAATGCCCAACAGGCACAGTGCCCCCCCTGGCATCGTGGAAACGCCGTGGCATGACACCCACGACCATGCGGACAAGCCACTGCATTGGCAAATCAGCCACAAAAGTAATAAAAAATATCGGAATAAGGAAATCCGCCAACCCCATTTTCACCATTGCGTCGCAAAGCCATAGTGATTACGCCGTAATGGCAATGCGATTGTGCCATAATGGCAACGTGGTTGCGCCGCAATGGCAATGCGATTGCGCCGTAAAGGCAAAGACCTTGGTGGCGCAATCGTCCGGCAAAAAGAAAAGGGAAGCGGCATTCCGTCGGTCTCCGCTTCCCTTTCACTGTATTGTTTCCTTATGTGTTCCTATTGCCCATTCTCCACAGGCTCTGCCATCGCTGGCGTTGATGCCTTGAAAACAAGCTCCTCCTTGTCGGGATGCCTGTCGATGGCAATGACATCACCGGGGCGAGCCTCCTCAGACAATATAATCTCTGCCAGTCCATCCTCGATGTAAGTCTGTATGGCGCGCTTCAACGGGCGTGCGCCATACTGTATGTCGTAGCCCTTGGTGGCAACCATCTCCTTTGCCTTGTCGCTCAGCTCGATGCAGAAACCGAGGTCTGCCACGCGCTTGTAAAGCCCTCCAAGCTCAATGTCGATAATCTGCTTTATAGAGGACAGGTCAAGCTGGTCGAAGGTTATTATCTCGTCGAGGCGGTTCAGGAACTCGGGCGAGAACTGTTTCGACAGGCTCTTCTGTATTATGCTGCGTGCATACTCCTTGTCGTTGCTGTTCATGTTGGCGGCGTTTGTTATGCCGCCTGCATTGAAGCCCACGCCACGGCTGAACTCCTTGAGTTGGCGAGTGCCTGCGTTTGAGGTCATTATTATCACCGTGTTGCGGAAGTCAACCGTCCGCCCGTTTCCATCCGTCAACCGTCCCTCGTCGAGCACCTGCAGCAGCATGTTGAACACGTTGCCGTTAGCCTTCTCAATCTCGTCGAGCAGGACAATGGAGTAGGGGTGGCGGCGCACTTGCTCGGTAAGCTGTCCGCCCTCCTCGTAGCCAACGTATCCCGGGGGAGCGCCAATGAGCCTTGACACGTTGAAGCTCTCGGTGTACTCGCTCATGTCAATGCGTATCAGGGCATCTTGCGCCCCGAACATCAGCTCGGCGAGCTTCTTTGCG
>CAYLUI010000064.1:0-6275 GCA_964386825.1 uncultured Prevotella sp. | reverse complement strand
CCGATAGACCTGTTGGGCACCCCGAAGAAAATAGGAATCCGATACACCTGCCAGAGAAATCTTGACACAGGGCCTTCCCATGGCCGCAGCAATGGAAGCTGCAATGGTTGTCTTGCCCACACCCGGAGGTCCCCACAGGATAAACGACGAAATGTGTCCTTGCTCTATCATTTTACGCACCACGCCGTCAGGTCCCACGATATGTTCTTGCCCAACATATTCGTCAAGAGTGCGTGGGCGCATGCGTTCTGCCAAAGGTTCCATTTTTGCTGAAATTACAAATTGAGTTTACATGATTACTTGCCTATATGGCGCGAACTGTACGGATTCCCACTGCCGACTTTTGCCGTAGCAGATACTTTTTCAACAAGTTACCATCCTCCACCACCTTATGATAAATTGATGACGCGTTGAGCATGTGTAATCCGTCCTTGTGCCACACAGCTATGCCCAAATGACTTATTTCCAGTCCTTCCTTGGTTGTCACAATGGCAATTATGTCGCCATCATGAACCGTACTACGTAAAAGGGCAGAGTTGTCAACAGACGACGTTGGAATGTAACGAGGCCTCAATCCCGTGACCGACTCCTCCATAGCCTTTATTTTCCCGACCCACTCTGGCTTCCCATTCAACATCGGGTACTGACCTAAATGTGTGGTCATGTAAGAAGCCTTCACTTCTTGCACCGCACTATATGGTGGATTTGGTTCCTGCACGTCTTTCACCAATCCCTGTTCCACGCTCTGTTGTATCCAATATGTGAAATAATGCTTACGCGTAGCATACGATTGTATGCCTTTGGCATAACGTATGATACGCAGTTGATCGCAATAATTGGCAAACGACATTTTACCCATGGCCATGCAACGGCTCAACGCCAATACCGTTTCCACATAAGTGGTGCAATCAAGCTGCCGCAAGTTCACCACAAGATGCTCTTCAGAGTTAACCTCCAAAGTCTTCGCAACGTATGGAATTCCCTTGAGTTGGCGACCAAAGAAGACCATGTAGTTTGCCATCGTTTTCCTTTCTAACGACTTCGCCTTGCCGAAAAGTGACATTACCCTCACAGAGTCAGCATGACCATAATCCACCTTCTGAGCATAAGCTGAGATGGAAAAAAACGCCATCAAAAACAAGAACTTTTTCATTTCTTCCTCCCAAAATTAAATCCAACATAAACATTCACGTTACCAAACGTAGTGTTGGCACGAAACTGCTCACGCTTATAATTATACGTATGAAACACCGCACTCGCACCAAAATACCATTTCATATTATTCCACACCAATCCCAACCTTGACACTCCATCAATATTGAAGTTGTGGAAACTGAAATCGCGGAAAAAATCCTGTTTCTGGTTGCTAACGTCGCTGTGAGATTGTTTGTAGCCGAGCGCAAGTTGAAGGGAAATGTCAAAAAGCCAGTCATGCGCAAACACCCAATTGTAAGCGTAACCACCACTAAGCGAGAAGTCTGTATATTTTATCCTCGCACTGCTAAGAGTCGTGTCCATCACAGCTGACATCCCGTCGCCCACCCTCTCATCCACTATCTCAAAAAACCTCTCCCAATCCACGTTCAGCGAATGACGGGAATAGCTAACGCCAGCAATAGCCGTGCCACAAGAACGTCGCTGTATGGTACTCTGGCTATAGGCTGCCGGATAAGAGAATTTCTTATGATTAAAGACATAATATAAGTTCACCCCACTCTCGCTTGACTTAAAACCATTAAAATCAACATGCCGCATTGCACCGTTGTTGAAGCCATTGCCGAACTTTACACTGGCAATCCGATAGTCGTCGCCCGACTTGCGATAAAAAAGGTCAATGCCAACCTGATTGGCATACAAGCTTAAATTAAAGTCCTGCCTCGCCTTGCCTCCGATATGCTTCAAATCGATGGTATAGCCCAAAAACACCCATCTCCAACCGACATACGGTCCAAGCTTATAGGAGGGCTGAGGCGAGAACACCACCTCCTGCCCATTGCTGTTACGCAGGGTATAACCCTCAAAACTGGTGGTATTCTGAAGCATTACGGTAAAGTTATATTTCTGCGGCTCTATGTAATTGGTGTCAATCCTTGAGAAACCACGCACAACACGCCTAATCCAACTCAACTTCGGCTTTTCCCTCAACACGTCAGTGCCAAGGCTTGACTTCACGCTGTCAACTTGTGCCACACCCACGCTTGTTTCCTGCGCCATCATGGCCATGGCAGCACTGCAAAGAAACATGAATATAAACACAACAGACCTCATGACAGCCGAACGCTATTTCTCAAAACTTACCCAAAATCCTATCCATCACCCAATTGACCGGCATCGCGCTGACCGAAGTTGACGTGCACACTCCCACTCCCTGCAAATGGCGTATGACAGACTGTATTATTGGCAACTGCACGTATGGTGGATTGGGCACAATTATGCTCTGCGAGCCAAGACTGTTGACAAGGTGGATTGGCTCATAATTATAGATGCTGAAAGAAAGCGTCCCTTTGTCACCGGTAACCATCACCCGGTCAACTCGCGAGCTCTCATGCCCAACAAAACACCACGAAGCCGAACCTGATATACCGCTGTCGAAGATAAAAGCAGCCGAAATAGTATCCTCCGCCTTATAAAGATGCTCACGATTGGTGGGATAGCCATGAGCACGCACAATAACACCGAAAAGGGTTTGTATCATGTCCAATTGATGTGGTGCGAGATCATAAAAATAACCTCCTCCGGAAATGTCCGGCTGGAGACGCCATGGTTGGTGCGACGAGACCTCATAGTCAAGGTCGCGAGGGGGTACGGCAAACTGTATCTGCACCGTCAGCACCCTGCCAATCTCGTCATTGTCAATGATTTCCTTGACACGCTTGAAGTAAGGCAAATAGCGCCTATAATAAGCCACGAAGCAAGGCACACCGGTCTGCTCTGAAATGCGATTCACACGGACACAGTCCTCATAGCTTGACGCAAGCGGCTTTTCCACGTAACAAGGCTTGCCACTGCGCATGCACATTATCGCATAAGTGGCATGTGACGATGGTGGCGTGGCAATGTATATTGCGTTTATATCGGGGTCATCGATAAGCTGCTGAGCATCAGTGTACCATTTCCTTATGCCATGACGCTCGGCATACGACCTGGCTTTCACTCCATTACGGCTCATGACAGCCTCAACATGAGAGCCGCTGACCTCATTGAACGCCGGTCCCGACTTTTTCTCAGTGACCTCGCCGCAACCGATAAAGCCCCAACTTATTTCTTTCATCACATTCTGTTTATTGATGCAAAGATATAGAAAAAAGATGGAAACAAGAACGTTTTTTTAAATTTATTGGTATCTTTGCAACATGAAACGCTTTATCCTACTGGCATTGACCTTGACGGCATTATCCTTGTGCCACGCACAAAGCTATCGTGCGGAGTGTGAGGACACATGCAGCCACATACACGGCATTGACCTGAGCCACTATCAAGGCACCGTGTTTTGGGAGACTGTCGGCGAGTCAAAAATGGCTTATGTATATCTGAAAGCAACGGAAGGAGGCAACCACATCGACGACAGGTACAAGCAAAACATAGACTTGGCTCATAAACACGGACTGAAAGTTGGCTCGTACCATTTCTACCGCCCGAAGATAGAGCAAGAGGTGCAATTGGCAAACTTCATGGCTCAATGCCGCCCAGGAGACCAAGACCTCATACCCATGATTGACGTGGAAACACGCAACGGACTTACGACAGAGGCACTGCGAGACTCGTTGTCAAGATTTCTCACACTCGTGGAAAAAGCCTACAAACAGAAGCCGTTAGTATATACCGGAACCAACTTCTACAATGCCAACTTGCAAGGCTTACTTGACGATTACAAACTCATGATTGCCCAATACACCGAACACGAGCCTGTGCTTGACGATGGCAAGGAGTTCATCTTGTGGCAATATACAGGCAAGGGCAGGCTAAACGGCATTAACGGCCATGTTGACAAAAGCCGCTTCATGGGACGGCACAAGCTACGCGAGATAAGATTCAGGCATCACTAATGCCATCACACACATTATAAACAACACTCTTCATTTTACACATTAGTTATATATGGCAATGATAAAATGTCCGGAATGCGGACGACAGATAAGCGACAAAGCACCATATTGCCCCAACTGCGGAATTGCCATTGCTGGCAAAACTACAAGATGTCCACAATGTGGCGAAACTTATTTCAAGGATCAGGAAATGTGCCCCAACTGCCACCACCTGACAAACACAACTGACCAGGGTGCGGCATGCCACAACGAGCAGACAGGTTGCACACAAGGCGCAAGACTTTCCTCGGCAACACCACCCGTACCGCCAACAGCATCACAACCATCCACCGCAACCCCTCCTCCACCACCTACAGCTTCTGGCAACACCCCCTCCTCCGGCAACAAAAAGAAAGGACATACGGCAATAATAGCCGGAGCAGTGTTCGCCATTGCCGTATGCGCAGCTTGCTTCTACTTTTACAACAATGCGAAATCGACCAAAGAGCAAGACGCATACGAGTTTGCCATGAAAAGCGATGACCCACTGGTGTTGCAAACCTATCTCGATAACTACAAGGACGCACCTGAGGAGCATATTGATTCGGTAACAACCCACTTGGAAAAACTGAAGATAATAGACAACGATTGGAACAACGCTGTCGTCAGCAACTCGAAGCAAGCATTGACCGACTATCTAAACAAATACCCCAACTCTGACCATAGGGCTGAGGCACAACACAAAATAGACTCGCTCGACTGGGCGGACGCCTCAAACCAAAACACCCTCGATGCCTTAATGGCTTACCTAAACGAGCATGCCAACGGAGAATATGTTGATGACGCAAACGATGCCATAAAACAGCTGAAGGCCAACACCGTGCAGCCCGAAGAGAAGACACTCGTGACATCCGTGCTACGCCACTTCTTCCTGGCAATAAACACACGCAGCGAAACAGGCATAGAAACAACCGTGGCACCTCTCATGACCAGTTTCCTCGGCAAGCCCGACGCAACAAAAGCCGACGTGGTGACGTTCTTGAACAAAATATACAAAGACGACATCACAAACATGAACTGGAGCATTGGCGATGACCTGAAAATAGACAAGAAAGAGATTGGCGACGAGGAATATGAATACACCGTAAACTTCTCTGCCACACAGGACATCGAACGCAACGACCCTGAAAAGGAGAAGCATGCCAACTACAAGATTACGGCCAAGATAAATCCCGACGGACAGATAACGTCGATGAGCATGACAAAAATTCTCCAATAGGAAACACACGTTCACCACCTCCACAGAATTACCCGATTGACCAAACAGGAAAACAAAACTTTCTATAAAATGGAAACAAAGATCGTGGGGCTGGCAAGCGATCACGCAGGCTATGCCTTAAAACAGTTTGTAAAACAGTATCTTGACGAAAAAAACATACCATACAAAGATTATGGATGTCTTACGGAAGAGCGTTGTGACTATCCAGATTTCGCACATGCCTTGGCAAAGGGCATCGAAAACGGCGACGTTTACCCAGGCATCGCCATATGCGGCTCAGGGCAAGGCATCGCCATGACACTAAACAAGCATCCCAAGGTGCGTGCCGGGATTTGCTGGTCGCAGGAAATCGCAAAACTAATACGCTTGCATAATGACGCAAACGTACTCGTGATGCCCGGACGTTTTATCGGCAACGACACTGCCAGGGGAATAATGGACACTTTCTTTTCAACAGATTTTGAGGGCGGACGGCATACTGCAAGAATAAACAAGATTCCAATGCAATAATCTTGTTATCACCGCAACTATCTTTTTACCATAAAACACAAAGCCACCTATCACGGCTTTGGCACATGACGCTTACGGCGTAATGGCAACGAACCCATGCTAACCAGCACAAAGGGTCTTGTCATTACGCCGTAAACGCATGATGACTATGGCGTAAACGCAATGCCATTACGCCACAAACGCAATGCGATTGCGGCGTAAACAAAAACCGATTGCGCCGCAATGGAGCTGCAGAAACAAACCATCAATAATCTAACAAAAAAAAACATACAGCAACCACAACACTCCTAAAAAGTTGGGAATAGGCATAAAAAACACAACATTTTTTTTGCATACACAAAAAAAGTCGCTAACTTTGCCATTGGATTAGTAACGAACGGAAGAGAAATGCCGTCAACGTTATTGCTCCGGACAACAAAGGAGACTTTGTGTTCACGTGCAGATGATTGCTGTTCTGAAAG
>CAYLUI010000063.1:0-6702 GCA_964386825.1 uncultured Prevotella sp. | reverse complement strand
CTTTGCGAGATAGGTCTTGCCGACGCCGGTAGGACCAAGGAACATGAACGCGCCAATGGGGTGGTTGGGATCCTTAAGCCCGACACGGTTGCGCAGTATGGCCTTGACCATCTTCTCAATGGCGGCATCCTGCCCCACGACGCTCTTCTTAAGTTCGGCGCCCATGTTGCGCAAGCGCACTCCCTCAGCCTCTGCCATGCGCTGCACGGGTACGCCGGTCATCATCGCCACCACGTCGGCGACATCCCTGTCGGTCACGGTTCGCCTCGTGGCCTTGTCATCTTGCTCCCAACGCAGCTGCATCTGCCGCAGTTCCTGCTCCAGCTCGGTTTGCCTGTCGCGGTAACTTGCGGCAAGCTCAAAGTTCTGGGCTGTCACAGCGCCCTGCTTCTTTTCCTTTACCTCCTCAATCTCCTTCTCCTTGTCGGTTATCTCCTGTGGAATGGCAGCGTGCTGCAAATGCACACGCGAGCCAACCTCGTCGATTGCGTCTATTGCCTTGTCGGGGAAGAAGCGGTCGGTGACATATCTGTCGGTCAGCCTCACAGCCTCTTTCATGGCTTCGTCGGTGTAGGTAACGTGGTGGTGGTTCTCGTAGCGGTCCCTGACATTCTCAAGTATCTGCAACGTCTGCTCCTTTGTCGTAGGCTCAACCAACACCTTCTGGAAACGACGCTCCAGCGCACCGTCCTTCTCGATTGACTTGCGGTACTCGTCAACCGTGGTGGCACCAATGCACTGTATCGTGCCACGTGCCAGGGCTGGCTTCATTATGTTGGCGGCATCCATGCTTCCGGGGGTTGAACCTGCGCCAATGATGGTGTGAATTTCGTCGATGAAAACTATTATGTTAGGGTTTTGCTCAAGCTCCTTGAGCAGTGCGCGGATGCGCTCCTCAAACTGTCCGCGATACTTCGTGCCTGCCACAATGGCTGTCATGTCAAGGCTCACAAGTCGGCGGTTGAAGAGCATTGGCGATGTCTGGTGCTTGGCGATAAGCTGCGCCAGCCCCTCCACGATGGCACTCTTGCCAACGCCCGGCTCACCGATAAGTATCGGATTGTTCTTCTTGCGCCGCCCAAGTATCTCCACCACGCGCTGTATTTCCTTCTCACGGCCAACCACGGGGTCAAGCTTGCCCTCGGCGGCAGCCTTGGTAAGGTCAGTGGAGAAATTGTCAATTACGGGAGTCTTGCCATTGGCTTGCGGCTGCGTGGCGGTGGCTGAACGCCGCTGGCCGTCGTTGGTGCGCTTGCCTTGCTGTTGCTCCTCAAATTCCTCTTCCTCCTCGTCGGGCAAGCCAATGCCGTCCGTGGTAGTGGTTTTCCGCAACATTCTCACGGCAGTCTCATAGTTCAGGTTGTTCATCTCAAGCACCTCCTTGGCACCATTGTTTACCTGGTCGTGCAGGATGGCGAGCAGCAAATGCTGCACGTCAACCATCTGTGTGTGCTGTATGCGGGCTTCGAGAACGGCAAGCTTGAGGATGTTGCTTGCCTTGTTGTTAAGCACAAGCTCGCCCGTGTTTATGGGTTGTCCTATCTCATCCTCACGTACTTTGTCCTCCAACTCTTCCTTTACGTTCTGTGGATTTATGCTCAGCCGGTTGAAGAGATCCAGCACGGGGCCGTTCTTTTCCCTCAGCATCCCAAGCAGGAGATGCTCCGGACCCACTGAGCTGCTGGCCAGGCGTGTCGCCTCTTCCCTGCTGAAGGCAAGGATCTCTGAAACCTTTGGTGAAAACTGACTGGTCATTTGTTTATCTTCCTTTCTTTTAGTTATCCGTTGCAAAATCGCGTGTTTTAAGCATTAACGTGCAATGACTATGCCAAAAGCCTCATAAGCCACAAATATTTTTATATGGGCAGTTTTCACAACGCTCAACAAAATCAGTTGGGCGCAAAGGCATGCCAAAATCGAAAATCTCAGCAAGCAGTTTTCGCAACCCGGCGGCATACTCATCATACACGTCCTTTATGTCGTCAACGGTACGGTATTGGCGGCGTTTCTTGCCATCGTCACACTTTTCCTTCAGCCTCAACACGGGATTGTAGCCTTCGCCACCAGCCTCGCGTATGAACAGCAACGCTGGTGCCACAGGCAAACCACGCTGGTTTACAGAGGCTTGGGCTTGTTTACCCATGCGTATCATGGATGCGTAAAGGAAAGCCTGCAAATAATAGCCCGAATGCTTTGAATCGACAAAACGTGGATTGAAAATCTCGTCAATGTCGGGTGGGGCAGATGAAAGGGGCTTGCCCGTCTTATAGTCGATTACGCGCAAAGTAAGTCCTGGGTTCCTGGAATTATCATGCGCAAGGCAGTCGAGCCTGTCTATTTGGCCTCCAAGCCTCAGCGTGCGTTCCTTCCCGTTGGCCTCAAACGTCACTTTGTCATAAAAGCTCTCCTCCAATGCCAATATGTCAAACGGCGTGCTTTTTTGGTCAAGACGAAGCAACTTCATGACATACAACCGCAAGACATTGCGATTAAGCAACTGGAGGCCGTTGTAGCGAGCGCGGAATGACGTATCGTTGACCTTGAAAAGCTTCTCGCTGAAAGCTTGGTCTATGAACCGCTCAACCATGGACTTGTCGTTTATCACCGCCTCTATCATCGATGACGTGATTGTGCAGCAATGCCGTTCCCCGGAAAGATGGGCGTAAATAAGTTCTGCCGTGCGATGGAAAATGTCTCCGAAAGTGGCATTGTCAATCTCGTCTTCATCATCGGCATCCTGCTCGCGGAGTCCGCAGATTGTATTGTAGTAAAATTGCAGGTTACACCTAAGATAGCGGTTTATGGCTGTAGGCGACAGTGAGCCTATGGCATCCAAGGCCTCCGCCACCTTGCCCGTCTTTTCTATCGGGACGCGTGAAATTGGCGTAACGCTCTGCCCAGAGCGCAACGATAGCCTCCTTATATCCTGCCGACCGCCATTCTCCACAAGATATTGCAGCATGAAACGGCTCATTTCACCTTGCTTGCCATCGTCATTGGCGTTGTTGTACGCCAATGTAATGTCGTCGGCACGCTGCAATAGCGAATGGAAATAATATGAATAAATTGCCACCTTGTTTTCAACGGTCGTCATCTCATAACCCTTTCTCAGCGAATGAGGTATGAATGAAGCGTCGTTAACGCCCTTTGGCAAGTTGCCCTCGTTGCACGAAAGCACCAGCACACGCTTGAAGTCGAGGTTGCGTGTTTCCAGCACTCCCATGACCTGCAAGCCAAGAGCCGGCTCGCCATGAAACGGTATTGTCGTAGAGTCGATTAGCTGGCCGAGCAGCCGCTGCAGCACCACGGTGCTCACCACCTGCTTGCCATCAACAACGCCTTGCTCGCCACGGCAGGAAACGACCATTATGTCGTCAAGGCGACGCAACAACGTAAACATGCGGAAAACCGACTCGTGCATCAACGGGTCCTCCGTATGGCGAGAGCCTACGCCAACCTGCTTAAGCACCTCGGCCATCCAAGGCAACAGGGGCAATGTGCCATCGGCAGTGTCCATTCGCCTGAAAAGCAACGACATGTTTTCCTCACGCCCGTTCGTAAGCTCAGCCCTCGACGGATAATAACGCTTGTGCGCATTGAGGTCGTCGTAAACGGCGCGGCAATCGTCGGAAAGATATTTTGAATAAGGATGGCGCAACACACGGTTCACGGCCTTCAGCCGATAATGATTGCCATCATCGGTCAGCCCCTTTAGCTGCAAGTCGAGCAAGGCGTAAACCAAGGTGCTTGCCGGCGAAGCCGACAGTGGGTAACCGGCAGTGATGTTTACCCGGCTCACCTCATCAGGCAAACCGTGTACCACATTTTGCAACAGACGCTCGTCGGCAAGAACAATGGCGGTGTCAGCTTGTGGATTTTGACATGACGACCGATGGTTGCAATCGCCAGCAGACGATTGGCATTCGCCGTCCACATCATTTTCATGACCATTTTTCTCAGAGTCGCCCCCCAGCCATGCGCTCACATAACGTGCCTGAATGTCCTCTGTGGGAGCCGAAACATACGAAATTTTCTTTGGCTTGGAAAAGTTGTCATAAACCTCAGCAGGGTCAATGCCTTCGGAAGCCCTGGTCGCTGACAACTCATTGGGGAAGCGGTCAAGATAACGGGCAATATAACGTCCGGCCTCATGCCGTTCCTTCATGTAATACACGTCATAATCCCAGTAAAACTCAGCCATGCCAAGTTCCTTGAGGCGCAGGAACAGCCGCTGCTCCACCTTCTGCAACAGGTTGAAGCCAACAAATATATAATGCTTGTAATGGAAATCGGCTATCTGCCGCTCGGCAACGTCACGGTAAAGCATTCCCTCGTAGGCAAGTCCGTCATTGGCAAGCGAGTCCCTGAAGTCATGGTAAATTTGCCCAAGATGATGCCAAATGTCGTTAAATCGCTGTTGCAGGGCGGTTCCGCCAACCATGGTGCCAAAGAACTCCTCAAGACTCTTGCGCTGCGCCTCGCTTAGGAAAGAGAAATCCTTCATTTGCTCCCATGCCTCAAGGTTTACAAACAGTTTGTCAGCCTCGACGAGGTTCTTGTCAATATCGTCGAAGTCGGACAACATCAGTTGCCCCCACGAATAGAAATGGTCAAGGGTTTCACTTGTTCCTGTGAGCTTGGCAAACACATTGTAAAGCCGGAACACAAGCGTAACCTGATCGGGCACGGTCAGCGTGGAGTGACGACGAAACAGGTCGCTTATCGTAAAGTAAGACGGACTCCACACCGGATGGCCAACCTCATCGAAGATTGCTTGGTTGAGAAACAGCGAAGCACGCTTGTTGGGGAATATCACGGCAACATCGGAAAGCCCGTCCTTGCCATGTTTTGCCAGTATGTCTTTTGCAACGTATCGTAGGAATGTCATGCCACAAAGTTACTAATTTTCTTTCGGATAAATGAATCGTTTTTTTCTTAGATTGCCACATTCTTGAAAATTATTGCTAACTTTGTGAAAATGTTGAAGAATGCGTGTTGAAGTATTTTGTTGGCCCAGACGGCGAGACGGTTCAAGCTATGTTCAAGAAAAAGGGCGAGGAGCCTTATTGGGTAAATATAACTTCTCCATCCATATTCGCTATGACATTAGAAGAAGAGACAACTGAAGAATTTTATGATAATTATTAAAGTATGACAAAGATAAGAATTAAGACAACAGAGGGCGAAATAGTTGTTCGCCTTTATGACGAGACTCCGAAACATCGTGACAACTTCATAAAGCTTGTGAAGGACGGTTTCTTTGACGGCACACTGTTTCACCGTGTCATCAAGGACTTTATGATACAAGGCGGAGACCCTGACAGCAAAGGTGCGCCGAAAGGCAAGATGCTTGGAACCGGCGGTCCAGGCTATACTATTCCGGCAGAGTTCGTTTACCCGAAACTGTTTCACAAGCGTGGTGCCTTGAGTGCTGCGCGACTTGGTGATGAGATTAATCCCGAGCGTGAAAGTAGCGGCAGCCAGTTTTATATCGTATGGGGCAAAATGTATAAGCCGCAGGAGCTTAAACAGATGGAACGGCAGTTGGGGATGCAGCAACAGCAGACTATCTTCAACCAGCTCGCCAAGGAACATCGTGAGGAGATCATGAACTTCCGCCGCAATCGTGACCGCGCTGGTTTGCAGCAACTGCAAGACAAACTCGTGGAGGAAACTCAGAAGAAGATAAACGAGATTGGCGCGCCAAAGTTTACAGATGAGCAAGTAAAGGCTTACACAAGCGTTGGCGGCACGCCGTTTCTCGACGACCAATATACAGTTTTTGGTGAGGTTGAGGAAGGTCTTGATGTCGTGGAAAAGATCCAGAATGTAGAGACTCTGCGTGGCGACCGTCCGAAAGAAGATGTAAGCATGGCTATGGAAATCATTGAAGAATGATTATGCAAACACCAAGGGACATACGCAATGAGAAGTTGGCATCTGTTCTCATCAAGCACCTGGTGCAAAGGCATTATGATGCTTATTATTGCCACAACACTGAGGAACTTTTGGCAGAGGTGAAATCACTCATCCCGGAGGGCAGTACCATAACTTGGGGCGGCTCCGAATCTATTCGCTCAACAGGCATTACCGCCATGCTGAAAGAAGGCAACTATAAAATCTTTGACCGTGACGAAGCAAAGACTGCAGAAGAAAAGGTCGCCATTTACCGCAAGGCATTCGAATGCGATTTTTACCTCGCCAGTGCCAATGCCATTAGCGAAGATGGCGTTATTGTCAATATTGATGGCAACGGCAATCGGGTGGCAGCAATAACATGGGGACCCAAACACGTTATCTTTATCATTGGCATTAATAAGGTCTGCCAGGATGTTGACGCAGCTATAAAGCGGGCACGTAGCGTTGCCGCACCAATAAACATGGCACGATTCAACTTGAAGACTCCTTGCTCAACAGACGGCACTTGCCACGACTGCAAATCGCCAGACAGCATTTGCAACTATGTATCAATTCAGCGCATGAGCCATCCTGCAGGAAGGCACATTGTCATATTGGTCAACGAAGATTTAGGCTACTGAGCCGACATCAAGGTTGTTACCAGCATTATCTTTATGCCAGTAAAGCGGCCTTACTTGGCGATGTTTTAAGTCCGTACCTCCACTACTTGGTTGTGCCTTATATACCACAGGTAGCCGGATATGTTTTTATAACCCATGTCGGCGAGCAGGCGCATGTATGAGC
>CAYLUI010000062.1:0-6978 GCA_964386825.1 uncultured Prevotella sp. | reverse complement strand
GTTGACGCACCTATAAGTTATAAGACCGGGGATGTGGTTAAGATTTTCGGTCGCCCGGATATGTTGACCTCGCATGACATCATAAACGTTTCATTCCAAGACTTCGCTCGTGACGTGAAAAAAGGGGATGACATACTTTTTGACGACGGAGCCATTGCCATGAAGGTGCAGGACATTGTGGGGCCGACGGTTTATGCGGTGGTGCAAAATGATGGTGTGCTCGGCGCTCGCAAGAGTGTCAATGTTCCGGGCGAGCACATTGACTTGCCTGCTCTCACGGAGAAGGACAAGCGTTTCATACAGCTTGCCATCGACGAGGATGTTGACTTTATTGCGCATAGCTTCGTGCGGTCAGCCGATGATGTTCATGCGGTGCAGGAAATCCTTGACGCACGGCATTCTGATATCAAGATAATATCGAAAATCGAGAACCAGGAGGGTGTTGACAATATTGACGAGATTATAAAAGTGAGCTATGGCATTATGATAGCTCGTGGCGATCTCGGCATAGAGGTTCCTGTGGAACGCATTCCCGGCATCCAGCAAATGATAATTCGCAAGTGTGTTGATCACCATAAGCCGGTGATAGTTGCCACGCAGATGCTGCATACTATGATAGGCAACCCACGCCCCACCCGTGCGGAGGTTACCGATATTGCCAATGCCATATATTCAAACACGGATGCCTTGATGCTTAGCGGTGAGACGGCATCGGGAAAATACCCTCTTGAAGCTGTTCGCACGATGGCAAAGATTGCTGAGCAGGCTGAGCAAGATCGGCATAATTTCTCGTCAATCTTCAATGTCCCTCTTAATGAATGCTGCTCACAGCGTGAGTTTCTTGCCCATGCAGCCATTGAATCAACGCGCATGCTTGGCGTAGAGGGCATCATTACGGCTTCCAAGTCGGGTTACACCGCTCGTTGTCTTGCCACATACCGTGGTCCGAAGCCAATTCTCGCAATATGTTACAATGAGAAAATACAGCGTTGGCTGAACCTCTCGTATGGAGTGATTGCCGTTTATCAAAAGAAGGATTCTTCTCCGGATGCCATC
Source organism: uncultured Prevotella sp. (assembly GCA_964386825.1). Lineage (GTDB taxonomy): Bacteria > Bacteroidota > Bacteroidia > Bacteroidales > Bacteroidaceae > Prevotella. Next base: position 5,922 of record CAYLUI010000062.1, on the reverse strand, counting down.
TTTGAGGCGGCATTGCGTATGCTCCGTCAGAAAGGCTACTTGACCAATGAGGATAAAGTGGCTTATCTCTCAGGCTCAATGGACAGTGTTGGCGCTGGCACTACTTATCTTGAAGTTAACAAGGTTGGCGATGTCTTCGACCGCAAGTACAAGTTCCACTTGCTGCCGCATAAAGGAGCTTGATGTGGACAAATGCGTTGAATGAACTCTGTGCCATGTGAAAATGGCTGGTAGCGTTGCAAAAAGTTTGCGGTGTTGCCTGATTACAGCCAAGCGGGATGCGGTCAATCCACCGCATCCCGCTTGTTTTTAATTCTTATGAAGCCTTATTGGTCTTTGGCATGTTGCTGTGTGGGAAGCATTTTGCTGCCTATTGCGTAAGCTTCTTCATCAAGGGCAAAATGCTGAAATGCGATTTTTATATGCAAACTTACAAAGAAATTCTGATAAAGGTTGGTTTTAAAGGGAAAAAGTTACTGTTGAGGATCTGGATCTTCTAATTGTGATTGTAGCCAACAAGCCTGTCGGTACGTTCGCCTTGTCCTCGGTAATACACGAGGGTTTGGTATTTGTTCTCTGTCTGGAAGAAGCTGCCTTCTGATGGAACTGGACGGTAAGTTCCGTCGGGTTGTTTCATGAGATATTGGTAATTGTAGTAACCCTGTTTCAACTTAATTGAGGCTTCGTAAAGCTGCTCCTCTTCGTTCCATGCCATTTTGTATTTGGAATCGAAAGGGTTGTTGGTCCATTTGCCGTTGAGAAAAATCTCTTTGGGCTGATTGGCGTAGCGGTTCTCGAATGTTGTGGAAGCAGTTTTCAAACGGAAATGGACTATTACATAATCAGATTCTGTATTGTTATTTATGTTGTCAGAGTTTCGTATTAGGAAAGCTCCGTTGGCATCCTCGTCGTAGGCGTAGTTTGGTCGCGGTTTATCAGTCCATACCCATGCCTGATATTGGTTGCCGTCCCAGCCAACACGTTCCAAGCCCATCGTGGTATGAGTTACGTCGAGGGTTTCAAATTTTCGGTATTCGTTTCCTGCTGGGAATATTAGGTCACGGCAGTGTGTCCATTCCATTCCGTTCTTTTTAACATATTGAGGGTTGCAATTTATGACAGCATTGTCCCAACGCTCGTTTTGCATTACTACTGTTTTTACCTGTGTGTTAGGCTCTGTGACGTTTATGTTGCCAAAGTCAAGGCTTAGGTTTACTTGTTGGTGGCTTGAGTTTATGTCTATGTCAGTGTTGCTTGACACAAGCATTTTTATGTTCATTCTTGGTTCCACTACCATGAAGCATGCTTTTAGAATGGCGCGGTTGTCTTCGTCTTCATCATATACGGTTACGCGATAGTTTCCGCTCATGCGCAATTTGCATTTGTCGTTTGGAAAACGTAAACTATAATTGGTGTAAAGCTGGTTTGTGCCAACCGATTGTGCATAGTCGTCGACTGTGTTTCCTGAGGCAAACCCACTTATGTAATCGCTTTCAAACAATTCTGTGGAGGTTGTCCAGTCGGCTTCGCAATGTTCAATTTTATAACAATAACGGTGGTATGTGTGTGATAGTTCATCGAACGATATGTTTATGATTTTGTCTCCACCGAGTTCTATTATAGGCATATTTGTCCATTCGTTGTCTGCCATTACCTGCAATGATGCTATTTCAGGAGAAAGCACTTCGTTACGTTGGGCATGTATTTGTGATGGAAACATGCAAATGGGGATGAATAGCTGGAGAACGGATTGTTTCATGGGAAGAAGAATGAAAAAATGCTTCGCCGCTAATAACGACGAAGCATGTAAGATAAGGACTATTTTGTATTCTCCCTAATCCCATCCCTCTGCACGATGGTGATTGGGATGGTGACGGAGAAAAGCAAGCTTATCCCTCAATGGCTGCTACGCCGGGAAGCACCTTGCCCTCAATTGCCTCAAGCATTGCGCCACCACCCGTTGATACGTAGCTAACCTTGTCGGCAAGGCCGAACTTGTTGACAGCTGCAACAGAGTCGCCACCGCCCACGAGCGAGTAAGCACCGCTCTCCTGTGTTGCTTGTGCAACAGCCTTGGCAATCTCGCCAGTGCCGTGAGCGAAGTTCTCAAACTCGAATACGCCTACAGGACCGTTCCAAAGGATGGTCTTTGAGTTCATGATGATGTCTTTCCAAAGTACGATGCTCTCGTATGAGGCATCCATGCCTTCCCATCCCTCAGGAATATTGAAGATTGGGTAAACGGTGCGTGCTGTGTCGTTGGAGAACTCCTTGCCGCATACCGTAGCTACAGAAAGACTCAGGTTTACGCCTTTCTCCTTGGCTGCCTGAATTACGTTCAGAGCCTCAGGTATAAGCTCGTCCTCATGCAGGGAATTGCCGATTTGACCACCCAATGCTTTTACAAAAGTGTAACCCATGCCACCACCGATGATAAGGTTATCAACCTTGTCGAGCAGGTTCTTTATTACACCGAGCTTGGAACTTACCTTTGAGCCACCGATGATAGCGGTGAAAGGATGCTGTGCATTTTTCAGGACACTGTCAATGGCCTTGACTTCTTTTTCCATGAGGTAGCCGAGCATCTTGTGGTCTTGGTCAAAACTGTCGGCAATAACGGCTGTTGAAGCATGCTTGCGGTGGGCTGTGCCGAAAGCGTCATTGACATAAACGTCTGCATATGAGGCCAGTTTCTTTGCAAAGTCGATTTGACGACCTTTCATTTCTTTCTTTGCGGCATCAAACTCAGGGGTTCCCTTCTCGACACCTACAGGCTTGCCCTCCTCTTCGGGGTAGAAACGCAGGTTCTCAAGCAACAGAGCCTCGCCTGGCTTCAGTGCTGCGGCCTCTGCCTCAGCGTTACCGCAATCGGCGGCAAACTTAACCTCAACACCAAGGTGCTCTGATACGTTAGGAACGATTTGGCTTAGGCTGAGTTTGGAATTTACCTTGCCTTTGGGTTTGCCCATGTGGCTCATCATGATGACAGCTCCGCCATCAGCAAGAACTTTCTTGAGAGTTGGCATGGCACCGCGGATGCGTGTGTCGTCGGTCACATGACCATTCTCATCCAATGGCACATTGAAATCTACACGAACGATTGCCTTTTTGCCAGCAAAGTTGAAACTATCGATTTTCATTTTACCTAAAATTTTATAGTTTTATTTGTTGTTGTTTTCACTTTGTATGTGCAAAGGTACGAAAAAGAAGTGAATGGTGGAAAAGTATAGTTTTAAAAACTATTTAAAAACCGCACTTCTTGCGTATGTCCTTTGGCACGGCGTTCTTGTTCACCATGAAGTCCATGGTGTTTGCCACGATGAAATTCTTTGTCATGTACCAAATGCCCTTGTAGTCTCCGGTCTCGCCCCATGAGTTCTTGACCATGTAGTATTCTTTTCCGTTCTGGTCTTTTGCTATACCGAAGATGAGCATTCCGTGGTCGTCGGTCAGCTCCCAGTTGTCGTAGCGCTCCTGGCGTTGCTTCTGAGTGGGTACTATTTCCGGTGCGTTTACGCCGAGCGAATCGATGATGTTCTTCTTCTTTGCCGGTGCCAGCTTCAGCCAGCGTGCCATGTCGCTGCCTTCAAGGCTTGCAAGCTTCTGGTTGTCGTACATGTAAGCAAGTCCGGTACGTGTGAAACCGTCTTCCGAAACGTCACCACCCCAAGCCACGGTGTAACCGTTCATGATGGCATTGTCGATGATTTTTGCGAGGTTCTCTATTGGCACGTTCCATGACAGAGGGTTGCGCCAGTTGTCTTGCACCTCTACTGCAAAAGCTGTCCAAAACGGGTGGTGTGTATATGATGTGAAAGTAACATAGTCGTTGCAAGCCGTGCTGTCAAGGCCAATGCTTGCTGCAAAGCTTTTCGGAGTGTAAGTCTTGCCTTGGTATGTGAATTGTGTTGGGCATTGTCCGAGGTAAGAATCAAGGATGCCTTGCAGACCGTTTTTCCAGGCAGGCGAGAGCTTCTTGGCATCGCTCTTTGCCACGGCTTCCACGTATGGTGTCATTACCTTGAAGAACTCGTTGAAGTTGAATAGCGAGTCGCCGTATTGGCTGCCTGTCTTAGGCATTGCGTCCTCAGGGCATATGCCGAAGTGCTGGATGACGTAAAGGGGATCGTAGCAACTGCCGCCTTGTGAGAATTGACAGTCACCATGCAGTCGCACCACTTGTACGGCACGATCCATGTATGTCTTGTTGGCAACGAAAGCTTCGCAGAGGTCATAGGTCTTGCCTGTCTTTTTCAAGATTTCAGCCTCGAAAAAACTTAGAGTGCTGTAATCCCAACAGGTGCCCGAACGGTTTTGGTTTTTTATGCTCGTTATTGGGTTTTGCTTTACTACTGTAAACACGGGCTTGTTAGGGTTTACGCTGTCTTTCTCGGTTGTTGCTGCACCTGCGTTAAGGGACAGCATAGCGGCAAAAGCCGCAAAGATGGTTTTCTTCGTCATATTGTAAATGTTCTTTGTTTCGGTTACAAAATTACTATTTTTTATCCGCAAGAGGAAAGAATTTGACGCTTTTTCTTGAGATGATTATAAAAAACTGGAAAAAGCGTTACCTTTGTGTAAATGGTATGGAAGAAAAACTAACTTTTTTGTAGTTTTATGACATGCTTGTGCGTCTAACAGGTGAAATTCTAAAAAGACAAAATGAAAACGAGCGACAAAGAACAACGATTTTCTCGGCTTGTCTATGACAACAAAAACATCATTTATACAGTGTGTTATATGTTTTCCAAAGACGCTGATGAGGTTAATGATTTATTTCAGGAGACATTGGTAAACATGTGGCGTGGATTTGAAGGTTTTGAGGGACGGAGCGATGCGAGGACATGGGTTTACAAAGTAGGGCTTAACACTTGTATAAGTGCTGACAGGAAAAAGAAGCGGCGCAAGACAGTTCCTCTTACGATGGATGTTAATTTGTTTGAGGACAATGATGCTGACACTCGGCAGGTGCGGATGCTTCGTGAGCGAATTTCCCGTTTGGGTTCTTTTGACCGTGCTATTGTGTTGTTGTGGCTTGAGAACATGAGTTATGAGGAAATTGGGCTTATCGTTGGCATATCTGCCAAGAATGTGTCCGTGCGCCTTTATAGGATAAAAGAGCAATTGAAAAAAATGTCTAATGATTGAATATATTACAACTATGGAAACTAAGAATGACGAATTGGAAGTGATGCGTGAGCAATTGGTTTTGCTTAATAAAAAACTTGAAGACCAGACTCTTGTCAATGACCGACTTGTGCGTGAGGCCATGAAAAGTAAAATGTCGTGGATAAAGAGGTATGTATGGGGGGAGGTGGTATTGGTTCCATTTCTTATCTGTTTTCTGTTTGTTTTCCCATTCTATTCCATTGTGTCCTATGGTCCTGTTGTGTTCATGTCGGTGATGCTTGTAGTAGCAGTCGTGTCAGACTTCAAAATCAACATGATAGACGATAAGGCTTTCGTTGATGGAAATCTTGCGGAGACGGCCCAAAGGCTTATAAAGATGAAACGGCAGCGCATTGTTTATGAGATATTTATGTTGCCTTTCCTTGCGATATGGCTCATTTGGCTTTCCTATGATATTTATAATCATATCCCGGCAGAAGGAGTTATGCGTAGTGCATTGACTGGTGGGTTGGTAGGTGCTGCTATAGGAGGTGTTGTTGGTACAATATGCGGCCTTCTTGTTCTCCGTAAGATGCAGCGAACCAATAGTGAGATTATCCATGAAATACATGAACTTGTAGAAAGCTAAACCGGGTTCTGTAAATTGAATATGGGAATGTGACTTTTTTATTAAAAATGGGCAATGTGGTCGTTAAAACCATGTTGCCTTTTTATTTTTAGAAATAGCATCCCATGGGATAAACGAATCCCTTTCTTTATTTTATAGTGAAGTCTGTAAGCAACAATAATTCT
>CAYLUI010000061.1:0-7039 GCA_964386825.1 uncultured Prevotella sp. | reverse complement strand
TTTGCCTTTACAAAAGAGATGGAAGCCACGAAATATTTCACTGGCATAACCAATGTGAAAGGCTCAACCCAACTTAACGATGGCAAGGGGCTTCGCGGATGCTGGGGTGCCGACTACCCCGTGACAGGACGCGACACGCTTACGCATGAAAAAGAAACCGTTGGACTTGGGATTTACATACCTGAGAAAAACGTAGTAAAGGTGGCAGACACCGAAAGGGATTATGGCTACGTGGTAAGCATGGGCAATAAAAAAAGTTTGACATATCATATTACGTTTTGCAGTGACAAGGAGGAGGAAGGCTTCCACAGCGCAAAGGAATGGTTTGCCCACCTGAAAGCGTGGAAAAAAGAATTTGGAAAGAAACAACTTGTCTGTGAACAAAAAAAGAAATAAAAACAAAATGAGAAGAATATTATTTTCACTTGCCGTTTTACTAATGTCACTCAACGCAGTGGCAAAGCGTGAGGCTACTCCCGTGTACCTTGTCGCAGGACAATCAAACACTGATGGCCGTGTGCCTAACGAGGAACTGCCCCTGTATATCCAACAGGGCAAGTACAAGCATTGCTATTGGAGCTACGGCAGTGGCACGGTGTCTGGCAAGGGACAATTCGAGATGTTCTGGCCTCGCATGATAAACAAGAACAATCCAAATCGCTGGGCTTACGATGCTGTTGTGAATTACTGGCTTGAGCAAAGTCTTGGTCGCGACTTCTATGTCATAAAGGAGAGCCTTGGGGGGACTGCCATTGACACCGCAGCCACAAGCAACCAAAAGATGTACTGGAGTGCGGATCCGCAATACCTCGCATCCACGGCTGCAACCGACAAGGGTGGCAAGTCGTTGCTGAAGGCTTTCACCGACAACATTGGTGATTGCATTGACAACAAACTGTCAAGGCTTAAGGGCGGATATGACATAAAGGCCTTTATATGGCATCAAGGCGAAAGCGACAGGAATAAAGCCGGCAACTATTACAAGAACCTCAAGGGTGTGGTGTCCCACATACGCCAGTATCTGGTAAAGAAGACGGGGAACAAGAAGTACGCCAATCTGCCGGTCATCATAGGAGGCATCGTTTTCTCTGGCAACGGACATGCCAACGACGTGGCTCGGGCGCAGATGCGATTGGCAAGCGAGGACGAAAACATACATTACATTGACGTTCACGATGCCACGCTGCGCAGCGACAACATTCATTTTGACGCTGCCGGGGCAGAGTTGCTTGGGCGCAAGATTTACAATAAACTCGCAAGTCTCAACCTCGCAGGCAAGAACGCAAGGCAAATACCATACAGTCAGAAATCACGCATGTACCAGGTTGGCAACGGCAGGACATTCATGTTTGCCAGTTTCCCGGATAAACCAACCGAGCCTATGCGAGCCGTGGTGGCTTGTCCCGGAGGCGGCTATTCGCACCTTGCCATAACTCATGAGGGAACCGACTGGGCCAAGTTCTTCAACGATCGTGGCATGGCATACTTCACGCTCATATACCGTATGCCAAACGGTGACCGAACAATACCAATGTCTGACGCTGAAGCTGCGATAAAAATGGTGCGCGACAGTGCCGAGGCATGGCACATCAACCCTGACGCAATAGGCATAATGGGTTCTTCGGCAGGCGGACACCTTGCCTCCACGGTTGCGACGCACGCCGACGCGCCGTGTCGCCCAAACTTCCAAATACTGTTCTATCCCGTCATAACATTCGCAAACGCCACACACAATGGCTCAAAGGTAAACTTCCTCGGCAATGACAAGGATAACGAGGACATGCAAAAGCTGTTCTCAAACGAACGGCAAGTAAGGAAAGGCACAACGCCACCTGCCATCATACTTCTGGCATCTGACGACAAGACTGTGCCTGCGCTGACCAACGGCGTAGCCTATTATGAGGCTCTCGTGAGCCAAGGCATTCCTGCGGCACTGCACTGCTACCAATTGGGGGGACACGGTTTTGGTTTCAACAAGTCGTTCAAATATCACGACCAACTGCTCAACGACATCAGCGAGTGGCTTAAATAAAAAGAAATGAGAAACTTGTTTTTTTCCATTGCGCTTGCGTTGGTGGCAACGCTGGCGCACGCTCAGGTAAACCCAATAACCGAGGCTCCGCTATACGGCAAGACCATGAACATCATTGGCGACAGCTATGTGAAGAACCACAAACGCCCATACACCGAAGCGTGGCATGCCCTCGTTGCCGAAAAATACAACATGACGTACCGCAACTATGGGCGCAATGGACGCTGCCTGGTTTTCAATCGCGAAGCTGAGAAATGGGGCAAGCCCATGCTCGACTTCCACAAGGAGATGAACGATACCGCCGACTATGTTCTCGTGGTGGGCGGTCACAATGATGCCGACTACATACGCCGCGGAAAAGGCACCCTGCAAGAGTTTGAGGTTGGTCTCGACAGCCTGTGCCGTTGCCTGATAGCCAAATATCCCACGGCAAAGCTTGCTTTCGTTACGCCATGGCGTGTGCCACGCCAATGTTTCAACGAGGTCATTGATATAATGGTCAAGGTCTGTGGCAAATACTCAATACCCATTTTCAATGCCGCCGAACGCTCGGGCATTTACGTATGGGACCCTGTTTTCAGGCAAACTTACTTTCAAGGACCAAACGACACGGCGCACCTCAACGCTAAGGGACACAAACTGTTCATGCGCAAAGGAGAGACTTTCCTACTTGGGCTTTAAACTGAAGAATTATTGTTAACTTTGCACAAAGTTAATGATAGTTTCCCATGAAAGCATTCTGCCGACTGTTAAAAAACTGGACACTGCCTGTGGCAATTGCCACAGGAGTGTGCGTTTACTTGCTTTTCCATTTCGTGCCATTTCTCCAACCGATAGGCAAATGGTACGCTCCTTACAATGGGAACCTGATGCCCGATTTCATGTTCCTCATCCTCTACGTCACATTCTGCAAGATAGATTTTCGCAAGCTGCAGCCCGTGAGGTGGCACTTCTGGATATGCGCACAGCAAATGGTGTTCGTGCTTGCGCTGATGCTTGTCGCCATTGGTCTGCACGTCACAGGCAAGCCCCTGATAATGCTTGAGGCGATACTTGCTTGCGTGATATGCCCATGCGCAGCCGCAGCTCCTGTTGTGACGGCAAAGCTCGGTGGCAATCTTGAAGAAATGACAACTTACATGTTCGTCTCAAATTTCATTACCGCCATGCTCATACCGCTGTGCTTCCCCATGCTGCCACAAGCCACCGAGGCTGCGTCAAACATACATTTTGTGGACTTGTTCCTGCAAATATTGTGGAAAGTGAGCGTTGTGCTGCTTCTGCCCATGCTGCTGGCATTCGTAACCAAGCATGGCTTCAAGCGTTTCCACCATAGGCTCGTAAGCATTAAGGACCTGAGCTATTACCTTTGGGGCTGCTCGCTTGTCATAGTAAGCGGCACGACGGCCATGAACATCACGGAGGCATGGCACGAGACATCGTTGGGTCTTCTTTTTGCAATATGCGCCATGGCCATGTTGCTCTGCATGGTGCAGTTTGCCACAGGGAGGCTCATTGGTCGCCACTTCAACGCCACGGTCGAGGCAGGGCAAAGCCTCGGGCAGAAAAACACCGCGCTTGCGATATGGGTTGCTACGGCATTCCTCAATCCCCTCAGCTCCGTAGGGCCGGGATGCTACATTCTGTGGCAGAACATAATCAACTCTGCCGAAATATGGATATACAGGCGGAAAGGGCTTGAACAATGCTCGTGACACTGCCCTTCAATAAACACACTTCCAAAAACACATTACGGAATTATGACTCTTGAACTTATAGCCTTCGATGCCGATGACACGCTGTGGGACTGCCAAGGCCATTTCGACGACGTTGAAGCTCAATACTGCAAGATACTTGCACAATATGGCAACGCCGAGAGCATTTCAAAGTCGCTTTTCGAAACCGAGACTGCCAATATGCCAGCCTTGGGGTACGGTAGCAAGGCGTTCACGATATCGCTCGTGGAAAATGCCATAAGGGTGTCCAAAGGGAAAATCACTCCTGCCGACATCACGGCAATCATCAACCTTGGCAAGTCGCTGCTGCAATTGCCTGCCACTCCCCTGCCTGGCGTGAGGTCAACGCTGGAGACATTGAGACGGGAACGGAAATACAAGATGGTGGTATTCACCAAGGGCGACAACCTTGATCAGGAAAACAAGTTCCGACGATCGGGGCTCGCCGACTGCTTCGACGACATTTTTGTCGTAGCCGAAAAGACACGCCACGAATACGCACGCCTGTGCCGGCTTTTCGATACCGACATAAACCGTCTCTGCATGGTCGGCAACTCTTACAAGTCTGACATATTGCCCGTGCTTCAGCTTGGCGGAAACGCAATACACGTGCCGTACCCGTTGACGTGGAAAATGGAAAGAATAGAAGAGTCTGACCATCCCAACATGAGGAAAATAGAAAGCTTTGCGCAACTCACGGAAATAATCTGAGGGAAACGCACATGGCAAGAGCCTTGCAGACATTACTTGCGGGAAATGCCGACTGTCTTTTTCCATATGCTTGGCGCAATGGGCGTGTGTTCCGATTGGCCTTGCGTCCCAATTTGCGTCGCAACGCGACGCAAATTGGGACGCAAGGTCGTAAAGTTTATGTCGCATTGCGATGCAACTTTCATCGCGATACCATTAGTCCATCCTTGTGATGCCTTTGTTTGCCCAAGGCGATGCTCCTTGGACAGGCTGCCTGTTATATGGCGTGAAAATCCTTGTCGGCAAGCGACAAGGTGGACGGAGGGCGTGAGGACAAAGATGTCCGCCTAAAGGGATTGTGAATTTTAATAAACGAAAGTCATCTGCGTCGTTGGCCTGCGAGGTTGCTGGCTTGGTATGAGGTTATGTAAAAAGCAGGAAGGAAAAAACGCTTTGCGTTCTTTCCTTCCTGCTTAATGGTAAAATAAGGTAGTGGTTTAAGCTGAGGTCTTTTCCAGCTCCACCTAATTTAGGTGCATCCTATTTTACATAGTCTTGCTTTTTATTCTTTCTTGCTTTGCTGGTCTATAGCCTTGATTTTCTCACGAACCATTTGTGCGTCGTCTTTCAGTCTCTGTACCTTGCGGTTCATCTCGTCCACGAGGCTGTTGCCCTTCTTGCTTGAGATGCTTAGGAAACCGATATTGTTTTCGTAAGTGGTAATCTCTTGCTTCAGCTGTTCGTAGCGGCGCATTAGTCGGCTGCGCTCGTTGTCAACGGCATCCTCGCCTTTCTTTGCCATTCCGCGGAGATTGTTGCGGAAATTGTCGAGATGACGGCGTGCGGCGTTGACGTGGAGGTCGCCGTAAATCTTGTCCATTACGTCATGGTATTCCTTGTAAACCTTATCCTTGTCGCGGTAGGGCACATGGCCTATGGCGTTATACTCGTTGGTGAGTTGCTGAACCTTTTCCTGTATGCCGTCAGCAGCGTTCTCTGCCAGTTCCTTGAGTCTTGCAATGACATCACGTTTCTTCTTGAGGTTGTCGCGCTCTTCGTTGCGTGTGCCGGCATTTGCCTCGTTGCGTGCCTCAAAGAAATGGTTGCAGGCTGCGAGGAAATCATTCCATAGCTGGTCTCCGACCTTTCGTGGGGCGGTTCCGATGCTTTTCCATTCCTTTTGCAGTTGTATCAGCTTGTCGGAAGTTGCTTTCCAGTCGGTTGAGTTGGAAAGGGCTTGTGCTTGTTCCACGAGAGCCTTTTTCTTTTCTGCGTTTTCTGCCAGGCGTTCTTTCACTTCCTTGAAGTATTCGGCCTTGCGTGCGAAGAAGTCGTCGCAAGCCGCACGGAAGCGCTGGAAAATCTTCTCGTTCATGGCATGTGGCGCAAACCCAATGGTCTTCCACTCTTGCTGTATGGATATTATTTCCTTAGAGTGCTTCTCCCAGTCTTTGGCGTTCTTGTTCTCTTCTTTCGCTATGTTTTCCGTCTTTTCGCAGAGTTCGGTCTTCTTTACGAGATTGTCTTGCTCCATGGCGCGCAGACGCTCGAAGTGCTCTTGGTGTTTCTTGTTGATGACGGTGCTTGCGTTCTTGAATCGAGTCCATATTTCTTCGCGCAGGTCTTTTGCCACGGGACCTATTTCGCGATACTGTGCATGCAACTCCTGCAGCTGGTGGAACGCGTTTACCACTTCGGGTTCTTCAGCAAGTTTCTCGGCTTGTTCGCAGAGCTTGGTCTTTGCCTCAAGGTTCTTCTTGAAATCGTATTCGCGAGCCTCGCGGTTTAGGTTCAGCAAATCGTAGAATTGTTCTACGTAGAGCTGGTAGTTGCGCCATGTCTCGCTCGATTTCTCGGGGGGCACTGCGCCAATCTCTTTCCACTCTTGCTGTAGGGTCTTGAAGTCGTTGTATGACTTGTTGGCCTCCTCTGGTGAGGTTGCCATGTTTTTTATTTTCTCAATTATCTCTTCGCGGCGTTTGAGGTTGTTCTCGCGCTCTTCCTGGGCTTTCTCGAAAGCTTTTGCGCGTTTCTCCTTTATGAGTTGCATGCTTGCCTTGAAAGCCTCCTCTTCGTCGTCAGGTTGTATCTGGTATTTCTCAGGATCACCGCCATTGGCGAGATACTGTTTCAGTTTCTCGTCTCTCTCCGCAACGTTGAAACGGTAAAAGGAAGCTTTCAGGTGGTCCACCTCGTCTTTGTCAGGAGTGTCGTCGCTTGCGGCAAGTTCTTTTGCGCGTTCGAGCACGTCTTGTTTTGACGCGTAGATTTTCTTCTCCTGGTCTTTTGAAGTCTCAGGTGTTTCTTCTTTGGCTGTTTCCTCGTCTTGTTTTGCGACTTCGGTTACAGGAGCTTCACATTTTACCTCTTCGGCAGCAGGTGCCTCTGTCTGTTTGTTCTCCACTTCGGCAGCACCCTGTGGGGCTTTCTGCTCTTCTACATTGCCCTGTTCGAGGACTTTTTCTTGAGAGTCCATCATTTCACTGTTTTAAGTTTATGATTCGGAGTTCCATGGCCATGCTGCTGAATATCAGCAGACATTTCAGACGCGCATGGCTTCCATTAATTATAAATAATATGC
>CAYLUI010000060.1:0-7433 GCA_964386825.1 uncultured Prevotella sp. | reverse complement strand
GATTATGAAAGCGAGGCCGCGGGCTTGACCTATCTGGCGTATCGCCTTGTCGATGCGCTGCCATAGCGGGACAAGCGCCTCTTTTTCGGCACTTTCCATAAGCTCGCGCGTCTTTTCCTTGAAGGCGGCGTTTTTTTCTATAAGCTCCTGCAGCTCAGCCTGGCGCTTCTGCAAGATTGTGGGAGCCAGATTGCGCTGTTCCTCAAGGAACCTCTCGTATTTCTGGTTGAACTCATCTTCCACACGCTTCATCTCGGCATCATAGCTCAGACGCAGCTCGGCAAGGTTGGTCTGCACGATTTCGTAATCGGGCAAAGCGTGCAAAACAGAGTCGCGGCTCAAGTATCCGAAACGGAAAAGCGGGGCTGTCACGGGCAGGTCAGTGGCAACGGGCTGCGCTGATGTCGCAATTGTGGTCTGGGCTGAGGCTGAAGCCATAGCCAAGAGGAAAGAAGCTGTAAGGAAAATATGTTTCATGGAAATATCTTCTGGATTGATTGGCCATAAAAGCCGAAAAAGCCCCAAGAGCCATCGTGGCCATTATAGCCTGAATGACCCTTGAAGCAAATGTGCTGTCTTGCCCTCAAATAGCGTGAGGTCGTTTTCTTACTTCATTTTCGCGATTTCGGCCTGCACCTTTGAGGTGATGTCCTCAACGTTTGTGCCGGTGTAAATGGCTACGCCATCCTCGAAAATGTATGTGAAGCCACCAGTCTTGCCAACGTTGTCGATGGCATTGCGTACCTTTGTGATGACAGGCTGCATAAGCTCTTGCTGCTTCTTCTGCAGAGCCTGCTGGTTGTCCTGATAGGTTTGCTGGATTTTCTGGTAAAGAGTCTGAAGCTCCTGCTCCTTCTGCTGCTGTGCAGTGGCGTTCATTGTGCTCTTTCCCTTCTCGTAAGCGTCGCTCTGGCGCTGCAACTCGTCCTGCATGCTCTTCAGGTCGTTCTGGTAAGTCTTTGACTGAGCTTCGAGTTCACCGTTTATTTTAGCGATCTCGGGCAGTGACTGCATGATGTTCTGAGTGTTGACCTTGCCGAACTTCTGTGCGAATGTTGCCACCGGAGCCATCAGCATGATCATTAATAATAGCTTTTTCATTTGTTTGTTGTTTATTTTGTTTGTTTTATGATTAACGTTTCACACAAGCTTACTTGCCATAGCCCAGCTTGGAGAGCACCTCGTTGGATATGTCTATCTTTGGTGAGCCGAAGATTATGGCTGTATCCGAGGCACGGTCAAGCACAAGGCTGTAGCCTCTCAGTTCCGACACTTCCTTCACGGCATTGTATATTTCCTCCTGTATGGGTGACATCAGGCTTTCGCGCTTCTTGAAAAGCTCGCCCTGTGGACCAAAGTATTTCTGCTTCAACTCAGCGGCTTCCTTCTCTTTCTGCATTATCTGCTCCTGCTTGGTCTTCTTCTGCTCTTGCGAGAGGAACACCAGCTCGTTTTGGTAATTCTTGTACATCGTGGAAGCCTCAGTGTTGAGAGCCTCCACCTCGGCTTGCCATTTCTTGCTCACCTGGTTAAGCTGCTCGTTGGCACGCTCGTATGCCGGAATGTTTTTCAGGACATACTCCATGTCTATCAGGGCAAACTTCTGGGCGTTAGCCTGGATGGGCATAAACGCGAGGAGGCAAATGGGCAAAAGCGACAATGCCATTTCACGTATCTTTTTTACTGTCATGTGCTTCATTTCCGTTCTCTTCTAAGATTTGTTAGACGCTTGTTTGCTGTGATATTAACGCTTGTACGTTGTGGCAATCATACTTGTCAGCATAATGGTGATAAACGTATTTGCGTCATGATATTAGACGTTTGCCTGTTATGATTGTTACGTGGCAAAAGGGCTATTTTGTGTTTTTTACCACTTGCCCTTTTACCTTTTCACCTTTTTTGTCTTCATTTTGGCTTGCGCTCACCAGCCATGCCTTTCATGAAACTTGCCGCTTAGAATTCCTGTCCGAGCACAAAGTGGAATTGTGAGCCACCCTTGCTGCCATTGACATTGTCGCGGTCGAAGCCATACCCCCAGTCGATACCCATCAAGCCAACCATCGGCAGGTAGATGCGGACACCAAGACCAGCGGAGCGCTTCATGTTGAACGGATTGAAGCTCTTGGCATCGCTCCATGCGTTACCACCCTCCATGAAGCCAAGTCCGTAAATAGTGGTGTTGCCAAGCATGAACGGATAACGCAATTCAAGCGTGAGGCGGTCGTAAGCGTAACCATTGTAGGCAAGTGAACCGTTCTCGTAACCGCGAAGTCCGATGGTCTCCTCACCAAAGCTTGAAGAGTAACCGCTCATTCCGTCACCACCCATGTAGTAGGTCTCAAACGGACTCTTCTTGTGCTTGTTGTAGCTGCCGAGGATACCCACATCAACGCGCGTCATCAACACGAAACACTTCTGGCCATTGGTTAGGGCCGTGTAAGTCTTTGACCTGAAGCTCCACTTGTTGTACTCAATCCACTTGTATTTCTGCTGCTGCTCTCTAACGTAAGATGGCGAGTAGGGATTGTTGGCAAGATTCTTGTAATCCTTGCCGTCCCAAAGCGACCATGGCGGCGTGAGCGTCACGCTTGCCGTGAACTCAGAACCAGTGCGCGGGAACAGCTGGTTGTCGGTTGACGTGCGGTTAAGCGAAATGCTGAGGTTGAGGTTGTTGGCGTTTCCGTTTGTCATCAGGTAGAAGTAACGCCAGTTTTTCAGCATGTAGCGAGTGTAAGCCAGCTGCACGGACAACGAGAAGTAATCGTCTGGCCAGCGCAAACGCTTGCCCCAACCGAGGTTTGCACCAAACAGCTGCACATACTTGTCGGGATCGTAGTAATTCTCATAGTTGGTGTAATTGTAACCGTAAGAATTGTAACCGTACAAATTGTACATGTAACTGTTCTGGTATGCCGTATTGTAATAATTGCTGTTGATGTCAGTCTGCTTCGAGTAGAACACACCAAACGAGAACTGCACAGGACGCTTGCCGCCAAACCAGCTCGTAGAGTAACTTGCGTTATAGCTCTGGTAATAGGTTCCGTTGGTCTGCACTCCAATCGAAAGTTTCTCTCCGTCACCAATAGGCATTATGCCACGATGTTCCTTGTTCTTATTGAAGAGGTTTGCCACGGAGAAGTTGTTGAGCGTAAGTCCAACACGGCCAATGACACCGGTTTGTCCCCAACCAAGGGAGAACTCAATCTGGTCGTTTGACTTCTGCTCAAGCTGCCAGTTAAGATCCACGGTACCATTCTCATAATCAGGCTTCACGTCAGGATTGATTTTCTCTGGGTCAAAATGTCCCATCGAGGCAATCTCACGGTATGAACGCATGATGGACTCCTTGGAGAAAAGGTCTCCAGGCTTTGTTCTCAGCTCACGGCGCACCACGTTCTCGTACAGGCGGTTGTTTCCGTAAATGCGGACATAGTTGAGGTGTGCCTGCGGACCTTCGAGTATGCGCATCTCCAAGTCGATGGAGTCGCCAGCCACGTTCTGCTCGATAGGCTCAATGTTGGAGAACACGTAACCGTTGTTATAGTAAAGGTTTCCAACGGCATCCTCATCTTCCTTGAGGCGCTTGTTGAGCATTTTCTGGTTGTAAACATCGCTAGGCTTCATGCCAAGCAAGGCTTGCAGGTAATCGGAACTGTAAACAGTATTTCCAACCCAGTGAATGTTACGTATGTAATACTTCTGTCCCTCATCAACCTTTATCCAAATGTTGACATGCTTCGGGTCATTGTTCCACACGCTGTCACCAAGGATTGTGGCATCACGGAAGCCCAGCTCATTGTATTTCTCAATGAGTTTGCCCTTGTCTTCTTTCCACCTCTCAGGTGTGAATTTCTTCGACTTGAGGAAAGAGGAAAGCTTTCCGGCCTCATGCGTCTTCGCAAAGGCACCCTTCTTGAACAGTGCGCCCTTTATGCGTGAGTCCTTGAGTTTCTCGTTGCCTTCTATGATGATGTTGCGAACCTTCATCTTCTCCTTCTTGTCAATCGTGACATCGAGAATGACTTGGTTCTTCTTGGTAACGTCGTCTCGCTGGTTTATGATGATCTCTGCGTTCTTGTAGCCCTTGTCGTCAAAATATTTCTTTGCGAGAATCTTGGCACGGTCAATCATGTTTGGGGTAATCTGGCCACCCTTGAGAATGCCGAGTTTCTTCTCCATGTCCTCGCGCTCGCTCTTCTTCAAGCCGAGATAGTTTATCTCAGAAACACGCGGACGTGGCCTAAGGGCTATGCGGAGGTAAATCTTGTCGCCAACGATTGAGTCGGCGGAAACCTTGACATCGGAAAACAACCCGTGATTCCAATAACGCTTTACAGCCTCGGTAATCTCTGTGCCGGGAACACTAATGCGCTGACCAATGGTAAGACCGGAAATTCCGGTAAGCATGTAATCCTCGTACCCCTCCATTCCGGACACGTTGAAACCGCCGATGACAACACTGCGAGGGTTGCCGGCGTATGTAATATCGGGATGTACAATCTTCTCCTGCGCATGAGCTGTCATGGTGCAAGCCACAGACAACACTACGGTTACTATTTTGTACTTGTTGTAAAGCATTATTATATTTACTTGAACTTTGAATTTCGTTTGTTTGTTATTTTGCGTTCTCCACCTGCTTTTCAGTCTTGCCAAACCGTCTCTGTCTGCTTTGGTATGACACAATCGCCTTTCGCAAGCCTTCCTCATCGAAGTCGGGCCAATAGGTATCC
This sequence comes from uncultured Prevotella sp., assembly GCA_964386825.1. Classification (GTDB taxonomy): domain Bacteria; phylum Bacteroidota; class Bacteroidia; order Bacteroidales; family Bacteroidaceae; genus Prevotella. The sequence goes on along the minus strand of CAYLUI010000060.1, from coordinate 2,703 downwards.
GTGAAATACAATTCGGAATAAGCTATTTGCCATAGCAAGTAATTGCTCACGCGAAGCTCACCGCCCGTGCGTATCAGCAGGTCTGGGTCTGGCATGAATGCTGTCTGCAAATGCCTTGCCACCATTTCTTCCGTGATGTCACTGGCACGCAAACCGCCTGTAGTCAGCCGCTTGAGTGTGTTTCCCGGCAACTCCCGTATGTCGTGCACTTCCTGTACTATTTCCCTCACGGCATTTGTTATCTCCCATCGTGAGCTGTAACTCAGTGCCACGACCATTGTCATTGCATCGTTCCTTGCCGTCCGTTCCTCTGTCTCACGCAACTTCAATTGCACGTCGTCAGGCAATCGGCTCATGTCGCCAATGACACGGAAGCGGACATTGTTCTTCATGAAGATTTCATCCTCAAGCGATGTCAGCACAAGTCCCATGAGGGCATGAACCTCCGTTGTTGGACGATTCCAGTTTTCGGTCGAGAAAGTATAAAGCGTGAGATATTTCACGCCAAGGCGTGTGCACTCTGAGGTGATACGCCTAACAGTCTCAACACCTGCCTGATGACCGAAACTGCGGTCTTTGCCGCGTTCGGTGGCCCAACGCCCATTGCCATCCATTATGATGGCCACGTGCTGTGGGATGCGTGACATATCGAGTTCTGCCATGTTCTTATTCTTTATTACAGTTTACGCATTTCGGACTGAAACTGTAAGTTACAGTCAGCTGCAATGCAGAGTAGCAGTCTGTATTCTTGAACAAGCCACTACTTTTTATATGGTAAGGATCTTTCACACCGTCAAGCCAGTCACTTTGTGCAAAGTGCAAGGCCCATTCCAAACCGACGTTGACCCTATCCGCTAATTTATACTTAACTCCAAACCCAATGGGCACATTGAAAGCCATCCTGCCTTTATCTGGCGTCTCGACATAAGCAAGCCCCAAGCCGGCAGACAGGAAAGGGGTAAGGCGCTTTGCGCCACGATAATCCCATCCCGTCCCGTATGGCAAGAAATTGTATTCGTATGTCAAAGACAAGTCATACAACGCATTGGAGAAATCGTAAGAAACGTCCGCATAGTCTGGATAGTATGTTTCCACGTCACTTGACGATCCCTTCAGTTTGCCACGGCTAACACTCATTCTCAGAGCCATCCACGGATTGAAGACATAACGTCCTGTCACCGCAAACATGGGCTGCATGTCTTTTGTCAGGTTGCCGTTGAAGTCGCCCAGATAGCCCATCATTCCCACTCCGGCACCTATCTCCAGGCGATATTCCGGGTCATCCTGCGCTTTTGCCTGTATGGCAAACATCAGCAAGAATACAAGAACAAAGGACACCTTTTTCATTGCATGTGCCTAATAGAGCGTGCTATGGCTTACTCGGTGAACAATCCATCGTCTTCCTTCCAACCCAACCGAGCCAACCTGCCCATAAGCACGGAGTTGTCTCCCGACTTGCTGAAATACAGCACATTGCTGTTGTCCTTGCAAAAGCCGAATTGGGCGGAATTGCCAACATAACTGTCAGGCAACACGTATGTCGTGTCTCTTTCCCACGTCAGTCCCTTATCTGGACTCACATAGAACTTGGAAAGGTCACCGCCTGTGGCAAGCAATTTCCCGTCGTAAACCACGACCCTAAGATTTGCCAAATAGGGAAGCGTCTTGCGATTATAAGCATCCTCCGGGTAATAAGCCCAAGGCTCAGTGCTGTTGGCATTGTCGTTTTCCTCAACCTTGCTCCAAACCATGGTCTTGCCATCACGGTTTCCGACCAATACCAAGTGGTTTACCTTGCTGTTCATGACAGAAGCCTGCCATACAAGGTTCAAGTCCTCATTTGGTAAGAGTGCGAAATTGTCGTCCAAACGATCCTCTTTCCAGCTTGTCAAATCTGTTGAATACGCAATTCCTGTCTCCGTAAGGGCGTACACACGGAAAGCCGTGGCACCCAAGAGTTGCCTTATGCCTTGCGACGGCGCAACCTCGCTCCACTGCTGCCCGTCAGAAGAAAAGACAATTGAGTTGGCGTTTATCGTGTATAACTTATTATTAAAGGCTGTAATGTTATCGCATGCGTCCGCATCCAAGCCACTCGTAGCCAATCTTTCCCATGTGCCACCTGCCTTTTTATAACCTACGGTGACACCATTTTCCACACCAAAGAGGAAAATGTCACTGCCAAGCGACAAGAGTTTACGCTTGCCCACACTTGCCAAGTCGCCTGTTGTCACATTCCACTTGAAAGAATCGGCCTTTTCCTTATGGGCGTTCACTGTTACTGAATATTCCCTATAAGCCGAACTCATCATGTTGTAAACCCTTATGCGCACCGGGTCTGTAAAGTCGATGGAATCGGTTGACGAGTAGTATGCCAAACTGTCAGCCCCGCTCTTGTCTTTCAAATTAAGCACCACCATTCCGCTGTTCTTGCTTGAGATTGTTGCAAGGACATGAGCCACGTCCGTGCCATACGGCAACGAATCTGTGTTATAAATGGTGTTTCTCAGCTGATCTATGTTGAACTTGTAAGTGCTTCCCGTGAGAGTCGTCACATAAGTACTGTCCGTTACCCCGTCGCTCGCCTTCGTTTGGTGGTTCACATTCAGCGTGCCAAGCGTGAAAGCTGTTATGGCCGTGTCTTCATAATATGTGACTTCATCATCGTCGCTGCCAAGACATGAAGACAGCATGAAAACGCTT
>CAYLUI010000059.1:0-8518 GCA_964386825.1 uncultured Prevotella sp. | reverse complement strand
CGTGGAGACTAAAGTGAAATACTGATTATGGCAGATCCAATGCTCGGGCGTCCGTTCGCGATGCCCATGGTAAAACCCTTCATACCCAAGAAGCTGCAGCCATGGCTTTACCTGCTGTGCGCGGCGATATTCCAGCTCGTAAACTGCGTTTACCTCGGCTCAATGCAGCAAATGACCGGCGAGCTTGGCATAATGCGCGAAGACGTGATGTTCATAGGCCTCTGTGGGGTGGTGGGCGTAGCCATGCCTTTCCCCATACTCTTCAGGCTGAAGTTCCGTTACACCAACCGCCAACTGGAACTGACGGCAATAAGCGGCATGATAGTTTGCCTGTTGCTGACCATCGCCCTGGAGAATTTCACCGACGTGGCACAAACCATGCCCCTGATGTGCATACTCTCGTTCGTGTGCTGCTTCTTCAAGCTCATGGCCACATTCGAGGTCTTCAGCAACATACAGCTGTGGATTACACCCAAGCGCGATTTCGAGATTTTCTTCCCACTGCTTTACATGGTCATCCTCGGCAACATGGGCGTGGGTTCGTGGCTTACGCAACAGCTCACTTACCACTGCGGCTCATGGCAGGCCATGCAGTGGTTCATAACAGGTCTGCTCACCATCGTGCTGCTGTTCATGTACTCGTGCACGCAACACTTCCGCTTCATGAAGCCGCTGCCGTTCATATCAATAGACTGGCTCGGCATGGTGCTGTGGTCGGCATTCCTGCTTGAGGTGATATGGCTGTTCAACTACGGCGAATATTACAACTGGTGGGACGGCGAGATGTGGAGAAACGTCGCCGGCATGGTGATCGTGACCTTCTACTTTGCCTTGCAGCGCATGAAGCACATACGCCACGCCTATCTCGACTACCGTGCGTTCACCTACAAGACGTTGTGGCCCATACTCTTCATGTTCGCCATTGCCGAGCTGATGAACTCAACGCCCAACGCCCTGCAAAACGTCTTCACGGGAGGCGTGCTCCACTGGGGAATGATGACAACCTCGTGGCTCAACCTCGTTGTCGTGCTGGGCAACATCACGGGCTGCATGTTCAGCCTGTGGTGGATGAAGATGCTCAAGCTGCCTTACACCAGGTTGCTGACGATTGGCTTTGCGTTCCTGCTTGTCTATCAGGTGTTCATGTATTTTTACATAACACCCGAGCTGAACATCGGCAGGCTGGTGTTCCCGACATTCGTAAGAGGCTTCGGCTATGCCATATTCTTCGTCACGCTGTCCATTTACCTTGAAGAGCTGATGCCTTTCCATCATTTCTTCATGGGACTCACCATCGCAGGCTTCATACGCAACGGACTGGTAAGCTCAATATGCAGCGGAACCTACAGTTTCATGCTCAGGCAACACGTCGCCGACAATCTCGTAAGCGGATTGCCGTTCACGCCAACAAGCAGCCTGCTCATGGGCATAAAGCAACTCTACGGCGTGACGTGCATAGGCGGCTGTTTCTTCCTGCTGATACTGATGTTGTGGTTCGTGCAACCGGTGCGCAGCACGCTCAAGCACTTGCCTTACTGGAACAAGATAGGCAAGGCCATGAGAAAAGAACTCGGCAGGGCATAATAAACATACGATCTACGATTCCTTTCATGGGAGGGTGGCAGCGCTGCCCTCCCATGAAAGGAATTATTCTATTTATCATAATCCCCATAATGGTTTTATGATGGCTTGATGGCAAAGCAAAACAATGATGACTGTGCGATGCCAATAAAAGGTGGAAAACATTGCACCGCAAAGGCATGGCGAATGCGGCGCAATGGCGATGCGATTACGGCGTAAACGTATTGCGATTGTGGCGTAAACGCATCGCCATTACGGCGTAACGATGATGCCACTACGGCGTAATCGCATTTCGGCGAAACACGCCCTGAATGTTCTCGTGTATTTTCCTCACAAGTTGTCCCTGTCTTCCTGTGTTGTCTCCAGTATTGCCGCCGCCATGCTGTCAGCGCACTGCACGATGCTGCACAAGGGATATTTGGTACGTGCGGTGTCATAGCAACGCTCATCCTCATAAGAGTTGAAGTTAAGCCCGAAGGCGCCCATGTGCCAGCGTATGGCAAGCATCTCGTCGTTGCGCAAGTCCAAGCCGCTCAGCAACAGCATTATGACCGACTTCTCGCCGTGCCCCATGGGAAAATCCTTGTAGCTCACGTTGTATCCCTCGGCATCTTCCCACTGTCCGAGGTTGTTCTTCTTTTTCTTTATCGTACGTTTGTAAATGTCTGTCTTACAGACATCGTGCAACAGCGTGGCTATTATCACGCTCTCACGTCTCACCTCGCCTGCGCTGGCAGCGTCGAGCGTATTCAGGCCTTCCCATATCATCAGTCCGGCACGGCACACGTTGAGGCTGTGTCGGCACAGTCCGCCCGGTACATTGAGATGATGCCCTGCCGAGGCCGGTGCCTCAAAGAAACCGTCTTTCTCCAAATCCTCCAACACGTAGTCAACTCCCTCGCGCTGCGTGGAGCGCAGCAAGCTCTCAAACTCCTCGCGGTCTTTCTTCTTGTCTATTTCCATGTTCCTTACGCTTTATGTCTTTTCGTTTTAAACCTTGCGTGCAAAATTAATAAAATAGTGCTAAAATCATTTGCACATAACGGCAAAATTGCGTAATTTTGGGACATAAAGAATTGTGTCAAGATGGAAAAATCGGACAAACACACCCACTTCCTGAGCGAAGTGAGGAAAATACTGCCTAAAGACCGTATTTACACCGACGAGCTGCGCACCCTTGGCTGGGGCACGGACGCAAGCTTCTACCGCCGGATACCGAAAATTGTGATACGCACCGATGACGAGACCGAGGTGGCGAAAATCATGCGCCTGTGCCACGACTGCCAAACGCCGTTCACCTTCCGCGCCGCCGGGACATCGCTCTCGGGCCAGAGCGTGAGCGACTCGGTGCTGATCGTGGCGGGCAAGAACTGGGAAAGCTACAGCATAAGCGAAGGCCACGACACCATAACCATGCAGCCTGGACTCGTGGGCGGACGAGTGAACCGCCTGCTGAAGCCGTTGCACCGAGTGCTGCCCCCCGACCCCGCCTCGATAAACAGTGCCATGATAGGCGGCATCGTGAACAACAACGCGTCGGGCATGAGTTGCGGTGTCCACGCAAACTCCGACCACATGCTCGTGTCAGCCCGCATCGTACTTGCCGATGGCACCATACTTGACACCGGCGACGACGACAGTCGCAGACGGTTCAGGCAAACCCACGCGCCTTTCCTGGAGCGCATAACAACCTTGCGCAACAAGGTGAGGGCAAACAAGCCGCTTGCCGACCGCATACGCAAGAAATACTCGATAAAGAACGTTACCGGACTGAACCTGCGCCCACTGATAGCTTATGATGACCCCTTCGACATAATAGCCCACTCCATCGTTGGCTCGGAAGGCACGCTGGCGTTCCTCTCGCAAGTCACCATGCGCACGCTTCGCGAATACCCCTACCGTGCGTCGGCGATGGTTTACTTCCACAGCATGGTGGACAGCTGCCGTGCCGTGGTCGAGATGAAGAAGTTGGAATCGGCAGAAGGGGACCTGGAAATGAGCGCGGAGAGGCAGGTGGTGAAATGCGCCGAGATGCTCGACTACCTGTCGCTGGCATCGGTTGACGACCCCGTTTTCCTGAGATACAAGCAAGATGTCGATTCGGGCAAAGTGGCAGGCGTGCGCCCAGGCGACTACCACAACCTGACGGCAATACTCACCGAGACGCGAGCCACGACCCACGAGGCGCTGGAGCGCAACGTGCAAGCCATAACGGCTACGCTGGCTCAATTCAGCCTTTACGGCCAGCCCAGTTTCTCGGAAGACCCAAAGGTGTGTGGCAAATACTGGGCCATACGCCAAGGCATCTTCCCAACGGTGGGTGGCATGAGACCCACGGGCACAAGCTGCCTTATAGAAGACGTGGCGTTCCCTGTGGAACACTTGCCAGAGGCTACCGTGAAACTGCAACAAATCATCGCAAGCCATGGATACTCAGACGGTTGCATATACGGCCACGCCCTTGAGGGAAACTACCACTTCATATTGAACCAAAGCTTCAAGGATGCCAACGAGGTGGAACGCTACGCCAGCATGATGCGCGACGTGGTGAAGCTTGTTCGCAGCTATGACGGCTCGCTGAAAGCCGAGCACGGCACGGGGCGCAACATGGCTCCGTTCGTCAGGGATGAATGGGGCGACGACGCCTATGAGGCAATGCGTGAGCTGAAGGAGATATTCGACCCGGACAACATCGTAAATCCCGGCGTGATATTCAACGACAATGCCAATTGCTTCGTGGAGCACCTGAAACAGTTGCCGGAACTCGACTTCGACTTCTCTGCCCTACCCGACGGCACTGCCTTCGCCAAGGCAATGGGTTCCCGCAAGTCATCGACGCAGGAGATGACGGAAGGCGTGAGACGAGCCAACAAGTGCATTGAGTGTGGATTCTGCGAAGTAAACTGCCTGACCTGCGGGCTGACCCTCTCGTCACGTATGCGCATTGCCTGCCAGCGTGAAATAATGAGGCTGAACGGCGGCGACGAAAGGGACAAGGCACGGGCGCAACGGTTGGAAAGGCAATATCAATATTATGGCAACCAAACATGTGCCGCCGACGGACTGTGCGCCACCTCGTGCCCTATGAGAATAAACACCGGCGACCTGACGCACCTATTGCGGCAGACAAGCATGGACAAAAACAAGCTGGCGTATGAGGTCGGCGACTTTGCCGCACGCCACTTGAAAGGGCTGGAAAACGGCTTGCGAGCCACTCTCAGCGTAGCAAACGCAGGGCACACGCTGCTCGGGACACACGCCATGGAGACCGTAGCGAGGGGAATGCACAAGGCAGGGATGCCTTTGTGGACACCGTCCATGCCGAAAGCAAACCATGTGAAGCCGTCAACACTGGAAGGCGAGAACGGGAACGTGAGGCGAAACAGGAACCGCGCAGGACAACCCACGGATGGCATGCCCCTGAAGGTGGTTTACTTTCCAAGTTGCCTGAACCAGACAATGGGACTCGCCAAGGGTGCACCCGTGAAAAAAAGCGTTGTGGACGAAATGGTGGCACTCGCCAACAAAGCCGGATACGAGGTCATATTCCCCAAGGGCATGGAAAACATGTGCTGTGGGCAAATATGGGAAAGCAAGGGCATGATGGACATTGCGGATCGCAAGACCGCCGAACTGGAGGATGCCCTGTATGAGGCAAGTCACGAGGGACTTTACCCGGTGCTGTGCGACCAAAGTCCGTGCCTGCATCGTATGCGGAAAATGATGACAAGGGTCAGGTTGTACGAGCCTGTTGAGTTCATACTGCAATGCCTGAAACCTCGCCTGCGTTTCCACCAATTGCACCGCACAGTTGCCGTACATGCCACATGCTCGATGAGAGAGATGGGGCTCGTTGACGACTTCGTGAACCTGGCACGCCTATGCGCCGACAACGTGATCGTGCCTGAGGGCGTGGGCTGCTGTGGCTTCGCCGGCGACCGTGGCTTCACACATCCCGAGATGAACCAATATGCGCTGAGGCATCTGCGAAAGCAACTTTCGGACAACCGCGTGGAATGTGGTTACAGCAACAGCCGAACATGCGAGATTGGGCTGCAACACCATTCGGGCATTCCATACATGAGCATAGCCTATCTCGTGAACGAGGCTACGGAATAGAGGAAATAGCGTAAGGAAACAAAAAACACAACAAAATAAAACAAAAGGAAAATGAGTACGAACAAAAGAATTACACGGACAGAGAATGAAAAGATGATTTCGGGCGTATGCGGTGGCATCGCAAAATACTTTGGCTGGGATCCAACAATAGTGAGGCTGGCTTACCTGCTGCTGACCTTTGGCACAGCCTTCAGCGGCATCATTGTGTATTTAATATTGATGATATGCATGCCCAAAGAGTACACGGTAAACCAATAAGCCACAGCGACAAGACAAACAGATAATATGGAAGTGGGACAACGTTTGCCGGAAACACTTGGCAAAGACCAAGACGGCAATGACATTAACCTGAGCGACTTCAAGGGCAGAAAACTCGTGCTTTATGTTTACCCGAAAGACGCAACCCCGGGATGCACAAGTGAGGCTTGCAACCTGCGCGACCACCATGACAGGTTTATCGCCAAAGGCTACGCCGTTGTTGGCGTAAGCACGCAAAACGCTGAAAGCCATAAGAAATTCATCGAAAAGCACGACTTGCCTTTCCCGCTGATAGCCGACACCGAAAAGAAGCTCGTCAGCGAGCTTGGGGTTTATGGTGAGAAGAAAATGTATGGCAAAACCACGATGGGAGTTTTCCGCACGACATTTGTCACCGACGAAAACGGAGTGGTAACAGACATTTTCAAGCCAAGGCAAATAAAGGTGAAAGAACACGCCGAGCAAATACTTGGCGAACAATGATGCCACAAAAATCAATGCCGCAACCATGACTTGGTTGCGGCATTGATTTTGCGTATGCTACATTCCACAACAAATGTGGTGTTGCCCAAAATGTCATCGCTTATTACTTGGCAGACAATCTCCTTATGTAACCGTCAACAACGGAAGCGTTAGTGGCAGAAAGCGAAGGATTCAAGTTGACAAGAGCCTTACGGGCAGTGGCTCGCTGGCTGGCAGAAGCAATACGCTCAAAACCACGAAGCTCCTTTAAAACCGCAGCCTGCCCACTCTCCGGCAGTTTGCCTATGCCCTCTATCACACGGATTATGTCGCCAAACTTGGCACTATTTTTGCTGTTGATTATGTTCCTGACCGTCATGCAGCCAACAAGTGTTTGCGTGGGATAGCCCACCTTGCCAAGCTCCTCAAGGTCGGAAATGCGCAAATCAAAGTTGAGGCCAAGCATCTTCTTCATGTTGAACTCTTCCTGGTATGTTGACATCAACTTCTGACGCACCACATCCTTCCCCAACCTTGTCTCAAAAGAATCGCGGCTTGCGAGAAGACGGCGAAAAGCCGGTGCCTCAGGATCCATGACATAAGCTGAAAGTATGTCCCAGTTTTCTTTGAGACTAAGCTTGTCAACAGTCATTGTAGAGAGAAACTCATTGACAACAGCATTGAGAGAAACGTCGCTACTTGCGTGCAGCACACCAATGTATTGGCGCACAAACTCCTCGCCACGCTCCCCTGCCTTGTACCTGCTCGCAAGTTCAACACGCAGTATGGCTCGCTTCATCTTGTCAACAAAGCTTATGTCCGAGCTTTTCGTAACAGCACCGATTTCCTTGACAAACAGTGTGCCATCGGGATTGATAATCAAGAATGTAGGATAAATTCCCACACCATACTTATCCCTGACCGATGGGCCGTCGCCCTCATCCATGTCCATCGCCAAAGAGACATAGCGAGGGTTGAAATATTCCCCACATTCTTCCTGTGGGAAAATATAACGCACCATGTATTTGCAAGGAACACAAGTCTTTATAAAACAGTCTATGAAGACCTGCTTGCCTTCAGCCTTGGCTTTTTCCAAAGCCTGCTTGAACGGTATGTTCTCAAATTTTATTCCCTTGCCAATGCTGTCCGTCTCGTCACCTGATGCAAATGCAAAAGATGACAAAGACAGAAAGCATGTCAAAAAGAGAAAAAACTTCAAGTTTCTCATATTAATTATTTCTCGGAATCTTCGGCGTCTTCACTTTGAAATCCCAACGCAATGGCCTGCAAGTCAACACCATGTTTTTCCTTCATGTAGCTTATGGCAAGCTCAAAGCGCTCAGCCACAAGTGGATATTTTTCCTTAGGATACTCCTTGTAGAAGGCTTCGCGCGAATATGTCATCGCCGCTCTTACATACGACAGGAAGAAATCCACGTAATAACCACCTGAATTATAGTTTGGTGCACGATAATATGACGTGGATATTGACCACATGCTTCCCTTACGCATGTCTTCGTCAATCCACTCAATGAATCCACGGTTGTAAACATAGTTTGGATTGGAAGGATTGCTCCTGTTTAGACTCGTGGTAAAATCAAGTCCATCCCTCAAACCATCAGGATCCACGATGCGTCCGTCCTGCTTCATTTGCGTCAAAATCTGGTTAATGAAGCTGTAACGCATGCGATGCAAAGCCTTCTTGTCGGTTTGCTGCGTCTGCGAACGAGTGAAACTGATAGCCCAATAGTCTATTCCGTCAAATTTTGTAGGAACATAGCCTGCAACAGCATCGGTAGGAGTCATGTCTCCTGTAGCAGGTCCCGTGCCATCACCATTATTAGTGCCAGTACCTGTTCCAGTACCACCAGTACCACCAGTACCACCAGTACCTGTACCCGTGCCAGTGCCTGTACCCGTGCCAGTGCCTGTACCCGTGCCAGTACCAGTACCTGTTCCTGTTCCAGTGCCAGTACCTGTACCTGTACCCGTGCCAGTGCCAGTGCCAGTACCTGTGCCAGTACCCGTACCCGTGCCAGTGCCAGTACCAGTACCAGTACCCGTGCCAGTGCCTGTACCACCCGTGCCAGTGCCTGTG
>CAYLUI010000058.1:0-9915 GCA_964386825.1 uncultured Prevotella sp. | reverse complement strand
AAATATTTTTCAAAAATATTACAAAATTGACTTAAATCAAAGAAAAGGGGGCTTTTTGGAGAAGAAATAAGAATTAGGAAAGGACTAAAAGAACAGATTGGAGAAAAGAGAGGATAAGGGAAACTGAGGGAATGGATAGAAGGGATAGAGGGGATAGAAGGGATAGAGAAGATAGAAAAGAGAGGATTGGCAAAATAAGGTGGAAATTAACAAAGATGCGAAAAGTAAAGAAAGGGAAAAATGATGAGGAAAAGGAAAGGTAAGAAAGGGATGGAGGAAGAAATGGAGAAAAAGATGGAAGAAAAGGAGGAAGAAGGAATAGAGGAAAGGGATAGAAGAAAAGAAAGAGGGAAATAGGATAGAAGAAAAGAAAGAGGGAAATAGGATAAAGAAAAAAGGAAACAGGGGAAAAGGGAAGAAAAGAAAGAGGAAAGAAAGGAGGAAATGCAATAAAAAAGAAAAAGGCTATATAAGCTGGAAAGACAATATAATAAATAAAGCTATATAAAAAGACGATATAAAAAAAGACGATATAAATAAAACTATATAAATAGGAATGTGGAGAGTGTGAGGTTGTGTAACCAGAACTATGAAGAGTGTGAAGGCTCAGACTTTACTTCTTCAAGCCAAACGATGTTTCGATACTGACGACCTCGGCATTGAAAGCCTTGTCAACCTGCAAGCGTTTCTGCACCTGCGCACAGCTGTGCAACACCGTGCTGTGGTCACGGTTGCCAACCAGCTTGCCAATGCGCGAAGCGGGCATCTTGGTATATTTAGAAGCCAGATACATGGAAACCTGTCGCGCGGTTACATAATCGCGCTTGCGGCTCTTCGAATTTATCTGCGTGGTGGTCACGTTATAGTGGCTGCACACCTTCTCCAGAATGTCGTCCACGGTCAGCGGTCGGTCGTCAATCTTCACCGCACGCTTTATCACACGATTGGCAAGGCGCATATCAATGTTGCAGTTGTAAACGATGGAATAAGCCATCAACGAATCGATGACCCCCTGCAAGTTGCGCACGCTTCCGCTTGCCGTCGATGCGATAAACTCCACCACGTCGCGAGGTATCTTCAGCCCGTCGCGGCGTATCTTGTTTTCAAGTATGTCAACGCATAGTTTCGTGTTCGGCTTCTCCAACTCGGCAATAAGTCCGCACGAGAAGCGCGTCAGCAGACGCTCGGGCACATCCTTCAAGTCAACCGGCGGACGGTCAGAAGCCAATATTATTCGCTTGCCGTTCTTGAACAAATGGTTGAAGATATGGAAAAACGTGTTCAGCGTGCCAGTCTTCCCCATCCACTCCTGAATGTCATCGACAATGATCATGTCGATGGTCTGGTAGAAAGCGATGAAGTCGTTGACAACGTTTTTCAGCACGGCATTGCTGTATTGCACCTGAAACAGCCTCGCCGAGACATAAAGCACACGCTTCTGCGGATACACCTGCTTGGCGCGCACGCCTATCGCGTTTATAAGATGCGTCTTGCCACAACCTGACGGTCCGTATATGAACATCGGGTTAAACTGCATACTGTTTGGATGCTCGGCAATAGACAGTCCCACAGAGCGCGGCAACTTGTTGCTGTCGCCCTCGATGTAGTTGCCGAAAGTGAGGTGTGGGTTAAGCTGCGAGTCGAGCTGTTGTGGCTGCTGCGCATCAATGTCTGCCGGGTTACGTCCTACGTTCTCACGCTGCTGCGGCTTCGGAGCCGCCCCAGCCGGATCCGCCTCTATCTCCTGCGACAGGTTATGCTCCTTGTCGGTCACGACACGGTAGCTCAAGCCGATGCCCTGCCCAAAGCTCCTCTGCAGCACATTGCCAAGCAAATCGATATAGTTCCCCTCCAGGTACTCATACACATACGGGCTGGATACCTGCACGAGTATCATCTTCCGCACCTCGTCGAAGTGCTCGAAGACGATAGGCATGAACCATGTCTTGTAAACCTGCTCGGTGACATTCTCGCGTATCAGCGCGAGCGCGTTCTCCCACCGAGCATCACGCTTTGCTTTCATCTGCTTTTCAATGGATGTAGATTGTAATCCCACGTTCTCTGTCGCCCGTTTTCACGGACGCAAATGCAAAAATACAAAAAATATTCATTCTCGCCAAATTCCTTTTCCCCACCCCACCGCCACTTGAAGCCGTAACTCGTTACATTTCTTTCGCTTAGGGCAGAAAAAACTTGGCTGTTAAAGAAATTTAAAGAAAAGACCCCTGCACGCGTCTCACGACGCACGCAAGGGCAAGTGAATGTATATGAGAAATTAAAAAAAATATCCGAAAAATTACCTGACGGCAACCTTGACGTTGTTGACAAGGTAAACGCCCTGCGGCACGGCCAAGCGGCGAGTCTCGCCGCCGACGAGGCTGCCCTCAGCCACCAGCTGTCCAGCCACGGTGCAAACCCTGAGCGTCGTCGCGCTGTCGGCGGTGACGGTTATCGCTCCGTTGCCGGCACTGACCGTCAAGCCACCATTGCCTGCCACCACGTCGCTTATGCCCGTCACCGAGCCAAGGTCCGAAGCGTCAAACACCACGGCAGCCTTGGCGGCGTTGCCCGTGTTGCCATCGGTGGTGTAATATGCGCGGAAGGGACGAATGTTGACGTGGTTGTTCTGCTTGAGCGCGCCCGACTTCCAGAAGCAATCAGAAGCAAAATACCACAGGTCCTCTGCCTTCGGTGGTTGCACGCCGCTGTATGTTCCCACAGCCGTCCACGTTCCCTTGTAGCCGGAGGCTGGCTCAGTGGTGCGCTTCAGGTCGGCAAAAGTAACGCCCTTGCCGTCGGCAACGCTGCCCGTAGGCTCAAACTTGGCTCCGAGGATGCTGAACGAGAAGCCAGGCGTGGTTGATGTCACATAATATGGTTGGTTAGCGTTCGCAACGCCGTCGGCAACGCTCTCTGCCAGCATGGCATACGTGGCGGCCGTGCCTCCTGACACGACACCCGTCACCTCGCCATAGCCCGTGATGTCGCGGAACGTCACCGTAGCGTCCACCACGTCGCCTGCCGTCATAGGATTGCCTGCGTCATTGAGCGAAATGCCGAACGGCAACACCGCCGTCATGTTCTTCACCATTGCCTTGCGGTCGCCCGACGACGTTTCCACCGTGCCCTCGCGCTCATACTTGGCATTGTAAGTTCCCGTCACGAAGCCATAAGGCGTAAAGAAGGGCTGCTGGTCATAAACCACCACGTCGCCCAGAGCCTCAAAGCCGCTGTCTGTCTTGCGAAGCGTGTTGCCAACCTTGCGCTGGAAGCCCTTCGGCATGAAGTAGAGGCAGTTGTCGGCGGTAGCCTTGTGGAACGTGTCCCAGAGGTTCACGCCGTTGGCATCGGTCTTGTTGGTCACCGTGGTCAAGCCACTCATGTCAACGTACAGGATGCCACGATACGGGTCTTCTTCGTCGAAGCCAAAGCAGTTGTTGGCTTTCAACGCGTCGCCTATCGCCTCTATTATTTCCTCGTTTGTGAGCACGCCGTAAGCCTGCCTTGCGTTTTCAGCCTCCGACGTAACGGTCACGCCAACATACGTGCGCTTGCCGTCAACAGTGCCGCCGTCGGAAACCAGCTTGTTGCCCTCGGTCTTGTGGGGCGCGCTCTTCAGCGTCTCCTCATATATCTTGGTGAAAGCCACCACTGGTTTCTCGTTCTCCACCACGGGTCTCACCGTTATGGTGTAATAACGGTAATCGATATGCGTCCCCAATCCCGTGCCCTTGGGCATTATGCGGAACGTAGGCACGTCGGCGGAATAAACATAAACCTCCTTGCTCTCATTGTCGGCAAGCGACACCTCGGCAAACTTGGCATTATCCCTCACGAACTCGTTGTCCGTTAGCTCGGAAGCATTGCCGGCAAACACATCGGCAATGTTCGTGGCAGGCAACTTTACCGTGCCAACCACGTCAGAGTTGACGCGCACGTCAGGGAACGGAGTCAAGTCAGCCGTACCCTTTATCTCGGCTTCGCTCCCCACGAGGTAATAGTTTGAGTAACCACCCCGTGACGTGCTGTTGTTGTTCACGCCGGTGCTGTACCACAGCGTCTTCTCGTCATTCTCAGCATCGCGGAACACCATGTGGAACGGACTTTCAACATTTTTCGGCACAAGCACGTTAACGGCATTGCCCTCGTTGAAAATGTAGTTTAGCGAAGTGACCTCGTTGGCTCCCACTACGCCGGAACCATACTTCGCCGCCACTTTCAACGTCTGCACTTCAGGGTTTAAAGGCAACACCATTAGGCTTACATTGTAAAGCGCGGCAGTGCCCGATGCCAGCCCGGCAATATTAAAGTGTACGGCATCATTGTTAAAGTCTGTCACGGTTACCGTGGCATCCTTCCGGGCTGCGGTAAGTTCGTTGGTTCCGTTGGCGGCGGGGTCAGTATTCTCACGGTTGTAAACCGTAGCGGTGAAGTCGTGGGCGGAATAGCTGTCGGCAGCCTCGCCTGTCACTGTTTGCAGAATAGCATTGGAGTTTCCATTCGAAGTGTATCCCCAGTTTCCATTAGAATATGACAAATATCTTGCTTGATTATTAAGATTATACCCTAATCCTCTTGTGGAATTATAACTCCAATATTGAGCAGAACTTGACAAAGCGCACGATGCACCGGTTGTGTTCCTCTGATAAAGATATTGTCCGGCTTCATTTTGTATCGTATAATCATAATCATCACGCCTATTATTATATTTTATCGTCCAACGCGTGGCATCTTGCAAGCTTGTTCCGGCCACAATTGTTCCGTCATTGTCATTAAGATATGTTCCATCCTTTGTGCAAATCACGACAACATCACCATCTGAGGATGACGAAGGAATGTAATCAGAGCATACAAATTCACTTTTCCCCTTTGCGTCGCTGCGCAGGAAGTTGAGCGTTGCGCCCACGACACGGAACTTTTGCGGAGCCTCAATGTAATAGTCGCCATTGGCAGCAGCCACGAAATATTGGCCGCCATCAACCGTAACCACCTTCGTTTGCTTCTCGCCACCATTGTTTACGATGTTCACGCTCTGCTCGTCGGTTATGGTTCTGGCATCGTCAAACGACCAATAGCCTTCGCCGCCATTGGCTGACGAATGGGTGCCATTGGCATTGTTGTTTGAGAACGTGCCAAGGTCAAGAAGACCCGTGTGCATTTCCAAGCCACCGTTGGCATCGGGCAGCTGTGCCGAGAACGGGTCGTCGATGACGTAGGTCAGCTTCAGCGATTTCAGGGTTACCGGCACGCCGGAATCCTTGATGTTGCAGTTGAAACGGAAGTAAAGCACGTTGGTGCCATTTCGCAAGCTCACATCCCACGGCGACATTCCCGAGGCAACGGCAATGCTGTCGCCAGCCAGGTTTTCCGTGCCATCCTCATTGTACGTGTAACGGGCAATAGTGGCACCTGCCGTAGAAAGCTCTGGCAGCACCTCCATCTGGTAACGCGTGAAGCGGTAACCCTTTGGCGCAACGATTGCCACGAAGCAGTAAGGCTGCCGACCAGCCGTTGACTGACCGTTGTTTATCTGGAGGAAATTCCCATCAGCGACACCGTCTCCGTCAACGTCCCCCCCCTTGAAGAGCATGTTGTTGTCAATCTTCTTGAAGACACCAGCACCCTCGGTGGAAAGCGTTCTTGTGCTCGACGAAAGCATCTGCACGTGTGCTATGTCATGGCGGAGGTAGCTGAAATATTGGTTCGCCATGACAGCTCCACCAGCACCGTTTGAGAACAGCTGGTGGCTTGAGTTGTAATCGAGCGAAATGGTTGTGCCAAGCTTGTTGTTGTCGTCGAGCGTGGCAATGCTGTAAGAGGCTGACACCACACGGCTCTTGTTTCCGTCGGCATCCACGGCCACAGCCTTCAGTATGGTTGTCGTCCCGATGGTTATCGGTTCCGTGTATCTTGCGCTTTGCTCCGTCGGCGTGCTGCCGTCGGTAGTGTAATAAATGGTTGCGCCATCGGTGGCGCATGTCAGCTCAACGGCAAACTCGCTTGAGTAAGTGCCTGAGTTGACCGAGAAAGCCGGGGCATCCACACTAACGGGCGCGCCCCAAGCAGGGTCGGACGTGGTAATGTACTCGCCTTTCGTGCCGGCGGAATAAACATAAGCGCCACCGGTAATGTCAGAAAGGCTGATGGTTTGAAACACCATGTCGTAACCAGTTCCTTCAACCCAATCACGCTCAAAATAAAATGCCACTTCACCTTTCTGGTCGAGTATCATTGTCGAATAACCAGAATTGTCTGGCGTGACTTGGTATTTGCTCCAACCACTCTTGTAGTTTTCCGGTTTGGTATATTCAGAGGGCAATTCCTTATAATAAATTCCGACTTTCTCGCGAGTGCCTGACATAGGGGCAGAAACCAAAAGCACATAAACCGTCTTATTGTCCGACTTCCTTATGGCAGGAACCAACAACACTTCACCATTGGTGTTGTACGTGTAAGTTTCTCCAGTCGTATTTGCTTTACCGGAACGGGCACAAGTTCCCCAACTGCCCGTTGCGTTTTTAATGTCCGTAAAACTGAAAACATTAAAAATTCGACCGGTGTTTCCGTCGCCAGCTACTCGGCAACATAACAAGATGTCGCCATTGGGCAATTCCTCAACCTTGCATTCATCACCAAAAACGCTACTTGTGACAAGCGAAGGAGTCACGCTGGTTCCACCAAGATAATTCCAGGTCGCTCCAAAGTCGTCAGAATACATGACACGACTGCCATTCGGTCTCGTGTTTACACCTGCATAAAGCCGATAATAGTCACCAACTTTTACCTTTGTGCTTTGCACAATTCGCCCACTGCTGAAAAACAAGCATTTAAGGCTAATGTTTTTATAAACATTCTGGGAAATATTACTTGGCGTTGACCATTTCCCACTTTCAGCTGACCTCACGGTACGCGCTATTTGGATGTTCCCATCAACAGTGCCATCCCCATCACCTGTCCCTATGCTGCCAGCGGCATTCATCATAAGGACATCGCCAGACTCGCGATCCACAACTGTAGCGGCATCACCGAAAGCATAATTAAACCCGGAAGTTCCACTATGCTTTACAATATATTGGCTACTTCCCCAGCTGTTGCCATTGTCAGACGATGTTTTGCACATCATGTCAATCCAACCATAGCCTATGTCAGAAGCCTGCGAACCCTTTTGACGCGAGTCTGTGAACGCCATCAACGAACCGTCATTTAGGCGGACTATCGACGGGATGCGATAATGGTAGCTTGAACCACTCTCAAATAAAACAGATTGAGCCTCTGCCCTGCACAAGGCAAGACAGAGGAACACAAGAGATAGAAATGTAAACTTTTTTTTGTTCATACAAACATCATTCTTTCCAGGGACCAAAGTCTCTCACTCCCCAGTCGTCGGGCAGGGCATCGGCACCGTTCTCGAAACCCGTAAATGGGTTCTCCTTGGCATCGCCGTCAATGTCCTCCTCAATTACTGGAACACGGCTCACCGCCTGCAACAGTGGCTCGTCCATGAGTGCGAAGACTTTGATCTGCGGGATAATATATTCTTTTTTCATAACTTTATATGTTCAAGTTTTGTTTATTTCACTACTACCTTAACACCATTGACGAGATACAGCCCTTGCGGCAGTGCCACGCTGCGGCTCTCGCCAGCCGAGAGAGCACCCTTTGTCACGAGGCTGCCCGCCACCGTGTAAACGCCAAACGCCGTAGCTCCGTTCGCCGTGAGGTTAACGCATCCCCTGCCAGCCGAGACAACAAGCCCGTTGCCGTTGCCGCTGCCTGAAGCCACGCTGCCAATGCCCGTCACTATGTCGTCGAGGCTGAACACCACCTTTGCATTTGACGCAGAGGTCTCGTCGGTGGTGATGAAGTAAGCGCGGAACGGACGTATGTTGACGTGATCGTTGTTGACGAGGTTGTCGGCGTTCCAGAAAAGATCCTGCGAGAAGTACCACATGCCTTTCTGCGCATCTGGTGCCTTGCCAGCCGACGGCTGCACGCCGGCGTAGGTGCCGTGACCTGTCCACGTGCCATTAGTACGGGTCATGTCGGCAAAGCTGACGCTGTTGTCGGCAGCCACGGTTCCCGTCTTGCGGAACTGTGCGCCATGTATGTTGTATGTGAAACCGTCGCCCTCAGTGGTGACATAATAAGGGCTGTTGGCGTTTGCCGTCGCCTCGCCCGTGGCAGGAGAAGCAACAATGGCATAGGTAAGTCCCTGTCCCTGGTTGCCAATGCCGTTAAGCTCGCCAGATTTCGTGATGTTGTGGTAGGTCACGTTGTTGTCGGTAGCGTCGCTCGCCGTCTTCAGCTTTCCGTTGCCGTCGAGGCTCACGTCGAAAGGCAGCACCACAGCCATGTTCTTTACCCTTTCCTTCACGCCACCTTCCTTCTGCACGGTGCCCTCACGTTCGTAGGTCACGGTGTACTGGGCTGTGTTGAAGTCGTATGGTGAGAAGAACGGTTGCTGGTCGTACACCACCACGTTGCCGTCGGCCTCAAACTTGCCGTCGGCAGTGAGGGTCATGGTGTTCGTTACGTTCTCACGCGAGAAGCCGTTGAACATGAAGTAGAGGCAGTTGTCTGCCGTGGAGCGATAGAAGTCGTCGTCAAAGGCATCGTTGTCGGTGCGCTTAAGGCTGCTCATGTCAATGTAAAGGCATCCGCGCAACTCGTCGTTCTCTTTAAACTTGAAGTCGGCACCCTCCTCATTAGCCTTTGCAGCCACGGCGGTCTTTATAGCCTCAACGATTTGCTCACTGGTGAGGTAGCCCTGTGCCTGACCCTCGCCCTCAGCGAGCTTTGCCTTCACGGTAACGCCATAGAACGTGAGGTTCTCGTCAGCCGTGCCGCCGTCAGAGGCGATGTCTGTGTTCTTGTGGTTTTGCGCCTTCAGCGTCTTACGGTATATCGGCGTTATGGTAACGTCCGGCACTTCCTTCTGCGACTTGCAAGCCACCGTCAGCGTGTAATAGCGATAGTCGATGTGCCTTACGCCCACACCCGCAGGCATGATATTGAACGTAGGCTGGTCGGCGGAGTAAATGTAGAAGGTCTGTGCGTCGCCATCAACAGCGAGCGTTGCCTCCTTGTACTCAGCCTCGGTCTTGCTGAAAGGATTGTCAATGAGCTTCTCGGGGCCGTTAGCCACCTCGTCCTTAAGGTTGGTGTCGTAAAGTTCCTCTATGTTCGTGAACTTCAGTCCAATGGTTCCAGCCTGCGTGGCTTCGGTACGAGGACTCTTGTTGACATCAAGCAGCACGTCCTTAGGGCCTCCCTGGTCAGCGGCACTGTTCACGAGGAAATAGTTTGAGTAGCCACCCTGCGGCGTGTTCTCGTTTTCTTTCGTGGTGTACCACAGCGTTCCCTCCTCGTTATAAGCGTTCAGGAAGTCAACGGTGCACTGGGTCTGACCCTCGGGAGCCAACAGCGTAACCGCCTCACCGTCATTGAAATTGTAGTTTTTAGAGGTGAACGAGGTGGTGTTTTGTATCAGGTCGCTGCCAAACTTGCTTGCCACTGACAGGTTTTGCACCTCCGGGTTGAGCGGCATAAGCTTGAGGTTGACATTGTAGAGAGCCGACTGCCCCTCCACCAACTCGCTTATGCTGAAGTGGATAGCGTCGTTGTTGAGGTTGGACAGCTCAACCGTGTAAGTATCATTACCCTCTGTAAGTTGCTGTCCTTCCATTTCACTATTGTCACGTGCATAAGGCGTTGCCTTGAAGTCGCCAGCCACAGAATAAGAGTCTTCCTCTGGACTACGGCGCAGGAAGTTGAGCGTGGCACCAACGATGCGGAACTTCTGTGGAGCCTCAACATAATAGTCGCCATTGGTGGCAGCCACATAATACTTGTCGCCATCTACGGTTACGACTTCCGGTGTTATCACAGAATTTCCTTGGAAGATAGAAACAGACT
>CAYLUI010000057.1:0-10494 GCA_964386825.1 uncultured Prevotella sp. | reverse complement strand
GGCTCCCTGACCCGCAACGCCAGAGAGGGGGCGTGGTCGCCACGCCCCCTCTCTGGCGTTGCGGACGTGCGCGCGGTGCGCGCACAAACCCAACCGCAAACTCAAGCCCACGACCATACCCCATCCTTCGGCTACGCCTCATCCTCCCACAACCATATTTTCTAACCTTTGGAGAGTGTGGCGCAGTCTTTTTTCCCTCAGGCGTTTCTATTTTTTGGTGTGTGTGCACGGAGCATACGTTTGCAAGCCTTGGCATGATTAGAGAGCTACGTGGCATCAGCAGGGCATGGTTTTCTGCAAGGAAGGATCAATGGTGCCAGCACACGTCTGGGATTATGGAATGATGGCTCGTACAATAAACTTTCTTTTTGTATGGTTACTAAGCGTGAAAGTTTATTGTCAATTATCAAATAATATTGCAAAAGGTGTTGATTATCAATCTTTTTTCGTAACTTTGCATTTGTATTTAGGATAGCATTTTTATATGTTTATTTGATGTGGCCGAGATTGGTCATGATGTTTAACGGAGTAATGGTTTTACGTGTTTTCTCTGAGTCGTATCTCCACGGCAGCTGCAAGAGGCTGTGTTGCTCCAGAAAAAGTATGTTATGGAGAAAATATTTAGGGTAAGTTTTTTGTTTTTTTTCAGTTTCATCTTGATGCCGTCGTATGCGGTAGGAGAAAAAAAAGATTTCAGCTATAGTATTTCTGAGCGTCATTGGAAGCCTGTGATTGAGGCTATAATTCAGGTTGAGAGCAATGGCAAATGTAATGCGCGTTGTGGTGCTTCTGTTGGCGTAATGCAGATAACTCCCATTTTTGTCGCAGAATGCAATAACATCTTGAAGTCGCGCAAATCAAAAAAGCGTTATAAGCTTTCTGATCGAATGAGTAGGCAGAAGTCTATAGAAATGTTCTTACTTTTCCAGTCGTGGTTCAATCCGAAAAATGACGTTGAGCTTGCTATACGTTCCTGGAATGGTGGGATGAATTACAGCGTCAAGCGAACGCAACAGTATTTCAACAAGGTGATGAAGATATTGAAGAATAATCATTGATTTCACATAAACGCACTTGTCCGTTTTCGGGAAGTGCGTTTTTTAATTATCTTTTCGACTTTGGCATAGTTGACAAAAAATCAAGGCATACTAACAAAGTATGCCTTGATTAATTTTGGTCGGGATTACTGGACTCGAACCAGCGACCTCGCGCCCCCCAGACGTGTGCGCTACCAACTGCGCTAAATCCCGATCCTTAAATGCGGGTGCAAAGTTACGGCTAAAAAATGACATTGCCAAATTTTCGGGCAACTTTTTTGCTCTGCACCTGCTTGCGTGGTCTTTTTCAGCACTTGTATGGCAAAACGGCTGTAAAATCAGGCAGCTTATTAAATTGTACAAATTAATTAGGTGCATTACCAATATTTTTGTAAATTTGCAGGGAAAACTATTATCAGGATGAAAAAGACATTTACGGCACTTGTCCTTGCGCTGTCTTTCTTGGCAGCGTGCAGCAGCGACGACGAACCCACAAGCCCATCCACACCGGCTCCGGAAATCGTTGATGATGTTGACAGTAATTACACTTACGAGTTGCCTGTCATATTCCATGTGTTGTACAGCAATGCTTCAGACCCAACCCAATACATTCCTTACCAGAGACTGGCCAACATACTTGAATACGTAAACAAGACTTACCAAGGCAATGTATATGGTGAAAGTGAGAACGTGAGGGTGAGGTTCGTGCTTGCTACAAAAGATGAAAGCGGAAAGACGCTAAGGTATCCAGGCGTAGAGTATGTGCGTTACACGGGCGAATACCCCATAGACGTGATGAAATTCATGAGCGACAATACCGGTGGCAATGTCAAGTACATTTGGGAACCCAACAATTACATCAACGTGATGATGTTCCACTTCAAGCAGGACAGTGACTCTGAGATAACGCTTGGCATATCACACATGCCTTACACCCATGAGGGAGAGCACAAATTGGAAGGCTTGGAGACCATTGCTCAGGCAAAACTCACAAAGGCCAATCTCAAGTATGCTTACTGTTCGGCAATCAACAGTATGTATGCCAACACTAAAGAGGGGGGTGGATATTACCAGAGTGACCGTTATACCAATACCGATCATCATGCTACCGAGCTTTATTCCAACGACATTGTCGTGACCGTGGCACACGAGCTTGGCCATTATCTCGGACTGCTGCATGCCTTTACGGAAAGCAAGGACGGCACCAGCATAGAGCCAGTGGATTCGTGTGGCGACACCGATTACTGCACGGACACATACTCGTACAACCGCCACGAGTATATTGAATATGTCACAGGTCTCAGCGAGGAGCAGGCAATGTATGCCGACAATTGGCTCATACGCCACTCATGTGACGGGATAACATACACGTCGGCCAACATCATGGACTACAGCCTTACGCTTGGTTGGAAAATATCCAAGGAGCAAAAAGAGCGTATTCGCAACGTGCTGTACTACAGTCCGCTCATTCCCGGGCCGAAGATTTCCACCGACAAGTCAACACGTGCCTCAACCGTCGAGGGACCTATGGACTTAAAGATTACCACCATAAAATGATAGATTAATGACTACGTTCGAAATAACATCACCGGAACATCTTGATGCCGACATACTGTTGCCGGCATCAAAAAGCATAAGCAACCGGGCACTCATAGCCTGTGCCTTGGCTGGTGGCAGTGAGCTGCCCGACAACCTTTCCGACTGCGACGACACGCATGTTGTAATAAACGCCCTGAGAAATATGCCGCAGACAATAGATATCGGGGCGGCAGGTACGGCTATGCGCTTCCTTACGGCATACCTTTCGTGCACCGACGGCGAGCATGTAATTACAGGCACTGAGCGCATGAAGCACAGGCCTATAGGCGTGCTGGTGGAAGCCCTGCGTACACTTGGCGCCGACATAAGCTATGAGGGCGAGGAGGGCTTTCCACCATTGCGCATACGCGGGCACAAGCTTATGGGAGGCAATCTTGAAATACCTGGCAACATCAGTTCGCAATTTATTTCGGCATTGCTGCTTTGTGCGCCTATGATGGAGCATGGGCTTACGCTCAACCTTACTGGGGGCATAGTGTCGAGACCGTATATTGACTTGACTCTCAATGTTATGCACGCCTATGGAGCTGAGGTCGATTGGGCTGATGCCGACACTGTCGTGGTTAAGCCTAAGCCATACTTGGGCAGGCATTACCTCATCGAGAACGACTGGAGCGCGGCTTCTTATTGGTATGAGATGGCAGCCCTTTACCCTGTTGGCAGCGTCAGCGTCAAGTTGAACGGGCTGATGGACAGTTCGCGGCAGGGCGACTCCGTGATACGTTACATTTTCTCGTTGCTCGGCGTGCGCACCACTTTCGATAGCCCCCACTCGTCGCAGCCTTCGTCGGTAAGGCTCGCACGCCATGCGCAGCCTGTGGAAAGACTCGACTACGACTTCATCAATTGCCCTGACCTTGCCCAGACCGTTGTGGCAACCTGTTGCGCCCTCGGCGTGCCGTTCCATTTCACCGGATTGGCAAGCCTGCGCATCAAGGAAACCGACAGGTTGAAAGCGTTGCAGAACGAATTGCAGAAGTTGGGCTTTCTCATCCATGCCGAAAACGATTCCGAACTGGTTTGGAGTGGTGCGAAATGCGAGCCTGCGGCAAATCCAACAATTGACACTTACGACGACCACCGTATGGCAATGGCGTTGGCACCATTGGCAATAAAAGTGCCAGGGTTGCGCATCAACAACCCCGAGGTGGTTACGAAGTCGTATCCTGGTTTTTGGCAAGACATGCGAAATGCCGGGTTTGGAATAAAAAACTTGTAAGCCCGCCACGACACAATCATGTTCATCCTTATTATATCCCTTGTCTTGCTCTGCGTTTTCTGCGCCATCCTCGGTTACGTCTCACACAGGCGAGGCGAGGACGGTGAGATTGTGGTGGGCAAGGGCGATTGTGCCTCATGCACTGGCGACGATGACATGTGCGAGCAAGCCTGCACCATGAAGGCAGCCACGCAGCCAGTGGAATATTTCGATGACGAGGAGCTTGACGCATACAAAGGCCGCCCTGCTGACAGCTACAACGATGACGAGACGGCACAGTTTGCCGAGGTGCTGGAGACATTGCGTCCCAACGAGATAAAGGCTTGGAACCGAAGCCTTATCTTGCGAGGGATAAACATGCCCGATGGCATCAAGGACGAGTACATCGCCTTGGCTACTTAGCCCACGCTTGCTGTGTCATTTATGTTTACAATCACCTTTCCGTGAGTGGCGCATTTGCCACGATGCCGATGTCGGGAGGCAAATACGCTAACCATGGCAATATTTTCCAATACGCCACGTTATAGTAACGTGCCATTGAGACGCAAAATATTTCCGTTCCTGTTGTCATTGCTCATTATTGCCGTGACTATGGGTTGCTCCACCGCGAAGAACACGAGTCGTTCGCGGTGGTGGCAGGCGTTCAATGCACGCTACAACACCTACTATAATGGCTCGGTGGCATACATTGACGGCTCGCTGGAAAAGGAGGATGGCAACAAGGACAACTTCACGGAGATAATCCCCCTATATACCGTCGGCAACAAGCAGAGCCGGGAGCTTGGCAAGGGAAACTTTGACCGTGCCATATTGAAGATGGAAAAGGCAATACACCGGCACAGCATAAAGCGCAGGCCCGAGTGGAACAAGGAACGGCGCAAGACGGCACGTGACATAGAATGGCTCAACCGCCGCGAATACAACCCCTTCCTGTGGAAGGCGTGGATGCTCATGGGGCGTTCGCAATTCCATAAGGGCGACTTTGACGGCGCTGCCTCCACCTTCGCTTACATGAGCCGCCTTTACGAGACACAGCCAGCCATCAACTCGCGGGCACGGGCATGGCTTGCCAAAAGCTACGTCGAGAACGGCTTCCTCTACGATGCCGAGGACGTGATACGCAACCAGCATCGCGACTCGATACCATGGCAGGCACGCAAGGAGTGGGATTATACCATGGCCGACTATTACCTGCACACTGCCGAGTATGAGAAGGCAATTCCCTACCTGCGCAACGTGATACGCCATGAGATGCGCCGCAAGCAGAAGGCGCGCGAGTGGTTCCTGATGGGGCAGATTTGCCAGGCTCTTGGGCGGCAAAAGGAGGCTTATAAGGCCTATGGTCGCACCATAAGGATGAACCCGCCTTACGAGTTGGAATTTAACGCACGCATAGCCCAGACCGAGGTTATGGCTGCCACGCAGGCGGGAAAGATGATAGGCAAACTGCGCCGCATGGCACGCAGCGACAACAACAAGGAGTATCTTGACCAGGTGTATTATGCCATTGGCAACATCCACCTGTCACGCAAGGACACGGCGAGTGCCATTGCTGCCTACGAGCAGGGCAACGCCCATGCCACGCGTTCTGGCATTGAGAAGGGTGTGCTGCTTCTCAGGCTTGGCGACCTGTATTGGGAGAAGGGAAAGTATGCCGACGCGCAGCGTTGCTATGGCGAGGCTATTGGGTTGCTCGACAAGGAACGCCCCGACTACGAGCAGCTTTCCGACCGCTCCAGGGTTCTCGACGAACTTGTGCCACACACCGAGGCGGTGCATCTGCAAGACTCGTTGCAGGCTTTGGCGCGCATGGACGAAGCCCAGCGCAACGCCGCCATCGACCGGGTGATAGAGGCCTTGAAGAAGAAAGAAAAAGAGGAGGAGAGGGCACGGCAGGAGAGCGAAGCCCAGCAAGCCATGCAGCAAGGGCAGGGGCAGGGCAACATGGCTGCCCAAGGCAACAGGCCAGGGCAGCAGCAAAAGCCTGCGGGCACGCAGGAAAAAGGTGCTTGGTACTTTTATAATCCCTTGGCTGTGCAGCAGGGCAAGCAGCAGTTTCAACGCCTGTGGGGAAAGCGTGAGAACGTTGACAACTGGCAACGCATCAACAAGACCGTGGTGGCAGACTTTGGCAACGCGCCTGCCCAAGACGAATTGACCGACGCGCAGCGCGACTCGCTGTTTGCCGCGCAGGCGCGTGAGGACTCTCTCAGCCAGATAGCCGACAGTGCGAAAAACGACCCGCACAGGCGCGAGTATTACCTTGAGCAGATTCCTTTCACGCCTGAGCAAGTTGAGGCAAGCGACGCCATCATCATGGACGGATTGTTCCACGCCGGTGTCATTTTCAAGGACAAGCTTGACAATCTGGCTCTTGCCGAGCGCATGTTGCGCAGGCTGACCGACCACTATCCGCAATACGAGCGCACCGACGAGGCTTTTTACCACCTCTTTCTCCTGTATTCGCGTATGGGCAAGCCGCAGGAAGCCCAGGCCTACGTTGACCGTCTGGCGAGGCAATGCCCGCAGAGCCAATGGACCACGCTGTTGTCTGATCCAAACTTTGCCGTGAACGCACGTGAGGGAGTCCATCTTGAAGACTCGCTTTACGCCGCAACGTACACTGCCTTCAAGGCGGGGCAAGACCATGTGGTGGCGGCAAACAACACCATCTCGGCAGAGCGTTTCCCACTTGGGGCAAACCGTGACAAGTTCATGTTCATAGGCGCATTGGCGAAACTCAACGGTGGCAACGCCGACGGGTGCCTGGACGACTTGGGCAGGCTTGTGGAAAAATATCCCGAGAGCAAGCTCGCCGAGATGGCTGGCATGATAATCAACGGTGTGAAGGACGGGCGCAGGCTGAGGGGCGGCAGGTTTGACATAGGCGACTTCTGGGCGCGTCGCACGGTCGAGAGCAGTGACAGCGCACAGGCTGCCCAAAAGCAACTGAGCAATGAGCGCAACACCAACTTTACGTTCATGCTGGTTTACCATCCCGATTCCGTGGACGGGAACAAGTTGCTATACCAGTTGGCACGCTTCAATTTCACGAGCTTCCTCGTGCGCGACTTTGGCATTGCCATCGACGGCGATGGCGGAATGCAGCGCATGCTCGTGTCAGGATTTCTCAATTACGACGAAGCCCTGCAGTATGCCCGCCAGCTGCTTGCGCAAGAGCCGCTCGCAAGGCTTGTGGGCAAGGCTCGCCCCATTATAATAAGCGACACGAACCTGCCACTGCTCGGGACGGCATACAGTTACGACGATTACAGCCAATTCTACAGTCGCCACTTTGCGCCATTGAAGGTCTCCACGTTCTTGTTGCTCACCGAGCCTGCCGAAGTGGTTACCGAAGCCGAGCCGCAGGGCACGCGCGGGCAGGAACCCGAGCCTACGCCAACCGACATTGACAACTTCCTCGACGATACTTTTGTGGGAGCCGACGAGCCATATTCGGAAAGCGGCACAACGACCGTCGTCGTGACCGAAGCCCCGGAGGGCGAGCCTCGGCAAGCCACTCAGGGCACACAGGGCACTGTGGTTGCCGCACCGCAACGCACTGAACCTGCCGGGCAACGCCAACAGCCCACGCAGGGGCAGCAGGGTAAGGACGGCGACGGTCAGCGGAAGCCCACCACCACGAAACAGCAACCGGCGGAGCCTTCGCCAAGGAAGAATGTCAGAGCGGAGCCTGTGCGCCCAATACAAAGCGGTGGGGTGGACGTTATACTCGACGATGACGAGTTGCCGCCACGAAGCCAACAGCGTGCCAATGCGCCGGCAAAGCCAGCCAATGGCAATGGCGGGAAAGGCAATCAGCCAACGAAGGACGACAAGGCCAAGCCTGCCACGCCGCAGCCCGCGCCAGCCAAGCAAACGGAAAACAAACAGCAAAAGAAACCCGCCAAGAAGGTTGAGACTTTTGACCTTGAGGACGAATACTACGATTTGGACGGATTTTAAACACCAAGCAGCAATGAACAACGGAACGATACTATGGGCTGACGACGAAATAGACTTGCTGAAAGCCCACGTCATATTTCTGGAACGGAAGGGATACCAGATGATTACGGTCACCAATGGCACCGACGCGATAGACGAGTGCCGGCGGCAGACCTTTGACCTGATTATGCTCGACGAGATGATGCCTGGACTTACGGGGCTGGAGACCCTGCAACGCATCAAGGAAATACAGCCGCAGACACCGGTGGTGATGGTGACCAAGAGCGAGGAGGAGAACATAATGGACCAGGCGATAGGCTCGAAAATTGCCGACTACCTGATAAAGCCCGTGAACCCAAACCAGATACTGCTCACGCTGAAGAAGAACATACACAGGCGCGAAATCGTGACGGAGGTCACGCAGAGCGGCTACCAGCAGGAATACCAGCAGCTGGCGATGCGCATTGGCGACTGCCGCAACTGGAGCGATTGGACTGAGGTTTACCGCCGCCTGGTGCACTGGGAGCTGGAGCTTAGCTCCACGGAGAGCAACATGACGGACATGTTGCAGACACAGAAGGAGGAAGCCAACATTGGTTTTGCGAAATACATAAAGGCCAACTACATGGACTGGATGCGGGCTTATGACATTACTAACGCTTCCCAAGACCGTGCCCGGGGGCATTTGGGCGCAAGGACTTTGTCGCAGGCGCAGAGAGCCGTCGGCATGTCGCAACGCCATAGCGTGCAGCCCGTGGCTGATGGCGCTGCTGCCGACAAGCCGCTGATGAGTCCCGACTTGTTCAAGAATTGTGTGTTCCCATTGGTTGACAAAGGCGAGAAGGTGTTCATGATCGTCATTGATAACTTCCGTTGGGATCAGTGGCGTGTGCTGGCGCAGGAGATTGGAGACCAGTTTGACATTGCGGAAAACATGTACATGACAATCCTCCCCACGGCGACGCAATACGCTCGCAACTCGCTGTTCAGTGGTCTCATGCCCGACAAGATTGCGTCCATGTTTCCTGAGCTGTGGGTTGACGAGGACGAGGAGGAAGGCAAGAACCTCAACGAGGAACCTCTGATAAAGACGCAGATTGACCGCTTCCGCAGGCACGACACGTTCAGCTACCACAAGATAAACGACTCGGTGGGGGCGGAGAAGCTGTTGCAGCAGTATAACACGCTGAAGGATAATGATATAAACGTGGTGGTGGTAAACTTCATTGACATGCTTTCACATGCGCGCACTGAATCGAAGATGGTGCGTGAGCTTGCCAACAACGAGAGCGCATACCGCAGCATCACGCTGTCGTGGTTTCGCCACTCGTCGATGGCGGAACTCTTCAGGAGGCTCGCCGAGAGCGACCACACGGTGATACTCACCACGGATCACGGTTCAATACGCTGTTCCAAGCCGATAAAGGTGGTAGGCGACCGCAACACCAATACAAACCTGCGGTACAAACTTGGCAAGAACTTGGCTTACAACTCAAAGGACGTGTTCGCCATCAAGGAGCCACACAAGGCGTTCTTGCCAACGCCAAACGTGAGCACGTCTTACGTATTCGCCACCGGCAACAGTTTCTTGGCATACCCCAACAATTACAATTACTATGTGGCATACTACAAGAACACTTTCCAGCATGGTGGCATTTCCATGGAGGAAATGCTTGCCCCGTTAATCACGCTGAGACCTCGCAAGCGCTGACGGCGACTGCCCGGGACTTTGTTGTGGCTTTGCCTTGACGGCGTAATGGCGTTCCCATTACGCCGTAATCGTAATGCGTTTACGCCGCAAACGGCAGACCGTCGCGGCGCAATCGCGCGGCCGTTACGCCGCAATCATCCTACGGTGTGCTTGTTGCCAAGTGCGCCATAGACAATCTTGGCAATTAGCGGGCGGCTGGTCTCCTCGGTAAGCCCATGCCCAAGGCGACCGTATATGAACGGAACCTCAAGCCCCTTGATGCAATAGTGGGTTATGTCGGCAACCATCTCCACGTTGTCAATGTCAAACTCGCCGCTGGCATTTCCCTCGGCATACACCTTCCTGAAAATCTCCATCTCGTCCTCGTCGAAATTCTTGCGAACCTTCTCCACCGTCCAGATGTTTCGGAAAAACTCTGCCCTCAGGTTGCCGTTTCTCACAACCGTCTCCTTTATCATTATGAGATGGGTGTAAATCAGCTCTATTATCTTGTCGTGGGGCCTTATGCGCTTTGCCGCCACCTCGTCGAGCTTGTCGCTCAGTCGCTCAAGCTCCGACTCTATCACGGCATAGTAAATGTCCTCCTTGCGGCTGAAATATGTGTAAAGCGTGCGGCGTCCCTTGCCCGAAGCCACGGCTATGTCGTTCATCGTAGTACCGTTGAGCCCCTTCTTGGCGAAAAGCTGCCTCGCCACATCCACAAGTCCCTGCCTGGTCTTAGATATTGACATCGTATGGAATATTTATGTATTGCACAACTTGGTTTATATGTGCAAATTTATCATTTTTGAGCGAAAATGGCAAAAATATTGTCTTATAAAAATGAAATTTTGATGTATTTTAGAAAAAAGAGGGAAAAAGTTTGGTGGTATCGAAAAATAGCAGTACCTTTGCAGTCGCAAATCAGAAATGATGAGCAACGTAATTAAAACATCGCGGAGTGGAGCAGTTGGTAGCTCGCCAGGCTCATAACCTGGAGGTCG
>CAYLUI010000056.1:0-10584 GCA_964386825.1 uncultured Prevotella sp. | reverse complement strand
TGCGCACACAGTGGTGGCAGTAAGCAGCAGCGCCAACAGCGATAACGCCAGCATGACGCTTGGGATGAGGTTGCGGGTCTTCATAGTATGTATATGTTTCTTTAACGATTTATGCGCTTCTTGCCGTTCTGTATCACTACGCCCTTGTAGTCCTTGCCCACGCGCTGGCCGCTGAGGTTATACATCGGAGCGGCGGTGTCGGCGGCGCTTGTGGTCACGTTGTCAATGCCGGTGGCTTCCTGACCCAGATATTCAGTGTCGTCGTCGTAAAGCACTTCCCAATTCAGTTTTTTTACCGCCTTTATCTGCTCCGCCGTCAGTTCATTATTATCGCCAAAATTCTTGGACTTGAAGTAGCACTTGCCTGCCATAGGCTTGCCGTTACGGTCGGGCAGGCTTCTGCTCAACATGTCAACACCCCCACCCCGGATATTGTCACCAAAGCACTTCACGGTCTCAAGCGAGTTCATCATCGACAAGTCGCCCAACGATTCCATATAATAATTGCGTGACAAGTCGAGAGAAGTGAGGTAGGGAAATTCTTCTATGCCGTAAGTAAATTCCATCTGCAAGCCGGAAAGATCCAAATCTTTAGGCACGTCTCCGTTTGTCATATACACATCATCATGTATTATGGGCAGCAGGAGGTATGGAGCACTTATAGAGTCGTTTTGGAAACTCTCCAGCTTCTTGCGGAAGAAGCTGTCAGAAAAATAATAACCTTTGCGCTCCACCGCAACAGCCTTGGCAAAGACTATTTTGTCCTCGCACATAGTGACGGGCAGTTTGCGTTCAGCATACTCATTGAACTTTAAGTATTTACTGCCGTCGAAACGGAAAGGAGTCATGCCATTACCGAAAGTAATTTCTGACAAATCGTTGAAGCCTGGCATGCAGACATAAGAGTTGACAACGTCGAGGCTTTTAAATCCTGAGAAACCGGACACGATATTCATGTTTGGAGACATCTCATAGGACACATGCTCGTCAACTTCCCATTTCAATACAGAGTTCTTTATGGCGAGTGTATTATTATCAAAGGAACTTCTTATTGCCACAGTTTCAGAAGAGTAAACACTCATCATCGCACCGTCAAAGGTGAGTGATACATTCGTGCCGTCTACGGAGATGCCTTGACTGGCATAACTCGATATGTAGGTCATGTCCATAGTGGTACCGCCCTCTGCCAGCTTAGAGGTAAACGTAGTGCTTGCCTCTATGGACAATACGGTTTCATCGTATGTGAACAGATGATTTTCGCCCACTAATACAATCTTCAGGCCGTTGATGTTTTCGTTTCTGATGACGTAGTCTTGAACTTTTACGTCAATGTCCACGTTTGTCAGCGTCAGCGTCTTGGTGGAGTTGTCGTACGTCACGCTGTGGGGCTTGGTATTGTCGAATGCGGAAATATATTCCGAAGTAATGTTGGCACTGTTATCGGTTGTTACCTGTTCTCCGGCAACGTAGAGACCAAATGTGATAGCTTGTGCATTGGCAGCAAATGGAAGCAGCATGAAAGCAGCAACTGCCGCAACTCGCCAGTTTTTGTAATTGTTTTTCATAAGCTTGCAATGAATAAAGTGATGAATAAAAAGATTTGTTGCCGTTATTTTAATATCGCCCAAATGCAGGGACAATCCTCGTGACTGTCCGTATGCGGCTTGCAGTCGCATACAGCAAATGGATTATGAAGAACCGTTCTTGCAAGGCGGTACGGACGGAAAGAAGGACATCCCTGCATTTGGGCGATTACGCATATCTATAATAATATGCTTTTAACGATTTACGCGCTTCTTGCCGTTCTGTATCACTACGCCCTTGTAGTCCTTGCCCACGCGCTGGCCGCTGAGGTTATACATCGGAGCGTCGGTGTCGGCTGCGCCTATGGTCACGTTGTCGATGCCTGTGGATCCCTCGCCCTTATATTCAGTGCCGTCGTCGTAGTAGAGCCTCCAGTTCTTTGCCTTGACAGCCGCTACCTGCTCCACCGTCAGCTCATTGCTCTCGCCAGGGGTCTCCTTCTTGTACTTGAAGTAGCACATGCCCGGCACCGGTCTGCCTGTGTGGTCAGGCAGGCTCTTGCTCAGCAAATCTACGGCATCTCCCTTAATTTCATTACCATAACACTTCAACTCCTTGAGACTCTTGAGATTCGTCATGTCGCACAATGACTTAATATATCCGTTGCATGTCAAATCAAGTGAGGTAAGGTGCTCGAAAAGGCCAATACCGTCGGTAGATTTTATTACCTTGGTAGAGAGGTTCAAATCTTTGGGCACATCACCATTAGTCAAATGGACTCCTGCGAAAACAACCGGCAACTGGATGTGTGAATCGCATATAGAATCGTTCTTTAACTTCAGCATCTCATTGCGTAAATTCGCGTCAGGGAAGTTTTCACTATTCACCTCAACAGCTTTGGTAAAAAGCACCTTGTCATCCCATTCGGGACGAAGACCCCCAGGCAAGATGTTATACTCTCTGCCATCCCAGTAGAAGACTCTGTCTGTTTGGTAGTTCTGAGAGGTATGATGTGCAATTTTCTCGTAATTGGGGAGCACGACATGTGAGGCTTCTATTCGAAGGTAATAAAAGTCCTTCATGCCAATGTTGTTTTTTGGTGTCGCATAGTTTGTCACATTTGGGTCACTTTTCCATTCTATGACCGAATTTGTAATTGAGAGCGTTTCTTTTCCACTACCTATAATTCCAGCAGACCGCGAGGCATAGATTGCCAATTTCGCACCATTGATAAGTAACAGGTTTTGCGCAGTGATGGCATCTTGCGTGCCGCCGGAAACGTAAGTGGTGCCTATATAGGTGCCGTTATAAGCTTTCGATGTGAGCTCTGTGGTCAACTCGAAGCGCAATGGCGAGGCATCGGCTGCATAAAAGCTGTTATCTCGCATGAATACCACTTTCAGGCCGTAAACCCCCGTGTTGTAGATGGCACGGCTGTTCTTGCCGGAGCGGTGAATACGGACATTGCTCATGGTGAGCGTCTTGCTGTCCGGGTCATACTTCACACTGCACGGAACCTTGTCGTCAAGTGGCTTGATGTTTGTGCCGGTGATGTTGTCGCAATTGGCAGACGTAACTTTTACCCCACCTACGGTGAGTCCATACTCGGTTGCTGCGCTTGCCGCTGCAGGCAGCAGTGCCATTAGGGTCACGGCGAGCATGGCTCGCATGTTTCTGAGTGTAATTCTTGCATTCATAAAGTTTGATGTTGATTTTTTGTTAATAATAATGTAATGCTTTATATGATTATGTTTTCCGTGGACACTCATTCCGCCCTTTAAGACGACGGTCCACCTCTTGAGCCACAATCTCACGGATTGTCTCAAGGAGTTCCAAGCGTTCGCTTGCATATTGTCTGTTAGCCTCCTTGTCAAAGGGGGGACCGCCGTATGTTTTCATAAATCGTTATTATGCTTTTTGCCAATTATTACTTCAGTGGGATTGGCCCTGGGTCTTTCGTGTTAGAAGCCTGTATTGTGTAAGTTTTGCCGTCAGGTGACTTGCCGAGGTCACAGAAGTGGATAACCTGCTTGCCATTGTCTCCCTTTGCAATGATAGCAACCGGCACCACATATACATTAACTCTGTAAGGCCACTTCGGCTCTTTGAATGCCCTCCAGTTCTTGCTTTCGAAAATGAGCTTGACAAACTTGTCGGCTCCGACGTATTCCTTTGCTTGTGCCACGCCCTTTGCCATTGTAGCAGCATCAACTGTTACTCCCTTTGGCGCAGCCACTGCAGGTTTGTTGGCGGCAATGTAGTCGTTGCTCATCTGGCGAACTTTGTCCTCGTTGATGGTGACGAGCCTCTTGATTTTCTGGTTGGTCTCATCGCCCTCTTTGAAATCCTTGTGGTTCTTCAGGATGCGGTCATAGACAGCGAGAGCCTTGATGCCGCAACAGAGGCGGTAGATGGCGCGGCTCGTACCGTTGAAATCCTCAAAGTTCTTGATGATGTCGTCCTGCACTACCTTGATGGGTGTCACCTCGGTGGCGAGGTCAAGGCACATGTTCTCACGCTCCCTTATCCACTCTTCGTAACGCTGGCGCGAGCCCTTGTAGATGAACCAGTCCTTGGTGATAAGCCCCTCCTCTGGCTTGTCCATCTGGTACTCTATCTCCG
Organism: uncultured Prevotella sp.; assembly: GCA_964386825.1. Lineage (GTDB taxonomy): Bacteria > Bacteroidota > Bacteroidia > Bacteroidales > Bacteroidaceae > Prevotella. The sequence continues at coordinate 6,438 of CAYLUI010000056.1, read as the reverse complement.
TGCAGTAGTATTTCTTGTCGAAGCAGAGCAGCCTGGCGAAATTCTTGAAGGGGCCGGAGCCGTGCGGGTCGCAAACGAAGTCGGCGGTGTAAATGCTGCGGAGGGTGCCGTCAAGGGGCATGTAGTAGTCCTTGCCCTCGATACGGATGTAGTCGGTCTCCTGGTATGCCGAGCCCACAGGTGCCTTGAGGCACTTGTCCATGTAGTCCATCCAGCGCAGGGTGCCCGTTTCGCCGTCATAGGCATACCATATCCGGTTTTCCTTGGTGTAATAAGGATGGAAGGGCCAGTACTCCTCGGGCAGATGATCCCACGCTGCATGCAGTTCCTTCATGGTCTTGGTCTGATAGCTGAGCTTGTCGGTGTTGTTTGCCCACTGGTCATTGCCGAGAGCCTCTTCGGTGGGCTCGAAACTCTGCTTCCAGAATGTAAGGTGGTTGAATTTGCCTGTTGACACTTTCGCTGTAGAGGTACCTTTTGCACCTTCGTCGCTAATGCCAATAGCGGCATTGTCACCCACGACTTCCTTCGCAACCTTCTTTGTTTTCTTCTTTGCCGCACTTTCTACTTTTTCGGCAGCCGTGTCCATGGCCTTGTTGGCAGCATTCCTTATTTTCCACTCGGCTTTGTTCTCGGCACTCCTTTTTATACTGTTCTTGATCCTGCCAAGATTCAATTGTGCGTGAGCGCCCGTTGCCACCATTGCGGTCATCACGAGCATTGTCATTAGTCTTTTCATGGCTTACTTTTCTTATATGTTAAAACTTAAATTGTTGAGTTCCGCCTTATGGCATATTTAACGTTTGCAACAACCATCCTCAGCGCTTTTCCAAAGCTTGCATTTTCGTTTGTTGTTCCTGGTTGCAAAATTAGGAAACCCTTCGTCACTTGGCATTGCGAAAGCTTTCAAAGAGATGGCATTTTTTCACATTTTGCTTTTCTTTGGAGTTGCAAAATTTTACACATCCTACCTTGCGAATGCCGATAAACACTGGGTTTGGCAGTGACATGTTTACAGATTTTTACTTTTGGGGAGGTTGACAAAAATAACGAAAATCGCTTGGTAAATAGTTAATAATCCATTAACTTTGTCAGTGAAACAAAATTGAACCTATTTGATATAATACTTATGCCAGGACACAAACTCATTGCAACAATACTGTTCCTTCCTGCCATGGTCTGGTTTTCAGCGTGCGGAGGCAGCCACAGCAAGGTGGACAAAAACACCCACGACAGCATTGTCTCCCTGCGCGAGGAGGGGAAGCGTTTTCGCAACGAGAGCCGCTTTGACGAGGCTTTGAAACGGCATGGCGAAGGCCTTCACCTGGCAGAGCAAGCCGGTGACACGCTCGAATGGGTGCAAGCCCTCAACAACGTGGGCACCGACTACCGCCGCATGGGGGTTCTCGATGCCGCGCTTCAATATCACGAGAGCGCGCTGCGGATGGCTGAGGAGTGTGCCGACACTTCCTTCATTGCGCGGAAAAACCGCGTGGTGTCGCTCAACGGCCTCGCGAACGTTTACATGACGATAGGCAACTACGAAAAGGCTGACAGCACACTGCGCCTTGCGCTTGAAGGCGAACGCAGGCTGAACAGCCTCACGGGGCAGGCCATCAACTATGCCAACCTCGGCTCCATATTCGAGACGCGCGGACAGACTGACAGCGCATGGGCCTGCTACCGCAAATCGATGGAGCTGAACCGAAGGGACAGCAACGAGCTTGGCATCGCCCTTTGCCACACGAGCTTCGGCAAGCTCTACGAGGAAGCACGCCAATATGACAAAGCCTTGGAGGAATACAACGCCGCCTACGAGATAATGAAAAAGTCGAAAGACGACTGGCACACGCTCAACTCCCTGACGGCATTGGCGGGAATATACATAGGCAAAGGCGATGCTGCCAAGGCAAGCGGCTATCTGGACGAATCAATGGCCATAGCCAAGAGAATAAACAGCCACGAGCACCTTGCCGAAATATATACCTTACTTTATAAGATGAAGATGCGGCAAGGCGACTTCCATGGAGCCTTGGCGAGCTATGAGCGTGCCACCGCCATGAAGGACAGCGTGATAGACATGGAGAAGGTGAACCGAATGCAAAGCATCAGCTTCAACATTGAGCGGGGACAGCAGCTGCGGCGCATGACGGTTGCCAACGACAAGCTGCGCAGCGAACGCTCCATCCGCCATAGCGGCTACATTGTCTTCGCCATCATCCTGGTGCTGCTAATCGGCATCATCGGGTTGCTCATCCACACCCGTCGGTTGCGTGCCCGCAGCCATGCGGAGCTGAAGAGGCTCAACGCCGTGAGGGAATCGTTCTTTACCAACATCACGCACGAGTTCCGCACACCATTGACCGTAATCCTCGGCTTGAGCCACGACTTGCGGCAGGGCGGCACCACGACTGCGGAGGCGCAGGACATGGGGGCGACCATCGAGCGGCAAGGCAACCGTATGCTGCATCTCATCAACCAGCTGCTTGACATTTCCAAGATCCGCTCAGCGATAGGCACCCCTGACTGGAAACGGGGAAACATTGTCGCATACATTGGCATGATAGTCGAAACTTTCGAGGACTACTCACGCAAGCGGGGCATAAGGCTGCAGTTCTTTGCCAATGACAACGACATTGAAACAGACTTCGTGCCCGACTATATCAGTAAGATTGTGAACAACCTGCTCTCCAACGCCTTGAAGTTCTCGCCAGAGTCGGGCAGGATAAACGTCAGCGTGGGCAGGAAAAACGAGAGAGTGCTTATTGACATTGCTGACACCGGGCGCGGCATCCCTGCCGACAGCCTGCCACACATCTTCGAGGCTTTCTATCAAAGCAACAACATTGACGAAGGTTCCGGCACGGGCGTGGGGCTTGCCCTCGTCAGCCAGATAGTGAAAACGCTCGGGGGGACGATAACCGTCGATAGCGCATTGGGTAAAGGCTCCGTTTTCCACATTGCGCTGCCAATAAAGGAGGGGATGGCAAAGGAAAACTACGAAGGAGAAATCGTGAACGACACAGAGCCGTACACTGAAGGCGTGGAAGAGCAGACTTCCGACACCAAGGCAACGCCCTCGCACCCGACGCAAGAAACCTCAATCCTGGTCGTGGAAGACAACAAGGATGTGGCGGCATTCATCGGCAAGAGGCTTGAGGGGGCGTACAGCGTCATTTATGCGTCAAACGGCGAGGAGGGTCTCGCTATCGCCAAGGAGAAACTGCCTGATGCCATAGTCACCGACCTGATGATGCCACGCATGGACGGGCTGGAGTTGACGGAGAAGATACGCGCCGACATGCTGACATGCCATATCCCGGTCGTCGTGGTCACTGCCAAGGTTACGGAGAAAGACCGCATACGGGGGCTTGAGGCAGGAGCTGACGCTTATCTGGTCAAGCCGTTCAATTCTGACGAGCTGATCACGCGTGTCGGCAAGCTGCTGGAGCAGCGGCGCATGCTCAGGCAGAAGTTCTCTCAGGCTTATCTTGCCAGTGTGCCAGACACGCAAGCCAAGCCGGCGGCGGCCGACAACAGTCAGGCTTCACCCAACCAGCTGGACACCGAGTTTATCAACCGCATCACTGACAGCATTTATCTCCTGATCAATGCCAACAAGCCGGTTGACGTGAACGCCGTGGCCGACAGGATGAACATGAGCTACAGCCAGCTCTACCGCAAGCTGTCTGCCCTGACAAACATGACGCCCGTGCAGTATATAATGCGCATCAAGGTGTCTAAGGCAAAGCTTATGCTGAGCCGCCATCCGGAGACAAGCCTCTACATTGTGGCTGAGAGGTGCGGATTCTCAGATTATTCCAACTTTGTCCGCGCGTTCAAGAATGTCATGCAACTTACCCCGACCCAGTATGTGCGCAATATAATGCAATCTGATTAGCGGGTGCATTCCCGCTACGCAGCGTCAGGCACACAAAACCGAAGCCCTGCCTCTCTTCGCTCTTGCGGAGAAAGGCAGGGCTTGTTATGTCGGGCAGTCTCGAAGGAAAGCCCGGCCTTTTGATACTGTCCCGGCAGTTCGTTCACTCTTTGTCTTGTGGCATGGCCGTTGGGGTGGGGCAATGGGACTTGCCAATCGGTTTTTTAATTGCCATGAGGGGCTGTTGGCGTTTACGGCGCAATGGTGTTGCGTTTACGGCGCAATGACGATGCGTTTACGGCGCAATGACGATGCATTTACGCCGTAATGGCGATGCGGTTGCGGCGTAATGGCGATGCGGTTGCGCCGCTGAGGCAAAGGTGGGGGAGTGGCGTTGCAAGAAAAATCCCCGTGCGGTCAGCAATGAGACCGCACGGGGAAACAAATTTAAACCTTAGTGTAGCTAATGAATGTAATACCTATTGAAGATTTTTATCCATAACTTACTTTACTATTCTCTTCTTGCCATTCTGTATGACGATGCCCTTGTAGCCCTTGCCGACTCTCTGACCGGAAACGTTGTATGCAGGTGCGTTTGCATCGGTAGTCTCGGTTGTGCTGATGCCCTTGATGGCTGTGGGCTGCTTGGTGCCGAAGTAGATGAGCTGGAAGTTGTCCACCACGATCCAGTCGCCTTCGTTCTCTTCGTCCTTTGCTATGCCGAATGTCAGATTTTTGCCGTCCTTCAGTTCGAATGGGCTTGTTGCGTTCTTGTACTGTCCAAGCTCAAAATAGTCAATCACTGACCATACGTCGTCAGGCTGGTAGCCTACGGGACCTTCCCATCCGAAGCCAGGCAACTTGTTGATGCCCTCGGAGATGCTTGCAAGGGGATGTTCGATGTAGGTGCTCCCCAGCTCAATGTAGAGGTAAGCCAGCATTTCCTCAGTATCGCCGTTGGCGACTTTTTCCTGCTGTGCCTCGCGTGATCCGTCACGGTACAGGCCGTTGAACTTTATCTGGTAGTAGCCTGCCGGCAGGTCTTCCACGGTTTGGCCTAGATCAAACTGTGGAACGTTCCAGCCCTCGTAAGCGAAGTCCTGATGACGACCGCCTGCGTCAACGACACCGTAGTGCTGCCCCTCGCTGTTACTGGAGCTTTCCAGCCAACCTGTTATGTGCTCCTTATTCTCCATCTTCTCGAAGCCCGGTGATTGCAGCTTGTATGTGGCATCTTGTGGGTTCTCCTCCGTGGCAGTGGCGAGCAGCTGGTCGCGCTCTTCCTTGCTCACGAGCTTCCATTGCGACTTGGCGTCAGTCTTGTCAGTTGCTATGGTTGATACCGTTGCGAAGAGCTTGGCGCTCTCGCCGTCACCGGCATCGGTTATGCTGCCCGGTGCGAATGCGAGGATGTATTGGGTGCCATCCTCTTCAGTGCCGTTGCGCTCGATGGTGTAAACGTTGGTCTTGCCATCCACGGCGACAAACTTCCATACGTCCTGTGCGCCAGTGTCAGTGTAACCGCCGTAGTTCGTGTAGAAGCCCTCGGCACCGCCCTGGCGGTTTATGGTGTAACCGTCACCGTTTGCGGCGAGGGTGAACAGCAGTCCAGGGGTGCCTACGGCAACGTGAGTGCCCCAGTCGGAACCACCCTGCAGGAAGCGCTTTGCGCCAATGTTGTAAATGTAGAACTCGCCGTCGGCAGGCTCAGCACCCGTGAAGCCGTCCTCAACCTTTTGTGCCATGGCGTTCTTGTTGGCAACGGTCAGGGAAACGATGGGGCTGTTGAACTCGTCGGAAGTGGTGCCTGTTGCGGCAACGTTCTCGGCATTCTCGATGGCGGCCTTCTGGTCAGCGTCGTCGCTGCCCAGGCTCTTGGCGAGGCTGATGGCGTTGACAAGGTTTGTGTAAGCCTTGGTTACGAGCTTGACCTTTGACAGCTCCTCGGCGAGCGTGCTGGTTGCGTCGTTGATGGTAGCCACGTCGGTTGACGAGAGGGCTGCGTTGGCGGCATCCTTGGCTGCCTGGAAGCTGGCTTGGTAAGTGGGAGGCACAAGTCCCGTGAAGGCGTTTGCCTCGTCGATGCCTTGCTGGAGCGTCTTGATAAGCTCGGTTACGTCGCCACTGATGTCGGCGCCGGCATACTTCAGGGTGAAGTTTGAGAATATGGTCCAGTCGTCTGCCACGCCCTCGCTCTTCCTTACGCCAATGCGCAGGGTGTTGTTGGTCACGATGACCTTGATGCTCTTGTTCTGGTATGCGCCTTGGAAGAGGGCCAGGTTGGCCTGTTCGATGCCGTTGGGCACGTAGCCGAGGCCTGACGAAGCTGTGGCATCAAGCATCAGGTCGCCGTCGAATGGCCACTCCAAGGCGGTCTTGGCTCCGTCGATGATTGACATCAGCTTTGCCGAGCTTGAGCCGGCATAGTATTCGGCACGCAGCTGCTCGGTGCCATTCTGGCGGTTTGCGGCAACGAACGTCTGGTCGTAGTCGCGTTTCTCGGTCGAGCCGTCGCGGTAGAATCCGCGCACTGAGAACTCGTAGGTTCCGTTGGGGAT
>CAYLUI010000055.1:10855-11401 GCA_964386825.1 uncultured Prevotella sp. | reverse complement strand
AATTCACGCACACGACGACCAATAAGTTGCGTTGTTTGCGAACCAAAGTCGAGAATGATGATTTTCTGTTGCATTTTATTTAAGATTTAAGTTTTTCAAATATTCTTGAGTCTTTAAACTTAGTTTTCAGAATTTATTTCTTCCAAAAATCCTTCAGCTTCATGTAAGCTGTCGAGTTTTCCAACATCCATAAGCCGCAAGTCTTCCTTTAGAACACCTTTTATAGGAACACGTCGGCACATGGAAAGGTAGAAATCCATTATAGGGAACTTGTCAGGAGAACCAACCATATAAGGAAATAAGCGTGGAGAAAAAAGATGAATTCCGCTGAAAGCATACAAGCTATAACCAGCAATCTTCATTGGTTTATCCCCTGCCTTTATCGGGTACTTTTCACCCTCTAACCCTCGCCTTACCTCTTCCCACGGCGTTCTCACTTCGCCTGTTTCAATATTAACCCAACCAACGAGTAACATATCGTTGTTGAAAACAAGATAACGCTTTGTTTTTCGCCAGCTCACAAGCAACTGGGCACCTGCAAGTTGA
>CAYLUI010000055.1:0-10845 GCA_964386825.1 uncultured Prevotella sp. | reverse complement strand
AGTACCTTCTCATCTGATTTATAAAAATCAGCAAGGTCAACATTACTTAACACGTCAACATTATGTACAAGGATGGGCAAACGAAAATTAAACATATTCATTGCGTTTCGGAGACCTCCACCTGTGTCAAGCAGCATTCCCGTCTCATCACTTACCCTTATATCCAGACCAAAATTTGAGTTTTCCTCCAAGAAATCTTTTATTTGACTGGCAAAATGATGTACGTTGATTACGATATGGTCAAACCCCGCATCGCGAAGCTTAAATACGGTCCTCTGTATTAACGGCATACCACCAACTCTCACCATGGCCTTAGGCATGGTGTCAGTAAGCGGCTTTAGCCTCGTTCCCAGTCCTGCTGCGAAAATCATAGCCTGTCTCATGGGATTTGCCTTTCAAACTTTAAGTTCTGTTTTATACCTTTCATACTCTCCACCGAGAAAAACATTATCCTTTAGAGTTCCTTTGGGCAGGCAACACCTGTGAAATTCCCTGTTCACGATGCGAAACATGCACCTCAATGCCAAACTTGTCATGTATGTGTTCCGCAAGATGCTGTGCAGAATACACACTACGGTGCTGACCACCAGTGCACCCAAAACAGAACATGAGATGAGTGAAACCACGCTGAATGTAACGCTCTACATGGCGTTCTGCCAGAACATAAACATTATCAAGAAAAGAAAGTATCTCACCATCATCCTCAAGAAAACGCACCACAGGCTCATCAAGTCCTGTTAGTTTCTTGTAAGGCTCATAGCGACCCGGATTATGGGTTGAGCGACAATCGAAAACATATCCGCCTCCATTACCCGAAGGATCCTCAGGAATGCCTTTTTTATAAGAAAAACTGCACACGTCAACCACCAAGGGACCCTTGCCATCATATTTGGAAAAAGTGGGCAGTCCATCTTGCGGATGCTGTGGATAAATGCTGTTGTCCGTAGTGCGGTAGCCATCTGTACGCGGTTGTATCGGCAGTTCCTTATGAGCGAATTGGGGCAACTCGGTCAGACGGATAAGTACATCACGCAAATAAGGATAAGGCAAAACGTCTTCGCGAAGCTTAAGCAGGTCGCGCAAGTTATCCATCGCTGGTGGTATACTGTCGATAAAATGTTGCTTGTGCTCAAAATAGCCACGAAATCCATAAGCCCCAAGAACCTGCATCGTACGGAAAAGCACGAAAAGAGTCAATCTGGCAACAAAATGTCGCGTACTCGGCACTTCCACATATTGCTTCAACGCATCATAATACTCCGCTATGAACTCACGACGAAGTTTATAAGGATACTTTGCCGATGCCTGCCAAAGGAAAGAGGCGAGATCATAATAGTATGGTCCCCTTCTTCCTCCCTGGAAATCTATGAAATAAGGGTTTCCTCCCTTGTCGAGCATGACATTCCGAGCCTGAAAGTCGCGATACATGAAAGTCTCACATGCCTCAGATGTCAAGTCCTTGGCAAACCTGCGAAAACTCGCCTCAAGCTTTATCTCGTGGAAGTCAAGCTCCGACGGTTTTAGAAAGCAATATTTGAAATAATTTAAGTCAAACAAAACGCAGTCCTCATCGAAAGCTGGCTGTGGATAGCATACATTCCAATCCATACCAACGGCACCACGAACCTGCATCGCAGGCAAGGCACGTATGGTTTTCTTCAGCAATTCCTTCTCAGCAAGGTTATAGCGTCCGCCAGCATCCCTGCCACCACGCACAGCATCGAAAAGCGAACGATTTCCAAGATCTGTCTGTAAATAGCACATTTCATCAGCACTTGCCACTAACAATTTTGGCACTGGCAGGTGATGCTCAGAGAAATGCTTTGCGAGGGCAATGAAAGCGTGGTTCTCATCACGGCTCGTCCCAATTACCCCCACCACCGTATTGCCATCACGGTCAGCAAAACGGTAATACTGACGATTGCTGCCAGCCCCTTGCATTTGCTCAATGCCAGCAGGCTCGCTTCCACTCCACGATTTATATAACTCTATCAGTTGCTGCATTTTCCTTTCATAAGTGCATACCCCCGTATATGCCTTAACCCATACAGGTTATTGATGATAAGGGCACACGGGGGTATGCCCCTACGATGTCACGACTCGCGTTCCCTACGCAGGTCTTCGAAAATTTTCTTTGTCTGACGGCGATATTCATAATTGGCTATCAACGCATCTGCAACAAACAGCAGCATTACGATACCAAGGCTCATCAGCAGCGAACGAGTAAGATACACAAGTCCAGCCGAAACACACAGGAAAAGTAGTATCTTCTTCCAGTTCAAATGTATTTTCAATTTCATGCAGCAAAGATAATGATTTTCTCGCAAAATCTCCCATACATAATAACAAAAAAGGCACAAGTTTTAAACTTGTGCCTCTTATACTTTAAGAGTCAATTGATTATAAGCTTAAAAACTTACAATACCATCACTCAAACATTCATTTTTACATCATACCAGGCTGTGGAGCCGGCATGGCAGGTTTGTCCTCAGGCTTGTCAACGATAAGGCACTCTGTTGTCAAGAACATGCCAGCGATAGAAGCCGCATTCTCCAAAGCTACGCGAGCAACCTTGGCAGGGTCGATGACACCAGCCTCGCGCAAGTTCTCATAAGTGTCTGTACGAGCGTTGTAGCCATAGTCACCCTCACACTGGCGAACCTTATCAACAACCACGGCACCCTCGCCACCAGCGTTCACTACAATCTGACGCAAAGGCTCCTCGATAGCACGGCGAACGATGTTAATACCGGTCTGCTCATCAGCATTGTCACCCTTCAGGCCATCAAGCTCCTTTTGGGCACGGATGTATGTTGTGCCACCACCGACAACAACGCCTTCCTCCATAGCAGCGCGTGTAGCGCAGAGAGCGTCATCAACACGATCCTTCTTCTCCTTCATCTCAACTTCCGAGTTGGCACCTACATAAAGCACTGCTACGCCACCGGCAAGTTTTGCCAAACGCTCCTGCAGTTTCTCCTTGTCATAGCTGCTCTTGGTGTTGGCAATCTCGTTCTTGATTTGGGCAACACGATCCTGTATATTTTCCTTGGCACCAGCACCACCAACGATGGTTGTATTGTCCTTGCTGACAGTGACCTTCTTGGCAGAACCCAGCATCTCAAGCGTAGCCTGCTCAAGCTTCAAGCCCTTCTCCTCACTGATAACTACACCACCTGTCAATACAGCAATATCCTCAAGCATAGCCTTGCGACGATCACCAAAGCCAGGAGCCTTGACGGCGCAAATCTTCAAACCACCACGCAGACGATTGACTACAAGTGTGGTAAGAGCCTCAGAATCAACATCCTCAGCAATAACAAGCAAAGGGCGACCACTCTCTGCAGCAGGCTGCAAGATAGGCAAGAACTCCTTGAGGTTGCTTATCTTCTTGTCATAAACGAGAATGTAAGGATCATCCATCACACACTCCATCTTGTCAGCATCCGTGACAAAGTAGCCACTCAGATAGCCACGGTCAAACTGCATACCCTCCGTGATACCGATAGAAGTGTCACGAGTCTTGCTATCCTCAACCGTAATTACTCCATCCTTGGTTACCTTACGCATGGCATCAGCCAACAACTTGCCAATCTCGCGATCATTGTTAGCCGAAACGGTACCAACCTGCTCAATCTTGTCATAATTGTCACCAACAAGCTCAGCATTGGCTTTAATATAATCAACGACCTTGGCTACAGCCTTGTCGATGCCTTTCTTCAAGTCCATCGGATTTGCACCAGCTGTGACATTCTTCAGTCCTTCCGTGACGATAGCCTGAGTAAGTATAGTAGCTGTGGTTGTGCCATCACCAGCATCATCACCAGTCTTAGAGGCAACACTCTTTACGAGTTGAGCACCAGTGTTCTCAAATTTGTCCTCAAGCTCCACTTCCTTGGCAACAGTAACACCGTCCTTGGTAATTTGAGGAGCACCAAACTTCTTTTCTATAACAACATTGCGACCTTTAGGACCAAGCGTAACCTTCACTGCGTCAGCCAACTGGTCAACGCCACTCTTAAGCAACTCACGTGCATCCGTATCGTATTTGATAATCTTTGCCATTGTAGTTCTATTTTATATTAGTTTATATTGAATTGTGATTTTCGGCAGCCCATGACCACCACCTGGCAGTCTGGAACAACCCGGGAGAAACTTCCTATTATTCCACAACCGCCAAAACATCACTTTGGCGCATCATCAAGTATTTCTCGCCCTCAACCTCAAGCTCCGTGCCTGCATACTTGCCATAGAGCACAGTGTCATTTTCTTTCAGCACCATCGGCTCATCCTTCGTGCCACCACCAACGGCGATAACCTTACCGCGCTGTGGCTTTTCCTTTGCTGTGTCAGGGATAATAATGCCGCCTACCTTCTCCTCAGCCGGCGCTGCCTGTACCAGCACCCTGTCTGCTAATGGTTTAATCTTCATGGTTTTCAATATTTATGTTTAACTGTTTTCAATTGAGAGCCCAACTTTTAGGCTCCACATGTGTCTGTACGAAAATCGTGCCAAAGCGACGTCTGACACCACTGTGACAGATTTGTCAGTATGCCGACTGACAAATCTGTCACAGTACCATACGCCTAAAACTCCTTGCAAACATACAGCCCACTTCGAAAGCCTAAATCAAACGCCATGAAAAAACAAACGAGGTTCCATTACAACAAAAACGTAAGGTCATTGCGCCACAAACGCAATGACCTTACGCCTTTATCGCATGCCAAACAAACCCTAATTTGTCAAGCGCATGGCCTTTTTCTTATTTCAAATGCTCCTCAAACCATTGCGTAATCTGCCTAAGCAAATGATTACGCGTATTGCCACCAAAAATGCTATGATTGCGATTTGTGTAGAAAATCTCCTTGAAATCCTTGTCGGCCTGAACCAAAGCCTCAGCATACTCAAACGTGTTCTGTGGATGAACATTATCGTCGGCAGTACCATGACACACCAACAACGCACCCTCCAACTTGCCAGCACGCTTGATGGGATTTGTGTCATAGCCCTCAGGATTTTCTTGTGGAGTTCGCATGTAACGCTCCGTGTAAACACTGTCATAATAACGCCAATCGGTAGGCGGAGCCACTGCCACACCAGCCTTGAACACCTTACGACCCTCGCTCATGCTCATCAGCGTGTTAAAACCACCATAGCTCCAGCCCCAAATACCAATATTGTCTTTGTCAACATACGGCAACGAGGCAAGATAAAGCGCAGTCTCAACCTGATCCTTCGATTCAAGATCACCGAGTTTAAGATAAGTGCTCTTCTCAAAATCCGCACCACGACCACCAGTGCCACGTCCATCAACACAAACCACCACAAATCCACGTTGTGCAAGATACTGGTCAAAAGCCGTACCATTCCCCATCGATCCTACGCTCCAAGAGTTGACAACCTGCTGACTACCGGGACCGCTATACTGGAACATTATTACAGGATACTTCTTCGATGCGTCAAAGTTGGCAGGCTTCACCATCCATCCATCCAACCTCACACCTTCTGATGTCGTGAAAGAGAATGTCTCTGGCTTGGTAAAGCCATACTGACGCATTTTCTCCTTTAGCTCCTTATTATCGAGATTGGTGCTTAGCACCTTGCCCTTATTGTCACGTGTAGTGTAAACATAAGGAGTGGCATTGTCGCTCCATGTGTTTATAAAATACTTGAAGTCTCCAGAGAACACCGCCGAGTTCCAACCTTCTCGCTCCGTCAGCCGCTCCGTCTTGCCATTCTTGTGGGCAACATAAACCTGCCGATCATGCTCGTTTAATGCGGCAGCCTGATAATACACGTCGCCACTAAATTCGTCATAGCCATACACCTCCGTTATGTCATAATTGCCAGGAACCACCTTGCGCAACAACTGACCATTCTGGCCATAAAGATAAAGATGCCTGTAGCCATCACGATCAGACGGTATGAGCAAATAGTCCTTGCCTACCAATATGTTCTCCAGCGTTTCCTCCTTCACATACTTAGGCACGCTCTCCTTCACAAGAAGACGAGCCACCGTACTACGGGGATTTACCGTGTATATACTCAAGGCATCCTGATGACGGTTCATGGTGTAAACCAGTATTTTATCGGGATTATCCGTTGACAAAATGCGCGGCATGTAACCATCGGCATCCATAGGAACATCCAATTTCTGCGTACGACGGCTCTTTATGTCAAAGCTCCATGCGGAGACCTTAGAGTTTTCCTGTCCTGCCTTGGGGTACTTATACGTGTAAGCCCCCGGGTAAGCTGTGTATTCCAGCTTCTCTGGCCTCAACCCCTTGAATAGTTGCAGCGAATATTGTTTCACGGCCTTCTCGTCGAAACGTATCCAGCAAAGCATTGTGCCATCGGCACTGAATGTCAGTGCCCGGTTAAACGCAAACTCTTCCTCGTAAACCCAATCGGGAATACCATTTATTACCTCGTTCTGCTTACCGTCCTTCGTAACTTGGCTCTCGCTGTTGCCATAAAGCAACTTTACAAGAAAGATGTTATTGTCACGAACAAACGCTATCTGGTTTCCATCAGGCGACCATACGGGGCACTGCTGCGGCCCTCCCTCTGACAATTTCTCAAGCTTGCGACTCTGGACTGTATAAATATAGAAAACTGCCTTATATGAACGACGGTAAACTGCCTGACGCTGGGTACTAATGAGGATGTGACGAGAATCCGGCGACATTATGTAACCGTCAAACGATTTTATGCGCTCGCCCTGCGTATTATCCACATCAAAGAGCACTGCCGTTTGCTTGCCAGTCTTGAATGAGCACTTCACTATACGCTTGCCATCCTGAGAAATGCGAGCGTATTGGTCAGTACCCTTTATTGGGTCAATACCCGTTATTCGTTTCGCAGAGAACTCCCCTCCCGTAACTTCCTTGAGGGTAATCTTGTCCGAAGCTGTAATGTTGGTAGTCACCATAAAAAAGGCAACAAGAAAAAAGATAAGTTTTTTCATTTTATACTGCTATAATCATCTGAAGAGAGCAACTCGGCAACAGTAACCTTCGGATGCCGATGCATGTAACGGTTCACCATGTTTACATATTCCGTACTGAAAACACTTTCCCCCATAGCCTTGTTCACCACCCACATCACTTTACCCATGTGAAGATCTTTCTCAAGTTGTGAGCGCGAGTCATAATTTGCCATGGGATAAAGGCTGAGCAGATAAAAGCTTACACAATCAGGCACAATATGGTCACGCCCCATGGTTTCAAGCTGCTCATTGGTATAACCAAACCTTTTGTAAATAGGATACTTGGCCCCCATATACTTGTCAAGCGATATTCCTATCGAACGCTCACCAATCACTACACTTTGGTCAAGGGCACCGATTTGGGCGTATATCCTTGGCAACGGCAACCCAGGCATCCATTCTTTCAGTCTGCCGAAAGCCTTGCGAAGCCCCGTGTTGACATCATCCATATTGGCATATTCCGATTCCGCATCGCTCACAAGGGTTTGCAATGTCGAATCCTGATAAAAACGCAGGAAACGTTCACTGATATCATGGTCGCTCACCTCTCCTATACGAAGCATTTTCTCTATAAGGGTACGCGTTTCAATGGGATACTCGGTATTCATTTGCTGAAGGGCTGAGAAATCGCCCGTTATGACATAGCGACTCTCAAGGCGATCATAACGTTCCACCTTGATGTTGGAAGCGTCATCCTCGTCGGCATTGGGCCTAAGCTTAAACTCACACGATGTAAGAACAAGCATTGCCACAATCAACATATAATATATCTTTTGCGTCACCCTAATTACTTTTCTGCAAATTTACACAAAAAACTTGTTCGAACAAAATAATAAGCTAAAAAAACGAAAATATTTCAAGAAAAATATTATTTTTGTTTTATTTTTTTGAAGAAAGCATAAAAGACGACCAAGTAAAGGCATAATCTTGGTTGAGAATATAGTTTACCGCAATGGTTTTGTCACACTTAAGGTCGTCAACAAACACCTCACCTTCCTGGCGAGCTTCAAAATGTCGCAAGCGCATCTCAAAATAGCGCAAGTCTTCCTCGGCAAACATTTTATACACGGTTTCCTTGGCACTCCAATTTATTATACGGTGGGCCAAGTCAGTATTCTGTTCATCCTCACGGATAAAACGTGACGCTATGCGATTTACCCTATCAGAAAAATACTCTATGTCAACTCCAACCTTGTGGGAATCGCCTCGTTTCTCTGCCAATATCATTGCCGCCCAGCCCCGAGTATGGCTTATACTTATGTTATACCCCTCAACCACAGGTTTGCCCGAAGCCTCATGCCTTATTCGCAAATCGTCACGCCCCATGATGGCATAAAGCATCTGGTAAGTCACCAGCATCTCCCTTATACGGTTTTCAGAACGGACTCCCGTCAAGTCAAGCACAGACGGCATAGGCAATTGCCCCACGCTCTCCGTCATTTGCCACAGTCCGAGCTTGGCACCATGTCCAACCTCGTCAATCCTCAGCAGCGGCATCAGTCTCTTCAATATTAGTTGTGCCGCCATCACCATGGATGACCACCTTGACACGGCTTATGCGACGTTCCTCCACAGCCATCACCTCAAAGGAATATTGCCCGTAGTCTATTTTCTCATGCAAATTAAGAAAGTCACCCTTCAACTCAAGCAACAGCCCAGCCAAGGAGTCGGCTTCGCCAGCAACCTCGTCAAGTTCGTCAGCATCAACACCAAGTATCTTGCAGAAATCACAAAGCAACGTCTTCCCCTCAAAAATATACGTATTGTCGTTTACCTTGACATAGTTTCTCTCCTCTTCGTCATACTCGTCGTTTATCTCACCGACAATTTCCTCAAGTACATCCTCAAGTGTAACAAGCCCGCTCGTACCACCAAACTCATCGACAACAATAGCAATGTGAACCTTGTTTTCCTTGAACTCACGCAACAGGTCATCAATCTTTTTGGTCTCCGGAACGAAATACGGCGGCCTTATAAGACTCTGCCAGCGAAAGTTCTCCGGCTTGTTGATATAAGGCAGCAAGTCCTTGATATATAGCACACCACGGATATTATCCTCATTATCCTGATAAATAGGAATACGGCTGAAGTTATTGTCAACGATAAACTTAAGAACTTCCTTATAACTGCAGCTTATGTCAATGTCTCCAATGTCCTGCCGCGTTGTCATTATCTCCTTCGCCGTCTCGTCACCAAAGCGTATTATGCCCTGCAACATGCTCTGTTCTTCCTTTATGTCCTCCTTGTTGGTCAGTTCCAAAGCCTGCTCAAGATCGTCAACGCTCAATTGGCGTTTTTCCCTCGGCACAGCCTTCTCGGCTATCATTCCACTTTTCAGGAGAACCGTCTCCAATGGCCAAAACAACTTTCTGAGGATTATAATGGCATTAACCGTCCTGCGGCAAAATTTCAACGCCACCTGCCTACTATAAACCTTCGGCATAATCTCGCCAAAAAGTAGCAAGAGGAAAGTGAGCAGGACTGTTATCACCAAGAACTCAAGCCACTCCACCTTGAAATCAACCAACGTGCCAAAGATGTAATTGCAAAGCATGATTATGGTCACGTTGACAAAGTTGTTCGTGATGAGGATGGTTGCCAGCGTGCGTTCCGAATCCTCACGAAGTTGCCTAATCTTGGCATCTCCAGAATTACGTTCCGGATCAAGTTCATCAAGATCCTGTGGCGTCAAGCTGAAAAAGGCTATCTCTGAGCCACTGGCAAAACCCGACATCACAAGCAAAAAAGCAGTCAAGACGACTGCTATCACCACACCGGTGGTAACGGGATGAACCACCACAAGGTCACTAAGCTGGTTTATTCCAAATATATCCAAAACCTACTATCACTCTTGTTGTTTCGGAGTCAGCAACTCCATATTCTCTACCAGTATTTCTGTAACAAAATGGCTTTTGCCAAGCTTGTCATCATACGTGTTATAACGCAGCCTCCCTTCCACATACAGCTTGTCGCCCCTATGGACAAATTGTTCCACAACCTTTGCAAGCTGCCTGTAAAACACCAGATGATGCCAATCGGTATGGTCGGGCACCAGACTTCCGTCCTTTAGTGTATAGCCGCGCTCGGTAGTGGCAAGTGAAACCTTGGCCACAGCCTGGTCGGCATCATAATAACGCACGTCAGGATCCTTGCCCACATTACCAATCAACATTACCTTGTTCATCCGCCCCAAACACGTAAGTTTTCAGCCCTCAAGGCTGCTTCCACATGCCAAGATACTTATAATGGAAATTCTTGCCCTTAGCCGATGGGAATTGGCTGCGATGATCCACACGCCCACGCAGGTAATCGACAATACGGTTATAGCAGTCAATGGCGGAGTTCGCCTTACAGTCAGCCACAAAACGTGTGTCAACATACTCGTGCTTTCCCGTCTCCGGTATTAACACCACACGCTTGAAGTTGATGTCACCCTCATACCATCCAAGACGCTGCTCGTTGAGCCTTGCTAACGGACTGTCGTCATCACCGTAACGGTCATTCTGCCTGCCACCGCCCCTCACGGCCTTCTTGTCCTTGAAGTCCTGCATACTGGCAGCCGTCGTCTTTATCACGATAAAATAAACGTGCGAGCGTATCTTGTATCTTTTTGGGAACATCACGTCACAGGAAGCATACTCACGCAAATCAGCCTCCAAATCCGGAGTTACATTAATATCTTGAATGGAACGCAGAAAACTAATAGCCTCATTAACACTTGAGACAAGCGCCTCATTATCAAAATACCTAATATATAAATTCATTGGGAAAAGGTTTCTACAAAAAGAGCGGCAAACGGGGCTCGAACCCGCGACCTCGACCTTGGCAAGGTCGCGCTCTACCAACTGAGCTATTG
>CAYLUI010000054.1:0-11834 GCA_964386825.1 uncultured Prevotella sp. | reverse complement strand
AAAATCCCTTGGCCAGAAATGGCTGTACGGGTTCGAGTCCCGTTCGCGGCACTTTTGAGAGAACTTTAATATTTAAATATTACTATGCGTAACCATTTATTCCTTTCCTTATCTGCATGTTCATTGCTTTTCCTTGCATCATGCTCTAAGATGGGACCTTTGTCTGCCGACAATTTCACGGTAGATCCCAATCCTCTTGAGGCTGTAGGCGGTCAAGTGCCTGCCACAATCGACGGCACATTCCCCGTTAAGTATATGAAGAAGAAAGCCGTGGTGACAGTAACACCTGAGCTACGCTATGCTGACGGCAAGGTAACCAAGGGCCAAGGCGCAACATTCCAAGGTGAGAAAGTACAGGGCAACAACCAGACCATCTCTTACAAGATGGGAGGCCGTTACACCATGAAGACCTCATTCCCATACAATGACGAGATGGAGCAGAGTGAGATGTTCCTGACTTTCTACGCTCGCAAGGGCAACAAGACATACAACGTGCCAGCAGTGAAGGTTGCTGACGGTGTTATCGCCACTTCCGAGCTTTACAAGCGCACAATGAACAACGCAGGTGCCTGCATAGCGCCCGACAGCTTCCAGCGCGTGAAAGCACAGAAGCAAGAGGCAAGCATAAAGTTCCTCATCAACCAGGCAAATCTGCGCAAGAGCGAGCTTAAGAACAACTCTATTTCTGAGTTCGTGAACATGCTCAAGAAAATCAACGCAGACCGCGAGGGCTTGAACCTCAAGAACGTAGAGGTTGCCGCATACGCATCTCCAGATGGAGGATACGACTTCAACGACAAGCTGTCAAAGAAGCGTGAGAACGTGACTTCAGAATACGTGAACAAGCAGCTGAAAGCCGCACAACTTGCAGACGCTGACGTTGACGCACACTATACCGCACAAGACTGGGACGGCTTCAAGCAGCTCGTTCAGGCAAGCAACATCCAAGACAAGGATGTCATCCTGCGCGTCCTTGAGATGTATAAGGATCCAGAGGAGCGCGAGCGCCAGATCAAGAACATGAGCGAGGGCTTCCAGGAGTTGGCAACAGGCATCCTGCCTGAGCTTCGCCGCAGCCGCCTCATCATCAACTACGAGACAGTAGGTCGTAGCGACGAGCAAATCAAGCAGCAGTATGAGAGCGACGCAACAAAGCTCTCACCAGAGGAGATTCTCTATGCAGCAAGCATCGAAAACGACTCACAGAAGAAGGCCGAGATTTACCAGAAAGCCACAGAGCTTTACGATAAAGACTATCGCGCATACAACAACCTCGCTGCACTCGCATTCAACCGTGGCGACCTCAATGCCGCAAAGCAATACATCGCTGAGGCACAGAAGCTCGGCGCTGCACCTGAGGCATACGCAAACCTCGCCCTCATCAACCTGAAGAACGGCAACGCAAGCGCAGCAGAGAACTGCCTGACAAAGGCTACCGATGCCAACGGTCTCAGCGAGGTTCTCGGCAACCTGAACATCGCCAAGGGCAACTATGCACAGGCCGTGCAGAACTTCGGTGAGTCAACATCCAACAGCGCAGCCCTTGCACAAATCCTGAGCAAGAACTACGCTTCGGCTCTCGCAACGCTCAACAGCGTCAAGAACCCCGATGGCATGACCGAATACCTGAAGGCTATCGCCAACGCACGCCAGGGCAAGAACAGCGCTGCCAAGACAGCCCTCAACAAGGCTCTGCGTCTTGACTCAACACTGAAGGCATACGCAGAGAAAGACCTTGAGCTGAAGAACGTCAAGTAATCGCTTACACAAAGCAAACATAACGAAAGAGCCAAAGAGCCAACACACATGGCTCTTTGGCTCTTTCCGTTTATAAAACACATTATTTCCATGAAGTCCATCGCATCAATAATATCAGTAATCTCACTGCTGCTACTTGCCTCATGCGGTGAGGATGGCAAGCATTTCAAGATAGAGGGCAGGCTGTTGCAGATGAACCAGGGAGAATTTTACATATACAGCACTGACGGAGGCATACAAGGAATTGACACCATAAAGGCGCAAGGCGGACGTTTTGCCTACGAGACCCAATGCGAGCGACCAACAACTCTGACACTGGTATTCCCCAACTTCTCGGAGACACCAATATTCGCCGAACCCGGCAAGACCGTAAAGGTTGAGGGAGATGCCTCGCACCTGAAAAAACTGCAAATAAAAGGAACGAAGACCAACGAACTAATGACATCGTTCCGTGAGCAAATTTCCCAAGCATCGCCACCGCAAACAAAACGCTATGCGTCACAATTCATAGCCGACCACCCAGAGTCGCCAATTGGCACATGGCTTGTGAGGAAATATTTCATCGCCACGGCCAACCCCGATTACAAGGAAGCCCTTAGATTGGTAAAACTCATGTCCTCACACCAAAAGGACAACGGAGCGTTGCTTGTGCTGTCAAAGCAAATAACCGCACTGAAAGACAACACTGTCGGCAACAAGCTCCCCACGTTCACGGCATACGACATCAATGGAAAACTAATATCGTCATCAGACCTGCATTCGGGCACTGCCGTGATATGCACCTGGGCCTCATGGAGTTACAACAGCACCGACATACTACGCCAACTAAAGAACGCCATAGACGACAAAAAGGGCATAAAGGTCGTAACAATCTCAGTTGACGCAAGCAAAAAAGACTGCGAAAGTTATATCAAGACAAACCAAATATCGTGGCCAGTGGTGTGCACAGGCGAACTGTTCGAGACCAAACTCATAACCAAGCTCAGCATGCTTACCGTGCCCGACAACATTGTCGTGAAAAACGGGCGCATAGTAGCCAGAGGCCTGTCGGCAAAGGATTTGGTGGAAAAAATAAAATAACCCACACCGAAACACCGGCAACACCCACCCCACCCTGAAAAACTCATAAAACCCCAAGCGTAAAATGCTCGTCAAAACCTACAGCGCGGCAGTAAACGGCCTAAACGTCGTACCGGTAACAATAGAGGTCAGCATCGTCAGCGGCATATCATATCACTTCACTGGTCTTGGAGACGAGGCCGTGCGCGAGGGACGCGACCGCATAGCCGCGGCAATGCAATACAACAACCTGAAATTTCCGAGAGCCGACGTTACCGTAAACATGGCTCCAGCCGACCTGAAGAAAGAGGGCAGCAACTTTGACCTGCCACTCGCCATCGCAATACTCGCAGCCGACGGGCAAATAAAAGCTGACAGCCTAAGCCAATACATGATGGTTGGCGAGCTTGGACTCGACGGCAAGCTGCAACCTGCCAAAGGAGTGCTGCCGATTGCCATCAAGGCACGCGCCGAACACTACAAGGGACTCATCGTGCCCAAGCAGAACGCAAGGGAAGCGGCAATAGTGAACAACCTCGAAGTGTATGGCATGGACAACATGCAAGACGTAATTTCGCTGCTCACCGGACAGAAACACCATGAGCCAACGGTGGTTGACACGCGCAAGGAGTTTTACGAACACCAATACAACTTTGACCTCGACTTTGCCGACGTTCGCGGACAGGAGAACGTGAAACGCGCCCTTGAGGTTGCCGCCGCCGGAGGCCACAACCTCATAATGATTGGCCCGCCAGGATCGGGCAAAAGCATGATGGCCAAACGGCTGCCGTCAATACTTCCGCCCCTTACCCTCGCGGAGAGCCTTGAGACCACGCAAATCCACTCCGTGGCAGGCATTCTCGCCAAAGGATCGTCGCTAATATCACGTCGGCCGTTCCGCTCGCCCCACCATACCATATCCGAGGTGGCCCTCGTGGGCGGAGGCATAAGCCCCATGCCGGGCGAAATCTCACAGTCGCACAACGGCGTGCTGTTTTGCGACGAGCTGCCGGAATTCAACAAGCACACGCTTGAGGTGCTGCGCCAGCCACTCGAAGACCGCCAGATAACCATAAGCCGAGCCAAGTACAGCGTAACATACCCTGCCTCGTTCATGTTCGTGGCATCCATGAACCCATGCCCATGCGGATATTATGGCGACCCAACGCACCACTGCGTCTGCACGCCGGGCCAGATACAGCGTTACCTGAACAAGATTTCTGGTCCTTTGCTCGACCGCATTGACATACAATGCGAGATTGCCGCCATACCTTTCAAGGAACTCAGCCAAGCCCGCCCAGGCGAGCCGTCGGCAAACATCCGCGAGCGTGTCATTGCGGCACGAGCCATACAAACCCAACGCTACAAGGACATAAAAAACGTGCACTGCAACGCACAGATGTCGGAAAGGATGATTCACACGTTTGCCGAACCCGACAACGAAGGGCTGGAACTACTGCGGCAGGCCATGGAACGCCTAAGCCTGTCGGCACGCGCATACAGCCGCATACTGAAAGTGGCACGCACCATAGCCGACCTCGCGGCATCTGACAAAGTGCTGCCACAGCACATCGCCGAGGCGATAGGATACCGCCATCTCGACCGTGCCGACTGGGCGGAAAGGGGGAAGTGAGGTTGCCACAAAGGTTTTGTCGCCATGCCACGAAAGTTTTATCGCATTGCGACAAAAGCTTTATCGCAACGCCGTCACGCCGCCACCACAATGTCGCCCCGGCGACATGGCGCAAGCCCTAAATCAGCAAACTTTGTTTCCTGTTCTCATTTTATTTTATTAATTTTGCAACACTCAAAAACAAAGATTGCAATGGATGCCCTCACATATCTCGAAAAGCTATGCCGCCTTAAGCGAAACGTGCTTACAGGAGCCGTATTCCATGCCCCGGCAGGCACAACCGACGGAGACGACTACCTGCCGCTGTCGCGCGAGGGCATAAACACAATAATACTGCAGGCCGGAAAAGACGGCGTGGAGATGGACGAGAAAACCATTGACCGCTTCGTGCATTCCACGCTCGTGGAGCAATGGAGCCCCGCCACCGACTGGCTCGACTCGCTGCCCGAGTGGGACGGCGAGGATCACGTATTCGACCTGTCGCAACGCATCGTGACGAGCAACCCCGACTGGGGCAGCCGCTTCCACAAATGGCTGCTGCAAATGGTAGCCCAATGGATGGGGCACGAAGTGCAACAACGCGACACCATAGTGCCCGTGCTCGTGGGGCAATGGGGGTATGGCAAGACTTCGTTTTGCAACCTAATACTGCCGCCACCGCTGCGCCAATATTACACTGACAACATAAAAGTGGCATCGTCGGCCGAGGTGCACGAGCTGATAACGACAAACCTGCTGCTCAACATCGACGAGTTTTACCAGGACAACACCGATTACCAGCCGCTCGTGCGTTACCTGTTCTCACGCTCAACACCCGTCTTCCGCCGCCCATACGGCACCACGGAGGAGCCTCGCCGCAGGCACGCCGCCTTCATAGCCACGACAGGCAACCTGCACCCTATGACCGACGCGGCAGGAGCGGCACACCTGGTGTGCGTGGAGGTGGGACACAGGATTGACCTAAAGAAGCCCATCCCCTACGAACAGCTTTACGCACAGCTAAGGGAGGAAATAGACGACGGTGCCGACTACACGCTCTCCGACGAAGAACGGGAGGGAATGGCAATACAAAACTCGCCGTTCCAGGAAGCCGACAACCTGGTTAAGATGGTCACGCTGCTCTACGCCAACCCACCAAAGGGGCAAAAGGCAAAGGCGGTTTACATTGACGCGATAATAGACCGGCTGATGAAAGAATACCCTTACTGGACCCCGGGCGAGCACGTAAACCAAGACGTGGGGTTCGCGCTACAGGAAGCCGGATTTACGCGCAGCCGAATACATGGCCGCTCCTGTTACCGCATAGTGCCACGTGACCCTCGACGTTTCGACTTCGTGGACGAGACACCAGAGAACAAGAAAGACGACATGGCCGACAACCCATTGGCAAGGGCTTTGCTGGCCGGATTAGGAAAAATATAAGCAAGATGTCAAAAGATAACAACAGTGCCCTCACCCCAATGATGCGACAGTTCTTCTCGATGAAGGCCAAGCATCCCGACGCTGTGTTGCTCTTCCGCTGCGGCGATTTCTACGAAACCTACTGCGAAGACGCCATCGAGGCGGCACGGATTCTCGGCATCACGCTCACCAAGCGCAACAACGGCGCCTCGGCGGGAGCCGAGATGGCGGGATTTCCACACCATGCCCTTGACACGTACCTGCCAAAGCTGATACGCGCCGGAAAACGCGTGGCAATATGCGACCAACTGGAAGATCCAAAGAAGAAACGCGCCATGATAAAGGGCAAGAGGGGCCTGACCGAGATGGACAAGATGGTGAAGCGCGGCATAACGGAGCTGGTAACACCGGGTGTAGCAATGGGCGACAACGTGCTGAACTACAAGGAGAACAACTTCCTCGCCGCCGTACACTTCGGAAAGGCCTCGTGCGGCATAAGCTTCCTTGACATATCAACAGGCGAGTTTCTTACAGGACAGGGAACCTACGACTACGTGGAGAAGCTCATCGGCAACTTCTCGCCCAAGGAGGTACTGTACGACAAGTCGCGAAAAAAAGACTTTGAGCGCTATTTCGGCACCAAGCTATGTACCTTTGAACTTGACGACTGGGTTTTCACCGACCAAAACGCAAGGCAAAAACTCCTGAAACACTTCGGCACCAAGTCACTGAAAGGCTTCGGCATAGAGCATCTCAAGGACGGCATCATAAGCTCCGGGGCCATAATGCAATACCTTGAGCTGACACAGCACACCAACATAAACCACATAACGTCACTGAAACGCCTTGAGGAAGAAAAGTACGTAAGGCTAGACAAGTTCACCATACGCTCGCTTGAGCTTCTGCTGCCCATGCAGGAAGACGGCAAGTCGCTGCTCGACGTAATCGACCACACGGTGACACCGATGGCTGGTCGTATGCTCAGGAGATGGGTTGTCTTCCCCCTGAAAGATGTCAGGCAGATTGACGACCGCCTCAACGTGGTGGAGTATTTCTTCAAGGCACCGGAGTTTCGTCAGGTAATCGACGAGCAATTGCACCGCATAGGCGACCTGGAACGCATAATATCCAAGGTTGCCGTGGGCAGGGTGTCGCCACGCGAAGTGGTGCAGCTGAAAAACGCACTCGCCGCCATGCAGCCCATAAAGTCGGCTTGCCTGTATGCCAACAACGAAAGCCTGAGACGGCTCGGCGAGCAAATGAACCTTTGCGAGAGCGTACGCGACCGCATAGAAAAGGAAATACAGCCTGACCCGCCACTGCTCGCAAACAAGGGTGGCATCATTGCCGACGGATACTGCGAGGAACTCGACGAACTGAGAGCCATTTCGCAAGGCGGAAAAGAATATCTCCTGGAGATGCAGCAACGAGAAACCGAGAAGACGGGCATCTCGTCGCTAAAAGTCGGATACAACAACGTATTCGGCTACTATCTTGAGGTGCGCAACACGTTCAAGGACAAGGTTCCGCAAGAGTGGATAAGGAAACAAACGCTGGCACAGGCCGAACGTTACATAACGCCCGAGCTGAAAGAGTATGAGGAGAAAATACTCGGTGCCGACGAGAAAATACTGGAACTCGAAAACCGCCTCTTCTCCGAGCTTGTCATCGCCATGCAGGAGTTCATACCGCAAATACAAATCAACGCCAACGTGTTGGCGCATGTCGATTGCCTGCTCTCCTTCGCAAAGGTCTCAGAAGACAACCTTTATGTCAGGCCTACCGTTGACGACAGCACTGTGCTTGACATCACGCAGGGGCGCCACGCCGTCATAGAGACGCAAATGCCACTTGGTGAGCGTTATGTGCCAAACGACGTTTACCTTGACACCGAAAAGCAGCAGGTGATGATGATAACAGGTCCCAACATGGCAGGTAAATCGGCTCTGCTGCGCCAAACGGCACTAATAGTGTTGCTTGCCCAAATAGGCTGCTTTGTTCCTGCCGAACGTGCACGGGTGGGGCTTGTTGACAAAATTTTCACGCGAGTGGGCGCAAGCGACAATATTTCGCTTGGCGAAAGCACATTCATGGTGGAAATGACAGAGGCCGCCGACATTCTCAACAATGTCTCGCAGCGCTCGCTGGTGCTTTTCGACGAGCTTGGGCGTGGCACATCAACCTACGATGGCATAAGCATAGCCTGGGCTATAGTGGAGTATCTCCATGAGCACAGGGGCTCACAGGCTCGCACGCTTTTCGCCACACACTACCACGAGCTGAACGAGATGGAGAAGCTGTTCCAGCGCATCAAGAACTTCAACGTGGCAGTAAAGGAAATAGACAATAAGGTCATTTTCCTGCGCAAGCTTACCAAAGGCGGCTCAGAGCATTCCTTCGGCATACACGTGGCTGAAATTGCAGGAATGCCACGAAGCATAGTGAAACGAGCCAACGAGGTGCTTAGGCAACTTGAGGCTGACAACGCCGAAGTGGGAGGCGTAGGAAAGCCCAAGGTTGAGAACTTGGGCAAGGCGAACGACGGTATGCAATTGAGCATTTTCCAGCTCGACGACCCTGTGTTGAAACAGGTGCGTGACGAAATACTGGGACTGGACATAAACAACCTTACTCCCGTGGATGCCTTGAACAAGCTTAACGAGATAAAGAAGATTGTGACCGGGAAAAGCTGCTAAAAACAGCATGTGACTGCCCACAATTTTTACCATAACACTAAAAAAGCCTTGCCTTTTCACTCTTGGATGAGAAAAGGCAAGGCTTTTTCGTATAACGCAAAAACCTCAGCACAACACGTTATAATAAATCAGCACACATTTTATAATATAAGAAAGCATCTCAATAATATAAGAAAGCACCTCACCAGCACACATTATATAATGTGGAGGTGAGGTGCTTGTGTTGCTTATCCTTTCATCCATCAGTCTCTCAGGAGAGACACCGATGGATGTGAGTTTTTCAAGTTACAACGCATTACGCCTTTACAGCCGCAGCGGCAACTTCTTGGTCATGCTTGATTTTCTTGCCAAGCACGAGGTATGCAACCGGCGAAGCGATGAAGATTGTACAGAGTGAACCGACTGCCACACCGATAATCATGGCGAAAGCAAACGAGCGAATCGAAGCACCGCCAAGGATGAAGATGGCAAGAAGCACTATCAACGTAGAGAACGTCGTGTTCACAGTACGCGCAAGAGTCTCATTGATAGAATCGTTGAATATCTTCTGATGATCCTCCTTCGGGTGCAGCTGCATGTTCTCACGGATACGGTCAAACACCACCACGGTATCATTGATGTCATAACCAATAACCGTCAGGATGGCACCGATGAAGGTCTGGTCAATCTCAAGCGAGAAGCCTATCCAGCCATAGCACAGCGAGAATATGCCAACCACAACTACAGTATCAACCGCCAGGGACACTATTGAACCTACGGAGAAACCGACGTTACGGAAGCGCAACAGGATATAAAGGAAGATGCAGAACAGTGCAAGACCAACGCTCGTGAACGCATTCCTCGTAATGTCCTTTGCCACTGACGGACCCACCTTCGACGATGTGATGATTGAACCACCCTCGCGAATGTCAGGGTTCTTGAAGGCATCAACGCTTGCCTGGCTAACGTATCCGGCCTTCTTCAGCGCATTGTAAAGCACTGTCTCGGCACGGTCGTCCTCCTTCGGGTCATTGCTGTCAATATTATAGTTGGTTGACACACGGATTGTCTTGCCGTCGGTACCAATGGCAATAACCGTCGTCGTTGCGGGACGACCAGCGTCTTGTCCGATGGTATTAACGAAAGCGTTGTTCAATATCAAGCGCACATCCTCAACAGGAACCTCCTTGTCGAGTGTGACAACGTAGTTGCGACCACCCGTGAAGTCAATGCTACGGCTAAGACCACGTACAGCAAAGCTTGCAATGCAAATGGCGATGATTATGCCATAAATAGTGAAGCTCTTCTTGTACATTGACATGAAGCGGAAGTGAGTGCCTTGCATCATGCCCTTTGAAATCTTAGTATCAAACTTCAAGTGCATCCACTTGCCGTGATTGAGCTTGTACTCGTAAAGCAGGCGTGTAAGGAACACAGCCGAGAAGAACGAGCAGACGATACCGATAATCCAGGTCGTGGCAAAACCACGGATAGGACCTGTACCTACAACAAGCAGGATGATACCTGTAATCAAAGAAGTTAGGTTGGAGTCGAAGATTGCCGAGAAGGCATTCTTGTAACCAGCCTCAATGGCTCTTCTCATATCCTTTCCAGCCCTCAACTCCTCCTTGATGCGCTCATAGATAAGCACATTGGCATCGACGGCTGTACCAAGCGAGAGTACCATACCGGCAATACCACTCATGGTAAGCGCAGCCTGGAACGAGGTCAATATGCCAAGCGTGAAGAACACGTTGATAAGCAATGCGCCAATGGCAATGGAACCAGGTATGATGTTATAAATGACAAGCATGTAAGCAATCAGCAGGATGAATGCCACCGCAAACGAGATGACACCTTGCTGAATTGACTGCGCGCCAAGCGTAGGACCAACAACCTCCTCCTGGACGATGTGGGCAGGAGCCGGCATACGACCAGACTTAAGGGTGTTTGCCAAGTCCTTGGTGTCCTGAATGGTGAAGTTACCGCTGATGGAGCTTTGTCCGCCACTGATTTCACCATTAACGCGCGGAGCTGAATAAACAACACCGTCGAGGACAATTGCAATAGCCTTACCAACGTTGGCCTTCGTGAGTTCAGCCCAACGGCGTGCGCCCTCAGAGTTCATGGTCATGGAAACTTCAGGCTGACCGCTGATCTGGTTAAACTCGTCCTTTGCGTCAGTGATGACATCACCCTCAAGCGGAGCACGTCCGTTGGTCGTCGTGACCTTCAAGGCGTGAAGTTCGAAGATGTTCTTTGCCTGAATGCCGTCGGCAGGCTTCGCACTCCACAAGAGCTTGACATCAGACGGAAGCACCTGCTTTGCCAAATCACTGTATATAATCTTGTTGATGGCAGCGGTATCGCGGACGCTTGCATAACCAACGGTGCTCAGCCCTTGCCCAGTAACCTGCAAAATGGCAAGCAACGGGTGCAGCTTCTTTGCCTCTGCGAGCTGTGCATCAGAAGAAGCCTTTATGTCCTGCTTCTTCTCCTGCCCCTTGAGCTGGAACTTTGGCTTGGCGTTCTTGGCAGCCTTCACAGCCTTCTCTGCGTCAGCCTTTGCCACAGCGGCACTGTCGCTTACGGCTGTTGAGTCAGTCACGGAAGCGTTGTCACCATTGGCCTCGCGCTGGTCGAGTTGCTGGAGATACGGCACGATCTCGTCGGCATTGTATGTCTCCCAGAACTCAAGGTTTGCAGAACCCTGCAGAAGCTTACGCATACGCTCTGGCTCGCGAATACCCGGCATCTCAACCGAAATACGACCCTCGGCACCCTGTACCTTCTGAATGTTTGGCTGAACAACGCCAAACTGGTCAATACGTGTGCGGACAACGTTGAACGAGTTGTCTATTGCGGCACCAACCTCAGAGCGCAGCACCTTCTCCACCTCGCTGTCAGAGCTTGTCGGAGAGACCTTGCCCTGAAGCTGCTGCGTGGCGAAGACCTCGGCAAGCTTGTGACCGGGGGCGTTCTTGTGGTAAGCGTCAATGAAGAGGCTGATGAAGTCGCCCTGTGTGGCTTGCAGCTCCTTGCGAGCGTCTCCCATCGAGCGAGTGAAAGCGACGTCGGTCTTGTGGTCAGCAAGATTTTCTACGACATCGGGCACTGAGATTTCCAGAATGACATTCATACCGCCCTTAAGGTCCAGACCAAGACCAATCTGTGTCTCCAAGCACTTCTGGTAACTGTAGATGCCCAAGTACTTCACAGAATCCTTGTAATCCTGTTGTGCAATGGGATCTTCCAGCTTTGCCGCCTGTTTGTCATAATAGCTTGTGGCAACAGGGAACGACAAATAG
>CAYLUI010000053.1:0-11968 GCA_964386825.1 uncultured Prevotella sp. | reverse complement strand
TCCAGAGAACAAAGAAGCTACTATTTTTGGCATATTTCTATTTTGTTTCTTTTTCAATATTCTTTTCCTCACCAAACGCTTTTATCTCGTCAGCAAGTACTTTCTGCAATTTCTCTTTAGGCACTATCAACTGATAGTCTGCCACACCTATCGGCTTGCCCATGTCTTCAAGGGCAAGTTCCACTTCCACACGGTCTTTCTCCGCACAGAGGATGATGCCGATAGAGCGGTTTTCGCCTTCGCCACGTTCAAGGCGATCGAGCAGTGAAAGATAATAGTTCATCTTTCCTGCATACTCTGGTTTGAATGCGCCAATCTTTAGGTCTACAGCCACAAGGCAGCGCAAGCCACGATGAAAGAAAAGCATGTCCACTTTACTTTCCTTACCATTGAACTCTAGCACGTGTTGATTGCCGATAAACGTAAAGCCATTGCCAAGTTCCATAAGGAAGCGTGTGATAGCCTTCATAAGTCGGTCTTCAAGTTCAAGCTCCAAGATTGGACTTGTCACTTCCAAGAAGCCAAGGTTATAACTGCTGCTGAACACCTCGTTGGCGTAACTTGCCTGTTCTGCGGGAAGTGTGCGGCTGAAATTGTTGTCCACCTTTTTTGCCAACTGCGACTCATACATATTCATCTTGATGGCATTAAGTAGTAAGTCACGGTTCCAACCTTTCTTCAAAACTTCATCGGCATAATATAGCGTGGCATTGTCATCCAAATTCTTGCTCATGATGAGCAGATTATGCGACCATGGCAAAAGTGCTACGGAGCGTAGCACTTTTTCGTCATGCCCTGCATATCGAAGATAAAACTTCTTCATGTTCCACAACTGACGGGTAGAAAGTCCCATATTTGGATAACGTTCTTTCAAGTCATAAGACAACCGCTTTACCACGCTGTCGCCATGTCCGCTTTCTATCTTGCGTTCATGAAGCAGTTTGCCTATCTCCCAATAAGCGGAAGCCACAGTGACATTGACATGCTTTGCGACTTCTGTCCGAGCATGCTCTATCACTGCAACAGCGTGTTGCAGTATCTCACTGTATTCATTACGCTCCACTGAAAGCGGAATGTTGTTATCTATTGCATCCATCTTTTCAATCAATATTATCCTTCCTAAGAAGGTCTGTAACCTCTATTTCAAGCAACTTGGCAATTTTCATCAGACTGCCCAAGTCTGGCTGACAGGTATTCGTGCACCATTTAGATTTGTTGGTTTTCTTCTTTTCTGCAAGAACCACTTTTAGCCTGTTCAATTCTCGATTAGCCATATTTGATAAGTGTTTTAGTTACAAAGGTAACTATAAAACACGACAATCGTGCAGAAATCATATAATATTTTATGGTTATTCACCAATTTAGTGAGAAATTTTCACTGCAATATAAAACGTTTCTGCTTCATCAAAAGGAGTAGTAACGATGCTGAATAGAAGGGTAAGAAGATAATATGACGATAACTGCTATGCATTAAAAAACGTCAATATTGGCAGAATTAAGTGTAGAGCAATTGATACATGTATTTTTGTTATTCTTTCTTATTATAAAAACAATGTTATATGCATTGGTCTAGTTAGTAAAAGTTAAATATTTGCCCACTATGGTTATTTTGCCGTAAAAAAATTCCGGATAAAAATAAAAGTCGTATCTTTGTACCAGATTTCAAAAAAATCTGCAATAGTGCACATCAATCTATAACACATTTTACCCGATATGATAACAAGATTTGCCGTTAAGAACTACCGCGGATTTGCGGACAAAATTGCGTGGGACTTGTCTAACCCAAGCAGCTATTTGTTCAACACGAATGCTATCAAGGATGGGGTTGTGAAGAACGGCATCATCTATGGGCCGAATGGTTCGGGAAAGACGAACTTGGGCATGGCCATGTTCGATATTGTGAACCATCTGACTCAGAAGTTCAAGAAGGCTGACTACTACAAGAACTTCATCTATGCAGGTTGTCCGGATAATTTGGTTGATTTTGAATATACATTCAAGTTTGGTGAGCAGGAGGTGCGGTATGACTACTCCAAGACGCGCGATGGTAAGCTGATTAATGAGAAGCTAGTGGTGGATGGCAATGTGGTGTTTGACCATCAAGGCAAGAACCTAACTATCGACACGAAGTCATTCCCAATGGAGCCGACTTTCAAGGAGGGATTGGCTCAGAATGCAAATCATGTATCGATAGTGAATGTACTCCAGACGTCTTATCCGTTGGTAGAGGGGCATTATCTGATGAAGTTGAAGAACTTCGTGGATGGTATGCTATGGTTCCGCAATCTCGACATCCGTGAATTCATGGGGCTGGAGACGAACGTATATGTGCTGGATGAGTACATCATCAAGAAGGGATTGGTGGATGATTTCCAGTCCTTTCTGACAAAAGTCAGCGGTCAGAAGTTCACTTTCGTGAAACCAGCGAAGAACGACAAAGTGTTGTTGTGTGATTATAATGGTGAGAAAATTCCATTCGATATAATTGCATCCACTGGTACACATTCTTTAATGCTGTTGTACTTCTGGATTCAGAAGATGGATAAGGCGACATTGGTGTTCATTGATGAATTTGATGCATTTTACCATTTTGAACTGGCATTTGAGGTATGTAAGCGTCTTTTTAGCCTTAAGTGTCAGGTGTTTACTTCTTCGCACAACACCTATTTGATGACGAATGATCTGTTGCGTCCAGATTGTAATTTCATTCTGAAAAACAATGAGATTAAGTCATTATGCGATTGCACCGAGAAAGAGTTGCGATGGGGCAATAATATTGAGAAGATGTATCGTGGAAAGGCGTTTGAGTTATGATACTGTTTATTTTCGAAGGGGCGAAATATGAGCCCCCACTGTATGATGGCATCAAAGCGTTATTTTTTCCTCGTGCCACGGATCAGATAATCTGTTCGTTCTGCAGTAGTATTTACACGTTCTACAAGCGGCTGAAGGATGAGTTCGGTGAGTTCGCCGATGTGGTGGATGTGCTGAAGACAGAACTGGAGAAGACTGATCCGGAGAATAAGTTGTTCAAATGCAAGAGTTCAGACTTTGAGGCGGTTTATCTCTTCTTTGACTATGACTTTTATCATGGCAACCTTGAGACGAAGAATGCTCAGGTGCGAGAGTTGCTAAAGTATTTCAATGAGGAAACAGAAAACGGCCGGTTGTATGTCAGCTATCCGATGATCGAGAGCATTCAATACACAAAGGAGTTGCCGGATTCTCAGTTTCACACCTATGCCGTAAAGCGAGAGGATAGTGTGGGGGAGAAATTCAAGAAAGATGCTAGACGGTTTTGCGCATACGATGGATATGCGTTTCTGAAGGATGCTGAGGACTGGCGAGGACTGGTGGAGCAACATGCGTTGAAAGCCAACCTACTGACAAAAGATGTGTATGATTGGCCTTTGTTGAAGGATGATGTGACACAGATGCCATTGTTTGAAGCCCAACTCGAAAAGCATGTTCTGCCAAATGATGAGGTGGTAATTCTGAACGCCTTTCCGATGTTCCTTTATGAGTATTTCCCTAAGGATAAGTTTGAGGAGGCGGAGGAACTGGGGATTGAGAAGAAAGATGTTTAATGAATAAACATGATAATTTAATAAGTGCTCTCTCCTTTTTCAGCAGCATCTTCAAAACACGCCATCCACAACCAAACTATGTATTGGACAATTAGAATGAAGGATGTGTTTTCCACCATACTTGCAATTACAGACAACCGAAAAAGAAGCAACTATCACAAAAATGTTGCAAAGATGTGAATTTTTATGTGTTTTCTTTTGGTCGTTTGGGGAGAAAAATACACCTTTGCAATAATTTTGTAACATACGGTCTATACTGATACGCAAAAAGCATTTCTTCATGAAAATCTAATAGATGCTATTGGTAGGAGTAAGAAACTGAAAGATTTTAAAAACCCTTCAAGTAGAATATACAAACTGTTGGAGATTTTGAAGCATTCTTGATTTGTCTATCCTTCCCTACTTTTGCTTATCATTATAAGCACCCATATTTGTACCACATAAGTATAACTCATTGATATTCAATATTGATAACCTTTTGGGAGGTGAAGTAAGATAGATAATTATCAGAAACAATAAATAGATAAATCCGCATAACTCAATGGGTTATGCGGATTTTCTTTTGTGTTAATATTGATATATCTTTCGTTATTTACCGATTTTTGCCGTATATTTGAAATGCGAGTTATTTCCTGACAAATTACGACCTATCAATATCCAACCTTAGTTCCTCCATGACTCTTGCCCATTGAGATGTGCCTGGACTTCCTGTTTCTCGACTAATGGCTTTCAGCTTTTAGTAGCGCATTCTCAGCTATCAGACGGAGGTTTTCCGCCTAAACAGTCTCTAATTCTGTCCGTACTTCTTTCTTCTTTGGTATTGCCATTGATTCTTCGGGTGGTCATCCCTTTTTCGGTTTTCAAATGAAAGACCTTGACAATACATACGAGCCAGATTCTAATGGTGGATCTGCTCTGGTCATACCAGAGACATTACACCTACAAAAATACTCCTTTTTCTACAATTAGCGACGAAAAATAGCCTTTGAGCTACTTACCCCCAATTGCACTGTACGAGCAGAAGGAGCGGCACCCCCGACATAAACTGTGTATTCTCCCTTCACAAACTTTGAAGTACCGTCTTCTTGCACCGTCTTAAGCTGGTCAAAGTCAACATCAAAGTCAACCTGAGCAGAAGAATTGCCATCCAGATGGACTCGCTTGAAAGCCACCAACTGTGAAATAGGAGTCGTCTCACCCGCACCTGGAGCATAAAGGTAAACCTGTGCCAATTCATCACAAGCCTTATCAGAAGTATTAGTAAGCAATGCCGAAACATGCAACTTGTCAGAAGAAAGTGTTGCTGTGGCATCACTGTATTTCACCTTGCCGTATGTCAAACCATATCCGAAAGGATATTGTATGTTATCCGTCATATACTTGTATGTCCTGCCTTTCATTGAATAGTCGTCAAACGCAGGTAGAGAATCTGTAGTATTAGGGAATGTTATTGGCAGACGCCCACTAAACGATGCGTCACCAAACATTAAATCGCCAAGAGCCTCGCCGCCTTCCTGCCCCGGATACCACGCCATGATGACAGCGTCAGAACCGGCAGCAATCTCACGCAGGTCTATCGGACTGCCACCACACACGACTGCAATGAGTTTGTTGTTCTTTGCTTTTTTACGTCCCTCTACAAGTTTACGGAAATACTTAAGCTGCGATTCTGGCAACTCAATGCTTGCACGGTCACCTCTCGTAGGGCTGTTTATAGACTCACCCTCTTCTCCCTCTATGTTTCCGTTAATTCCAAGGAAGATGATGGTGTAATCAGCAGCCAGAGCATCGCCCGTGCTCCAGTCCATGTCGTTAAGTGTTGGGAAACTTGCGTTGAAAGCCTGTTTGTAGTTTATGCTTGATCCTGCAGATATATGCTTCGTTATGCCCTCCAGATACGATGTGTAATGGTCTGAAATTCCGTAATAGTTGCCCATTAGATAGAACAAGTCGGTAGCGGCAGGCCCCAGAACACAAGCTTTGTGCAAACTTTTCGACAGAGGCAGAACGCCATCATTCTTCAGTAGTACCAAACTCTCCGTAGCAGCCCTTCGAGCCAGTGCGCGGTGCTCGTCACTACAGATTACACTCTCTGGAATATCGTTGTAAGGGCAATCCTTGTCAGGCTCAAGAATTCCAAGTCTTAGGCGAGTCATCATCAGCGGCAGCAAAGCGTTGTCAAGGTCTTTCTCCGTTACGAGTTTCCTCTGATAAGCATCTTTCAAAGCTTCAAATGTCGTTCCGCAATTAAGATTCAGACCAGCCTTTATAGCAATAGAGGAAGCCTCAGCCGCATCCTTTGCAATACGAAGACCACTGTAAATGTCGTTAACAGCATCGCAGTCGCTTACTATGTGCCCCTTGAATCCCCAATCCTTACGTAGCAAGTCGGTGAGCAAAGGCTTACTGCCACTGCAACTATATCCGTAAAGCGCATTATAAGCACCCATTACAGATTCAACATGACCTTTTTGCACCAGCATCTTGAATGCAGGGAGATAAGTCTCGTATAAGTCATGCTTTGTTGGATTGACATTGACGGAGTGGCGTGTTGCCTCAGGACCACTGTGGACTGCAAAGTGCTTTGCACAAGCCGATACACGCAAATAGACAGGATTGTCGCCTTGCAGCCCCTTTACAAATGCCGTTCCAAGGCAACCTGAGAGGTAAGGGTCTTCGCCATAAGTTTCCATGCCACGTCCCCAACGTGGGTCGCGGAAGATGTTGACGTTTGGCGACCAGAATGTGAGGCCTGAGTAAATGCTATAATTCTTCAAGTGCTGCGCTATATTGTATTTTGCTCTGCCTTCGTATGAAATAGCCTCACCAATGGAGTGCACCAAGTCCGCATCAAAAGAAGATGCTGTACAGATGGGTTCTGGGAAGACCGTGCCCTTACCACTTCGAGCGACACCGTGCAAAGCTTCATTCCACCAATTGTAAGGTTTGATGCCGAGGTGTGGTATTCCGGCAGCCTCATTCATCAGTTGTGAGATTTTCTCATCTATAGTCATCTTTGAGATGATGGTCTTGGCTTCCTTTTCAAACTGCTGCAGCTTGCCTTGGGAAGTGTTGTCGCCAGCTACAGCCCCAACAGACGTAAACAAGGACAGCATGGCAATAGCAAATACTTTTTTCATAGTTTCCGGCATTTTGTTTTTAGTTTAGTTTGTATTTCTAAGAAAGTTTAAGTTCTTAAAGAGTTTTTTGGGGGTGCATAGCATTGCAGCCCAACCGTGGCACCTTGTTTTTCCAGAGTTGCAAGTCATCCCAATATATACGGAGACTTTTGCCGTGAGCTTTCATATAGCTGACTATCTCCTTCGATGTGTAAAGCTTCATCGGACTGTATCCCGTGATGCCATTCGGTTTGGGGTCGAATGTATTATGCGTCCAGTCATGTATGTCATAGACCACCTGCCGCTTGCCACCATCTTCGGTTATTGCCATCCAAAAGCGACCGTCCTCCCTATCACCTTCTTTCATATAGTACTCCATTGTGAACCATTTGCCTATTGGTACCTGAACCTTGGTGTTCAAAGCCTTCCACACCTCTTTCTGTCCAGCGTTTTCAGCATTGCAGATAAAGTGCAGTTTTTGATGCTCGCTGCGTTCCTTACCTATTCCAAGAGTCACACGAAATCCATATTTTTCAGTCTTCACCCACCACTCGTTGTTCCAAAACTCTGATATGGTGAGCCATTCTATAGGCGCAGGATAATTTTCCAGCAACCTGAAGGCTGGATCTATGTATAGCTTCACGCTTTGATAGAATTCTTTCAGTCCGGGCTTCATCTCATAAAAGTCAGCCTGAATCCTTGCCTTGGTCTCACCTTCTGATGCCTGCCAAAAGTCTTTAACGTTGAACAGCAATACGTGATTGTCTTTGTCCATGGGATCTTCCACGATTTTCGCTTCCCTTTGCTTTGGTGTCCCACCTGTATATTCCAACATGAAAACGCCACCGTTGACATATTTTGCCACATCAGTATCCCAGTTAGCATGGTCTGGCAAATTCTTGTCCACACCTATGATATGGTCAACTTTATATTTGGGTGTTATCTTGGCATTAGTCCTTACAAGCGGAACAATCTTGCTGGTTGGTTCAAAACCATTTTGAAAAAGCAGTTCCCCCGATTGACAATCCTTAGTTACACTATTGCCAGAATTTGTGCATCCTGCGAAAACAAGCATCGTAGGCAAAACCAAAAGGAAAGCATTTTTTATCTTTTTCACGTCAATTGGAATTAAATGTTTCTTTATTTTTTTTATATAGTGTTTGCTTTTTACAAAGTTAATGATTTATTTCCACCCACGTATGTACACTGTCGCCATATCTGCAAATGGCAGAAACAAATATGGTTTAGGCGAAAAAAGACAACAGCGACAAAAAAATATATCCTAATTTTGCAAACAAATAAAATCAAGACCAATAAAAATGCGTTTGCCATGAAGCCAACATTACATCTTATGAAAAAAAGAGTTTTACTATTATCATCTATCATCCTTACCACAATAACGGCATGGCCGAAAACGTGGACTTTGCAAAATGACAAATTGCGTTTAGACTTCGACGATGAGACGGCTTGCTTCAGTGTTTGCGATTTGCGCAATAGTGAACAGTGGCACCAGACTTCGGCAAGAGATGTCGTAGTGAAACGTGTGAAACGACACGAAGACAGGTTACAGATAAGTCTGCATGGGAAATTCGACTTTGTGGTTAATGCCAAACTTGTCGATAATGCAGGATTACAATTACTTATTTCGGCAAACAAAAAAGCAAAGATGCAGGAATTGCACTATCCCGCCGCATTCAGCAGTGGACGCAACGACGACTACATATTGTTGACCGATGGCGCAGGCTTGATGCTTCCTGTCAGCAACACCACATATCCGTTGGGCGAAGGCATGACTTTTTTTGGTGGTGGTGGTCTCTCAATGCCTTGGATGGGAGTCATGGATCACAATATGCGCAGTGGCTACATGGTTATAGCAGATACGCCATTTGACGTGCGCCTAAACCTTAAACGACAATCAGACAATATGCTGGCAATAGAGCCTATATGGCTTTCGTCCATGCAGCACTTCTCATACAACAGGAGCCTGACATATTATTTCTTTGACCGTGGCGGATACGTGGCACAGTGCAAGAGATATAGGGATAAAGTTTGGCGCGAACGCAAGATGCTGACTTTGCATGACAAAATAAAGGCAATGCCGAAAATAGAACAGATGCTTGGCGCACCTCATATTTATGTATGGGACGACGGGCGACAGTTGTCCGTAGCCCAAGAAATGAAGTCTATGGGCATAGACAAGGCCCTGTTTCTCTGGGATGGAAATCATGGAGCCTATCCAGCAGCAGACTATGACGACAGCTTGCGCTGTTTAGGTTACGCATCCGGCAGCTACCAGCTGTTTAGTGACTTACACAAAGAAGATACCGTGTTTTATCAGCCAGACACTGTAGGGCCTTTAAGATATAAAAATGGTGTCTTCCCAGGAGAGTACAAAACTCTTGCCGCACGAAAGGCTGATGGCACTACCTACGGTAATATTTACGGCACTTATGCCTGTCCGACGGTAATGAAACCCCAAATAAGGCAACGCATGAATAGGGAATTACGTGAATATCCTCACGACTGTATACTTCTTGATGTCTATCAGTGTAACGGACTCTATGAATGTTACAGTCCTTCACACCCAACATCACGTGAGGGCTATGCCAAAGCCATCATCAACAACTATAAGGTTTTCATTGATGAGTATGGTCTGTACACCGGCGGTGAGTGGGGAGCCGACTTCGTTACACCTTATTCTTCTTTCGTACACGGCATGATGACCTTGCAATGGCCTTGGTGGCACTATGCCAATCAGTGGCAACAGAAAGAAGGTACTGTTTATTATTATGGAAACTGGGATAACGAGGAGCACCCTTCCATACAGGTAAGCACAAGTCTTGCCGCACCCACTATCATGGACTGGTCAATGAACGAGATCCTAAGGGTTCCTCTCTATGAACTCGTGTATCACGATGCCGTGGTGACATCATGGCGATGGGAAGACAATGGCAATCATAATCCTGAAATATGGTGGAAGAAAGACTTGTTCAATATACTTTATGGTTCTGCTCCTCTTTGGTCAATAGACAAGAATCGGTGGGCAGCTTTCAAGTTGACGTTTGCCGAGAGCTACAAGAAGGTTTGTCCATGGCTTAACCAGATTGTATGCGACGAAATGACAAATCACGAGTTCGTCTCACCCGACCGTAAAGTGCAACTGTCAGAGTTCTCTTCAGGGAAATCGGTAGTGGTGAACTTTTCCGACCAAGATTATGTTTATAACGGACATAACGTAAAGGCACATTCTTATTTGCAATTATGAAACTATAACACCTATATACGATATGTCAAAATCAGAAAAAAACGGTTTCTATAAGCTAAACTGGTTGCAACGCATAGGCTTTGGTTCAGGAGATTTGGCACAAAACCTTATCTACCAGACTATAGCTATGTACCTGTTGCTGTTTTATACTAATGTTTTCGGGTTAGACCCAAAGGCGACAGCTTTCATGTTTCTCATCGTACGACTTGTCGATGTGCTTTGGGATCCCTTGGTCGGAACTTTCGTAGACAAGCACGAACCACGATGGGGCAAATACCGTTCTTTTCTCATACTTGGCGGCATACCGCTTTCGGGTTTTGCCATTCTCTGCTTTTTTGACGGTTTCTCTGGCTCACTGCTATATGCGTATATTACTTATGTGGGTATGTCAATGTGCTACACGCTTGTCAATGTACCATACGGAGCGTTGAACTCCAGTCTTACCCGCGACACTAACGAGATAACTATCCTTACTTCCGTCCGCATGTTTATGGCAAACTGCGGCGGACTCGCTGTAAGCCTCGGCATCCCAATCCTTGTCGCAGCCATTTCTCCTGACGGAAAGATGAATACCACACAGGATGCCAACGCCTGGTTTATAACAATGGCAATCTATACCGTTGCCGGACTGATACTCCTCTTTTTTTGTTTCTCTCAGACAAAAGAGCGTGTCGTCATGGCAAAGAAGGAGACTGCCAATGTCAAGGTCAGCGACTTATGGCAAGAGTTTGTCCGCAATAAGCCGCTTCGTGTCCTTGCCTTCTTCTTCATTACCGCCTTTGCCATGATGGCTATCGGCAACTCTGCCGGAAGCTATTACATGATTTATAATGTACATGGGACTTCAACAGATATGGCAATCTTCATGGGCTTGGGTTCCATACCCTCATTCATATTCATGCCCATGGTTCCTGCGATTAAACGTGCCATCGGCAAGAAGCAGATGTTTTATGTGTTCCTTACCATAGCCATCGTAGGTATGGCAATGCTTTATATTATCTCTGTCATCCCGGCTTTGCGCTCGCAGCTTTGGCTGGTTTACGTGGCACAGTTTATCAAGTCCACTGGCGTTATTGTAGCGACAGGATATATGTGGGCATTGGTTCCTGAAGTTATTTCATACGCCGAATACACCACCGGACGCCGTATTTCAGGTATTGTAAATGCCTTGACAGGCATCTTTTATAAGGCAGGCATGGCACTTGGTGGTGTCATTCCGGGTTTGGTACTTAGCTTCGTTGGCTTTGACAAAGCTAATGCGGTGTCCCAAACTCCTATGGCACAGCAAGGCATCCTGTGGCTGGTTTGCGTCTTTCCGGCAATACTCCTTGTTCTTGCCATGTTCATAATCTCCAAGTACGAACTCGATGACAAGACAATAGACGAGATAAATCAGACTATTGAAAACCGTCAAAAAGAAAATACAGACAACGAATAAAAGAAAAAGTTATTTCAATAAGTTATGCAAGCAAGATATTTGTTTCCTTCAGACTACATGGCAGACCCGTCTGCCAATGTCTTCAACGGCAAAATCTACATTTACCCATCTCACGACTGGGACAGTGGCGCAGCCTTTGACGATGATGGCGGGCACTTCCAGATGAAAGACTACCACGTGCTTTCCATTGAAGGTGACGACCCAATGACTTCACCCGTCAAAGACCATGGTGTCATCCTTGATGTCAAGGACGTGCCTTGGGCGGAGAAGCAGATGTGGGACAACGACGTCGTAGAGAAGAACGGCAAATACTACCTTATCTTCTCAGCAAAGGATTACAACGGAGTGTTTCATCTCGGCGTTGCCGTAGCTGACAAACCGGAAGGTCCGTTTATTCCAAATCCCGACCCTATTCGCAAGTCGTACAGCATTGATCCGTGCGTCTTTAAGGATGACGACGGCGAGATTTACTGCTATTTTGGCGGTATTTGGGGTGGACAATTGCAGTGGTATAAAGACAATAAGGCTCTAAACGACGAATATCTTCCAACAGGTAAAG
>CAYLUI010000052.1:0-13890 GCA_964386825.1 uncultured Prevotella sp. | reverse complement strand
TGCCGCCGACCGACCAGAATTTTTCCCATGGGTTGTTCATACCGAAAGCGGAGTAACCGTCGCGGCGGTATGTGCCCGTAAACATGTAACGATCCTTATAGCCATAGAACAAGCGACCGAGATAAGAAGCTGCGGTTGACCTGACATCGTTGGCCGAGATGGAACTTTGCTCCATGTTGGCACCGGTGATGTAATGGAAGCCGAGCGCATCGGTCGGGGTTATGTTGCGAGCCACGATACGGTCGTTCCAGTACTGGTTCTTCTCAGCCTCCTGCACGAGTGTCACCGTGAAATGGTGATCCTTGTTGAACGTGCGGTCCCATGTGATGGTGTTGTTGAGGTTCCAGTCGAAGCTCTTCGCCATCTCGCGGTCAGCTCCACGGCTTGAAGGCGTGCTGTTTGGCAACTCAGCCGAGAGGAAGTAACGGTTGTAGAACCACTGGAAACGCGGTGCCATGTTGAACTGGTAAGTGAAGCCAAGCGGCAATTTCACCGTGGCGTTGTAGATGACGTTCAACGTGGTGTAACCTTTCTCAAGGTCAATATACTGTTGGTTGAAATGGTAATTGTAACCGCCGTTGGTTGGGTTGCCGCTGCGAGGATACTGCAGCTCGTTGCCATCGGCATCGAAACGAGAGGCATAAGGTGACTCGCGCAGCTGGTCGTCATTCCAGTAATTGCCCGCTGCGAATGGCACAGGGGCCGAGGTATCGCTGCGATCCTGGAAGTTGACGTTGATGCCCATCGTCAGCCAGTCGGTTATGTCGGCGTTGAGCTTGAGGTTTGAGCGGTAAGCCGTGTAATTGTCGCCCTGCACGGCGCCCTCGTTGCGCAGGTAGCCGAAGCTCAGGTAATAATTCACCTTCTCAGACGCTCCCGATATGCTGGCATTGTAATCCTGGTTTACGCCCGTGCGGAACACGGCATCCTCCCAGTCATAAGTCTTGCCATCGATGAAGTTCTGCAGCACGAGTGCCTGGTCGGCATCAAGGCCAAGACGACGGCCGTAAAGCGAGCGCAGGCTCTCGCCTTCCTGCAAGGTCTTCGGTCCGGTGGTAGCCCACGCGTCCTGGTCGGCAGCCCTCTCGTAGCTGTCATAATATCCCTCGGGGATGCCGCTTGCCTTGCTGTAATAGCCCCATGTGCCGTCGGCACGGTAGCCATAGGTTTGCGCCTTCATCCAGTCTTCGCGATAGGTGGTATATTGGTCAGCACCGAACATCTTGCGGTACTGAGCCTTGGAGTTGGCTGCGAGGTTGGCGCTCACGCTGATGATCGGCTTGCCAACCTTACCCTTCTTTGTCGTGATGATGATAACGCCGCTGGCAGCCTTGGCACCGTAGATGGCGGCAGAAGAAGCGTCCTTCAGCACGTCGATCTGGGCGATGTCGTCGGGGTTAATCTCCGAAAGCTCGCCGCCAAACTGCATACCGTCAAGTATGATAAGAGGTGAGTTGTGAGAATTTGAAGTATAAAGCGAGTTCTGTCCGCGAAGCTGTATTGAGCCGCCGCCCTTTGCCGATGTGTCATAGCCAATCTGCAAGCCTGGCGTGCCACGCAGGATGTCCTGCACGTTGTTCGGGTTCTGGTCGGCAATCTTGGCCGGGTCAATCTGTACCACGGAGCCAGTCAAGTCCTTCTTGCGCATGGTGCCATAACCCACCACGACCACGTCGTTGAGGGTCTGCGAATCTTCCTTCAACTGCACAGAAAGACGCGAAGCCGCCGATAAGGTCTGTGTTTGATAGCCGATGTAGGAAACCTCGATTTTCGAGTTCTTGGGAGCCTGCAAGACAAAGTTACCGTCAAGGTCGGTAATGGTTGCCGTCTTTGTCCCCACGACGCGCACCGTCGCGCCTATGATTGGCTCTCCGTTTGAGTCAGTGACAACACCCTTCACGGTGTTTGCCTGTTGTACGACCTGAGTTTCAGGAGCCGCCGAAACCGACTGGAAGATACCCCCCCCAGCCAGCAATCCCATTGTCATGACAGCATACGCCATCCGAAATGGTGAGCTTTGAGAATTTTGCTTCAAGTTCATAAACTTTTTAGGTTTTTAAACGTGTTTTAGTTTTTTAATCGCTGCAAAATTGGGGAAAAACCATTAAGCTGATGGGTAAAATCCGTTATTGCAGGGGTAAAAATTGCGAAAAACACCAAAGCGCACCCAAAAA
This sequence comes from uncultured Prevotella sp., assembly GCA_964386825.1. Lineage (GTDB taxonomy): Bacteria > Bacteroidota > Bacteroidia > Bacteroidales > Bacteroidaceae > Prevotella. The sequence goes on along the minus strand of CAYLUI010000052.1, from coordinate 11,716 downwards.
CCTCCAACAACCCAACTCCGACAAAACGAACAGACTTCCTCGTGCCACATTCGCCAACAAACACGTTTTTCCACATACCTGCACATTTTTTTCACAAGACAAGACACGCCTCCCACGGCAACCAGCGCCAATTCCACAACAGCCCGCCAAACATCCCACAATATCGGGCAAATTTCCCACAACATTCGCCAAAACTTCCCATGACACCAAACACAACTCCCAATGACACCAAACACAACTCCCCACAACACAAAACAAAACATCCCACGACATCCGCCACACACCCAACAAAACAACACAAAACGCAACAAAAATGCCGTGGATGGCAAAACACGCAACCTTTGCAGCCCTGCCTTTGCCACCACGGCACAAATATGAAATATTCGGACATAATAATTAAACCAACCAGGCATTACCAGTGAACAAACAAGGCATAATCCTTGAACCGACCGAATATTTTCCTTGAACCGTCCGGGCTTCCTTATTAAATTAATGTGTTGCGACCATTGAACAAACGCACCAGCTTAGTTGCGCAAACACACAGCCACCGTTGCGTAAACCCACTACCATTATTATGCAAACACACTGTCATTATTGCGTAAACACACTGCCATTATTGTGCAACCACACCGCCAACGTTGCGCTAACCCATCACCAAAGCTGCGCAAACCAGCCACCTGCATCAGACAAAGGACAAGGCAAAAGCACCGAAATATCCAAAGAACGCCCAATAGTCAAAAAAATAATTGTTTTGCCTTTGCTTATGAAAAAATTTGATTACATTTGCAGCCAAAACATGAAAAAGCCGGAGCAAAGCCACCTCTTCCCCCCGGCGACACACTTGAACCCAAAACACTAAGAACGACAAAACAACTAAATGCCAAAGCATACGATAACATTAATAGCCCTGATTGTCTCCGTCGCCACCGCCATGGCGGCAAACGTCTTCCCGTACCGGATCTTCGAACCCATACAAACCACGCCTTCCGAGAATGTCAACTGCATTTTCTTCGACAGCGACGGACTGCTGTGGGCTGGCACCAACTTCGGGCTGAAGATGTACGACGGTTACGCCTTCAAGACATACCGCTCAGACACAAACACGCCCGGCATACTGCCCAACAACACCATCCGCTCCATAACCGGCGACCACGACGGCGGCCTGTGGATAGGCACGCTGAACGGACTCGTGAGGATGGACAAGCGCACGGGGCAGTTTCGCACGTTCTCGCTCGGCGGAAAGGACCAACAAATAATTTACACCCTTTACACCTCGCGCGACGGCACGGTGTGGATTGGCACCGACGGCGGACTCTCCTACTACGACCCGGCGAGGAAAACCTTCCACACCTACGACAGCAGCAACTCGTGGAGCACCTACGGCAATGGCGGAAAACGGCATCGCACAGGCTCGTACAGCGTAAAGGCAATACTTGAGGACACCAACGGCGACATAATAGTGGGCACGTGGAGCAACGGGCTGATGCGCCTGCCACGAGGCGGCGACACATTCAGGTTGTACCCAAGGCTGAACGAGCAAAACTCAGCCTACTCGCTGTTCATCGACAGCCGGCAACGCCTGTGGGTCGGCACGTGGGGATACGGCATACTGCGCATCGACAACCCACGCGACTTCAGCAACCTGCGCATACACCAATACCCTTACTCCACCGGCGCATTCGACATCTTCTTCAAAATCATAGAGGACCGCAGCACGGGCAAGCTATGGGCATGCTCGCGCGAGGGCATCTGCTCGCTCGACCAGAAAACGCCCGGCGCACAATGGCAGCAATACAACCGCATAGGGGACATGCCGTTGAACTACTGCAACGACATGGCAAGGGACTTCGACGGCAACCTGTGGGTAAGCACGCAAAACCAGGGCATCATACAAACCACGTTCCGCCCCATACCGTTCAGGCAATGGCGCATAGGCGAACTGCCAAGCGGAATGCCGGTGAGCTACGTGTGGGCGTTGCTCACCACCGACGGCAACACCTTCTATCTGGGGCTGAACCCCTATGGCATAGCACGTTACGACCGTTCCACCGGCACCACGCTCTGCAACCGTTCCATACCGGGCTTCGACGCGCTGCCCCCTGCATCGCTCACGACGAGCGTCACCAGCATGACAGCACGCAGCAACGGCGAGAAATGGTTCGCCACCAACGGATACGGCGTGATAGCCTACCGCGAGGGACAGCCCGCGCGCCTGCTGACGACAGCCAACACGCCATCGCTGTGGGAAGACTTCATAAACGAGGTGGCGGAGACCCGCGACAAGACCATGTGGATAGGCTCGCGCAGTGGCCTGAGCGTGATTTTCCCAAACGGCAGCAATCGCAAGATAGTGATACTCGACGGCAACCGCAACGCCACGAAATGCGACATAAGGAAAGTGTCGCAGGGCAAGGACGGCACGGTGTGGCTCGCCACCAACAACGAGGGCATCATACGCCTGAGGGGCAACATAAGGAAGCCCGGCAGCCTGCGGGCGCGCATTTACAGCCCACACAACGGCAACTACTCGGTGTTTGACGCCACGGCGTGCCTGCACGACCGCCATGGCCGCCTGTGGGCGATATCAAACAGTGGCGGACTTTTCCTCTACAACGCCGAGAAGGATCGCTTCGAGGCCAAGAACCACGAATACCACCTACCCGACAACCGCATACTCGCCATCAACGAGGATCTCACGGGATGCCTGTGGCTAACCACCGACAACGCCCTCATAAGGATGAACCTGCCCGTGGCGACCAACAAGCCCGACGTGATGCTCTTCACCAAGGAGGACGGGCTGGGCGACATGCTCTTCGCCACGAACAGTACCTCGCGCCACGGCACCGAGATGTACTTTGGCAACCGCAGCGGCTTCTTCTCATTCCACCCGGCGCAAATGCTGCGCCTCACGGGCAAGAAAGCCCCCAACAAGCTCATCATAACCAACGTCACCGCCGACGACACGCCGCTAACCACCCTCGACTCGGCAAGGCGAGCCAAGGTCGCCGACATGGTGCCGCCTTACACGCGCAAGCTTACCATACCTGCCAACGTGAAGATACTGAAAATAGACTTCTCGCTGCTGTCCTACGGCAACGCGCGCAAAAACATGTACGCCTACAAGCTTGACGGTTACGACGACCGATGGCACCACACCGGCAACATACACACAGCAACCTTCCAGAACCTGCCACCAGGCCACTACCACCTGCAGATAAAGGCGATGGACGGCAACGGCCAATGGCAGGAGATGCCCTACAAGCTGAAGATAAGGATGCTGCCGCCATGGTACGCCTCGTGGTGGGCATACGTCATTTACACGCTGCTCGCAGCCGGGGCCATGGTCACCGGCACGCTGTGGTACCGCGAGCGGCTGCGCACGCAGAACAGGCTGCGCATGGGCATGACGCTCACCAACATAACCCACGAGCTGCTAACGCCGCTAACCGTGGTGTCGGCAACGGTGTTCAAGCTGCGCGGCTTGTCGCCACAACACTCCGACGAATACCAGGTAATCGACAAGAACATAAGCCGCACCACGCGGCTGCTCAGGCAAATCCTGGAGGTAAGGAAAAGCCAGGCGGGGCAGCTGCGCCTGAAGGTGAGCCGCAACGACATGGCGGCATTCGTGCGCAACGAGGTCGAGGCGATACGCCCCATGGCAGAGGGCAGGAGGCTGACGCTGAGCCTCAGCCTGCCCGACAAGGAGACAAACGGGTGGTTTGACACCGACAAGCTCGACAAGATTCTGTACAACCTCATCTCAAACGCCATAAAATACAACAACGAGAACGGGAGCGTGGCAGTGAGCCTGACCACCGACAAGGACAAGGCCACCATAAAGGTGCAGGACACGGGCATCGGCATGTCGAGGCAGCAGCTGAAGCACCTGTACACGAGGTTCTTCGACGGCGACTACCGCCGGCAAAAGCTGAAGGGGACGGGCATCGGGCTGGCACTCGTGCACGAGCTGGTGAAACTGCACCACGGGCACATCGACTGCCAGAGCAAGGAGGGCGAGGGAACAACCTTCACCGTGACGCTGCCAATGCGCAAGAACGCATACGGGAAGGCCGAAATTGACACCTCGACCGTGAACAGCGCCGTTGACCGAGACACCATACGCCAACTGGCGGCAGGCGACAGCGGCGACGAGAGGATAAAGCAGCAAACCGTGCTGGTGAAGACCAACGCTCCGGCGGTGCTGATCGTGGAAGACAACGACGACCTGCTTGAGCTGATGAGGCAGACGCTCAGCAGGCACTACCACACCTTCACAGCCAAGAACGGCAAGCAGGCATGGAACGTGATACAGAAGGAAAACCTCGACCTCGTAATCACCGACGTGATGATGCCGGTGATGGACGGCATCGAGCTGCTGCGAGCCATAAAGAACGACAAGGGCTTCTGGCAACTGCCAGTGATGCTGCTCACGGCGAAAAACCAGGACGACGACAAGAAGGCAGGCTACGCCAAGGGAGCCGACGCTTACATCGTGAAGCCGTTCAACTTTGACGAGCTTGTGATACGCGCCGACGCGCTGATAGCCAACCACAGGAAGATAATGATGAAATACGCGCCCGACGACGAGCCGGAGAGCAACGAGAAAATGGCGCACGCCAGCAATCCCGAGCAGGTATTCCTCGACAAGGCCACCGAGTGCGTGCACCGCCATATCGACGACACCGACTTCGACCGCGAGGCCTTCGCCCACGACATGCTCGTAAGCTCGTCAACTCTGTACAACAAGGTGCGCGCGCTGACCGGCAAGACCATCGTGGAGTTCATAAACGACATACGTCTCGAAGAGGCTCACCGCATACTGAAACAGGAACCCGGCATAACCATAACCGAGCTGGCGAGCCGCGTGGGCTTCAACACACCCAAGTATTTCTCGCGCCTGTACAGGAAGAAATACAAGGAAGACAAAGACGACATGCAATGAAAAAACGCCCGTGCCCACTTGTCGGCACGGGCACGAAACGTAAAGACGACTGACAAAAAACAGGGCATGGCAAACCAAGCGATGCAGATGCCAAGACCTTTGGCATACGTCCCACCAAGCTTCACGCTTCCTCGCTTGAGCCATGCCCTCGTTGCGCCACCACAGCCCCAAGCCGAGACGGCATGACACCCATACTACCATAACGGCGCAAACGCATTGCGTTTACGCCACAATCACCATGCGATAACGGCGCAAACGCCATGCGGTTGCGCCGTTATCGAGAAGCGTTCGCGCCGCCATGGCGCCTGCATCAGCGGCAAACATACCGCACGCTATGCTTCCAGCGCGGCTTCTTGGCAAAAGGATAAAACTTCAAAGTTGTCACTGAATTGTCGGTGGAACGGTCGCCCAGCTCGTAGCCGTCGCCATTCGACCTTACCAACAGCGTGCCGCCCACAAGCGCGTCGCCTCCACCCATCGGCTTCACCTCAACGCCGTCGCCGGCAAACACGTCATCGGCAATGGCAAGCATTCCGGTGCGATCCCTCACGACCTCGACCTGCCTCAACGGCCTCACACGGTCGTCATAGCGCATGCCCTTGGCGGTGGTTGAGAGCGTGAAACGCCGCTCCAGCGCCGAATCGTTTTCCAGCAACGTGGCTTGCACCTTGAAATAAGAGCCCTTGACCTCGATGGTCGGCTCACCCACGAGCCTCGCCCCAGGCTTCAGCCCCTTCAGCTCATATCCGCCGATGATGTTTCCCGTATTGTGGCGACGGTAGGGAACCACAAGGTTGCCATAGCTCTCGCCAATCGGCGCAACGTATCCCGTGAAGCTCCGCTTGCCCTCGGAAAACGAGAAACAGGCAAAATAGTTGTCAGTAAGGGTGCGCACCACACGCTGGCAAGGGAAAACCTTCGCACGTGAATGGCGCGCGCGGAAATCGTCCCACGTTGACGGGCTGATGCCGTCGGTGGGGAACACGTGGTGCATGAGCCACGTCATCATGACCCTGTGAGCCTGAACGCCCATGCGGCGCGCCCCAACGTCGGGACGCAGCAGCCAGCTGCCATCGGCCGTGGTTGCCTGCCTGCGCCCTATCTGCCGCAACGCCTGCCCCTCGAAGAGCAACGCGTCGCGGTCGCCGAGCATGCACGCCAGCGTGGAATAGCTCGTCACCTGGTCGTAGAGGAACAGGCTCCAGTCGTTGCCGTTGGGCATGGCCTGCTCGCCATCGGGCAAGGTGAGCCAGTTGAGCACGTTACGTGCAACAGAGTCGCAGTTGTGAAGCAACGCCGCCGAACGCCACTTGACGGGTCGCGACGGGCTTGCGCCTTGCGCCGAGCCTGGCAAATGTGACGCGCGCGCCGTCTGGAACAGCCTGAGCGCAAGTGCCGCCTCGCCAAGTTCCTGTATCACGACGTTCTGGTATGAGGTGTGGAAGAAGTCGTGGTTTTGCAACGTCCAGTCGGCATAAAGGTTAGCCCCCTTGTACAGGTCGGCAACCGTCTTGCCGTCGTACCACGGGTCAATGACCGTGCGGTCGTTGGCATCGGACGGGTGCGAGTAGCAATTGATGGCAAACTCCCTCATGCGCTCAAACCATCGCGGCGCGAGCGGATCGTCAGGGAACAGCCCGAGCGTGGCGGCGAGCACGTCAACCTCCCACCCGTTCTCCTCGGCCTTGGTGTCACCCTTGTATCCCGTGGGGATGTCACGCTCAAGCTCATAGGCGCACTCAGCCTTCAGCAGCCCGTAAACATCGGCACGCACTTCCTCGGGTAGCCTGTCCCACTGGAAGAAAGCCGAATATGCCACCGACATCGCCCACAGGCTGCTCTCCCACTGGTGGTCGTCACGCCCAACCGAGCCCCAATAACGCCCGTCGCGGCACTTGGCCTTGCGCACCGCCTTGTGGGTTGCCACGGCATAGCGCAGCGTCTTCAGCGCCATGGTGTCAAGCTGCTGGTAGGTTACGCCCACGGGCAAAGCCACCTCGCCCTGCGCATAACGCACCATGAACGCCGCCACCATCGACAGGTCGGCATTGGTGCGCACGCCACGCTCGTCGGAACCCATGGTGTTCTCGCCACGGAAACAGGCGTAAAGGCTGTCGATGGGCTGGTAGTCGTCGGTAACATAACGGGTAAACGACGACAGCATCTGCAATGCGGTTATGAGTGAGAGAAGAAGAGTAGGCATGTTGGTTTATCGCGTGTTTTTCAGTTTGCTTTCTTTAATGTGCGGCGACTTTACTTTATCTCAACCGTAAGGGCGTTCCTGTGGTTCTCCATGGTATGCGCCACGGTAGCCTTCCAGACTTCGAAGTCGGCAATGTCGTAACGGCTCCAGCCTGCGCCAGCATAGTAGGTCACCGGCTCGCCCTTGTAGTTGTCAATCATTCCCACGGCATTCTTGCCGTCGGGGGTGTTGCCAATCCTAACGCCGTTGTTCGGGAACAGTGCCGCAACGTAAATCTCAGACCCATGCACGTCAGGACGGTCGGTTGGGTCGGCGTAAGCCACAAAGCCTGCGCCATTGTGCCTTTCGCCCTTGCCGTTGAGCACAACGCCGGCACAGAAGGTCATGGGCTTCTGCATGTTTTCGTACCAAACCTTTATCTTGTTGAAATGGCTGCCCTTGTCAAGGCTAATCACGCGGTGCTCCACCACGCCGTCGGCATTGGCACCATAGTCGAGGCTAACGGTAAAGCGCAGCGGCCCGTCGTCGAGAATGTTGCAATCCTTGTAGCAATAGGGCAGTATGAGCCTGTCGCCGTCAATGAGCGCCGGCGCTCCGCAACCGAGCGTCGCGCCCACGCCATATCCGTCCATGCCGTCGCCATGGTCGAGATGGAACGAGCCGTTGGTGTGGATAAGCCCCGCCTCGGTCCTGCGGCCACTGCGCTCAAGCGGGCGCGCGTCAACGTTGCTCTTGTGGTCAACGTAGTAGCGGCTGTCGAGAACCAGCTCGGGGGTGTTCTTCACCCACACGTCAACGCCAAACGATTTCTCGCCCGTGCGCTGCAGCGCCGGACCGTAAACACGGTATGCGCAACGGTCGTTCTCCCATGCGAAGTCGTCCTTTCTCATCTCGTAAACCGCTCCGGAGACCGAAGGCTTCATGGTCTTGGGCATTCCTGCCGAGGCGTAAACCGTCCACGACGAGCCGGGGCGGACGCTTGCCTCAATGAGCAGCTTGCCGTCGTGGGTCACCTGGCAGTCGAGTTCCTGCCCTGCGGCGTTTTTCACGAGAAAAGGCTTGCCCTCTGCCAGCCCCAACGCCTTTGCCACGGCAGCCGCGTCAATCTCAACCACCTCGTGCCTCGCCAGCTTGCCGGCATTGCCGATGGTTATCGCCACCTGCTTGCCGCCAGCCTTTGCCGTCAGCCAGCGGTAATACTCGCAGCCGGCAAGCAGGAACGCGCCCACGCCAAAGTCGGCCTGTGAGTTCTGGTTAATGGTCTGCCCGGGTATGGCACGGTCGCCTATCGGCTGCACGTAGCCCACGCGTCCGTCAGCCTGCAACGCCGTCTGCGTGAGGTAAGTCCACGCCTTTGACACCGTTGGCATGTAATCGGCCTCAGACAGGAAACCGTTGTTTATGCCCCACAGGAAACCATAGGTGAAGAATGCGGTGCCGCTGGTCTCGCAGCCCGGAGCCTGCTCGGGGTCGAGCATTGAGCGTGTCCAGTGCCCCTCGGGTCGCTGGCACGAAGCCACGGCCTTGGCGAGACGCTGGTATTTTTTCACGAAGAAGTCGTAATGCGCATACGTCGAAGGCATGTCCTGCAACACCTTCGCCAGTCCGGCAAGCACCCATCCGTCGCCACGTGCCCAGAAATCCTTCTTGCCGCTGTTGGTCTTGTGCTTTGGGAAAACATAGCGTCCGTCGCGGAAGTAAAGCCCCGTGGCGTCGTCGAGCATAATGCTGTCGCAATAAAGCAAGTTGTCGTAAAGTTTGTCGAGGTATTTCACCTCGCCCGTCAGCTTGTACATTTTCGTAAGCACGGGCATCACCATGTAAAGAGCGTCGGCCCACCACCAATAGTCGTTGACCTTGCTGTATGCCACGTAGCCCATGACCTCCTTGGCGCGGGCAATCTTCTTCTTGGCAGGCGCAATATTGTAAAGGTCAATGTAAGTCTGGAAGCAAATCTGCCAGTCGCCGAAGAGCACGTGCTGCTGCCCCTCGCCGTAAGTCTTGTACAGCCACTTGGCCTTGTTTTTCTCCGTGGCTCCCTTCCAGTTGTTGTGCTCTGCCCAGGCAATCGAGTAGTCAAGCCACTTCTTTTCCTTGAAAAGCTTGTAGGCTTCCATGTTGCCCGTGTGATAAGCGGCCCAGTTCCAGAACGATGGTGTCTCATACGAGTTGTGGCTCTGCCAGTAGTCGTTGACGAGACGGATGGTCTTCTCCACCCTGTCAAGCTCAGCCGCCTGCCTTGGCTGCGCCGCACACGTCAAGGCGAGCGTAAGGCAAAGCGTGAGGATAGCATAAAATTTTCTCTTCATGTTTTTTCGTTTTACTCTTGTTTTTCTTCAGCAGTATTACCAACACACGAAGCCCCCACAAGACTTTGGCAAGCACGTGGGGGCGCATACGGGTATTGTCACCACTTGTCGCTGGTTTGTATCTGGTCTTTCCAAGCGTGGTCTTTCGGGAACTTCTTTCCGCCCCATGCCTTCACCTGTGTCCAAGGCTCGTCTTCGCAAGTCCAGAACGGATCGTCGGCAGCGAGGCCGAGAGGCATGAAGGCGAGGGTCGTCATGTAAAGCGAGCCGTTGTTGGTGTACCAGTCGGCAACGTTGGGCTGGCTTCCACAGAAACCGATGGTGAGATAACCGCCCTCGTTGAAATTCTGCTCGGTGTCAAACATGCGGTGCATGACCTTCGTCAACGCCGCGCGCACCTGCCCGTTCGTGAGGTCGGCAGGCAGTTTCTTGTACCATGCCATGAGAGCCAACGGCTGCATTGCCGCCATGCGGTACGGTATGGAACGGCCGAAGACGGGGAATGTGCCCTCGGGCGAGATGAAACGCTCAAGGATGAGCGCGTACTTCTGGCAACGGGCAAGCTCGCGGTCGTAATATTTCCTGTAGTCGAGACGCGTGTTGGCCTTGGCATCAACCATTGCCTGCAACGTCTCAAGGTACATGGGGTGGAAAACGTATGAACTGTAATAGTCGAAGGCGAAGGTCGGGCCGTCGGCATACCATCCGTCGCCTACATACCATTCCTCCATCTTGCGGCAAGCCGAGTTGACACGGTACTCATCGTAGTCGCCACCAGCCTTTGCCATGAAGCTCTCTATGGTTGACGAGAACAGCAGCCAGTTGGTGTACGGCGGATCAATCTTGCGCATTCCGGCAAACTCCTTGAGATAACGCTGCTTGGTTGTCTCGTCGAGCGGTTTCCACAACGCGTCGTAAGCGCGGAGGAAGCTCTCGGCGATGTAAGCGGCATCAACGAGGTTCTGGCCGCCTATGCCCCAGCAAAGGTAATCGGGACTTTGTGGGTCAACGGCGTTCTTGTAAGAAGCCAACGCCCACTCGCGCAACTGCTTGCGCTGCTTGCCCTCGGCTGTGTCGTCGTCGGGCAACGACAGCCACGGCGCTATGCCTGCCATGAGGCGGCCAAAGCACTCCATGTAAAGCACTTTCTTGTTGCGGTTGTCAAACGACGGGCTGAACTCAGCCTGCATGTTCTTTTGCAGCGTGCCCTGCGCCATGTTCTCCAGCACGGGCTGTGCCATCTTCCAAGCCAGCGATGCCCAGTAGGCACGCGCCTCGGAACCCTGCTTCTTGCCCGTGGCTTCCTTCTGTGCCCAGTAATTGTCAAGGCGCAGGTACTCTTCCTTGGTCAGGGGCATGAATGAGCCGTGCTGCGGATTGGCAACGCCCTTGATGTCAGTAGGCGAATTGAAATGCGAAAGGTACTTGTCGGCCTTGCAAATGCGGTATTTTGCCGGGCGCGACGAATATTCAACATAGCCGACGCGCCAACCGTCCTCGCCGTCAATCCTGAACGCCGACGAACCCTCGGTAAGCTTGTTGCCCTCGAAGCTTACGTAGTCGCTCTCGTCGGGCACGGGCCACGGTCCCGTCAGGCTCTTGCTCTTGGTGGTGAATATGCCGCGATGGCCACCCTCCTTCTTTATGAGCATGTGGAACATGCCGTCGGCAGGAATGTAGTTTATGTCAGCGTCGATTGTGGCATAACCCCAATCGAAAAGCAGGCGTGGCTTGGTGAGCTTGGTGAACGAGCGGTCAGCGTAACTGTAATACATCCGGTCGTACTTGTCCTCGCCATTCTTGTCGTTGAGCAACGAGTAATAAACGAAATATCCGCCCTTCTCGCCATTTGGCCATGTGTAAGTTTCGTCCCACAACACCTGCGGTGCCCACACGCGGCGAATGGTGCTGTAATTCTTGTAAGTGTCAGGAGCCTCGGGGTCACAGAAAATCTTCGGTCCCTTGCGGAAATCGAAGGTCTTCGAGGTCCAGTTTATGAGGTCGTCGCTCCTCAGGAGGTCAATGCCGAAGTTTTCCCACTTGTGGCTCGTGGCGACCTTCATGTCAGTTGTCACCATCACAAAGCTCTTGCCGTCATGGGCACGGGTGACGAAAGCGTCGCGTGCACCCTGCTCAATGCGCGAATGCTCCTTCGTGTCATAAACCTCGCGACCACCATTGAGGTCGTGCCAGTTGATGCCGTCGCGGCTCAACGCAAAAGCTGTCCACTCGCCAGAGCGGCTCATGTGACAATTAAGG
>CAYLUI010000051.1:0-14797 GCA_964386825.1 uncultured Prevotella sp. | reverse complement strand
CGTTTCCGACCAGACGCATCAACCACCGCAGCCTCTCCAAAATCTTTTCGTAAAGTATCGGGGACAAATTGCCGCTGTGAATAATCCATGCTGCCATCAGCCTTAACGCCAAGCAGCAAGTCGTTGCCAAAACGTGCCCAAAGATGTTTTTCATTCAACTGATGAATCGCATCGCGCCAAGAAGTTTTTGCACTTTGTGAGATAGGATACCCAACTTTACCATCAAGATGATTTACCAATATGTCACGTGCTTTGGTTGTGCAGTTATTATAAAAATAATTATAACGATAAATCCTGTTTTCCGGCTGATAATTAACAGACAAAGCTTGGGTTATGGCAAACTTTTCTTCCCTTGACAAGTTCAGTTTTTGCTGCACTACCCCCCTGCCCTCTCTTGCATATTCCATCAAAAACATGCTAAAAGGCTCAATGCCCATTTCGTAGTCAGTATGCCCAAAAACGAATTTCAGCACGAAGTTTTTTTGCCTAAAATTGAATATTCCGTAATTTATAGCCAAATCAACGTCGTGGGCTTTATCATTATATCGTATTGCCGTATGACCATACAAGCTCCACACCTTCTGACCCGGAGAACACGTCAGGAGACTAACTTCAACGTCATCCATCTGCAGCAAAACGGAATCCGCAGAATTGGCTGCTGACACATTGACACCCTGTGCCATAACGCCAACTGAAATCATGGCGAAAATGGCCAAAAAAGTATTCCTTAAAAAAGTATTATATTCTTTCACACTGCAAAAATACCTTATTATTTTCACTTAACGTGCTTTTATATCGTTTTTTTTCAATACTTTTGCACTTGATTTTAAAATCTTGAGAGGAAACAAAATATATAAAAGTATTATCTAAGATGAAATTACATACACTGGCAAGTTCAATCCTATTGCTTTCTGCCTCAACCGCAATGGCTCAAAGCAGCACCAATTCCCCATACAGCCAGTTTGCCCTTGGCATGCTCGCAGACCAATCATCAGGTTTCAATCGTGGCATGAATGGAGTTGGCATCGGATTGCACGAACATAACCAAATCAATAATCTCAACCCTGCATCCTACTCAGCCATAGACAGTCTCAGTTTCATTTTCGACGCAGGCATGTCTGGGCAATTTACAAACTTCAAGGAAAATGGAGTCAAGAAAAATGACCGCAGTGCCAGCATTGAGTATGTTGTAGCAGGTTTCAGACTACGCAAACACTTAGGTCTAAGTTTTGGTCTTATTCCATACACCAATGTCGGTTATTCATATTCTACGAGTTCCAAACTGAATGACGCAAATGGCACATATTCCATCAACAGCTATTCTGGTAGCGGTGGCTTACATCAAATTTACCTCGGCTTAGGATGGTCGCCATTCAAGGGCTTCTCCATCGGAGCCAACGGCAGCTACCTTTACGGCAACATTGACAGATCTGCCATAAACAGTTTCAGCAACTCTTCTGTAAATACGCTCTCACGACTCTACAATGCAGAAGTGCGAAGCTATAAACTTGATTTCGGTGCACAATACACCGCAAAAATCACAAAAAAAGACGAAGTTACCATCGGAGCCACTTACAGTCCAGGACACAAGATTGGAGGTGCCCCCACGATGATGCAAATCAGCAGCAATTCACAAACAAGCGTTCGAGACACCGTAACATACCCAGGAGTCAACGAACCACAAATGAGGCTTGAAATCCCAACTACAATAGCTGTTGGAATAATGTTTAACCATGACAACAAACTTAAACTTGCGGCAGATTACACATTACAACAATGGTCAGACATAAAGCTACCAGAAGCAGAGACAAGTAACGAGAAAACCACATACACCTACGGCAGTGGCCAATTCAAGAACCGTCACAAAGCAGCCTTAGGCGTTGATTATTGCCCTGCGGAAAGAAGCCGCAGGTTCCTTAACAGGATACATTACAAGGCAGGAGTAGGTTACGCTACACCTTATTATTATATAAATGGTCAAGACGGCCCAAAAGAAATGTCCGCAAGCATAGGATTTGGAATCCCAATCATGAATTCTTGGAATAACCGCTCAACGCTTAACATAAGCGCACAATGGGTTCGTCAGTCTGCAAAGAACTTCATTACGGACAACTCGTTCAGAATAAACGTCGGAATAACATTCAACGAGCGTTGGTTCGCCAAATGGAAAGTTGAATAATACAACAAATTAGAAAAACCTCATACAAAGCATTACGAAGATGAGACTGCCTTTGCGGCTTTTCTGCTATATTTGCTTTACAAGCTTGGCAATATCCTGCCAAGAGGCTGTGGAGCACACTGCCCCAGCCATACACGACCGCGACTCCGTGGCAACAATGACAAGCCATGGAGTAAACACTCTCATTTCCGATTCCGGCATCATAAAATACCGCATTGTGACAGAGCGATGGGAGGTAAACCAAAACAGGAATCCATCACGCTGGATTTTCGACAAGGGATTGTTCCTGGAACAGTTCGACGAGAAATTTCACGTTCAGGCTTACATACAATGTGACACAGCTTACTATTTTGACAAACAACGCCTGTGGGAATTACGCTCTCGGGTACGCATTCTCACCAAGGACGGACTGCGTTTCGCAAGCCAGCAACTTTTTTGGGACGAAGCGAAACACGAACTTTACTCGTATGTATTCTCACGACTGATAACCCCAGAACGCACACTGCAAGGAACTTACTTCCGCTCAGATGAGCAGATGGCACATTACACTGTCAGCAACTCACGCGGTTCGTTTGAAAGAAGCGACTTTGATGGAAATTCAACAAGCCAATCAGACTCCGCACAAGCTGCCCAAGACAGCATACTTATGAACCAACGTTCAAAAGCATTACCTGTCCGCAACCAATAAAAATATCTTAAAAGCAATAGTGGAACAAGTTGACATTTCCTCTGTTATAGAGATTCTCATTACTATGGTCTTGAGCGCATTCTTCTCCGGCATGGAAATTGCGTTCGTGTCAAGCAACCGCATGCTTGCAGAGATGGACAAAGAGAAGAACGGGATATCTCAAAGGCTCATAAGCTTCTTCTACCGCCACCCAAATGGTTTTGTCTCCACAATGCTTGTTGGCAACAACATCGTGCTCGTAGTGTATGGCATCCTTTTCGCTCGCATTTTCGATTCTACAATTTTCGCAGGTTTCGATGCGGGCATGAGAGTGACCCTTGATACAATACTTTCCACGCTTGTCATGCTATTTACAGGCGAATTTCTCCCCAAGACATTTTTCAAGAGCAGCCCAAATACGCTTCTGACATTTTTTGCGCCAATAGCAGCGTTCTTTTATATTCTATTATGGCCGATAAGCAAACTGTCAACATGCCTCTCACGCATTCTATTGCGCACCATTGGCATACAAATCGACAAGGAGAAATCAGAAGAGAGCTTTACCAAAGTCGATCTTGATTACCTTGTCCAATCGTCCATAGACAATGCCCCAACAGAGGAAGAAGTCGATGACGAGGTAAAGATTTTCCAAAACGCCCTCGACTTTCCAGACATCAAGGTGCGCGACTGCATGATACCACGCACAGAAATCAACGCTGTTGACATGAACGCATGCACAACAGACAAACTAATGCAGAAGTTTATTGAAAGTGGCAACTCCAAAATAGTAGTTTACAAAGGGGACATTGACCATGCCGTGGGTTACATACACAGCCAAGAAATGTTCCGCAAACCCGAGCATTGGCAAGACAACATACGCAAGATGGCTTTTGTTCCGGAAACAATGCAGGCACAAAAGTTGATGCGCATCTTCCTGCAACAAAAAAAGAGCCTCGGAATTGTTGTGGATGAGTTTGGGGGAACCAGTGGCCTGGTTTCCCTTGAAGACATCGTAGAGGAAATCTTCGGTGACATACAAGACGAACACGACAGTAACAACCTCATTGCAAAAAAAACAGACGAGAACAATTACACCCTCTCCGCACGCCTTGAAATCGACAAGGTAAACGACATGTTTGGCCTTGATTTGCCAGAAAGCGACGAATACATGACCGTAAGCGGACTTATACTGCATGAATATCAAAGTTTTCCAAAAATCAACGAAACAATAAAAATCGGCAAGTACACTTTCAAAATTCTCAAGACAACAGCCACAAAAATAGAGCTTGTCAAGCTCACTATCGACTGACAAACAAGCAAAAGATAAGATTTTCAATGAAAAATTAACGTGTTTGCCGATTAATTCGTAAATTTGTACGCACGTTCAAGAAAAAAGCATAAACATAAAAATAAAAACATAAAAACAAATGGCAGCATTAGGAAAAATCAGAAGCAAAGGCGTGACCCTGATTGTCATCATCGGTTTCGGCCTGTTTGCCTTCATCGCCGAAGAAGCTTTCCGCAGTTGTGAGGCTTCACGCAACAACCAGCGACAGCAGATTGGTGAAGTGTTAGGAGAAAAAATCAATTACGAAGAGTTCGCCCGTCTTGTGGAAGAAGCACAAGATGCCATGAAAGTCATGGGACAGGAAAACCTGAACGACGATCAGTTGAAGCAACTCCGTGACCAAGTATGGCAAAGCCACGTACAGTACAAGATTGTCAAGAACGAGTGCGACAAGCTTGGTCTCACGGTCACAGACGGTGAAATGCAGAACGTGCTCAACCAAGGCACCAACCAGATGCTTCTCTCAACACCGTTCGTAAACCGCCAAACAGGAAGGTTCGACGCCAACCAACTCAAGCAATTCCTTGCACAGTACAACCAACTGAAGGGTACCAACCCACAAGCAGCTGAGCAATACGGCACCATCTACAAGTATTGGAACTACTTAGAGAAAAGCCTTCGCCACCAGCTCTTGATTCAGAAATACAACGGGCTCCTCGCCCACTGCCTACTGTCAAACCCGGTAGAGGCAAAGCAAGCTTTCAATGAGGAAAGCCAGGAGAGTAACATTCAGCTTGCATCATATCCTTACTCAAGCATACAAGACAACAACGTCAAAATCTCTGACAGCGACCTCAAGTCAAAGTACGAAGAGTTGAAGCCACGCTTCCTGCAGTTTGTCGAGAGTCGCGACATCAAGTATGTTGATGTCCAGATATTCGCATCAACAGCCGACCGTGCAGCACTCAAGAAGCAGTTTGACGGTTATGCCAAGGATTTGGCTGCAGCAAACGACCCTGCCGAGGTTGTTCGCAAAAGCACATCACTCGTGCCTTACGTAGGCATCCCTGTTGGCAAGGAGGCATTGCCTACCGACATTGCTGCCAAAATAGACTCTATGGCCGTAGGTCAGACACTCGGCCCTGTCGAGAACAAGCAAGACAACACACTCAACATTGTCAAGCTCGTGGCAAAGCAGCAACTCCCCGACTCCGTACAGTTCCGTGCAATTCAGGTTGGCGGAAACACGGCAGACGAGGCTCACAAACGTGCTGATTCAATATACAACGCATTGCAGGGCGGAGCCGACTTCGCTACACTGGCAAAGAAATACGGCCAAGATGCAACTGAGCAATGGATGACAACTCGCCAGTACGAGTACACCACTTCAATGGATAACGACACGAAGCATTACCTCAGCACACTGCTCAACGCAGCTCCCAAGAGTATCCAAAACGTATCAATGACCCAAGGCAACGTCATCGTTGAGGTGCTCGACCGCCGCAACATGGTAAACAAATACACAACCGCCATCATAAAGAAGACCATTGACTATTCAAAGGACACACGCGGTGCCATATTCAACAAGTTCAGTGCATTTGTCAGCGCAAACCAGACATTGGAGAGCATCGAGAAAAATGCAGCCAAGAGCGGTTACAGCGTGCAAGAGGCAAAAGATGTCACAACCACACAGCACAACCTTGCAGGCATACGTTCCACACGCGATGCCATGAAGTGGCTCTTCGACGCAAAAGAAGGCCAAGTATCGCCCATGTACGAGTGTGGCAACAATGGCGACAACCTGCTGCTCGTTGTGTGCAAGAAGATACACAACATCGGTTACCGCACACTTGACGACCCACAGGTTAAGGAGCTTGTGAAACAGGAGGTCATGCGCGACAAGAAAGCTGAGCAACTCATGGTCAAGGCAAAAGGAGTAACAAGCGTAGCCGCAGCCAAGGCAAAAGGAGCAACCGTAACAACCGTTGACCAGATAACATTCGCCGCACCTGTCTTCGTACAGGCAACAGGCAGCAGCGAGCCTGCGCTCAGCGGCGCCGTTTACGCAGCAAAGCAAGGTGCATTCACCCAAAATCCTGTGAAGGGTCTCGGTGGCGTATTCCAGTTCCAGGTAGTAAAGCGCGCAAAGAACGCACAGAAGTATGACGAAAAGGCTCAGGAGGCCAAGCTTCGCCAGAAAGCCATGCAGTATGCCGGCAACTACATGAACGAGCTTTACATAAAGGCAAAGGTTGTTGACAACCGCTACCTCTTCTTCTAAGAAAGAAAATCAGGCAAACATGCCAATATAATCACAATCGGGACAGCTTATTCTGCTGTCCCGATTTTTTGTTTTATCAAACCCTATGAAACACCAAGGGGGAAACGCTCAGCACAAAAATGAAAACCATTGCGGCGCAACCGCATTGCGTTTGCGCCACAATCATGTCGCCA
Source organism: uncultured Prevotella sp. (assembly GCA_964386825.1). Lineage (GTDB taxonomy): Bacteria > Bacteroidota > Bacteroidia > Bacteroidales > Bacteroidaceae > Prevotella. The sequence goes on along the minus strand of CAYLUI010000051.1, from coordinate 8,209 downwards.
TTACGGCGTAAACACATATCCATAACGGCGCAATCACACAGCCTTTATGGCGCAAACGCCATAAAGGCAAACTGTCACTTCACATAGAAATCTTTCGTAAGCCCGGCATACCATTCCGACCTCCTCCCATCTTGCATCAAAACCACCTCGCTCTCATCAAACAACAAAGGGCGCACCTTCGTAAACGACAGCAAAACCCTCTTGGGCATACGCCGCTCAACCGTCCTCACACAACACTTTCGGGCAAGAAAAAAACCACACATGAAAGCCTCTGACGAAAAGTCGTCAGCCACGTCAATAGGCAACACGGCAGACAGCTCGCCGTCCAACGACAACCATCGAGACGCAAACCTGAAAATGTCTGAAAAAGGCAAAGTCGTGGCATGCCGAGCCACGGTACGTGCTGACGATGGCGAAACAAGGCTGTTCACAAAAAATGGCGGATTGGTAACTATCGCATCAAACGGCGAAGACGGCTGGAAATCCTGCAAGGAAGAAGCGTGCACGCAAACCCTCTCGGCATAAGGAGAAGCCAAGACATTGGCAGAAGCCTGACATGCGGCATCTTCATCTATCTCAACCCCTTCCACCGAAGCCTCTGCAAAACGCTGAGCCATCATCAAGGCTATCAGTCCCGTACCAGTGCCAATGTCAAGCACATGGCTACCACCATTGGCCCAAGCCCCAAGCATCACGCCATCGGTACCCACTTTCATGGCACAGTTTTCTTGGCGTATAATAAAGTTTCTGAATTTAAATTCCTCGCTCATACTTTTCAAACGCCAACTTGCATGTTTTTATTTTATTCTTCGTACCTTTGCATGGATATATTTTTGACATGGCAAGAGAAAACACGACAATCCAAATGTTCGCCGATTATGATGGCGATATTAACGAATTGCTGAACACTGGCAAGGAAGGCGAGATGCCCATCTTGGCTACGCGCAACATGGTGCCATTCCCCGGAGTCCTTGTGCCAATACTGCTTGGAAGACGTTTAAGCACCAATCTGGCAAAATTCCTTTCAAAGGCTCCCGACAAACGCGAGTGTGCCATATTCTGCCAGAAAACACCGGAAACTGACAATCCCAAGCTGGAGGATCTGTACGACTACGGAGTGTTCGCACGCCTTGTGCGCATCATTGAGCTTCCAGGCTCAGACAACATCACAGCCATATTCCAGTCGGAAGGTCGTTGCCACCTCGACAGCATAACGTCCAACAAAACATATCTAAAGGGCTACGTAACGCCGGCTCCAGAGACTTTGCCAGAAGCAAACGACCGAGAGTTTGACACCATTGCCGACAATGTGCGTTCTTCTACGGAAGAACTCATACACTTGAGTGATGAAATTCCCGACGAGACAATCATGACCGTCAGGAACCTGTCAAACAGCATGCTTCTCGTAAATTTCGCCTGCACCAACCTGCCTTTCCCCGTCGAAGACAAGATAAGGCTTTTAAGGTTGAACATACTGAAAGACAGGGCTATAGAACTGTTGAAAGTGGAAAGCCGCGAGACGCAGTTTGAGAATATCAAAAACGACATACGCCGCAAGACCCACATTGACCTTGATGAACAACAAAAGGAATACTTCCTGCATCAGCAGATGAAAAACATCAAGGAGGAACTGGGCGATGACAAAGAATCGTCGGTAAAGGCTGAGTTGGAGAAAAAAGCCAAGGACAAGAATTGGCCTGAGGCCGTTGCCAAGACCTTCAAGAAGGAGCTTGACCGCCTTGACACATTCAACCAACAAAGCCCAGACTACAGCGTACAGGTAAATTACCTTGAGCAGATGGTCAACCTGCCATGGAACTATTGCACCAAGGACGACCTCGACCTGAAACGCGCACGCACCATACTCGACCATGACCACTATGGCATGGAAAAAGTAAAGGAACGTATACTCGAATACCTTGCGGTACTGAAGCTTAAAGGAGACCTCAAATCGCCCATCCTATGCTTGTATGGGCCACCAGGAGTAGGAAAGACTTCGCTTGGCAAGAGCATCGCCTCGGCCATGAAACGCAAGTATGTGCGCGTGTCGCTTGGCGGTCTTCACGACGAGAGCGAGATACGTGGGCATCGCCGCACATATGTTGGCGCAATGGCCGGACGAATAATAAAGAGCATACAGAAGGCAGGTTCGTCAAACCCGGTGTTCATTCTCGACGAAATAGACAAAGTTTCGCAGAACAACTACAATGGCGACCCGTCATCCGCATTGCTTGAAGTGCTCGATCCTGAGCAGAACAATGCTTTCCACGACAATTACCTTGACGTGGATTACGACTTGTCCAAAGTTCTGTTCATAGCCACCGCCAACGATTTGGGATCCATCCCACGCCCGTTGCTTGACCGCATGGAGGTCATAGAGGTGTCAGGCTATGTGACAGAGGAGAAGATTGAAATTGCAAAACGACATCTTGTGCCACGCGAACAGCAAAACACAGGTCTCGACAAAATTGAGCCAAAGATAAGATTTTCAAAAGGCGCATTGGAGAAAACAATTGAGTCGTACACAAGGGAGAGCGGAGTGCGCCAACTGGAAAAGCAAATAAACAAGGCTTTGCGCAAGCTGGCTTACCGCAAGGCCATAGACGACACGATGCCACAAAAACCAATTTCCCCAACGGACATTGAAGATTTGCTGGGCAAACCTCCTTTCTATCGTGACATCTACCAAGGCAACGAGTATGCCGGGGTCGTGACAGGGCTTGCGTGGACAAGTGTCGGCGGAGAAATTCTCTTCATAGAGACTTCACTGTCAAAAGGCAAGGGAGGCAAACTCACGCTAACAGGAAATCTCGGTGACGTGATGAAAGAGAGTGCCGTAATCGCCCTGCAATACATGAAAGCCCATTGCGAGACGCTGGGAGTTGACTATCGGATATTCGACAACTGGAGCATACACATCCACGTGCCGGAAGGTGCTACTCCAAAAGACGGACCTTCAGCAGGCATCACCATTGCCACCTCCATAGCATCGGCACTGACACAACGCAAGGTGCGTGCCAACACGGCAATGACTGGCGAAATAACACTTCGTGGGAAAGTTCTTCCCGTCGGTGGCATTAAGGAAAAGATACTTGCGGCAAAGCGTGCTGGAATAACCGACATCGCAATATGCAAGGACAACAAAAAAGACGTGGAGGAAATTCCTGAGAATTATCGCAAGGGGGTAACTTTCCATTATGTCGAAAACGTACAGCAGGTGTTGGACTTCGCCCTGACAAGCGAGAGAGTGAAAGATCCTATCGACTTCACTATAAAAGAAGAAAAAGGAGATTAATAACAAGGCAAAAAGAGGGAAAAGGGGCTTTTGCGACAAACATCAGCCAAGTTTCACAAGCGTCCCACCCTAAATATTATGGATTTCAAAGTACAACATACAGATTCTTACTCTGACGCGCGCGCCGGTATAATAACAACAGACCATGGGCAGATAAAAACTCCAATTTTCATGCCCGTAGGCACGGTTGGTTCTGTAAAAGGCGTACACTTCAGGGAGTTGCACGAACAAGTGAAAGCCCAGATTATCCTTGGCAACACGTACCATCTTTATCTCAGGCCAGGACTGGACGTATTGCGGGCAGCTGGCGGTTTGCACGGTTTCAACGGATGGAACCGCCCAATACTGACCGACAGCGGTGGTTTCCAAGTGTTCTCACTCACAGGCATTCGCAAGCTCAGGGAAGAGGGCTGTGAGTTTCGCTCACACATAGACGGCTCAAAACACTTCTTCACACCCGAGAATGTAATCGGCGCTGACATCATAATGGCATTTGACGAATGCCCACCCGGACAGAGCGATTACGCCTACGCCAAGAAAAGTCTCGGCATGACACAGCGATGGCTTGACCGTTGTATTAAACGCTTCAACGAAACTGAGCCAATATACGGTCACAGCCAAAGCCTATTCCCCATCGTACAGGGTTGCACGTACAAAGATCTGCGTCAGGAAGCCGCAAAGTTCGTGGCAGACAAGGGAGCAGACGGCAACGCAATCGGAGGTTTGGCGGTTGGCGAGCCTACAGAAGTGATGTATGACATGATTGAGGTCGTAAACGCAATACTACCCAAGGAAAAGCCGCGCTACCTTATGGGTGTTGGCACTCCGCAAAACATTCTGGAGGGCATTGAGCGAGGGGTTGACATGTTCGACTGCGTGATGCCAACGCGCAATGGACGCAACGCCATGCTATTCACCTATGAAGGTACCATGAACATGCGCAACAAAAAATGGGAAACCGACTTTTCTCCACTCGACCCTGACGGCTGTGAGATTGACCGCATAACCACAAAAGCTTACCTACATCACTTGTTCAAGGCAGGAGAACTTCTTGCCATGCAGATTGCGAGCATACATAATCTCGCTTTCTACCTGCGCCTTGTAACCGATGCAAGACAACACATCATGGAAGGCGACTTTACGCAATGGAAACGAGGCGTAATAGACCAATTGGGCATAAGGAGATAGAAGGATTGAAGGTTTGGAGTTTTGGAAACAAAGAAGATGAAAAGCTTTAGCAGAATAAAAAAACACCGCCGCCAATATAAAGTGAGGAGATGGCTTTCACGCCATCCCGCATGGCTGCACCGTTTCTTCCACTGGATAGCCAACCACACACGGTTGTTGCAACGCATAATGCGGTGGATAGGACGGAAGCTTGGCTTCATGAAGTATCTCAACCCATTCCGCTACATCAAGACAATTGACCTCTACATAATAAAGAAGTTCATCGGCACATACTTTTTCTCCATTGCCCTTATCATCTCAATCTCCATTGTCTTCGATGTCAACGAGAACTTGGCGAAGTTCACGCAATATCACGCACCCTTTGAGGCCATAGTCTTCGACTATTACGCAAACTTCATACCCTACTTCGCCAACCTGTTCAGCGCATTGTTCGTCTTCATTGCCGTCATTTTCTTCACCTCAAAGATGGCAGGCAACTCTGAGATCATAGCAATGCTTGCCACAGGCATATCGTTCAAACGCCTATTGCGCCCTTACATGTTTACGTGCGTATTGTTAGCAGGAATGTCCTATTACTTATCCGCCTACGTAATACCACATGGCACAGTGATAAGGCAAAACTTCGAATCGATGTACAAGAACAAGAAGAAAAACACATCGGCGGAGAATGTACAATTGCAAGTAGCCCCAGGCGTAATAGCATACATACAGCACTATGACAACAACGCAAAAAGGGGATACGGATTCTGTCTCGACAAATTCGAAAACAAGAAACTCGTTTCCCACCTCACTGCAATGGAGATTCAATACGATACCATTTCAGACACCAAGTATCATTGGAAGCTCTCAAGTTGGAAGTTGCGCCAGCTAAAAGGTCTTCGCGAGCATATAACAAGCGGTGCTAAAAAAGATTCGCTCATACAAATGGAACCCACCGATCTTGTATATTCAAAAGGACAACAGGAAACGTTCACATCGCCCGAACTGAAAGATTATATTTCGAAGCAAATAAATCGCGGCTCTGGCAATGTCGTACAATACCAAGTCGAATACCACAAGCGCATAGCCTCGTCATTTGCATCGTTCATACTCACGATCATCGGCGCATCGTTGTCCGCACGCAAGCGCAAGGGCGGAATGGGACTTTATCTCGGCATCGGACTTGCCCTCTCCTTCGCATATATCCTATTGCAAACCATATCAGCGACTTTCGCCATTAACGCAGGCTTTCCACCAATGTTAGCGGCATGGATGCCTAACATCATATTTGCCTTCATAGCATTTTTCTGCTACACAAAGGCTCCAAACTAAGAAAAAAGGAATAATGAAATTTGAAGAATCAAACCTTACAGACAACATCCTCGACGCACTCTATGACATGCATTTCGAGGACTGCACCCCCATACAAGAACAATGTATTCCTCCTATCCTTGAGGGACGAGACCTTCTGGGTGTAGCACAAACCGGCACGGGCAAGACTGCCGCATACTTGCTACCGATACTTTCAAAGATTGACGATGGCGGTTATCCAAAAGATGCCGTAAATTGTATTGTAATGTCACCAACACGCGAACTTGCCCAGCAAATAGACCAAGCGATGCAAGGTTTCTCGTATTACCTACCGGAAGTGTCAAGCGTCGCAGTTTATGGTGGCAATGACGGAAATCGGTATGATCAGGAAATGAAAAGCATGCGCCTTGGTGCCGATGTGATAATAGCCACTCCCGGCAGACTCATATCGCACATATCAATGGGCAATATTGACCTTTCCAGAGTTAGCTTCTTCGTTCTCGACGAGGCCGACCGCATGCTTGACATGGGATTTTCTGATGACATCATGAAAATAGCGTCTAAACTACCAAAGGAATGCCAAATGATAATGTTCTCGGCAACCATGCCAAACGATATCGAAAAATTGGCACAGACTCTGCTAAAGAATCCTGTGGAAGTAAAGATTGCCGTCAGCAAGCCTGCTGAAAAAATAAAACAGAGTGCCTACGTTTGCCACGAGACACAGAAAATGAAGATTATTCAGAATATCTTCAAAGAGGGCGACCTGAAAAGAGTCATCATTTTCTCAGGAAGCAAGCTTAAGGTCAAGCAGATAAACCAAGCATTGCAACACATGAACATAAACAGTGGCGAAATGCATTCTGACCTTGAGCAAGCAGAAAGGGACGAGATGATGTTTAAGTTTAAAAGCGGTCAAATTGACATACTCGTTGCCACTGACATATTATCACGAGGCATTGACATAGACGATATTGCCATGGTGATAAATTATGATGTCCCTCATGACGCAGAGGACTACGTTCACCGTATTGGACGTACAGCCCGCGCTGACAGGGATGGGGTTGCAATAACATTCGTCAACGAAGACGACATGTTCTACTTCCACCAGATAGAAAAGTTCCTCGAAAAAGACATAGAAAAGAAAGCTTTGCCAGAGGATTGTGGAGAAGGTCCCGAATACACTACCACGCGCCGTCAAAAAACAAGCGCAAAAAACAGACGACGCAAAGACAGAGATAAGACTGCCCACAAAGATACCAAGCAACGCAATCGTAAGCAACATGGCAAGGAGGAACGGCAACATACCGAAGTGGAAGAACAGCAAAACGGGCAGCAGGAAGGAAAGCAAAGCGTAAACCGCAGCAAGAATCAGCAGCAAAGGGATAACCGCCAACGCAAACCCAAGAATGCCAACAACACCCAACAAAACAATAGCAAACATAAGCAAAACGCTGAAAAACAAGGAGGCAGTCAAGAGCAAATACAAGAAAAAACACAGGAACAGAAAGCTCGTAGGCAACGTAGCCGCCATAAGTTTGCAGACAAGCAGCGTGGACAGCAAACTACGCCCAACAGTAGATCACAAAACGCACCAAAAGGCAAACAGAAAATTCAAGGTAAAGTCGAAGGACAACAACCTACCGGTATCAAAAATATTCTCAAACACCCATTACGCTGGCTTCGTTCTCTTGGCAAAAAATAGTTTGAAAAATAATAAATATTGCCATCATATTACTGTACACAACAACAATAACAAGCGAAACATCACACTGACAAACAGCCGATTGCAAAATGTCAGGCAAATGTCAGGTAAAATTTAAGAGTGACGGAAAAGGTTTCCCTATCTTTGCAAGCAACAATGAAAAACGCTTGTAGGCAATGAACGCTTGCAAGCCAAGATAAACACTTGCAAAGATGAGGAAACCTTTCTGCTTATTGATGGCTGTCTTACTCGCAGCCCCTGCCATCGCCCAACAAGACTCAACCGTGCTGCTGAACGACGTAGAGGTGAAGGCAGCGCAAATAACGAAGCGAGCCGACGGCATGATTTACATACCAAGCGAAGCTCAGAAAAAAGCATCGGCAAACGGCTACAGCCTTTTGAACAAACTTTCGATGCCGATGATACGCACCGACGAAGCAATGCACTCCTTAAGCTCCGTAGACAACAAGGTAGTTGAGCTGAGGATGAACGGCGCGATAACGACCAAAGCCGACCTGCAAGCTCTTGACCCGAAGCTTGTGCGAAGCGTGGAGTTCATCAACAACCCCGGCGTGCGCTATGGCGACGGCGTGGGCTATGTGATAAACATACGCACACGGCGAGACAACGAGGGCTACACCATAGGAGCTGACCTCTCAAACGCACTGACCTACAGACAGGGCGACGACATGGTTTACGCACGGTGGAATCACGGCAAATCAGAGCTGGGG
>CAYLUI010000050.1:0-15272 GCA_964386825.1 uncultured Prevotella sp. | reverse complement strand
GGAGAACTTCCGGTGTTTGACAAGGATCAGAAAATATGTCCTTGGCGGGTTGTTGATCGTATGAGCGGTGCGGAACTTGTCGGGTTACATTATCAGCAACTTATGCCATGGGTGAAGCCTTGTGAGAAAGTTAGTCAGTATGGTCATGGATTTGTAAATGATTATGCAAAGGCTAATCCTGATAAGGTGTTCGTAAGCGAGGATGGTCGTGATAAGTTTGTGGAAATGGGTTCTGAGGCGTTCCGTGTTATTCCTGGTGATTATGTCACTACGGATGATGGTACAGGTATTGTTCATATAGCACCGACATTTGGAGCAGACGATGCCAAGGTTGCCAAAGATGCTCAAATTCCAGCTCTGTATCTTATATCAAAGCAAGGCGAGACACGCCCGATGGTTGATTTGCAGGGCAAATACTATGTCTTTGACGAGCTTGATGATAATTTTGTAAGTAAGTGTGTTGATGTTGATGCTTATGGTCATCATGCTGGTGGCTATGTCAAGAATGCCTATGATCCTCGTTTCAACTCTGACGGGCAGTGGAATCGTGAGGCTTCTGACAAAGCTGACGATCTCAATGTTATTATTTGCATGGAGATGAAGCAGGAGGGCTCGGCTTTTAAGATACAGAAGATGGTGCACAATTATCCTCATAGTTGGCGCACAGATAAACCAATACTTTATTATCCGCTTGATTCTTGGTTTATTCGCGATACTGCTAAAAAAGAAGAGATGGTTGCTTTTAATAAGACTATTCGTTGGCAACCAGAAAGTACTGGTACGGGTCGCTTTGGTAATTGGCTTGAGAATCTAAACGATTGGAACCTTTCGCGTTCACGCTTCTGGGGAACTCCGTTGCCTATATGGCGTGATGAGAATCGTCACGAAAAATGTATTGGTTCAATAGAAGAACTGTACAAAGAGATTGAGAAGTCGGTTGAGGCAGGGTTTATGCAGTCAAACCCGTTGAAGGATAAAGGGTTTATTGTCGGCGACAATTCCCAGGAGAATTATGATAAAATAGATTTGCATCGTCCTTACATTGACCGTATTATTCTTGTCAGTGATGATGGCAAGCCAATGAAGCGTGAGAGTGATCTCATTGATGTGTGGTTCGATTCAGGTTCTATGCCATACGCACAACTGCATTATCCGTTTGAGGGGGAGATTGATAATGAGGGATTGAAGGCTACGGGAAAAAGTGAAGCTGACTACCGTAAAGAACTGATTGACAGTACATACGAGGGGATGCCTGTGCCTCCTGCTTTCTTCCCTGCAGACTTCATTAATGAGGGGGTTGACCAGACACGTGGATGGTTCTTTACTCTTCATGCCATCGCTACAATGGTGTTTGGCTCTGTGGCTTTCAAGAATGTTATTTCTTCGGGGCTTGTGCTTGATTCCAAAGGCAATAAGATGAGTAAGCATCTTGGAAATGTCATCAATCCTTTTGACATGCTCAATAAGTATGGTGCAGATCCAGTGCGTTTTTATATGCTTACCAATTCTGAGCCTTGGGATAATTTGAAGTTTGATGCCAATGGTGTGGATGAGTGTCGCCGTAAGTTCTTCGGAACATTATATAATACATACAGCTTCTTTGCGCTCTATGCCAATGTGGACGGCTTCTGCCCTGAGAATATCCAAAAAACTCAGGCTGATGTGGCTCTTGCTGAGATTGACCGTTGGATACTTTCTTGCTTAAATTCACTTGTAAAAGGAGTGACACATGAGTTGGATAATTATGACCCGACACGCGCAGGTCGTCTTATAGACTCTTTTGTTAACGATGATTTGAGCAATTGGTATGTTCGTCTTAATCGTAAGCGCTTCTGGGGTAAGGAAATGAGTGCTGACAAGCGTGCTGCTTATGAGACGCTTTATACTTGTCTTATGACTGTGGCTAAATTGCTTGCTCCATTTGCTCCGTTTTTTGCCGACCAACTTTACCATGACCTTGGTGGAAAGATGGATTCTGTACATTTGGAGAGTTTCCCTGAGGTGTGTGACTCTCTAATAAACAGAGACTTGGAAATGCGTATGGCCATGGCGCAGAAGGTGACATCAATGGTACTTGCGCTTCGCCGTAAGGTCAATATTAAGGTGAGACAGCCTTTGGCGCAGATTATGATTCCTGCTGTGGATGAAGAACAGCGTAAACATATTGAAGCGGTTGAGGCTCTCATTCTCAATGAGGTCAATGTCAAGAAGCTTTCTTTTGCCGAGGGACATGGTATTCTTGTTAAGAAAGTGAAGTGTAACTTCCGTGTTATGGGCAAGAAGTTTGGTAAGTTGATGAAAGGCGTTGCATCAGTGATGTCTTCTCTCACTCAGGAAGAAATTGCTAACTTTGAGCAATTGGGTAGTATGTCTTTTGATGTGCAGGGGCAACGTGTTACGGTTGAGACATCAGACGTTGAGATTATATCAGAGGATATCCCAGGGTGGCTTGTTAGCAACGAAGGCAATCTTACGGTGGCCTTGGAGGTGGAACTTACCGACGAGTTGCGTCAGGAAGGTATGGCACGTGAACTAATAAATCGCATACAGAACCTTCGTAAGGACGCTGGATTGGAGATTACGGATCGAATAAAGGTTACAGTCGCTCCAAGTGCTCAGGCAGATGCTGCTGTTAAGGCTTTCAACGATTACATCAAGTCGCAGGTTCTTGCCAACGAGATTGTTATGGAACAAAACGACGGTGTTGAGGTTGAATTTGACGAATTCAAGCTTAATATCAAGGTCGAAAAACAATAACGACATGGGGCGTTAAAAGCAATTTAGTACGATTTTCTTGAACATTCAAGTAAGTATGCAAAATCATATCATAGGTCTTGGGAGATTTTACGAGATGTTAATGACATGATGGAATGTTGAAAGTTCTGGAAAGTCGTACTGAGTTGTTTTTTCAATTTTACTGAAAATGGCGAAAAAAAAGCGTTTCTGTATTTTGTCGATGGTCATTGTTGCGGTAATTCTCGTTATCGACCAGTTGATAAAGATACAAGTAAAGACAACAATGACTATTGGCGAGCAAATACACATAGCCGACTGGTTTTATATTTGCTTTATAGAGAATAAGGGAATGGCTTGGGGAATGACGTTCATCAACAAGTTTTTCCTGAGTTTATTGCGTATAGTAGCCATAGTGGTTATGTCTTGGTATATATGGCTTGTTATCAAACAAGGCTGTCGCATGCGTTATGTTGTTTTCTTGTCGATGGTACTGGCTGGTGCCGCAGGTAATATTCTCGATTCAATGTTCTATGGTCTTTGCTTTACGGTCTCTACGCCTTGGAGTGTTGCCGAGGTTGTGCCAATAGGGCAAGGTTATGCTGATTTTTTAATGGGGAAGGTTGTTGACATGTTTTACTTTCCGATCATTCATACGTCATGGCCGTCGTGGATGCCGTTTGTTGGTGGCGACGACTTCACGTTCTTCTCACCGATATTCAATTTTGCAGACGCAGCCATTACTACAGGTGTACTGAGTCTTTTGCTTTTCTGTTCTAATGATTTGGCTGGGATTGGTGATACTTTTAAGACAGCATTGCATAAAAAAGATGGGAAGGAATAGTTTTCTTGCAATTATCCTTGTTATTTTCTTTTCTGTGGCTTGCGATGATTCATCTACTGTGTTCATTGATCAAGGCGAAATGGAAAATATTCTTTATGATTACCATCTTGCAGATGCCATGGCTCAGCAGGCAGATGGAGGATATGATAAGAATTCGTTAGAGTACAGAGCTGCTGTGTTGAGGAAGTATGGTGTGTCACAGGAGAAGTTTGACACTTCGATGGTGTATTACATGCGGCATACAGATAGATTGCATGTAATGTATGAGCATATAGCTGAGCGTATGCAGGACGAGGCAAGGCGCATTGGGGTTGACGCAAATGCTGGTTCTGTAACTGCTATGGGTGACTCGGCGAATGTGTGGAAGGGGGAGTCTGCATTGGTACTTATACCAAACCAACCATACAATCTTTATTCCTATGATTTGAAGACTGACACTACTTTTCATAATGGCGATCGTATATTGCTTACTTTTAGGTCTGACTTTATATTTCAGGATGGAGTGAGGGATGGCGTTGCTATGTTGGCTGTAGTATTGAATAATGATAGTGTGGTTTCAAGAACGTCACACATGTCATCTTCTTTGCCAGTGACATTGCAGATAGATGACAGTGACAGTCTTGGAATAAAGCAAATAAAGGGATTTTTCATGCTTGCAAGGAACAATGAAATGAACTCTTCTTCAACAACCTTGCAACTGATGTCAATAAATGGCATACAGTTGCTGCGTGTGCATTCAAAGGCAAACTCGCCTAAGTTGCCTAAGGCTCAGAAAGAGCGTCCTGTGCCTATGAAGGTTCATGAAGATGATACTGTCAACATAAAACGGCAGGTTGTGCAATGAATTTCCTTTGTAGTTTCATATTGGAGTATCCAACAAAAACTTTTTTACGAAGTAAACCCAAAAAGCAATATATGAAGAAAAAATTATTCATTGCCGCAATGTTGTTTTTTTCCACGGCGGCATCGGCTTGTACAAGTTTTATTGTAGGCAAGAACGCTTCTGCCGACGGTTCTGTAATATGCACATACAGTGCTGACGACTATGGTATGTTCACAGGGCTTTGCCATTATCCTGCTGCGAGACATGCAAAGGGTAAAATGCGAGAAATAATAGATTGGGATACCCACGTGTATCATGGTAGCATTCCCGAGGCTTCTGAGACATACAACGTAATTGGCAATATAAACGAGTATCAGCTGACAATTGGAGAAACTACCTACGGTGGTCGTGAGGAGATGGTTGATACCACGGGTATTCTCGATTATGGCTCACTAATTTATGTTGCACTTCAACGTTCTAAGACTGCACGTGAGGCTATCAAGGTTATGACATCGCTTGTGGAAACCTATGGCTATTGTTCAGAAGGAGAGTCTTTCACAATATGTGACCCTAATGAGGCTTGGATAATGGAAATGATGGGCTGCGGTGGTGATAAAAAACAGAAGGTTGTGTGGGTTGCAGTTCGCATACCAGATGAGGCCATCAGTGGACATGCCAACCAAAGCCGTATAGGTGTTTTTTCTAATTATGACACGGAGGTGTTGCATAGTAAGAATGTTGTGAAGTTTGCGCGTGAGAAAGGATGGTACAAAGGGGCTGACAAAGACTTTTCGTGGAAGAATGTATATGCGTTTCCAGACTTCAGCGGTCGCCGAATTTGTGATGCACGAGTGTGGAGTTTCTTCAATCACTATAAGGATATGAGCCATTGGTTACCTTGGGCTCTTGGTAAGGATAAGAATGCTGAGGACATGCCTTTGTGGATTGTGCCAGACAAGAAACTTAGTGTGCAGGACGTAGAGAATGATATGCGTGACCACTTTGAGGGGACTCCCATGTCGCTTGATACGGACAATGACGAGAATGACTTTGGAGGCGGAGTATGGCAGATGCCATATCGTCCTACGCCTCTATATTTTGAGGTTGGTGGCAAGAAGTACTTCAATGAACGTCCAACATCCACGCAACAGTCGGCTTTCTCTTATGTTTCACAAATGCGTTCGTGGTTGCCAAGGGAAATAGGCGGTGTATTATGGTTTGGAAACGATGACGGAAACATGGTGGCTTATACGCCGATTTACTGCGGTAATAACGTACAGCCGGAATGTTACAATACGCAGGGTGCTGATGCGGTTACGTTCTCTATGAACAACGCTTACTGGGTATGCAATTGGGTTAGCAATATGGTATATCCACGTTACTCGCTTATGTTCCCAAGTCTTAAGGCTGTGCGTGATTCGTTGGAACAAAGTTATTTTGCCAATCAACCAAACGTAGAATCTCATGCCTTGGAGCTTTATAAGGTTGACAAGTTTGCTGCTCTGAAATATCTTAATGATTATAGTAATGACAGAGCGCAAAATATGCTTGCTCGTTGGAAACAGTTGGCTTTTTACCTTATAGTTAAGTATAATGACATGGCTGTTAAGCCAGAATTTGATGGTAAGTTCAAACTCACGCCAGAGGGGTTAGGTTCTTCTGTTGGGCGGCCTGGATATCCTGAGAATTTCCGAAAGAAACTTGTGAAGGCGACGGGCGATAATTTTTTGATACCAGAATAAAATATCATAAAAGGCAGTAAGCATAGGCTTGCTGCCTTTTATGTATCATTGTTGTTTGCAATCATATTTCATTTACAAATATAGTGTTATGGTATGATGGCTGATGTCTAATTTATGTACGGTTGCCTTTTATGCGTTTTATTCTTGCTATGGCACGTTTGTGCGATAGGATAATTTGGTAGCGATAAACGAGGCAGGCTGTTAGAAAGTAGCATAACACTTGTATCCACAGTGCTTGGTACTCCACTCGTATGTCTTGCAGGGTTGCACCCATTGAGTTGGCGCGCAAAAATCCACGCACGCCAAATGTTGACGGGAATAGACATGATATGCTTTCCCAAAACCATGGCATGTTGGATTGCGGCCAACTGATACCTGTAAGGAAGAGTAGGGGGACGGAGGTGAATACCACAAGTAGCATTACGTTTTCACGGTAGCGCACGAGGCACGACAGGGTAAGACCGAAAAATATACATGCCAGAAGGTATGGCACCATGAGACCTATAAGGGTACCAGCTGTGGTAAGCGAAATGAAACCAAACATACGAGGAACGCATAGCGTAATGTATGCTGCGATGACCATATAGAGTGCGAAATAGGCGGCTGTTTTGCCGAAGACGATACGGAATATGCCATTGTAATGTTTTGATATAGGTACAAGGTTCTTGAATCGATTCTTCTCCCTTGCGGTTCCTGCCGACAGGCCTATGCCGAGTAGTAAGGTTTGTTGCAATATCAGTATTATGACACCTGGCAGAATGGCGTTGCCATAGCCACTTGTGGTGTTGAAGATGGGTACTTCATCGAAATCGAGTGGCTTGGTTGTTATGTCATTGTCGCGCTTGGTATATCCTCCTTTTTGGCTAATCTGTATCTCGGAGTTGATTTCTGTTGCCACAGCTTGTGCGCTTTGGTATATTGCTTTATATGTGAGCATCAAGCTCATGTCACAATATACGCTTACAGTTGCTTGTTCACCGCGGCTAAGTCTTTTTTCGAAGTCTGCTGGAAAATATAGCGTTCCATGAACCTTTTGTCTGCCTGACAGTTCTCTTGCTTCGTCAAGAGAACTGCAATGGTAAGCTGCATGAGTATCAGGGCTACTGTCAAACATGCGTATAAATTGTCGTGATGCATGTGAGTGGGACATGTCAACGATGGCAACTGGTACGTCACGTATCACTTCATTGTTATATATCCATGAATAAAGTAGAGGATATAGAAGCGGTACGAGTACGCAGAATATGAGTAAGCCTTCGTCGCGAAATTCGTTTCTCATCTCTTCCACCATGATGTGGCATGTGTCATGGAAACCTTCTTTAATCCTATGTATTAAGCCGTTTCTTTTCATGGCTTATGGTATATAAACATATTTTAGCATCGCCGTCTTTATGTGGCGTATGGTGAGTAATGGCAGGAATGCGAACAGTAGCAGAGCTATTATGTTGACCCATGCGTAAGTAAGAGGGTAGCCGTTGAATACACACATTTGATAAATCATATAATGGTGGCGTAATGGAAATAACTGTGCCATGGACTGTATCATGGTATCCATGGCGAACACTGGGTATGTGGCTCCGCAGGCAGAGAAACTAACGACTGACCATAAGGAGCATATTGACATGGACATTCTTAGCGATGGCATGAGTCCAAATGCAAAAATCCCGAAACCTTGACATGCTATTACTGACAGGAAACCATGTAGGAGAATTGGCATTATGCCACCAGAATGTGGAAAATCAAGTACGTAGAATACGTAAAATTCGAAAATCCACATTATCAGTGTAAATATTAGGGTGAGTGGGAGAACTTTTCCAACCACAGCCACGTTTATATTGCCTCCTGCCATCCTTATCCATTGCCGTGAACGATGAAATTTGAGTTCTGTACCAATGGAATATGGAGTAAGTAGGAATATGAAGACCATGATGACTCCAGGTACCATCGTGGTACTTAGGTATATGTTGTAGTTTGACCATGGATTTCCCACCATATGTAAGTCTATGGCTATTGGCTGCAGGAAAGTACGTATTTCTTGTTTTGTCTTCCCTATTGCAGAGAGTTTCGTTGATCCAACTGCTGCAGAGCCAAGTGAAGCTATGGTTTTGAGGTCTCGAAACAGGAGTGAGCCTGCGACGAGTGTCACGTTGCTGTAGTAGAAGGAAATTTTAGGTTGGTGATCCGACAGTAGTTTGTCAGTGGTGCCCTTGGGTATGAGCAGGAATGCGTATATTTCATTGCGCTGCATAGCCTGTCGCGCTTCGTTCATGTTTGGATAGTGAGCTATGACGTGCGTCGTTTGGAAAGCGTCAAGTTCTCTTATCATGGCACGACTGGTTTGCGTATTGTCCAAATCGACTATGCCAACAGGCATGTCAACAGGTTCGCCTTCGTCCATCAATGTGGTAAAGAAGACGATTACTATCAGTGGGAACACTGTTGTACAGAACCCGTATATAGGGTTGCGCCACATGATATGCAACTCACGCACGAAAATGCGCTGGATACGTTTTATGATATTTATGGTGCTCACGCTGTGAATAGTCGTGTGTGCTATTTTCGTATTAAGATTTTATACCCTTGGGGATAGTTTGCCTTTATATGTATTTTCACTTCTTTTTTATTATCAGTGACATACCAGGACGCAATCCGTCTGGTTTAGTTATAATGTGGGCTTTCACCTCGAATGTCTTTAGGTCATACTGACCGTTGCTTTTTGTAGCTTTCCAGACAGCGTAGGAGCCTTCGTCCTTTATGTCATAAACCTTTAGTTTTAGGTTTTTGTTGAATGCTGGCGAAAAAGCACTCAGAGTATCGCCTGTTTTTAAACCGTCAAGTTGATCCTCGCGCACGTTGAATGTGCCCCACATATCGTCCATAATGGATATACTCATGATAGGGGAACCCATACCGACAAGCTCGCCTGCCAAGGGGTAAATACCTGTGACCTCACCGTCAACTGGTGCAACTTGTATGGTTTCTTTTAGTACAGACTTTACAACATCCACAGCACTTTTGGCTGCGTCTGCATTCTTTCTTGCAACTACTTTCTGCTGTTCTCGTGATCCCTTTTTCGCAAGTTCATATTGACTTTTCATGGAGTTCTCATGGGCTTTCGCCATTTTCCATGCAGCAAGAGCCTCATCGCGTTTTTGCGTGCTTATCACCCCCTCATCGTGGAGATTTTGCATACGGTTATATGTCTTTTGCGCAACTTCGGACGCAGCTTTGGCTTGTTCATAAAGTTGGAATGCGCTTTGGATGGTTTCTTGCCGTGTTCCTTCTTCTGCCATTTTGCTTATGGCTTCTGATGCTCCTTGTGTGGCTTTGGCTACTTGCTCCTGAGCGGTGATTTCTGGTATTTCAAGTATGGCGAGGGTGTCACCTTTGTGTACGTAGTCGCCCTCCCTGACTCGAATCTCCACAATGCGTGCTGGTAATTTACAGCTTACCCTATATTCGGATACTTCAACTTCTCCTTGGATGATCTCATCTGTTTTCCCAAGTGTAAAGAAACCGATCAAGGCCACTATGGCTACAGCGGAGGAAAATCCCAATACTGCCAAGAGTATGTTTTGGTGTTGACTTTTTGCTGACATATTTTCCTTATTTAAGGTGGTATGGGCTTAGTTTTTTATTTTGGAATAGTACGATTTTGTTTGGAGTGATGGTTTGAACAGAGGTGGTTCTATTTTATGAATAACCAGACTCGTACCAATTTAGTATTTTAATATTCCGAGTGATTTCTCAAGGTTTACTTGTGCGAGCCTTACTGCAGCTTGCGCGTCTATCATTTGGCTTTGAGCCAGTTGCCATGCTGTTTGTGCTGCCATGACATCTGTTGTTTCCATAACTCCTTCCTTAAATCCGATTTGTGCGCAACGCAGATTCTCCTCAGCACTTATTATGTTTCTTTTTGCCATTGCAAGTTTCTTTTGGGCCTCTTTTACCTTGAAGCGACTTTGTGTAATCTGAAGTTGTATTTTCTCCTGTATGTCGGCGAGTTCCATGCGTGCAATGCTGGTGGCGGTTCTTGAACTTTGTATCTTGTATTTCCCGTCAAACCAATTCCAAATGGGCATTTGCAGCATGACACCAATGTTCCATACGCCAGTGAAGTTTCTTTGGAAGCCATTGAATATATTCGGATTCGTAATAGAGTAGCCTCCGGTCAGTGCCAGATGCGGAAGGTATGCAGCCCTTATTAACTTTGTGTTTTGCTCGCCAAGGTTTATGGTGTTTTGCAGTATGCGCACCTCCGGCCTGCTGCTGAGGTCTTCATTTGGCATGTATGATTCTGCCACGGATACAATTGGGGTCTCAATTTCGTCGTAATTCTCGTCAGCAAGTGTTATTTGCTCGTCAATTGGCAAACCACATAATTGGCAAAGGAGCATCTTCGCAAGTATAAGTCCGTCTTCGACTTGTGTTATTTGCATGTCTGCCTCGTTTACCCTTACGTTTACTTTAAGCCCATCGGCGCGTGTGGCGACTCCCTGTTTAATCATCTTTGCCACATCGTTATCAAGCTTTTTTACCAAGTCGCTGAAACTGTATGCCAATTTTTGTTTCTGCCTTAGCGAGATTACGGTCCAGTAGGCTTGGTCAATGCTGTATAGCGTGGCCTGATTTTTTAATGCGATGTTATCGTCAGCCATGTCATTGGCGATATCAGCCATTCGGTTGGCTGCTGTAATGGCGCCTCCCATGTATAGCGGCTGGCTGATAAATATTGATCCACCAAATATGTTGTGCGTGTCAGTGTGGAAAGCTTCAACTATTTTTTCACCAAAACTGTTGCCAAACTTTGCGACATGCTGAGCAATGGGACCGTTGGCAAACTGTCCCATTATTGCGCCAAGCTGTTGGGCTTGGTTTGCTGTTAAGATGCCTTGTTGAACCATGTTGGTCAATTGACCGTTGATTCCATTGCTGATGTCACTGCCAGCAGCCTGAAGCCCGTTTGTGCCAATGTTGTTGAGTGCATTTTTTTGTTCCTTGCTCAACAAGCTGATTTCGCGGCTGAAATATTCGTAACCAACTACGGCATCTACCTTGGGAAGATACTGTGTACGGGCTGATTTGCGAGCGTTCTCTGTAATTTCCTTGTTGAGTTTGGAAATCTGAAGTTGCTTGTTGTTCCTAAGTGCCAAGGCACGACAGCTGTCAAGCGTCAACACTCTCTGTGCATTAGTGTTGACAAGGCAGCTCAAGAATATAACAGTTAGTGCAGTCTTCCTCATCTTGCAGGCTCTCTCAAAAGTTTGTTTTTCTACTCAAAGCTGAAGCTTTTGCTCCCTATCATGTTTCCGTCGGCGAAGATGCTTACGTTGAATGTGCCGCCTTGGAGTGCTTGGTCAATATTACAGAAAAGGGTTATTGGTGTTTCCTTTCCGTTATATTCAATCGAACGTTTCATGGAACATGGCAGGGTGCGATTCTCATAATTGAAAGTCCCAGCATTGCCAAGTAAGGCACCAGTTGGTGTTGTTACGCGTATGTAGATGGTCTTCATCCCACTTGCTGCGGTTACGTTACGTGCGAGTGTGAAGCTTACTTGGAAAGATTTCGCTTTTTTCAGTTTATTGGTACTTTTGCCTTTTTTGTTGAGTGCTGTCATGTTTATGCCGGTAGCGTCAAGCTGTGCGGCAATGGCAACTTTTTCGGACAAGCTTGCTTTCTCTGAGTTAAGTCCTTCTATTTGCCTGTTCGCTTCTGCGTATTGACCTTTAATTCGTGTGTTCTCTTCTGTAAGGTTCTGGTTTAGTCGGTTTAGCGAATCTATTTCTATGACATAGCTTCTCAGTATGGCTCTAACAGTGGCAAGCTCTTTTTTCAGGCGTGCTATTTCACGTGCATTTGTGCTTTTTGTCTGGCGCAGTTCTTCAAGCAGACGTTGGGTCTTCTCTTGTTCTTGCGTTAGTTGTGCTACGATGGAGTCGTTGTTTATTTGCGTCTTCATCTCGCTGTATTGGTTGGCGAATTGCTGGTATTCGTTTTCCATTTCTTTCTTGTCGAGTGCGGCAAGTTGCTCCATTTCCTTTATCTCCTCCTTTTGTTTGTTGAGGTTGATATAGAGAAATGCTACTCCGCCTATAAGCGCAATGATTACTATCACAAGAGGAATGATGATTTTCTTATTCATAATTAGTATGTTTTTCTGTTGCAAAATTAGTTTATTTATCTAATTTGGCAAAATAATTTCCCTTTACAATGGTTTAATAATCTAAAAAATGATATTTTTGAGGACGTTTGGAATAGTATTTCGTTCTTATTTAGTACTTTTACACGCAGAAACAAAAAAGTTCTGTTGTTTATGGGGAAAATGGTGTTTGTTATTGTCATGCTTTGCTTTCAGTGTCACTTGAATGCAGGAGCTGTTTCCGTTGATGCAAACGTGGACTCTTCCGTGGTTAAGCATCAGGTGCTTTTGAGGACATCAATGGGTGATGTGGTGGTTGAACTTTACAATGACACGCCTCGCCATCGTGATAATTTCCTGAAACTGGTTCGCGAAGGTTATTATGATGGCAATTTGTGGCATAGGGTGATTTCTGACTTTATGGTTCAGACGGGCGATTCTGCCACGCGTCATGCAGTGCCTGGTGCAGAGGTCGGCGATGGTGATTTGGGGTATCGCATTCCAGCAGAGATAAACTTTCCAAAGTATTTTCATAAACGTGGAGCTTTGGCTGCTGCCCGAGAGGGCGATGCTGAGAATCCGAAACGAGAGTCTTCGGCTTCGCAGTTTTATATAGTCTGGGGATTCCCGTATGGACCAAAGGCCATGGCTAAGTTTCAGGCCAAGCAAGATAGTATAACCAAAGGAGCTGTGACATATTCGCAGGAAATGTGCGATTATTATTGGACTCATGGAGGGACACCTTGGCTTGATGGTCAATATACGGTGTTTGGGGAAGTAGTGAAAGGCTTGGATGTCGTTGGTAAAATACAGGGGGTGGAGACTGATGATAATGATCGCCCGTTGGCGGATGTGCGTATCGTCAAGGCACTTATTGTCAAGTGACAGTATGGTTTTGTGTAAACTGTTTCTTTGATAGCTGGTGTCAGATATGGTGAAAGGGTACTTTGTGATTATGCAATAAACGCTTGCTGATTATGGCGTAAACGGGACATGATTGCGTCGTAAACGCATTGCGATTGCTGTATAAACGCGGAGCGATTGCGCCATATTGGGGAAAGCGTCAAAAAGGCAAGGAAAATATTTTTTTGTTCAATGGAAAATAGGGGATGTGTGAAAAGTGTGCTGTTTAGTTTTTGCTTCATGCTATTGTTTACTGTGTGTGAGGCGAAGGCTACGGTGTGGTCTGCCGATAATATACAAATGGTTCATCTCCAAGATCGCAATCGTTATGTTTGTGATCCTGATGGTCTTATGTCAGCGGCTGTTCGGGATTCTTCTGATTTGTACTTGCGCAAGTTGCAGACAGAGTGTGGGGTACAGGCGGTTTTTGTCGTTGTGAATAATGTCAAGAACGCTGACTGTTTTCGCATGGCGGAGGATATCGGTAACAAGTATGGAGTCGGTGATAAG
Source organism: uncultured Prevotella sp. (assembly GCA_964386825.1). GTDB lineage: Bacteria > Bacteroidota > Bacteroidia > Bacteroidales > Bacteroidaceae > Prevotella. Next base: position 1,575 of record CAYLUI010000050.1, on the reverse strand, counting down.
AAAAACCGTCGTGGTCTTGTCATCGTCATTGCTGTTAAAGACAGGCGGTATTTTGTGGCTCCTGGCAAGGGGCTTGAGGCTGAACTTACAGATATTGAGTGTGATGATATTGCAAGAGCTTGCATTGTAAGGAACATGAAGGTGAATGACACGGACGGTGCTGTGTTTTCTACAACCAAAGCCATTTACCATAAGGTTAAGACTGGGAATACTGGGCTTGCATACGAAAATGTATCCGAAAGTGTGGAAGAAGGCTCGTTTATACCCGTGCTCTTAGTGCTTTTGTTATGTTTTGGCTATCCTTTGTATCTTCTTATCCACGAGCTACTTGTAAGTCTTGGTTTAATAAAGCCTAAAAAGAAGAGTGTTGATAAAAAACGTCGTGGGCGTAATGACGATGATTGGTTCCCACCGTTCATATTGGGTGGGGGGGGAGGCCTTGGCAGTGGGTTCCGGGGTGGAAGTGGATTTAGTGGCGGTAGTTTCGGCGGCGGTAGTTTCGGCGGCGGCGGTGCTGGTGGAGGATGGTGATTTTTTACAAAAAGTGATTAATATTTTAATGGTTTATAAATTATGGAAAGCAATTTTATTGGACAACCTAAAAAGGTGAGTGGTCGTAGGGTAGTGTGGTTGGCGGTTGTTGCCGTGATTGCCATAATCTGTATTGGCGGATGCAATGCTTATAATGGTATGGTAAGCAGTCAAGAAAATGCAACGACTACCCTTGCTGATGTGCAAGCTACTTATCAGCGGCGTGCGGATCTCATTCCTAATCTTGCAAAGACAGTGCAAGCTTATGCCAAGCACGAGAAAGCTACTTTTGCTGAGGTAACAAAGGCTCGTTCGGCTGCGTCTCAGATGAATATTGATGCAAGCAACCTTACTCCTGAAAAACTTAAACAGTTTGATAAGGCTCAGGGCGAGTTGACCCAGGCTCTTGGAAAGTTGATGGTTGTCGCCGAACGTTATCCAGACTTGAAAGCCTCGGAAAATTTCCGTAGCTTGCAGGTTCAACTTGAAGGTACGGAGAACAGAATTAATGAGTCTCGCCAAAAATACAATTTGGCAGTGCAAGATTATAATCAGAAAATCCGCCGTTTCCCTAATGTGATTTTTGCACATTTGTTTGGATTTGAGCGTATGGTTAAGTTTGAAGCATCCGCAGAAGCCCAAAATGCTCCACAATTAGATTTTGCTGAATAATGTTATCTTGAAAAAAGAGGAATTGCAATTATTCGGGAAAACAAAAAGTATTTACGTAAATAACGTGTGTGCCTTACGATTTGTTTTGCACACACGTTATTGCATATATGGATGATGGTGAAGGCGTGTCTATTTTAGTTTTTTTAGTGCTATATAAATAATGTGTCTTTTTGATGTTTTTGGTTGTTTTGTGGAAAAATGCGTTTTTTTTGAAAAATATTTCCTTAAAAGTTTGGTGGGTTTGCGGAAAGTCCTTACCTTTGCACTCGCTTTCGGGGAAACGCCTGTTACGGGCACCCCGGGACAAGTTCTTTGAGAGACTTACATAAGACAGAGACAAGTAGTACGAGAAGCGAGGCTCGCCTTTTTTTT
>CAYLUI010000049.1:9735-15701 GCA_964386825.1 uncultured Prevotella sp. | reverse complement strand
TCTGGTTTGTCAGGCGGACACGTGCCACCTTACGCATTGCTGAGTTAGGCTTCTTAGGAGTCGTGGTATAGACACGAACACAAACGCCACGACGCTGAGGACATCCGTCCAAAGCCGGCGATTTGCTCTTGTCAACGAGAGCCTTTCTGCCTTTACGTACTAATTGTGAAATAGTAGGCATAATTGTTTTGTTTTATTATATGTATTTTGTTTGAAATCAACACCTTAGGGTTACGTCACACATTTGTCACATTTTCGACATGATACAGTAACCCGTTTCGGGGTGCAAAGATACGAACTTTCTTTGAAAACCTCGCAATTATATCACCTCTATTTTTAGGCAAACGGAAAGATTTAATAAAGATTAACAGCAGGAGGTTTGTCACACGCCCCACAAGCGAACGCCATTTGAAAAGCACGGCAAAGCCTCACGGAACGCAGCACAACCTAAAGATCCTCACCATTTGCCCCATTGTATTCATTATCGTAATACATCAAGATTTCATAGCGACCATAAGTTTCATTTATAATAAACCACACAGATTTCTTCGAAAGCTTTTCAAACTCTGCATCCAAAACAGCTGCAAAATGTTTTTCACTTTTCTCCACCAATTCATCATTCGAATATATTTTATTCAATTCTTCTGCACTAAGCCCTTCCTTCTCCTCAAACGACTTCAAAGCTTTAGCAGCAAATTCCTTCATAAAAACCTCCTTGGACAAGCCACATTGCCAAAAACTGGCTCCATACCTTTTCTTGCTTATCAATATTTGATACGAAATGTCCTCGCTGTCGGGAATCATGTAATCCTTCTCATCGTCAAAACCTGGGTAACAATACTTGGAGTTTTGGGCAAACTGGCGGCACAACGTATTAAAACGAATTTTAATGCCCGCCTCATCCGAAGCAACCGCATCCTGAAGCATTATGCGCCAAACCTTGTTATTGTATGTAACAACACTAACAATAACTTTACGACCATTAAACTCACCCTCCAGCAAGTCTGCCTGGCGGTCGTAAACAAAGCCTTTCTGGCACAGCTTTTGCACCATCGCACTTTTGGTTCCATCCACTGGAATGCCAAGAAACTTAGTGACATCCTTCTCCTGCGCCGACAACCGCATGGCTGACACCACGCACATGAAGATTAAAAAAACAAGCTTTTTCATTGTCCTTTATAATTTAGATTGTTTGGAATATACGCAAAAAAGGCGCGGGCCGTCTTACCATTACCCGTTCCACAACCGGAGGCTCTTGCATTGCCCATTGTAGTCAGAACGAGCAATGCAGAAGCCCACGCCGATATGTATTTACATGACAATACACATCTTAATGGGCATCTACCATTGCCTTGTCTTTGACTACAATTGGAGAGTTGCAAGATTTCCAGTTGTCAAGAACAAAGCGTCAAGTAAACGCCTTAATCATATCATAAATTACCGCCCAAGCGGTTCTCGGCTGCAAACTTAAGCAAATTTTCGCAACCACACAACTTTTTCCACCGTTTTTCGCTCACCAAGCCAACAATGACGGGCATCCGAGCCACAATGGAAGACCATCATAAAAAACATTTGGGGAACGCCGTGGCTGTTTTGCCAACGACGTTCCCCAAACGGCATGCACATCAGCACGTGCGCCTCTTACGCCTTGCCCGTGCCGAACGGTGTTGCGGTAAGGCCACCCTGAGGTCCCTTAGCCTGCGGAAGTTTTATTTCACCAAACTCCATCTCGTAACGTCCCACGTTTTCCTGGAGGGCAAAAAGCAAGCGCTTGGCGTGCTCGGGAGCCATGATGACGCGCGAGAAAATCTGCGGAGGAGCGATGGGGAGCATGTGAGCGAAGTCGATCACAAACTCGCTGCTCGAATGGTTTATCATAGCAAGGTTGCTGTAATGTCCATCAGCCACCTCGGGCTTAAGCTGTATTTGAACTTGGTTTTGCTGTGCGTTGTTCTTGTTGTCTGACATAATAAGTGTATTTTAATTTTTAAAGGTTTGTTTCCCATTGTTCCTGCAAAGATACGCTTTTATATTGAAAAACATGAAACCTTACGGGCAAAAAGTAAGGATGCGATAAAAAAAACAGCCCAAACGCAACGTGGAAGGCAAGCACAAAAAAAAGACGCATTCTTGCCCTCACAGGTGAAATGCGCCCAAACACAAATAATAATGTATATGAAAAAAAATAACTAAACTACTGAAATTTCTTTATCCACCCTATCCCATCTATGTATAATAACGCAAGCAGGACGGTAATATTGTCAAAAGAACGAAAAAAGGGCTTCGGGCAACGCAAACGATGCAATCACCAGCAAAAGAAGCTATGCACCACCATTGTGCACCCACACAAACATGTGTGAATAGAATGCCGCCCTCTAAATCGCTTACAAAAGTAAAGCATTTAGTTAACATCCGCAACTAATTTGCCCTATATTGTTTTTTTTTGTAGAATTTTAACATTATACGATTAGAATTAGAACTCCAAATGGGCGCAAGGTGGCAAACTTGCTTACATTTTGACATCCGCACAAAGTCAAAAAGGCATGGACAAACGGCAACAAAAGCAAGGGTTCGCGGCAAAGCTTTTAACGCACCGCCACAAAAGCTTTGTCGCAGGCCGACAAAAGCTTCGTCGCAACCCCATAAAAACTTAAACGCCACGCGACGAAAAAACACAGGAAACACGCAAAAGACAAGGGGCAGAGTGGCAGCCTAAACTACCATTCTGCCCCTCGGGAAAAATATTGTCGTGACTTAAAGCCTCAAGCCCCCGACAGTCTGTTACTTACTTCTCAGCGTCAGCCGACTGAGCGAAGTCGAGCACGTTCTTCTTGTTGGCCTGCATACGCTCGTAGTCCTCCTTTGAGCCAACGACGAGCTTCTCCCACTTGCGCATACCCGTACCTGCCGGTATGAGGTGACCGCAAATGACATTCTCCTTCATACCCTCCAGGTGGTCAACCTTTCCGCGGATGGCAGCCTCGCAGAGCACCTTTGTGGTCTCCTGGAAGGAGGCGGCACTCATGAAGCTCTTCGTGCCAAGGGCGGCACGGGTGATGCCTTGCAGAATCTGGGTTGAGGTGGCAGGCACAGCCTCGCGCACCTGCACGGGCCTGAGGTCGCGACGCTTCAGGCTTGAGTTCTCGTCGCGCAGCTTGCGTGCCGATACGATCTGACCCTTCACGAGCGTATCACTGTCGCCGGCATCGATGACAACCTTCTTGCCCCATATACGATCGTTCTCGTCGGCAAAGTCGAGCTTGTCAACCAACTCCTGCTCAAGGAATATCGTATCGCCAGGATCGTCAATCCTCACCTTGCGCATCATCTGGCGGACTATAATTTCAAAGTGCTTGTCGTTAATCTTCACACCCTGTAAGCGGTACACGTTCTGCACCTCGTTCACGATATACTCCTGAACAGCCGTGGGACCTTTGATGGCAAGGATGTCGGCCGGAGTGGTCTCACCCACCGAAAGCGGCGTGCCAGCGCGCACGGCATCATGCTCCTGTACGAGGATCTGCTTCGACAGTGGCACAAGGTACTTGCGCTGCTCGCCGGTCTTCGACGTGATGACAACCTCGCGGTTACCGCGCTTCAGCTTGCCCATCGTGACCTCACCATCAATCTCGGACACGACGGCAGGGCTTGACGGGTTGCGAGCCTCGAAGAGTTCCTGCACACGTGGCAGACCACCCGTGATACCACCGGCACCGCCAACGGCACGAGGAATCTTGATAAGGGTAACACCCGTCGGGATACGCTGACCGTCCTCGACGACGATATGACCGCCAACGGGGAAGTTGTAAGTGCCAAGCACCTGACCGCTCTCATCCTCCACGTCAACCGTGGGAACGATGTTGTGGTCCTTAGGCTCTATCACGATGCGCTCGGTCATACCAGAGGTATCGTCGGTCTCCGACTTGTAAGTGGTGCCCTCAATGACATTGTGGAAGCGCAGCGTTCCGGCGTACTCACTGACCACAAGGGCGTTGAACGGATCCCAACGGCATATCACATCACCCTTATTCACCATGTCGCCATCCTTGAAGAACAACGACGAACCGTATGGGACGTTAAGGGTTGAAAGAACGATGTCCGTGTTGGGGTCAATGAACTGCACCTCGGCAAGGTGGCTCACCACCATTTGGCACGGCTTGTCTTCGTCGCCATTCTTGTCGATGAACGGCACGGTGCGCAGACCGTCAAACTTAAGCCTTGCGTCATTTCTCGACGTTATGCTTGCGTTGGCAGCAGCGTTCTCAGCCACACCACCAGAGTGGAACGTACGCAACGTAAGCTGTGTACCAGGCTCACCGATGGCCTGTGCGGCAATGACACCGACAGCCTCGCCGAGCTGTACCATCTTGGCAGAAGCCAAGTTGCGACCGTAGCACTTGCGGCAAACGCCCTTCTTGCTCTCACAGGTAAGCACCGAGCGGATCTCAACCATCTCAATGCCTGCCTTCTCTATGGCATCGGCCTTGTCCTCGGTAATCTCTTCCCCGGCAAGCACGATAAGCTCGTTGGTATGTGGGTTCACGACATCGTGGACGGAAACTCGACCAAGAATGCGCTCGCCAAGCGTAGAGATGACATCCTCGCCATCCTTGAGCGCACGGCACTCAAGTCCGCGCAACGTGCCACAGTCGTCCTCATTGATGATGACATCGTGTGAAACGTCCACCAGACGACGTGTAAGATAACCAGCGTCGGCGGTCTTCATGGCGGTATCGGAAAGACCCTTACGAGCACCGTGCGAAGCGATGAAGTACTCCTGCACGGACATACCGTCCTTCAGGTTGTTCAGGATAGGGTTCTCGATGATTTCGTTGCCCTCGGTACCAGCCTTCTGCGGCTTGGCCATAAGACCACGCATACCGGCGAGCTGTGCAATCTGGTCAGCAGAACCACGCGCACCGGAGTCGAGCATCATGAACACGGCGTTGAAGCCCTGGTCGGCCTCGGTCATATGCTTCATGACAGCCTTCTTCAGGTCGTCGTTGACGTGAGTCCAGGCATCGATTACCTGCTTGTAACGATCCTTCTCGGTGATAAGACCCAAGTCGTAGTTGGACATAATCTCGTCAACCGTGTCCTGGCCTCTCTGCACGATTTCCTTCTTCTCCTGCGGCACAATGATGTCGTCGAGGTTAAACGACAGACCTGCAAGATATGACATGCGATAACCAAGATCCTTGATACCGTCGAGGAATGTGCAGGCACGTGCCATACCAACTTTCTTGATAACGTCGGAGATGAGCTGGCGCAACGACTTCTTTGAAATGATGCCATTGAAGAAGCCAAGCTCGTCAGGGATGAGCTGGTTGACGATAATACGACCAACCGAAGTCTCAACGATATGCCTTACGGCATTTCCGTTCTCGTCGATGTCATCGACAAGGCACTTAACCAATGCGTGCTCGTCGCAACGCTTCTCATTGAACGCCACGATTGCCTCTTCCGGACCGTAGAACGTGAGTCCCTCGCCCTTTGCGCCCGGACGTATCTTGGTGATATAGTAAAGACCAAGCACCATGTCCTGCGATGGCACCGTAACAGGCGCACCGTTTGCCGGGTTTAGGATGTTGTGGCTCTGGAGCATCAGTATCTGCGTCTCCAGCACAGCCTCATTGCTCAAAGGAAGGTGTACGGCCATCTGGTCGCCGTCGAAGTCGGCATTGAACGGCGTACAAGCCAACGGGTGCAGCTGGATGGCCTTGCCCTCGATGAGCTTGGGCTGGAATGCAAGCACGGACAGACGGTGAAGCGTGGGGGCACGGTTAAGCAACACGGGGTGTCCCTTCATAACGTTCTCAAGGATGTCCCAGATGACTGGCTCGCGACGATCCACGATGCGCTTGGCGCTCTTGACAGTCTTGACAATGCCACGCTCGATGAGCTTGCGTATGATGAACGGCTTGTAAAGCTCGGCTGCCATGAGTTTCGGCAGTCCGCACTCACCC
>CAYLUI010000049.1:0-9725 GCA_964386825.1 uncultured Prevotella sp. | reverse complement strand
TCAGCTCGGGACCAACGACGATAACCGAACGTCCAGAATAGTCAACACGCTTACCGAGAAGGTTCTGGCGGAAACGTCCCTGCTTACCTTTCAGAGAATCGGAAAGCGACTTCAACGGACGGTTGCTCTCGCTCTTGACGGCACTCGACTTGCGCGAGTTGTCGAACAATGAGTCAACGGCCTCCTGCAGCATACGCTTCTCATTGCGCAGGATCACCTCAGGAGCCTTGATCTCAATAAGCCTCTTGAGGCGGTTGTTACGTATGATGACACGACGATAAAGGTCATTAAGGTCTGACGTGGCGAAACGTCCGCCATCCAATGGCACGAGAGGACGCAAGTCTGGCGGTATGACAGGGATAATCCTCATGATCATCCACTCTGCCCTGTTCACCTCCTTGGAAGTACGGAATGCCTCCACAACCTGCAAGCGCTTCAGAGCTTCGGTTTTACGCATCTGCGAAGAGTCGTTGCTTGCACGGTCGCGAAGCTCATAGCTCAATCGGTCAAGGCCGGTCATGCCCTTCTCGTCCTCCTCGGAAAGCTCACGCAACAGGTCGAGAATTGCCTCCGCACCCATCTTGGCAACAAACTTGTTCGGGTCAGAATCGTCAAGGAGATCGTTGTTCTCGTCAAGTCTATTGTCAATAATATCAAGGTACTCGTCCTCAGAGAGCAAGTCCATCTTGTGGGAACCGTTGAGATCCTCCACGCCCTCGGCATCTTTCATGCCTGCGATGGCACCTGGCTTGATAACGATGTATTTCTCATAATATATGACCGCGTCAAGGCTCTTTGTGGGCAAGCCGAGCAAATAGCCAATCTTGTTTGGCAAAGAGCGGAAGTACCAGATGTGAGCCACCGGCACAACAAGCTCAATATGTCCCTCGCGCTCACGACGCACCTTTTTCTCGGTAACTTCCACACCACAACGGTCGCACACGATGCCCTTGTAGCGTATGCGCTTGTACTTGCCACAGGCGCACTCGTAGTCCTTTGTCGGACCGAAGATGCGCTCGCAGAACAATCCGTCGCGCTCCGGCTTGTAGGTACGGTAGTTGATGGTCTCCGGCTTGGTGACCTCACCAAACGAATTTTCCTTAATCTCCTCGGGTGAAGCGAGACCTATGGTAATCTTCGTGAAATTTGTCTTTACCTTTGTATCTTTCTTGAAAGCCATATTCTAACTTTTCAGTATTCTTTATTCTTTCTTCGTTGATAATTAGCGAAGCGATTATTCCATCTTGATGCCCAAACCAAGACCGCGAAGCTCGTGCAAGAGCACGTTGAGCGACTCGGGGATGCCGGCTGCCGGCATTGGGTCACCCTTGACTATAGCCTCGTAAGCCTTTGAGCGGCCATTGACATCATCACTCTTGACGGTAAGCATCTCCTGAAGAGTATGGCTTGCGCCGAAGCCCTCAAGGGCCCAGACCTCCATCTCTCCGAAACGCTGTCCACCAAACTGTGCCTTACCGCCAAGCGGCTGTTGTGTGATAAGGCTGTACGGACCTATTGAACGGGCGTGCATCTTATCCTCAACCATGTGACCGAGCTTCAGGAAGTAAGTGATACCGACTGTGGCTTTCTGGTCGAAAGGCTCACCCGTCTCACCATCATACACGGTGGTGGAGCAAAGGTTTGGAAGACCTGCCTTGTCAGTCCACTCTCTAAGGTCGGAGAGCTTGGCACCGTCGAAGATAGGAGTCGAGAACTTGACGCCAAGCTTCTTACCAGCAGCACCGAGAATAGCCTCGAATATCTGTCCAAGGTTCATTCGCGAAGGCACACCCATAGGGTTGAGCACCAAGTCCACAGGACGACCATCCTCAAGGAACGGCATGTCCTCAGCACGCACAATCTTGGAAACGATACCCTTGTTACCGTGACGTCCAGCAAGCTTGTCACCAACTTGGATCTTACGCTTCTTGGCAATATAAACCTTTGCCATCTTGAGCACGCCAGAAGGCAGGTCATCACCAATTGTGATGGCAAACTTGCGACGGCTAAGCTCAGCCTCCATTTGCTTGGACTTGCGCATGTAGTTGACGATAAGACGCTGAATAAGACTGTTGGTATGCTCGTCGTCAGTCCAGTCGTTGCTCTGAATACCGTCAAACTCAAGGTTCTTAAGGGCGGCAATGGTAAACTTGCTTCCCTTGGTGATAATCTCCGCGTTGGTGTAATCTTTCACACCCTGGCAGGTCTTGTCGTCCGTTAGCTGCATAAGCTTATCAACGAGCATGTTCTTCAGCTCGTCCTGCTTAGCCTCATACTCCTCGTCTATCTTCAGGAGCATCACCTTGTCCAGTTTTTTCGACTCGCGATTCTTTATTGCGCGCGAGAAGAGTTTCTTGTCTATTACAACGCCACTCAACGACGGGTTTGCCTTGAGAGAAGAGTCCTTTACGTCACCAGCCTTGTCGCCGAAGATGGCACGCAGCAGCTTCTCCTCAGGAGACGGATCGCTCTCACCCTTAGGCGAAATTTTACCGATCATGATGTCGCCAGGCTCAACACGTGCGCCAATGCGAATTATACCATTGTCATCAAGATCCTTGGTGGCTTCCTCGCTGACATTTGGAATATCATTGGTGAGAACCTCTACGCCACGCTTTGTCTCACGCACATCAAGAGAATACTCATCAACATGTACAGAAGTCAGCACGTCATCACGAACCATGCGCTCAGAAATAACAACGGCATCCTCATAGTTGTAACCCTTCCATGGCATGTAAGCAACAAGCAGGTTACGGCCAAGGGCAAGCTCACCATTCTCAGTAGCATAACCCTCAGTAAGGATGTCGCCCTTCTTGACACGCTGCCCCTTTGTGCATATAGGACGCAAGTCAATGGTCATGTTCTGGTTGGTACGACGGAACTTAGGCACGCGATATTCCTTCAGTGCCGGCTCAAAGCTAACAAACTCGTCATCCTCAGAGCGATCATAAAGAATACGTATTGTGGTAGCGTCAACATAATCAATCACGCCATCACCCTCTGCAGTAATCTGTGTACGAGAGTCCTCGCAAACCTGCTTTTCAAGACCGGTACCCACGATAGGGGCATCGTTATGGAGAAGTGGCACAGCCTGACGCATCATGTTACAACCCATCAACGCACGGTGACCGTCATCGTGCTCAAGGAATGGAATAAGGTTGGCTGACACTGAAGCAATCTGCTGTGGCGACACGTCCATAAGATTGACATTCTCCGGAACCACCACGGGGAAGTCGGCAGCGTAACGGCAATGCACGACATCACGTATGAAAGAACCGTCTGAACGGAGCGGGGCATTACCCTGCGCTATGAGTTTTCCATCCTCTTCCTCAGCCGTAAGATAAACGACACTGCTGTTGTCAAGATTTACCTGGCTGTCGTCCACCCTGCGATAGGGAGTCTCAATGAAGCCAAGCTCATTAATGGTGGCGTATGTGCAAAGAGAAGAAATAAGACCAATGTTCGGTCCCTCAGGCGACTCAATAGGACAAAGACGGCCATAATGTGTGTAATGCACGTCACGCACCTCAAAGCCAGCACGCTCACGTGACAGACCACCAGGACCGAGAGCCGAAAGACGACGCTTGTGAGTCACCTCAGCAAGTGGGTTCGTCTGATCCATGAACTGGCTCAACGGATTGGTGCCAAAGAATGAGTTGATGACACTCGAAATGGTCTTGGCATTAATAAGATCCGTAGGAGTGAAGACCTCATTGTCGCGCACATTCATACGCTCACGGATGGTACGGCTCATACGTGCCAAACCAATCGAGAACTGGTTTGCCAACTGCTCGCCAACCGTGCGGACACGACGGTTCGACAAGTGGTCAATATCATCAACAGAAGCGTTACTATTGATAAGCTTGATAAGATACTTGATAATCTCAATAATGTCCTCCTTAGTAAGGACGCGTACATCCGGATTGATGTCAAGTCCAAGCTTCTTGTTGATACGGTAACGACCCACCTCGCCAAGGTCATAACGCTTGTCAGAGAAGAACAAGTTCTGGAACACCTCGCGTGCACTTACGTCATCGGCAGGGTCAGCGTTGCGAAGCTGTCGGTAAATATAGCGAACAGCCTCTATTTCCGAGTTGCTCGGGTCTTTTGCGAGAGTATTGAAAATAATCTCGAACTTGCTTGCTCCCTCCTCATCCTTATGGACAAGAACCGAAGAAACACCAGCATCAATAATATCATCAAACTTCTCGTCGGTTATTTCCGTTTCACGCTCAAGAATCACCTCGTTACGCGGAACAGTAACAACCTCACCCGTATCCTCGTCGACAAAGTCCTCAGTCCAGCTCTTCAGGACACGTGCGGCAAGTTTCTTGCCAATAAGTTCCCTCCTTGTCTTATTGTTAACCTTGACCTCCTCGCAGAGATCGAAAATCTGGAGAATATCCTTGTCGCTCTCAAAACCAATGGCACGCAGTAGAGTCGTAACAGGCAACTTCTTCTTACGGTCAATATAAGCATACATGACACTGTTGATGTCAGTAGCAAACTCAATCCAGGAACCCTTGAAAGGAATGATACGGGCACTGTAAAGCGACGTGCCGTTAGCATGCACACCCTGGCCAAAGAACACGCCCGGTGAGCGGTGCAACTGTGCCACGACGACACGCTCTGCTCCATTAATGACAAACGTGCCATTCTCGGTCATATAAGGTATTGTTCCAAGGAAGACATCCTGGATGAACGTGCCGAAATCCTCATGATCAGGATCCGTGCAATACAGCTTCATCTTTGCCTTCAATGGGACACTGTAAGTCAGTCCACGCTCAAGACACTCATCTATCGAATAACGCGGCGGATCAATATAATAGTCAAGGAACTCAAGGACGAAATTGTTGCGGGTGTCAGTAATCGGGAAATTCTCCGAGAACACCTTGTAAAGACCATCGTTCTTGCGTTCCTCAGCCGGTGTATCCAACTGTAGGAAGTCACGGAAAGACTTCAGCTGAACGTCGAGGAAATCCGGGAAAGGAAAAGGATTCGGGACGCTTGCGAAATTGACTCTGTTATTTACAACTTGTGACATGTATTATTTGATGGAATATGAAAGACACAAAAAGGTTAGGACTCACCGACTGGGCAAATCCTAACCATTATAGTTAGTTGTTGGATAATTGGCGATGATACGTTAATTATTAAGCAAAAAAAGCATAAATAAACATCTCACACCAATCGCCTATCATCTAACAGCTTTTTAAAATTACTTCAGCTCAACCTTAGCACCAGCCTCTTCGATGGCCTTCTTAAGGTTCTCAGCCTCGTCCTTTGACAAGCCTTCCTTGATTGTAGCAGGAGTGCTCTCAACGAGAGTCTTTGCCTCCTTCAGACCAAGACCGCAAGCCTCCTTAACGGCCTTAACGACCTGAAGCTTTGTAGCGCCTACGTCAGTGAGGACAACATCGAAAGATGTCTTCTCCTCAGCTGCAGCCTCACCGCCAGCATCGGGACCAGCTGCAACTGCAACAGCTGCTGCTGCAGGCTCGATACCATACTCGTCCTTGAGGACCTGTGCCAACTCATTTACTTCCTTTACAGTAAGGTTTACCAACTCTTCTGCAATAGCTTTAATGTCTGCCATTTTATTTTACTTTTTAATTTTTCTTGTTAATATTTATTTTTCGACTTTATCAGTCACGTCCTTGTCCCATGAAAGGTCAAGCAACCTGCTTTTTTTACTCAGCGCGCTCGCCTAAAGTCTTAAGCACACCATGAATAGTGTTTGCGCCTGACTGCAATGCAGAAACAACGTTCTTTGCAGGAGACTGCAAGAGAGCGACAATGTCTGCAATGACCTCGTTCTTGCTCTTTATAGAAGCAAGCTCGTTGAGCTTGTCAGCACCAACATAGAAGCCTTCCTCCGCATACGCAGCCTTCAACGAAGGCACGCCTGCCTTGGCGATATCCTTGTCCTTGAGAAGCTTAGCGGGAGAATTTGCGGTCTTGGTGAAAAGTACAGCAGTGCTTCCCTTAAGCGACCCATAAAGCTCAGAAAAATCAACCTCAGATGCCTCAAAAGCCTTGTGAAGAAGAGTGTTCTTCACCACAACCATCTTAATCTCGTTCTTGAAGCACAAGCGACGAAGCGAGGAAGTAGCCTCTGCGTTCATGCCTGCAACATCTACGAGATAGAAGTGAGGGTACTCCCTCATCTTCTGACCAAGGTCAACAATAATAGTATCTTTTTGTTCTTTCTTCATTTTACCAGACTTTTAGAGTTAATCGAGAGACTTAGGGTCAATCTTTATACCCTTACTCATTGTACTTGAAAGGAAGATACTCTTAATGTACGTACCCTTGGCAGCGGCTGGCTTCAAACGCACGACAGTGTTGAGGAACTCTTTGGCATTGCCATAAATCTGCTCGGGAGTCATAGAAATCTTACCGATAGACGTATGGATGATACCAGTCTTGTCAACCTTGAAGTCAATCTTACCCTGCTTCACTTCCTTCACGGCCTTGGCAATGTCCATTGTCACGGTACCGCTCTTCGGGTTTGGCATAAGGCCACGAGGACCAAGGATACGTCCGATAGGACCAACCTTACCCATGCATGAAGGCATTGTTATGATGACATCAATATCTGTCCAACCACCTTTAATTTTCTCAACATATTCGTCGAGACCTACGTAATCAGCGCCAGCGGCCTTTGCGGCCTCTTCCTGGTCTGGGGTGCAGAGCGCAAGCACACGCGTAACCTTACCTGTACCATTAGGCAGTGACACAACGCCACGAACCATCTGGTTGGCCTTACGTGGATCAACGCCCAGACGTACGTCAATATCGAGAGAAGCATCGAACTTGGTCGTGGTAATTTCCTTGACCAACTCTGAAGCCTCTTTCAATGTGTAAGCCTTCCCTACTTCAACCTTATCAGCGACTGATTTCTGATTTTTTGTCAGTTTACTCATTTTACTTAATCAAATTGAAGTTTTTATTTTGTTTCAGGGAAGTCCCCTTTTACACTGATGCCCATACTGCGAGCAGTACCTGCCACGAGCTTCATTGCGCTCTCCACAGTAAAGCAGTTAAGGTCTGCCATCTTATCCTCAGCGATAGCCTTCACCTGTTCCCATGTCACAGAAGCGACCTTCTTACGGTTAGGCTCACCAGAACCTGTCTTCACTTTTGCGGCATCCTTCAGCTGCACAGCTGCAGGAGGAGTCTTGATGACGAAACTGAATGACTTGTCAGTGTAGTATGTGATAACAACAGGCAATACCTTGCCGGCCTTATCCTGGGTACGGGCATTGAACTCCTTGCAGAATCCCATGATGTTGATACCCTTAGAACCCAATGCGGGACCTACTGGTGGTGAGGGATTTGCGGCTCCGCCCTTAATCTGCAATTTGATTAATCCAGCAACTTCTTTAGCCATTTCTTTTTAATCTAATTATTAAACACGTATAAAACCACAAAGCAGCCCGTAACAACTACTCAGTGATTTTTTCGACTTGTGCATAACTAAGCTCCAAGGGCGTATTACGCCCAAAGATTTTAACCATAACCTTTAGGGTGTGCTTCTCAGTGTTAATTTCCTCAATCACCCCCTCAAATCCACTGAATGGACCATCTGTAACCTTAACAGTTTCATCAAGAACATAAGGAACAGCACTGGTATCTCCTGCAATCCCTTCTTCCGCAGCTCCAAGCATACGATTGATTTGGGACTTAGGCACCGGTGTGGGATGACTTAACCCACCAAGAAACCCCAAACAGTTGGGCATGAAACGCAACGTGGAAGCAACATCTGCTGACATATCACACTCCACAAACAAATAACCTGGCAGAGAAACTTTTTCTTTCTCCACTATTTTACCGTTTCTGGAAACTGCATGTTTCTCCATTGGTATTAATACCTGGGAAATACGGTCAGCAAGTGTCTTGTTGTGCTTCATCTCAGCCTCAATGTACTCTTTCAGCTTAGCCTCCTTGCCGCTGATGACACTCATGACATACCATTTGTTGTTATTCGTATCAGCCATCGTACAAAAAGATTAACCTGGATAGACTACACCCATGAGATTCTTAAACACAAAATCCATGACGAAAACTACCACCGCAATGATTAGGGAAGCTGTTAAAACAATCACTGCACTGTGCGTAAGTTCACGTCCTGTGGGCCATGTCACTTTATGCGCAAGCTCGTCATAGCAAGCTTTACAATAATCAATAAACCTCGTGAAGAGATTTCCTGTCTTATTCATCTTTTTACTTATTAGCACGGGTTGGAAGGCTCGAACTCCCGACACCTGGTTTTGGAGACCAGTGCTCTACCAACTGAGCTAAACCCGTAAGTAAAGTCTCCGAAGACTCCAGCCAACGGAGACTTTGTTTTATTGTAGATTAATCTTTACCTTATAAAGATTTACTCTGCTACATCAGGAAGGAGCTTTGTAATCTGACCAGAGCCTACTGTGCGACCACCCTCACGGATAGCGAAACGAAGACCCTCGTTCAGAGCAACCTTGTAGATAAGTGTAACCTCAATCTCTACGTTATCACCAGGCATCACCATGTCAACGCCCTCTGGGAGAGTAATCTCACCTGTGCAGTCCATAGTGCGGAGATAGAACTGAGGACGATAGCGGTTGCCGAACGGAGTGTGACGGCCACCCTCTTCCTTCTTCAGCACGTAGATAGAAGCCTTGAAGTGATCGTGCGGAGTGATGACACCCGGGTGCACAACAACCATACCGCGCTTAACCTCTTCCTTGTCGATACCACGGAGGAGCAGACCTACGTTATCGCCAGCCTCACCCTCAGGAAGGGTCTTACGGAACATCTCAACACCTGTGATGACAGACTTCTTGTTCTCACCAAGACCAAGGAGCTGAACCTCATCACCGATCTTGCACCTACCAGTCTCGATACGACCTGTAGCAACGGTACCACGACCTGTGATTGAGAACACATCCTCGATAGGCATAAGGAACGGTTTGTCAACCTCACGAGCAGGCTCCTGAATCCATGAGTCAGCAGCTTCCATAAGCTCGATGACCTTATCCTCCCACTTAGCAACACCATTCAGTGCACCAAGAGCAGAACCGCAGATGATAGGAGTATCCTCCTCATAATCATATGATGTGAGCAGATCCTGAACGTCCATCTTAACGAGATCCATCATCTCCTCATCGACTTCAGGGTCATCGCACTTGTTCAAGAACACAACCATGCGAGGAACGTTCACCTGACGAGCAAGCAGAACGTGCTCACGAGTCTGAGGCATAGGACCGTCAGTAGCAGCAACTACGAGGATAGCACCATCCATCTGAGCAGCACCAGTAACCATGTTCTTCACATAGTCAGCGTGACCAGGGCAGTCAACGTGAGCATAGTGACGGTTTGCGGTCTCATACTCAATGTGAGCAGAGTTGATGGTGATACCACGCTCTTTCTCCTCAGGAGCGTTATCAATCTGATCGAAAGACTTCACATCCTCACCGGTGCCGAGGCGCTCGTGAAGCACCTTCGAGATGGCAGCGGTCAGAGTGGTCTTACCATGGTCAACGTGACCGATGGTACCAATGTTAACATGCGGTTTGGTACGCACAAAAACCTCTTTTGCCATAGCTTTTCTGTTTATTTAATCGTTTAATTAATCAATAACTGATTTAGTTTTCCTCCGCGCCGCATGGAAGCGGCAACTAAAGTTGAGCTGTAACTGAGAGTTGAACTCAGGACCTCTTCCTTACCAAGGAAGTGCTCTA
>CAYLUI010000048.1:0-16232 GCA_964386825.1 uncultured Prevotella sp. | reverse complement strand
AGCCTCCTTCTGACGATGCCGGGCCAATGCCGCTGCCGTTGTTCATGTCATTCTCTACGCTGACCCAATTCCAAGCATTGTAGGCAGCGGGCAGGGTGGAACCCTTTATCAGGTAGGTCACATCTACGGGGTTCTCGGGAGTGGCGTTGGCTGCGTCAACCTCAAGGCGGTTCTCTGGTGTGACGAGTATCCATGCGTTGCTCTCGTTGATGCTTTCGAGACTCATCTTGGCGGGAGTCACATCTTGGTCAACGCCGAAAATAAATCCGTTTCCACCTTCTATAAAGTAGGCGTTGGGATATTTGTCGGGGTTGGGAAACGTTTTTGGATCTTGAGTTATTGGAGCCACTTCCCATCCTTGATTATATGTATGATCCAAGTACAGCAAGTCGCCGTCACCAGTGCCTGCACCATCGATGTTGCCATTGCCGGCAAACTGGCCATCGATGAACCATGAGTAGTATCCTGTGTAAGAGGTTGACTCGCCGGGATTGTGGAAGGTGAATGGAAGGCCAATCGTGCCAACGTTCAAGCCCGTGGTGTAGCCATTGACGACCGTGTTGTTGTTTTGCAGCCACAGTTTCGTTAACGGGTTATAGACATAATACGTGCCGCCGTCCTTGGTCAAGGTCGATGGCGTGTAGGATGTTTGGGCGCTCATGCCGCCTGCGGCAAGCAAGCCCATTGCGATGATAAGTAAATTTTTCTTCATAAAACTTGGTTTTACATTTAGGAGAAATTGTACGGCGGCAAAGTTATGGAATAACGTGAAACTTCATGAAAACGAATTATTCAAAAGAGGACAAAAATTAGCCAAAGGTTGGTTTTCAGGGCTGTTGCCGCGGCGCAAAGTGCGGCTTGTGCCCTGCTTGCGCGCCCTCTTAACCTGATTGTTGCCTTTTTTGAATAGAAATTGCTCATGCTCGTGGTTTATATTGTTTATTTTTGCACAGTCTTTAAACTTAAAACAATATTTTCGCAAACATGAGAAATTTACTCCTCACTTTAGCATTGGGCTCGTCGCTTGCCATGGCAGCGCAGACATCAATGTTTGAGCCTTGCAGGCAGACAGACTTGAGGTTGCCGTCGGTGCCGCTTGTCATAAACGATCCGTACATGTCCATCTGGACCCCATACGACAAGATAACCGATGGGATGCCACAGCACTGGACCGGGGCTGAGAAGACGCTTCTCGGACTGTTGCGTGTGGATGGCACCACGTATAAGTTTATGGGCAGTGAGAAGACGCACATCTTCAAGGCCATAGTGCCCATGGCGGATGCCGGGGCATGGCAGGCGAAGGTCTCCTATACTGCGCAGGGCAATGCCAACTGGACGAAAACCGACTTCGACGAGTCGTCGTGGCTTACGCAGGAAGGCGCTTTCGGAACGCCCAATGAGTATCCCAACATCAGGACTTCGTGGACAGCCCAGAACAGCGACATTTACATTCGCCGCCACTTTACCTTGACGCAGGCTGAATATGACGCCTTGCAGGACGAGGACGTTTACATCCTGTTCTCGCACGACGACGTTTGCCAGGTTTACCTCAATGGCAAGCTTGTGACGCAGACCGGCGAGACGTGGATACAGCAGGAGGAGTGCCAGCTGACCTCGCGCCAGCGCAGGACTTACCTGCAAGTGGGCGACAACGTGATAGGCTACCACGTGCACAACACCACGGGCGGCGCCAACGCCGACATCGGGCTTTTCAAGGACATGAAGAAGTCGAGCGGCGAAATCCTCACAGCAACACAAAACGGAAAGGCCAAGGTGCTGGCCACAAACACTTATTACAACCTTACTTGCGGCCCGGTGGACCTTGACCTCGTGTTCACTGCCCCCATGGCGCTCGACGACCTCGACATGGTTTCCACGCCGGTAAACTACATTTCCTACCGCGTGCGCTCAAACGACTCCAAGAAGCATGAGGTTCAGCTTTATGTCGGCATGTCGCCCGACTTTGCGGTCAACACGCCAAACCAGGCAACGCAGTCGCGCTATTTTTCAGGCAGCAGCAACGGTTTCGACTATGTTCGCACCGGCGTGTCCGGGCAGAAACCCCTCGGCGTAGCCAGTGATCTGGTGTGCATTGACTGGGGATACCTGTATTTGCCTGACGTGAACGGCTCGGTGACAATGGGCGACCAGAATGAGGTGGAGAAGGAGTTTGTCAGCAAAGGCACGCTCTACGAGCGCGTGAGCACTCGCATCAACAGCACTGACCAGGCTTCGATGCCTGCAATAGCTTATTATCACGACTTTGGCACTACCGCCGCGGACTCAAGTTACATGATGATAGGTTACGACGAGGTTTACGACGTGCAGTATCTCGGCACTAAATACAAGGGCTACTGGGCACGCAATGGCAAGACGCTTGAGCAGGCCATCGTGGAGTATCGTGACAACTACGCTGCCAACATGGCAAAGGCTCGCGAGTGGGACGCTCGCATATACGACGACGGGCTTGCCGCAGGCAACAGGAAGTATGCCGAGGTGCTGTCGGGATGCTACCGCCAGGTGCTTGGCGCGCACAAGCTGTTCCAGGACAAGGATGGCGACGTGATGTATTTCTCGAAGGAGAACAACTCGGGCGGATTTATAAACACCGTGGACGTTACCTATCCGGCGGCTCCGCTGCTCATGGCTTACAACACCGCCCTGGAGAAGGGCGCCCTTGAGGGCATAATGAAATACTGCTACGACAATGACCGTTGGGGCTTCGACTTCCCACCGCATGACCTTGGCTTCTATCCGATAGCCGACAACCAGACTTATGCCATCCGTTTCCCGGGCAATGGCGGTGAGTTTGGTGGCAACATGCCTATCGAGGAGGCTGGAAACATGCTGACGCTGACGGCAATGGTGACAATGCTGGACGGCAATGCCGAGTTTGCGTCAAAGTATTGG
Source organism: uncultured Prevotella sp. (assembly GCA_964386825.1). Taxonomy (GTDB): domain Bacteria; phylum Bacteroidota; class Bacteroidia; order Bacteroidales; family Bacteroidaceae; genus Prevotella. The sequence goes on along the minus strand of CAYLUI010000048.1, from coordinate 13,322 downwards.
GACTTGCTGACAAAATGGACAAACTATCTTTCTGATAACGGGCAAGATCCTGAGAACCAGCTTTGTACCGACGACTTTGCCGGTCACAGCGCACATAACACGAACCTTTCGCTGAAGGCTATCATGGGTGTGGCAGGATACGCCATAATGGCAAAGATGAAGGGCGAGGAAGAAACGGCGACGAAATACATGAATCGTGCCAAGGAAATGGCTCGCATCTGGGTTGAGACAGCCAAGTCGGATGACGGCACTTACTACAAGCGTGCGTTCGACAACAATAACACGTGGAGCCTGAAGTACAACTTGATCTGGGATAAGATATGGGGCAGCGAACTCTTCCCAAGCAGCGTGAAGGACACTGAGCTGAACTACTATGTGAAGAACCACATGAACACTTACGGCATTCCTCTCGATGACCGCGAGGCTTATACCAAGAGCGACTGGCTGACATGGGTTGCAAGCCTCTCGGACACCAACGAAGACTTCAATGAGATAGGCGATTACCTGTGGAAGTACATCAATGAGACTCGGACGCGCTGGCCGGTGAGCGACTGGTACTGGACAACCTCCGGCGAGTGGCGTGGCTTCCGTGCCCGCTCGGTAGTGGGCGGTCACTGGATGAAGGTGCTTGCCGACAAATATGAGGCTCAGCGTAAGGGAGAGACTACGGCTATTGATGCCGTGAAAACCAACGGCGAGCATGATGATAGCCAAGTGACGGCATACTACAATCTTGCCGGTGAGCGGGTACCATCCACCCAGACCGGGATTTGCATTGCGAAGTACAGTGATGGCAGCGCAAGGAAGATTGTGAAATAAAAAAACGATACACGGCAAACAAAATCCCATCAAACCGCCATGCCTGTACGGACATTGAGGTTTAATGGGCTTTTGTTGAATTATAACAGAAAGTAGATTACGATGAAAGTTAAGACTGTATTCAGTGCGGCTGCACTTTTGATGGCGTTGGCGGCAAACGGTCAGGAGGCAATCACTCCGAATGACATGGCTGTGCGCAACACGCAAAGGGCGATGGAGCTGCTCGACAACGCAATTGCAAAATACTATAACAGCAGCAATAGGCACATTGCCATGAGCTACAACCCCGTCACTCACCAGGCTGAGCGTGAGGTCTCGGTTTGGGAATATACCGCAGCCTACGAGGCGGTGAACTCGGTGCTTGAGGCTTTGGAGGCAATAAAGAAGACGGATCCTGAGCTGTACAATGCCAAGCGTGACAAGTATGTGAGTCTTGTCGGCGAAATGTACAAGGGAATGCAAATGTACAAGGGAACGCTGTCGCTGCCTTCATACACCGGACGCAACACTTGGACGGTTTACTCGGTGGATCGTGGGGCAAACCCGGCTGACAAAGACTATAAGGAGAACGTTTATGACGACCAGATGTGGATAATGCGTGAGGACATGCGAGCCTATCGTCTCACAGGCAAGAGCGATTACCATAATGACGCATTCAATCTTGCGCGTTATGTCATTGACGGCTGGGACTGCACGCTCGATGCCAACGGGCAGGAGTATGGTGGCATAACGTGGGGACCCGGTTACACCAGCAAGCACGCATGTTCCAATGGCCCGGTGGTCTCGCCGCTGGTGTGGCTTGCCGAGGAAAGCAAGACGAGCAGTCGCAAAGTCTCTTATTACACTCTCAACGAGAATGGCACGAGGGAGATGCAAAGCGTGTCACGCTATGATTTCTTCCTCGGTTTCGCGAAGAAGGTTTACGATTACCACGTAAACACGTTCTACAACATTAGCAACAAGCTCTTTTGGGACATGTGCGGAGGAAAGGCTGACTGGACAACGCTCAACATCGACGGCGTGGAATATCGCCAGCACGTGGATATTGGCGATTGCACGGGCGAGGTGTTCAGTTACAACACCGGTTCCATTATCTCTGGTGGCGCAGACCTTTATCGCCTGACGGGCGACCAGACTTACCTTGAAGACATACGCCAGTTTATCAATACTGCCACGACAGGCTTCACCCGGCGTTATGCTTTTACGAAGGACGGCGTGCGCACCGTGTTGCATCCGTATCATGACAAATACGGCAAGCCTGAGATTGGCAACGCTTGGTTCAACGATGTCCTCATACGTTCTTTCATAGATGCCAACGAGGTGGATTCCACGCTCGGCGTGACGGGAATAGAATATGCACAGCAAAATCTCGACTACGCTTATGAGAACAATCTCATTGACGGACTTTTGCCTGCCAAGCTGGTTGAGGCTGGCGATGGGATGATTGACTTGCAGCAGGAGATGTCTTTCATCTCCGTGTATGCTCAGCTGGCAAAGTACCAGAGCCGCAAGGCAAGCACTGCTACAGGCATCAGTCAAGTCCCTTTTGCCAGTGCCAGTGATAGGAACATACAGCCCGTCTATGACCTCATGGGGCGTAAGGTGGGTACCGTGGCAAGCATTAACTCCCTGCCCCACGGCATTTATATCACTGGCGACAAAAAGATAAGGAGATAAATACGTGGTGTTTTTCTGACCAAAAGTTCCTCTGTTTTTTAGGGTTTTACAGAGGGCTTTTACAATGGCTTCCCGAATATAGGGAAGCCATTGTTATCATAGCTTATGGTCTTCAGGCGCACGTCCTTTCGCATTTGTCCGTTGACAAGATACTTGGTCTCATAGAGAAGTTCGGGTGGCGTGCCCTGTTCTCCGTTGACGATGCAAATGTTTGATGGGCTGAATATGCCGTCATTTGGGATGGACGAGAATATCGGTTCGGCACTCTTCTTCCAGTTTCTTGGGTTCAGGAGGTCGCTGCCAACAGGTGCGGTGAGCATGCCAAGCGAGCCATACGTAGTCCAGCAGCCGCTTGCCGAATAGTATATTATGACGTTGCGACCGTCGGCACTGAGCATGATTTCAGGATTTTCGTTCACATAGATTGGGTAAGCCGTGCTTGCGCCATCGGCACTTATCCATTGACGCTCCCATTCGTAGTCGGGTTGTGAAATCTTGACGCGTTGCGAAGCCAATGTCCATGGGTTTTTCATCTTTGCGATGAAAATGCACTGAACCTCAACGTCTATGCGGCGGTGTTGCCAGCCGGACCAAACAAGGTATTGCTGCCCGTTTATGACGATGGAGGAGGGGTGTATGCCCCAGTTCCAGTCCTTGTTGGTAATGATGGGGCCATGGAGACGAAACTCTCCTTCCATTGGATCGTCAGAGTCGTTCTCCAGGACATACAGCTGGTGGTCGTCGGTGTTGCCATCGTCAAACTCAAAATAAATGTACCATTTGTTTCCGATGCGGTGCAGTTCTGGCGACCAAACATTGTGCACCTTGGACCTCATGCTGTCGGTGGTCGGGAATATGGTCTTGCTATTGGCCTTTGGCAACTTTTTCAGGTCGTCGGTTTTCCACAGCTCCACTTTCTTGTGGTTGTAGTCCTGCATCGTGTAATAATAGTTGCCTTTATAATATGTGGCGTATGGGTAGCTTACTTGGTCAAATAATGTGATGCGTTGCTGTTTGCGTTTGCAGCCAAATAGTGACAGCAGCATCACGAAGAACAGTAAAGCACCCGCGAAATGTTGTTTGAATAGGTGCATGAATTTTGTTTTGAAGTGATTGCAATTGCAAAAATACACATTTCTTTTCATACGTGGAAATAAATTGGTCTTTTTTCTTCACTTTGCTGTGGCGTGGATGTGAAAGTCAGCAAATATCGGCGTTTGAACACTTTTATGAACAAATATTTGTCCTATTTGATTAGCTATTTTTCAGCAATTGCCGCTTAATTCCATAACTTTGCTTAGCGATTTAAACAATTTGTTATAAAACATAGAAACTAAATGAAAACAATCCGATTCTACAAACTCAGGCACACCAGCCTGCTTGTTCTCGTCTTTGCTATGATGGGATGCATTGTGGCGTCTTGCAGTGATGACGATGAACCACAGAGCGGTTATGACCCGACTCGGCAAGTTACTATTAGTGATTTTACGCCTAAGGAAGGAGGCGTGGGACAGAAGCTCGTCGTCTATGGCGACAACTTCGGTAACGACACGTCTAAAGTAAAGGTCACTGTGGGCGGGAAAAGAGCCACTGTGATAAGTGTGAAGAACAATGCGCTTTATTGCTTTGTGCCATCGGGCGCATACTCTGGCAGGATTGAGGTTACGGTTGGCGATGACAGCCTTCGCACACAGACCGCCGTGGCAGAGGAAACGTTCAACTATGAGCGCAAGATGGTTGTCGGTACGCTTTGCGGTGCGCGCAACCAGTTTGACGACCAGGGGTGGCACACCGGAAGCTTTGCGACATGCAGCGGTTTCTCTGGTGACGGTTGCATGACCTTTGACCCGTTGGATCACAACCTTCTTTATGTGGTTTATGACAACAATGCCCACGGCATACAGGTCATTGACCTGAAGAACGAGGAAGTGCGCGACGTGATGTCCATGTCAAAGTTTGACAATCAGCGTCTTCGCTCCATTGACTTTTCCATAGACGGCCAGACAATGTTCGTGGCAACCGACCGTGCCGACCGTCAGCAGCAAAGCCCGAGTGTGTGGGCTGTGAGGCGCAGCGAGGACGGCACTTTCAGTGATGCCTCAATCTCGACGGTTTGCGCCGCTTATATGCAATGTAATGGCGCTGCTGTGCACCCGGTAAACGGTGAGCTTTATTTTAACAGTTATGAGCGTGGACAGGTGTTCAGGCTTGACTTGAACAACTTTTTCACCATTGTCAACAATGGCGGCACATGGAAGCCAAACTGGGTTGACGGTAACTTCGAGGAGCTATTCACCATTCAGGACACAGGTTGGGAGTTTAAGATTTTCATTCATCCTACAGGAAAATACTGTTACATAGTTGTTCTCAACCAGAGCTATATTCTTCGTTCCGACTACAATGAGGCTACCAAGCGTTTCGCGCCTCCTTACGTCATTGCCGGGCAGAACCGTGTGGCAGGCTATGCAGACGGTGTGGGCACTTCGGCATTGCTTAGCCGTCCGTATCAGGGAGTGTTCGTGAAGAATAAGACGTATGAGGAGGAAGGACGTGAGGATGCCTACGACTTCTATTTCACTGACAATCAGAACCACTGCGTGCGCTATCTCACTCCTGACGGCATCGTCCGCACGTATGCTGGGCGTGGTACGTCATCGCAAAACAGTGACACCAACTTCTGGGGCACAGAGGACGGTGACCTGCGCGAGGTGGCACGTTTCCGTGATCCGACAGGCATTGCTTACGATGAGAATACAAACACATTCTATATCCTTGACACGGTAGGTCGAAAAATCAGGACCATCGCAATGGAGAAATAACACCTAAAAAGTGGTTTCAAATGAAAAGATTACTATCAATAATAACATTGCTGCTTTGTGTCACCGTCTCGACACTTGCACAGCAACAGTTTGAGCTTACAGGTAACGTCTCAGACGCACAAGGTCCGCTGATCGGTGTCAGCGTTATCGTGAAGGATGCCAAAGGTCTTGGTACTGTCACAGACATGGACGGTAACTATAAGATAAAGGTGAACCAATACCAGACCCTTATATTCAGTTATATCGGATACAAGGAGGTCAGCGTATTGGTCAAGGGCGACAAGAAAAACATTGACGTGAAGATGACCGAGGAGAAACTCAACGCCGTGGATGAGGTCGTGGTGACAGGTCTCGGACGGCAGAAGAAACTCACCGTGACTGGAGCTATCACCAATGTCAACGTGGAGGACATGAAGCAATATTCCTCGTCAAACCTCACCAATACCCTTGCCGGTAACGTTCCGGGCATCATTGCCATGCAGTCGTCTGGCCAGCCGGGTAAGAATACGTCACGTTTCTGGATTCGTGGTATCTCAACCTTTGGTGCCAGCAGTGATGCGCTCATCCTTGTGGATGGCTTTGAGCGCAGCAATATTGACGACATTAATATTGAGGACATTGAGAGCTTCTCCGTCCTTAAGGATGCTTCCGCAACGGCTATTTACGGCTCAAAGGGTGCAAATGGCGTAATTCTTATTACTACCAAGCATGGTAAGTCTGGTAAGATAAATATCAATGGAAAGGTTGAAACGTCTTACAACACCCGTACCATCACGCCTGATTTCGTTGACGGCATGACGTATGCCAACCTTCTCAACGAGGCACGCGTGACCCGCAACTTGCCTGTGCAGTATCAGCCAGAGGAACTCGCCCTGATACAGTCTGGCCTCGACCCCGATTTCTATCCTAACGTTGACTGGGTTGACCTACTTCTCAAGGACGGTGCCATGAGCTACCGTGCGGACGTGAGCCTTTCGGGTGGTGGCAGCACGGCACGCTATTTTGCATCCGTGGCTTATATCGAGGATCAGGGTATGTACAAGACTGACGCTACACTGCGTGACAAGTATAATACCAATGCCAACTACAAGCGTTGGAATTATCGTGCGAACCTTGACATTGACATTACGCCTACCACGGTGTTGCGACTCGGCATTGGCGGCAACCTCAACAAACGTAACAGCCCGGGTTTGGGCGATAGCGATGTGTGGGGTGAACTCTTCGGATACAACGCTTTGTCAACTCCGGTGCTTTACAGTAACGGTTATGTGCCTGCTTACGGCAGAAACTCAAACGAAATGAACCCTTGGGTTTCGGCAACACAAACGGGTTATAATCAGGAGTGGCACAACAACATACAGACTAACGCCACGCTTGAACAGAACCTCGACTTTATTACAAAGGGACTCAGTTTTACCGGGCGATTCGGTTACGATACTTACAACGACAACTACATAAACCATCGTTTGCAACCTGCCATGTACCATGCCAACAGCCGCAATCCGGATGGCTCAATCGTGTGGGATCAGGTGCAGAATGAGTCTGATATGACCCAAACGTCAGGCGGAAACGGTTCACGTCGCGAGTTTATAGAAATGTTGCTCCGTTGGAATCGCAGTTTTGCTAATGTGCATAACTTAGGTGCCACGGCGCGTTTCACGCAGGACAGCAACACCCAGACGCAGAATATAGGCGACGATATCAAAAACTCGGTGAGCCGAAAGAATATGGGCCTTGCAGGACAGGTGACTTACAATTATGCCCTGCGTTATTTTGCAGACTTCAACTTCGGTTACAATGGTTCAGAGAACTTTGCTGACAACCATCGTTATGGTTGGTTCCCGGCATTCTCTTTGGCATGGAACATTGCAGAGGAGCCAATTGTGAAGAAGAATGTGAAATGGCTTGACATGTTCAAGGTTCGCTACAGTTGGGGTAAGGTGGGTAACGACAACACTGGTGCCGACCACCGTTTCCCATACCTTTATACCATCGACAATGTTGCAGAAGTGTGGAATTGGGGAACTGCGGTGACTCCTCGTATTTCTGATGGTGTGCATTACACGCAGGTTGCTTCTCCTAACGTAACATGGGAAGTGGCACGCAAGGTGGATCTTGGTTTCGATTTGGTGGCTTTCGCCAACCGCTTCTCTCTTACAATGGACTACTTCCATGAGAACCGCTCAGGCATTTTCATGCAGCGAAACTTCTTGCCTGAGATTACGGGTCTTGAGAGTACGCCATGGGCAAACGTTGGTGCGGTGAAGTCTGAAGGCTTTGATGGAAATTTTGAGTACAAGGATCATTTAGGAAAGGTAAACTGGACTTTGCGTGGAAACGTCACGTACAGCAAGAATACCATCCTTGAATACGATGAGGAAAACCACGTGTATCCTTATCAGAACACAAGAGGCTATCGTGTGGGACAGCAGCGAGGTCTTATCGCTCTCGGACTCTTCAAGGATTACGATGACATACGCAACTCTCCACAGCAGCAGTTTGGTTCTGTGCAGCCTGGCGACATAAAGTACAAGGATGTCAATGGTGATGGCGTTGTTGACGGTGGCGATGTTTGTGCAATCGGCTCGACCAATACTCCGAGTCTTATCTATGGATTGGGTGCGTCGGTATCATGGCATGGCTTCGACTTCAATGTTCATTTCCAGGGTGCTGGTAAGTCCACGTTCCTCATCAACGGCAAGACTGTTTATGCCTTCAGCGAAGGCCGTTGGGGAAACATCGTTGATGGCATGACTGATGACCGCTGGATTTCAAGCGATATTTCAGGAACCAAGGCTACCGAGAATCCGAATGCAAAATATCCGCGTCTGAGTTTCGTCACACGTGGCATCACTACGGCTGGTGCGCAGAACAACCAGCAAGCCTCTTCTTACTGGCTTCGCAATGGTCGCTATCTGAGGTTGAAGAACCTTGATATTGGTTACACTCTTCCAAAGAGTGTTGTCAATGCGATACATTTCACAAATGTGCGTTTTTATATCTCTGGTCAGAACCTCTTGACATGGTCCTCTTTTGACCTCTGGGATCCAGAGCTTGGCAGCAGCAACGGCGAGGCGTATCCTATCACGAAGTCCATCACGACAGGTGTGCAAATCAGTTTGTAACACTGATATTCGCTAAGGAAAAAGAAGAAAAGAAAACTTAATAGTTTCTTGTAAACTCAACAATACAGAAAGTTCATGAAAAAGAAATATTTGTTCTTAATTGCCGCAGCCTTAGGTACAAGCGTCGGACTGACATCGTGCAACGACTACCTTGACTCGGACAAATACTTTGACGATCGTATCACCTTGGAAAAGGTGTTTACGGATAAGCAACGCACCGAGGCATGGCTTGCGTATGGTTTTTCATTCCTTACCAATGACAATGCCGACGTGGTTAGTAAGGACGGCACCACCAACAGTTTCTCTTTTGCCGATGACATGTACTATGGCGACCGCGATTCCAAATACGACAGTAAGGAAGATGAGCAGGGTCAGATGTCGTACAACAAATTCAAGCTTGGAGAATACACAGAAGACCAGAACAACGGCGCATGGGGCCGGTGTTACAAGGGCATTTACCAGGCTTCGGTCTTCATACATAATGTTGACATGAACGAGGAGATGACCCAAAAGGAACGTCTCGATTATAAGGGGCAGGCCCGTTTCCTTCGTGCTTACTACTATTGGCTCTTGCTTCGTCGCTATGGACCAGTGCCAATCATGCCTGACGAGGGAGTTGATTATACTCAGAGTTACGAAGACCTTGCCACTCCTCGTAGCAGCTATGAGGAAGTAGCCGACTATATAAGCTCTGAGATGATACAGGCTGCCAAGGAAATACAATACACCAAACGTGATGGCGAACACGTTACCCAGCCTACCAAGGGCGCTGCGCTTGCCACACGTGCCATAGCCTTGACTTATGCCGCCTCTCCCCTTGCCAATGGCAACACTGACGATTTCGCAAAGCAACTCGTTGACAATGAAGGCAGGTTGCTTCTCAATTCAGACTATCAGGAGGAAAAGTGGGCAAAGGCCGCTGCAGCCTGCCGTGATGTCATGAATCTTGGCGTGTATGACCTTTATCATGCTTCGTTCAGTTCTACCGATGTTGCAGGTGCACCGGCAACAATCACTCCTGCCGACTCCACATGCGAGTTTTCGCAGCACAACTGGCCAAATGGCTGGAAGGACATTGATCCGTTGCAGTCTTACCGTGCCATCTTTGACGGTGATGTGGCACCGGACGAGAATCCCGAGTTGATTTTCACTCGTGGCAGCCAGAATGCGACCAATGCCAATATGAGCATAAAGGCGTTTGCCCTTCATGCTATGCCACGTGATTTCGGTGGATGGAACACTCACGGACTTACTCAGAAAATGGTGGACGCATATTATATGAACGATGGTACCGATTGTCCCGGCAAGGATAAGGAAATAGGCAGGGGCGATGGCAGCGACCGTCTCACAGGTTTCACCACGGCTCGCGACTACCGCCAGGGCAATTACAAGCCACTTGGCCCCAACGTGTCACTGCAATATGCCAACCGTGAGCCACGCTTTTATGCGTCAGTAGCTTACAATGGTACTGTTTGGGAATACCTTGGCGACCCTGAGACAAGCCACCACAATCGCCAGACCTTCTATTATCGTGGCTCTGGCAACGGTTACAACAACTCGCAATTCTACCTCCGTACAGGCATAGGATGCCGTAAGTATTACAATCCTAACGACTATTGCGCAGACTATGCAACTTTCAAGGATCGTGCCGAGCCGGCTATCCGCTATGCCGATATCCTTCTCATGTATGCAGAGTGCCTTAATGAGTTGACTTCTTCTTACGAGGTTTCTTCATGGGATGGCTCAACCAAATACACCATCAGCCGTGATGAGGCCGAGATGAAAAAGGGTATCAACCCTGTGCGCATACGTGCCGGGCTGCCAGGCTACGGCGAGGAAGTTTATGCAGATCAGGGGCTGTTGCGTGCAAAGATTAAGCGCGAGCGAATGATTGAACTCATGGGCGAGGGCAAGCGATATTTTGACTTGCGCCGTTGGAAGGATGCGCCAGTAGAGGAAAGCCTTCAGATATATGGCTGCAATGTTATGATGGACGCACAGCATAAGACTGAGTTCCAGCAGATTGTGCCCATTTATAATTTGCCTTCTACTTTCTCGGACAAAATGTATTTCTGGCCCATAAGCCATAACGAGCTTAAGAGAAACGCCAAGTTGACGCAGAACCCAGGCTGGACTACGTTCGATTAAAAAACTCACAAACCCTCCTCGGAAGGGGAGGGGAATGAACATCTCAAACTTAAAATCATCTCACAATGTTTAACATACACAACATGAAAGCCGGACTGCTACTTGTGCTTGTTGCTGCCACCTCTCTCTTTACGGCATGCAATGATGACTGGACAGAAGAGCAGTACACTCAATACGTCAGTTTCCGTGCGCCACTAAACGAGCAGGGCGTGACGAGCATTTACGTCCCTTACAGCCGCAAGGATGCCGATGGCAACAATCTCTATGGCAGTGGCAAGTCGTCTTACAACCTGCCGATCATAGTGAGTGGCTCCAACACCAACGGTCGTGACATTACCGTGCATGTGGCTCATGATCCTGATACCCTTGCCACTCTCAACTATGCGCGTTTCCAAAATCGACGCGACCTTTGGTATTCTGACATGAATGGTTACGCTACTTTCTCGGAGACTGCCGAGATAAAGAGTGGCGAGAATACAGGACTGCTCAACCTCTCGTTCGACTTCAATGGCATTGACATGGTAAACAAGTGGGTGCTCCCGTTGACGATAGTAGATGACCAAAGTTATGGTTACACGGCGCATCCCCGGAAAAACTATGCCAAGGCAATGCTTCGCATATTCCCGTTCAATGACTTTAGCGGCGACTACAATGGCACGACGGAGAAAATATTTGTTGTGGGCGACGAGGCTGATGCAACCACCAAGAGCACGGTGCGAGGCTATGTTGTTGATGACAATACCATTTTCTTTTATGCCGGTGACATTGACGAGGATCGCACAGACCGTGCCAAATACAAGGTTTTTGCTCGTTTCAATGGCACCACGGAAGGTACGGTGGATCTTTATACAGACAATGAGTTAATCAATCTGCAAGTCAACAAGCAGGCTTCGTTCCGCATCATTGAGCAGATGGATGAGGTGCAGCCATACCTCATGCACCGTTACGTTGTAATCAACAACATTGATTATACATACGAAGACTACACTTCTGTGCCAAACTACCGCACGGCGTGGGGTGTTAACGGCACCTTGACTCTTGAGCGCCAAATCAACACCCAGATACCTGACGAAGATCAGGCCATACAGTGGACCACTACTGAATAGAGTGGGGGGTGGGTTGCGAGCACATGTCAATGGCATTGTTTTCAAGCAGCATCATTCTCGTGCATGTTGGCAATGAAGCCATGCAATCTTGAACGTGTCCCTTGGAAGTTGGCGGCAAAAAGTTTTTGTTTGCCAACTTCCATGTGACGGGCATGAGTTGCGATTACTATTATATTCTTCTGTCTTATGAAAAGGATCTTGTTTTTGTCATGCTTTGCCATGATGACTCTTGGTGTCATGTCACAATCAAACGGGTTGGGACATGTTGGTGCCCATTCTGCTTTGACTCCAGCCATTCGCGATTCCATGATGGACTGTTTTCTGCGGCAGTATTACCATAAGGCTCCTGTTGGTCACGTCCTTGGCAAAGGCGGATGGTGGGGTGACGCGGAAATGATAGAGACCATACTGGATGCTTTTGAGACGACAGGGGATAAGAAGTATGGCGATGTTTTTCGTGAACTATACGTCAACTTCATAAGCCGCAACGGAACCAATTGGGCTTACAATGAGTACAATGATGACATAACGTGGATGGTCCTGGCTTGCGTGCGAGCATACAAATTCTTTGGTGACAAGGAATACCTTGACATGGCGCGTGGCAACTTTGATGCCATGTATGCCCGTGCCCTGCAAAAGTACGGGACGCTCATCTGGAAGCAGACCCAGGATAACAAGCTTTCAACCAACTCGTGCATCAACTGCCCGGCGACAATCGCGGCTTGTTATCTTGCTGAGGCTGTCGGCGATAAAAGCTACTATGACAAGGCTCTGTCCTTGTATTCCGCACAGCGTAAGTTGCTCTTCAATCCATCTGACGGACACGTCTTTGACAGCCGTGCATGGAACGAGGACGGAACCATGGCAAGTGATTTCAACCGTTGGGCTTCGACTTACAATCAGGGAACAATGCTTGGGGCGGCTGTGCTGCTTTACCAATACACAGGCAACAAGCAATATGCCACGGATGCCAACCGCATCTACGACTATGCCATCGCCCATCTGTGTGGCTCGGACAGCATCGTGAAAGTCTGCCAGACCATCAGCGGCGACTTGTCGGGCTTTAAGGGCATATTGATGCGTTACGCCCGTCTTTACGCCAACGCATTCCATCGTGACGACGTACTCTGCTGGATAGGAAAAAATGCGATGAAAGCTTGGCAGAACCGAAACTCCAATGGGGTAACTTGGTCAGCGTGGCTCACCAAGACTTCCGATACGCTAAGGCGCAAGGAAGGCAATAGGGAACTGGATGTCTCCGACGATGCCTTTGGTGCATCTACGGCCGTCTCTGCGGCTTTCAATGCCGACATAAAAGATTGAGGCGTTGGTCGCAACATATCAATGAATAATTCATAACAAACACATAACACTTGTGTGCAAAAAAAAATCATTTATAATGAAGAAAAAAACAATTTTGTTGTCTCTTTCCCTATGTGGCATGATGGCTCATGCGCAAACGGCGGAAACCTTTAAGCCATACATGCAGACCGACTTGCGTCTGCCATCGGTGCCTCTTGTGGTCAATGACCCGTATTTCTCCATTTGGTCGCCATACGACCAACTCAATGGTGGCACCACGCGCTTGTGGGACGATGCGGAGAAACCCATTGACGGACTCATCCGTG
>CAYLUI010000047.1:0-18969 GCA_964386825.1 uncultured Prevotella sp. | reverse complement strand
GTCGCATTGGTGGTCAGGCCATGGATGCCATGGCTCGCCAGCCTGAGGTGATGAATAAAATCTTCACCAATATGATTGTTGCCGCTGCACTCATTGAGGGTGTTGCCCTTTTTGCAGTGGTTGTGGCATTCCTTTGCGTCTAAATTCATAGTCACATTCATTACTGCGTATGGATTTATTAATGCCAAGTACAGGCTTGCTATTCTGGATGACTGTTGTCTTCCTGATTGTGCTTGCCATCTTGTGGAAATGGGGCTTCCCTGTCATTACAAAGATGGTGCGCGATCGTCAGGCTTACATAAACGATAGTCTTCGGAAAGCTCATGAGGCTAATGAGAAGCTTGCCAACATACAGAAAGAAGGAGAATCCATTCTGCAGGAAGCTCGCGAGAAACAGGCTGCTGTCTTGAAAGAGGCGACAGCCGCCCGTGATGCTATCGTGGCGAAAGCTGCTGAACTGGCAAAAGAAAGAGGTGCTCAATTGCTTAATGATGCAAAGGCTGAAATAGAGCAGGAGAAGCAACAGGCCATACGTGAGATACGTGCGCAGGTTGCTGAGCTCTCGGTCAAGATTGCCGAAAAGATAGTAAGAGAGAAGCTTTCGTCTGACGACAAGCAGATGGAATTGATTGACAAACTGCTGGATGAAGTGACAGTTGCTGACCAGTCAGGTAAATAAGTAGATGAGCTTATGGATTCAGGCATAATATCTGTGAGATATGCAAAGGCCCTCTTGAAGGGTGCCACGGATCTTAAACTGGAGAATGAGGTTTACGTGGAGATGCAGATGCTCGCAAAGAGTTATCTCCATGTACCGCAACTGCGGTTTACGATTGACAATCCAATGCTTGGTAAGGATAGGAAACTGACCTTGTTGCAAACAGCATGTGGCGGTGAACTGACAAAGATTACGGCCACATTCTTGCAACTTGTATTAAACGCTAATCGTGAGAATATTATTCAGTTTATGGCAAATGCGTTTATTACGCTTTACCGTAGGCAGAAGAATATTATACGTGGGACTCTCACTACGGCTGTTGCAGTTTCTGCTGATACTGAGTTGAAGATGAAACGTATGGTGGAAGCAAAAACTCATGGTATGGTTGAGTTTAACACAGAGGTTGATCCGTCGATAATAGGAGGATTCATACTTGAATATGATACTTACCGTATGGATGCCAGTGTTAAAACCAAGCTCAGCAAGGTGTTGCACCAGTTATCTGTTTGAGGATTGAACTTCAGAATTATTGCATAAATTTTCTTTGGTTTAAGTCTAATATTCAAACATGAATAATTACTAATTGGTTGGTGGTGAAGTTTTGTGGTTATGATTACCATTCATAGGCATTAAAGCTGAACCTCAAACCCAAAAGAAGAATACAATGAGTGATAAAATAAAACCAAGCGAGGTATCAGAAGTACTGCTAAGGCAACTTGAGGGATTCACTTCGGAGGAGCAATTCGATGAGGTGGGCACTGTGCTGACTGTGGGCGATGGGGTGGCTCATGTCTATGGTCTTCGTAATGCGGAAGCCAGCGAGTTGCTTGAGTTTGAGGATGGAACCATGGCCATTGTTATGAACCTTGAGGAAGACAATGTTGGCTGTGTGCTTCTTGGTGCTTCGTCTGGTATTAAGGAGGGAATGAAGGTGAAGCGTACTCACCGCATAGCCTCCATTATGGTAAATGATAATTTCCTCGGGCGTGTTGTCAACACACTGGGTGAACCTATTGATGGCAAGGGAGACATTGATCTTACATCAGCGTTAGAGATGCCTCTTGACCGTAAGGCTCCTGGAGTAATTTATCGCCAGCCTGTGAAAACTCCTTTACAGACGGGCATAAAATCAGTTGACTCAATGATACCTATTGGGCGTGGTCAGCGTGAGCTTATAATAGGCGACCGTCAGACTGGTAAGACTGCCATTGCCATTGATGCAATAATAAACCAGAAAAGTAATTACGAAGCTGGGAAACCTGTGTATTGCATTTATGTTGCCATCGGTCAGAAGGCAAGTACCGTTGCCGCTTTGGTACAAACGTTGAAGGAGCATGGTGCGTTGCCATATACTATTGTTGTTAGTGCAACAGCAGCTGATACTGCAGCCATGCAATATTATGCACCGTTTGCTGGTGCTGCGATAGGAGAATATTTCCGTGATCGCGGTTTTGACGCATTGGTTGTTTATGACGACCTTTCGAAGCAGGCGGTTGCCTATCGTGAGGTATCACTTATCTTGCATCGTCCTTCTGGTCGTGAGGCTTATCCTGGTGATGTGTTTTATTTGCATTCACGATTGTTGGAGCGTGCGGCACGTATCAATGATCAGCAGGAAATAGCTGAGCAGATGAATGATTTGCCAAAGAGCATGATGGGGCATGTAAAAGGTGGCGGCTCGCTTACGGCGTTGCCTATCATTGAGACACAGGCAGGTGACGTTTCTGCTTACATACCTACAAACGTTATTTCAATTACAGACGGTCAAATATATCTTGAGGCAGATCTTTTCAACCAGGGTTTCCGTCCAGCTATTAATGTTGGTATTTCCGTAAGTCGTGTCGGAGGCTCTGCTCAGATCAAGAGCATGAAGAAAGTTGCAGGAACGTTGAAGATTGACATGGCCCAGTACCGTGAGTTGGAAGCATTCTCAAAGTTTTCGAGCGACATGGATCCTGTTACGGCGATGACCATTGATCGTGGACGTAAGAATAACCAGCTTCTCGTACAGCCTCAGTACAGCCCGATGCCTGTAGGCGAGCAGATTGCGATTTTGTATTGTGGAGTGCATGGGCTTTTCCATGATGTTCCTGTTGAGGAAGTGCGTTCTTGCCAAGACCAGTTCCTTGAGCAGATGCGCTCACAACACCAAGACGTTATAGACTTGCTTGCTTCAGGAAAGATTGACGACTATTGTACTAAGACTCTTGAGGATGTAATGGCTAATGTTGCCGGTCAATATAAGAAATAGTTAGCTTATGCCTTCATTAAAAGAGATAAAGACCCGTATTGCCTCTGTTCAGGGCACTCGAAAAATTACGAGTGCGATGAAGATGGTGGCTTCGTCTAAACTTCATCATGCGCAGGTTGCCATTCAGAATATGCTGCCTTACGAGAATTTGTTGGAGCACATATTGAAGTCATTTCTTGTTTCAACACCAGATGCGTCAAGTGATTTGAGTGTGGAGCGTAACAAGATAAAGAGTGTGGCGTTGGTTGTTTATTCATCTAACAGTTCGTTGTGTGGAGGATACAACAATAATGTGATACGCATGATGCTGCAGGCCATAGATGGGTATAAGGCTCAAGGCATAGACAATATAACCATCTATCCTATAGGAAGAAAAGTCGCTGAAAAGGTCAAAAAAATGGGTTATGACCCCGTGGGAGATTTTACGGAGCTTGCTGATAATCCAAATGCGGCAGTCTGCAAGGGCATAGCGGAAGAACTTATGGAAAAGTACTTGCGCAATGAGATAGACAAGGTTGAACTAATCTATCATCATTTCAAAAGTGCGGGTTCGCAAGTTCTTACACGTAGAACTTTTCTTCCAATTGATCTTTCCACAGAAAACATTGGTGCTTACAATGATCGTGACTTGTCGTCAAATATGGCTACTGTAAAGGCGCAGGAATATTTGCGGAACAAGGGCAATGGAGGCCAACGTAAAAATGTGGAGGTTAAGCCACTAAATGACGACTTCATAGTAGAACCCAATCTTGAGGCTGTTCTTGCGGTGCTTGTACCTAAGCTTCTTGATCTTATGGTTTATACGGCATTGCTTGACAGCAACGCTTCTGAGCATGCTGCTCGAATGGTTGCCATGCAGGCTGCAACTGACAATGCAGACGAGTTGCTTAAAGACCTTAATTTGGAATTTAACAAGAGTCGTCAAGCTGCGATAACAAATGAGTTGCTTGATATCGTTGCCGGTAGCGCAAACAACTAAGGAGGAACGCTTGCGAATCTGGCTTTTGAAAAGTTCGGAGATGTGCGATGCCTCTCTTCTTGGTGAGAATATAAAAAAGGAAGGGAATCATTTGTTTCCTTCCTATTTTTTTATTAACTTCGCATAAATTATGAAACGGACATTTGCGATATATATATTAGTATTGTTTGTGGCTTTCCCAGGCTTTGCCCAGAAAAAGGAAATAGTTGCTGCCAGTGACTTGGTGAAACAGGGCAAGAACCTTGACAAGGCAGAGCAATCTATGACAAAACTTCTTCAAGATTCTTCCAATCGTGAGAAGGAGAAGATATGGAATGTCCTTTTTGGTGCATTGCAGAAACAATATGAACAAGGCAATGAAAAACTTTACTTGAAACAGAAATATGACACGGCTTCTCTGTTCAATATAGCGTCGCGCATGTTCACTGCAATGATTGCCTATGATTCCATTGATGCCAGACCTGACAAAAATGGTAAGGTGAAGCCTAAGTATAGGAAGCAGAATGCGACCTTGTTGAATGCGTTGCGTCCAAATCTGTATAATGGCGGGGCTTATTTCATAAAGAAGAAGGATTACAAGTCGGCATATATGTTTTTTGATCAATATGTTGATGTTGCCAATCAGCCAATGTTCAAGGCGTATAAGTATGTGGAGAAAGACAAGCGGATGCCGGAGGCTGCTTATTGGGCTGTATATTGTGGATACAAGCTAAATGATACGCATAAGGTGCTGCATCATACTTATCTTGCCCTTAAGGATACGGCTCACAAAGAACCTATGCTCCAGTATCTTGCAGCAACATACCAGCTTGAAGGTGACACGGCAAGGTTCGTTTCCACGTTGGCGGAAGGTTTCGCCCATTATCCGCTTTCGCCTTATTTTTTCCCACATTTGATAGACCATTATTCGAAGCAGTCGGAATGGGCGAAGGCTTTGTCGCTAACCGACGAGGCTCTTAAGTCAGACAGTATAAATAAATTGTTCCTGTTGACAAAAAGTTCGATTTTGCTCAATATTGGTGCTTATGACGAATGTTTTGTGATTTGCGATTCGCTTATAAGACGCCTATCTGCGCAAGGCAGTGAAGTGTCAGTTGATAGTATAGGTGATTTTTTTGCCATATCTGAAGTGTACTTGAATGCTGGCATTGCTAAATTCAATCAGGGGGTGATGCTTGACAAAAACGTGCAGGAATCCAAGCAGAAACGCAATCGTATATTGTGCTTTTACAAAGAAGCGTTGCCTTATCTGGAACAATATCGCAAGTTAAATCCTGAAGCAATGGACAAGTGGGCGTTGCCCTTATATACAATATACCTCAATCTTAACATGGGTGCCAAGTTTGATGAGATTGATAAGATAATGAAAACAAAATAAGCAATGAGGATAGAAGATATAACAAGCCGTTTGGGTATATCACTGAATGCGATGCAGCAGGCTTCTGCGGATGCGATATTGCATGGTGATGACAATGTGGTTATACTAAGCCCTACTGGTACGGGGAAGACGTTTGCTTACCTTTTGCCGATTGCGGAGATTGTAGATGCTACGACCAATCAGCTGCAAGTGGTTGTCGTGGTGCCTGGCCGTGAGCTTGCGCAACAGTCGGCTGAGGTCTTGGCAAGCATGAAGGCTGGGCTGCGAGGCTATGCGTGTTATGGAGGTCGTCCGGCAATGGATGAGCATCGTGAGATGCGCAAGATAATGCCGCATGTTGTTTTCGCCACTCCTGGACGAATGAATGACCATATCGACAAGGGAAACGTGTCAACTGAAAATGTCAAGGTCGTTGTGATTGACGAGTTTGACAAATGTCTTGAGATGGGTTTCCGCGAGGAGATGACTCAACTCCTTAAAGATATTCCTGTCGTTGCGAGGCGTATCTTCTTGTCGGCGACTAACTTTGATGAAGATCTTACAGGATTCCGTCAGCTTGATTTCCGTCCAGACACGCAGGACGCTGCCGATAGTAAGGTGAGTGTTAATGTTGTTTATAGTCCTGACAAAGACAAATTGGATACGCTTTCCCGTCTTTTGCGTTCCCTTGGTCAGTCTTCGTCAATAGTCTTCCTCAACTACCGTGAGAGTGTGGAGCGTACTGCTGAATATTTGCGGAAAGAAGGTTTTACGTTGGCATCTTACCATGGTGGTCTTGACCAAAGGCAACGTGAAGAAGCCATTTATTTGTTCTCAAACGGAAGTGCCAATGTCCTTGTAAGCACAGATTTGGGAAGCCGTGGCCTTGACATGCCCATTGTTGACAATGTAATACATTATCATCTTCCTGAGGGCGAGGACGCTTACACACATCGTGTGGGAAGATCCACCCGTTGGGAAAAGAGTGGTCAGATTTTTTTCATTTTAAGTGATGGAGAAAAATTGCCAGAATATGTCAAGGCCGAAGTTTGCGATTATGCCGTTCCTGACAATTTGCCAAAGCCTTCGCAGCCAGTTATGGCGACAATATATATAGGGAAAGGCAAAAAAAGCAAGATTTCGCGAGGGGACATCGTTGGTTTCCTGTGCAAAAAAGGAAGGCTGAAAGCTGACGAGATTGGCAAGATTGATATTTTCGAGTATTATTCACTTGTTGCTGTTCGCAAGTCGCATGTTGACTCTTTGCTTAGAAATGTTAGTGGTGAAAAGATAAAAGGGCAGAAGACAATAATAGAGATTCATGCCTGACATAAAAAGTTACTTTGACATTAAACCTTTTTGGTTTTCTCACGTCTTAAATAGCAAAGGAAAACACTATGTTTAAGGAAGAAGAATATATCGGAAAGTGTTTTGGCAAAGATAATAGCTTCAAGGTGCCTGATGGCTATTTTGATGCTGTGACCCAAAAGGTGATGGGTCGGATTGCGACAGATTATGTGCCGCAAGGTAAGTGTGTGCAGGATGGTGTGCCTGACGATTTTGCAGGCGGAAAAACAGCTACGCTCAGTTTCTGGACTCGTTACCGTCGTGCAATTGTTGGTGTTGCAGCGAGTGTGTGCATTTGCATGTTGCCATTAGGAGCGTATTTTCACCATGTTGGCAATGTTGCTGATGTGTCCGTGGCAGTAAATGATCAAGCCGTAGATTCAGACGCTCATGCGGCATCCAATATTGATGCGTTTATGGAATATTCCATGATGGATACTGACGACATGTATTCTTACATTGCTGATGCTCGATAACTTTTTTTACCACGATAGCTGGATGATGTTATGATATATTGCAAAGAAAACGGAATGCGATTGAGAAACATGGTAGTGTTTCTCTTGGTGCTGTTGAACCTTGGGCAAGGTTTTGCGCAGGTTCATCGCAAGTTTGACCCTAAGCGTTTTGAGATGGAGATGCAGCAGTTCATAACTGTTGAGGCAGGGCTTACGCCTGTTGAAGCTTCGCATTTCTTCTCGCTGTTCAAGGAAATGCAATGCAAGCAGCGTGTCCTCTTTGAGAAAATGCAGGGTTTTAGGCATATTGATACGACAGATGACAAGGCGTGTCTTAATGCCATTAAGAAAATGGACGATATTGATATTGAGATAAAAGAGTTGCAGAGAACTTATCATCTTAAGTTATGCAAGATTTTGCCCCCAGGCAAGGTCTTGAAGGCTATCAAGGCAGACGAGAAATTCCATCGCAGGGAGCTTCGCCGTATGGCTAAAGGGATTAAGCGATAGTCATGGGGTGTGATTGCGCCGTAAAGGTTTTGCGTTTGTGGCGTAATCACGTTGCGTTTGCACCGTAATCGCATTGTGATTATGGCGTAATGACCATGCGATAGCGGCGTTGTTAAGTAGCGCATAAAAAATCGGCGGGTTCACAATGTGAACCCGCCGATTTTTTATGCGCCATATATTTTCGCTTATTTCAATATGCGTTCTTAAATTCTTCAAGGAAACGTGTGTCGTTTTCTGAGAAAAGTCGCAGGTCGTTTACACCATATTTGAGGTTGGCTATACGCTCCACACCCATGCCGAAGGCGTAGCCTGTGTAAATGTCTGGATCAATGTTGCATGCTGCCAAGTCGTGTGGGTCAACCATGCCACAACCAAGAATTTCCACCCAGCCAGTGTGCTTGCAAAAGTTGCATCCCTTGCCACCACAGATGGTACACGAAATGTCCATTTCCGCACTTGGCTCTGTAAATGGGAAATAGCTTGGGCGCAGCCTGATTTTTGTGTCCTGCCCGAACATTTCCCTGGCAAATGTCAGCAGTACCTGTTTGAGGTCTGTGAAACTTACGCCTTTGTCAACGTACAAACCTTCCACTTGGTGGAAAAAACAGTGGGCGCGAGCGGATATTGCTTCGTTGCGATAAACGCGGCCTGGGCATAACATGCGGATAGGAGGCTCGTGGGTTTCCATGTAGTGAGCCTCATCTCCTGAAGTGTGTGAGCGTAACAGGACGTTCTTGGTTACGTCGTTTTTGTTTTGGGATATGAAGAAAGTGTCCTGCATGTCTCGTGCCGGATGGTCGGCGGCGAAGTTTAACATTGTGAACACGTGCTTGTCATCGTCAATCTCAGGCCCGTGGTATAGGGTAAATCCCATGCGCTGGAATATATCGATGATCTCATTTTTCACGATGGTGAGTGGATGCCGTGTGCCCAGTCCTATAGGGTAGGCGGGGCGAGTAAGGTCGAGGTTCTCAGAACTTGTGTCTGTGGTTTGTATGGCTTCTCGCAGTGCGTTGATCTTCTCTGTGGCAGCCTTTTTGAGTTCGTTTATCTTTATGCCCAAAATCTTCTTTTGGTCTTTTTCCACGGTACGGAACTCGGCCATAAGCTCGTTGATCTCACCTTTCTTGCTCAAGTATTTCAACCTGAGCTGCTCTACGTCGTCCGCTGTTTTTGCGGAGAGCGTTGACACCTCTTTTAGAAGCTCGTCTATCTTGTCCAATAACATAGTCTGAAATATTTTCCCTTTACGCTGCAAAGTTACTAATTTTATCGGAGAAAGTGAGGCCTATGTGAAAAATAATGATTAATTTTGCGCATGTTAATACGTGTGTTATGAGGAAGAGTGCATTTTTTATCCTCTCATTGTTGGTTGTCGCGTTCGTAGTGATCCCTACGGGCTGTATGGACAAGAGCCCCAAGCCAGTTGATACCGTGGCTGTTGATACTGTTATTGCGGACACATCCGTGGAGGATTCGTCAGAGTCAATCATTGCCTCTACGCCAATGCCTAAGGCTGCCGATGAGCTTTTCGATGATTTCGTGTTCAATTTTGCCGCCAACCGCAAGCTGCAGCGCAAACGCATATCTTTTCCGTTAAAGGTTTTTCGCAATGGTAAGTTGGTGGATGAGATCTCGGAGAAGAAATGGCGTATGGAGCATTTCTTTATGCGACAACAATATTATACCATAATCTTCGACAATGAGCGCCAAATGGATTTGGTGAAAGACACTTCGGTGGCAAATGTTGTTGTGGAGAAGATTTTTTTCGACAAAAATGTGGTGCAACAGTTTATGTTTGAGCGCATCAACGGTCAATGGATGATGCACTCGATGAATTACAAGCCCATTTTCAAGAACAAGAATGCTGACTTCCTTAAATTTTATGAGCGTTTTGCGTGTGACTCTGTTTTCCAAATAGAGAGTATGGCTGACGAGGTTGAGTTTACGGCTCCTGATCCTAATGATGACTTTTCAAATATCAATGGGATAATGATGCCGCAGCAATGGCCCGACTTCAAGCCTGGACTTATACCTAAAGGAAATATTTATAATATAATTTATGGTCAAAAATACACGGAGGCGAACAAGAAAGTTTTTGTCATCCGTGGGGTGTCCAATGGTTTGGAAATCGAATTGACTTTCCGTAAAATGGATGGGGTTTGGAAGTTGGTGAAGTTTAATAGTTGACCAAATGCAGATATTCAAAAATTATTCGTTGCTCCATGCCAACACTTTTGGCATAGACCAAAGGTGTGATGAATATGTGGTTTATGGTAGCGAAAATGATGCCGTGGAGCTTGCCCATGAGTTGCGAAAGCAGGGTGGGGCACCTTTCCTTCTGCTTGGTGGCGGAAGCAACTTGTTGCTTACGAAGGATTTTCATGGGAAAGTGTTAACGCCGGATAAGCGTTTTGATATTTCTGTGATAATGGAATATGGCACCAATGTTCCAAGTTTGCGTTGTTGGGCAGGCACTTGTTTTGACGATGTTGTTGATTATGCAGTGCGCCATGGCTATTATGGCTTGGAAAACCTTAGCTTGATACCTGGAGAATGTGGGGCTACGGCCGTGCAGAACATAGGAGCCTATGGCGTGGAGATTAAGGAGTTGTTGACAGAGATTGAGGCTGTTGAGATTGCTTCTGGGCGTATTGTGAAAATTGATGCCAAGGATTGTGCCTATGCTTATCGTGAGAGTCGTTTCAAGCATGAGTGGAAAGATAAATTTATAATAACATACGTTACGTACCGTCTTTCACGTACTTTTTGCCCTAAAATAGATTACGGCAACATACGTCAACTGCTTCAAGAAGAGGGCGTTGGGGAAAGTGAACTTACGGCATCCGTATTGCGCGATGTCATAATAAGCATACGCCAATCTAAATTGCCAGATTATACTGTTCTGGGCAATGCTGGTAGTTTTTTCATGAACCCTATTGTTGATGAGGCTACTTTTGAAAAGCTTAAGGCAAACTTTCCTGATCTTCGATATTATGAGGCGGAGTCTTCTGTCGTTTCGGATATTCCTGCATCTGTCAATGGAGAAAACCCTAACGGAAATGGTGTTAGGGTGAAAAAAGCGTATAAGATTCCTGCAGGATGGATGATTGAGAAATGTGGATGGAAAGGACGTACGATAGGACGTGTTGGGGTGCATGATAGGCAGGCTCTCATATTGGTTAACAAGGGAGGTGCTACGGGCAGGGAGGTTGTTGAACTTATGCAGGCGATACAGCATGATGTAAAAACGAAGTTCGGCCTTGAAATAAACCCAGAGGTGAATATAATATAGAGGGCGGCATTGTGGTTGCATGCCCTAAAAAGTAAAAAGGAAAATATGCGTTTGAGGTTTCTCGGGACAGGTACGTCCACAGGTGTGCCTGTTATAGGTTGCAAGTGTGAAGTTTGCCAAAGTAAAGACGTGCGTGATCATCGTTTGCGAACTTCTGCATTGTTGGAAACGTCAACGACGCGGTTGCTTATCGATTGTGGTCCGGATACCAGGAGTCAACTTCTCAATGTGCCTTTTGGTAAGATTGATGGAGTTTTGCTGACGCATGAGCATTATGATCATGTTGGGGGAATTGATGACCTTCGTCCTTTCTTTTATGCTTTTGGGGATTTGGATGTTTATGCGAATAGGAAAACGTTGGATGCCTTGCGACATAATTTCCCTTATTGTTTTGTGTCGCATCTTTATCCAGGTGTTCCGAAATTTAATTTGCATACAATAGTCAAGCATCAGCAGTTTGAAATTGGTGATGTCAGTATTATGCCTATAGAGGTTATGCACGGTGACCTGCCAATACTTGGATATAGGTTTGGAAGTCTGGCTTATATCACGGACATGAAGACTATCGATAAAGAAAACTTGGCTTACTTGAAAGGGGTGAAGACTTTGGTCGTTAATGCATTACGTTGGGAAGAGCATCATCATAGCCATATGCTTGTTGAGGATGCCATTGAATTTTCGCGTAATGTAGGAGCCTTGCGTACTTATTTTGTACATGTGACGCATAAGATAGGGCTTCATGACGAGGCAAGCAAGCGTTTGCCAGGAGGCTTTTACATAGCGTATGATGGTGAGGAAATAGAGGCTTGACACAAGCAAGATTTGTGCTTTGCTTAGTGGGGGGTGCCCTATTTCTTGAATTTCTTGTATAATTTCCAAGTAAGTATTGCTGCGTCGATAAGTCCAGTGCCCGTACTAAGCAGACTATTTATTCGTTTAGAAGGAGCGGTGGTTTGACCAAATGTTTTTGGCTTGTGGAACAAGGAGTGCCAAAGGAGGTCAATCTTGTCGTTGTCTTTCTGTATGTCCTTTAGCAGTAGTGCTTTACGTATGCGTATTTCCTCTATTGTCTGAAAGGTCGGTGGGGTAGAATAGCTTTCTGTCATGTCTTTTTGATTTTCTGTTTTCTTCTTTTCGATGATGTTAACTCATCAATAGTTTGGCAAGGAAATGCACCAAAGGCCTTTCGATCCATTGCTTTCTAAAGATTAGGACTAACAAAAGGGCGATGACGTAAATTCCTGCAATGATGGAGAATGCTGCAACTTGCCCGACTATAGGTGTCAGTGCATAAGCTGCCGCAAAACTTAGGAATACCATTACGAAAACAAGTAGCAGACTGAATATTGTAGTAATTGCTATGGCTGTGAGTATCCTTACAGTCTTTTCAACAGCTCCAAGTTGGACATATTCCTTTTGCAGCCTGATGTAATGTTTTAGGGTGTCAACCAATTGCCCGATAGTTTCAATGTTTTGGTCGTTTGAAAACATCTTTTCTTTGGAGTTTGTGAAACAAGTCTTCCCCGGAAGTGTTTTGCCAGATTCTTATAATGCCTTGCGTAAGAGTCGTGACTTAACTTCCGGGTTCCCCTTTCCCAGTTTTGTGGAATTTATGCAATGTCACCTTCAACTGCTTCTTTTATACCTTCTACGAGGTCGTCTGCGTCGCGACGGTTCAGCTTGATGTCATGCTTCTTGCAGAAGTCATCTACGGCATCTGAGATTTTCGTGCGTGTGTCAGATCCTTTCTCTGGGGCAAGCAGCAAACCTATAGCTGTGCCAGCTATAGCACCACCCAGAAAAGTAGCAATGTAACCAAATGTCTTCATAAAAAGTTCCTTTCTTTTGAGAGTTTAAGTTTAATATTGCAAAAATAGGAATATTGGCTGAAAGAGGGAGAGTTTTTCTGTTAAAAAAAGTACATTGCTTTCATTTAACAAACTTTATGCGCTCTTCGGGCACGTATTTGTGGATATTTTTGTAATTTCGCATTTCAAAAAGGATAAGTATTTATAAGAAACATTTAACGTCTTAATATTAGAAAAACAGGCATGAGGAAATTTATGTTTTTGGGTGCGACCCTTTGCGTGGCTTTTGCTTTCACGAGTTGTGGGACTCAGAAAGAGAGTGCTTACAAAAAGGCATACGAGAAGGCTAAGGCTCAAGAGGAGAGCCGTACTACTGCACAGGCAGAGCAGCCAACGGCTACTGTTACTCCTTTGGTGACAAAGCAGGCTGACCAGACGACAGTGACTAATGCAGACAACACTCCGGTGCGCCAAGAGGATGTGACGGTGATAAGCGGTGCTGGTTTGCAGCAATATAGTGTTGTGGTTGGCTCATTTGGCTTGAGGTCGAATGCTGAAGGTTTGCAAAGTCTTCTGAAGCAGGCTGGCTATGATGCCCAAATCGCATATAATGCCAGTGTAAACATGTATCGTGTGGTTTCTGGTACATATAGCGACAAGAGTCGTGCTGTGCAGAGTCGTAACGCAATACGTGGCAGTAAGTTCAACAAGAACAGCGATGCTTGGCTGTTGTACAGAAGATAAAAGTGCCTCGGATACTTTCGATTGACTATGGAAAAAAGCGCACGGGGTTGGCAGTGACCGATCCCATGCAAATTATAGCCAGCGGACTTACTACTGTTGAGACCAAGGATCTTTTCGATTATCTCGTGCGATATACTCAGTGTGAGGTGGTCGAAAAGATTGTTATTGGCAAGCCTATGCAAACAAATGGATTGCCATCTGAAAATTTTGTGAGGGTGGAGAATTTTGTCAACCGTTGGCGCAAGGCCAATCCTGCCATCCCGATTGAGTATTATGACGAACGCTTTACGTCAGTACTTGCAAATAGATTTATAATAGAAAGTGGAGTGAAGAAAAAAAAGAGGCGTGAACATAAAGGGCTGGTTGACGAGGTGAGTGCCACTATTATTCTTCAGGATTACATGAACTCTAACAGATGATTTTACCTATTTATACATACGGACATCCGGTGTTGCGTAAGGTTGCCCAAGACATTACGGCTGATTATCCGGACTTTGAACAGTTTCTGAGTGATATGTATGAGACCTTGGATGCGTCGGCGGGGGTTGGCCTTGCGGCTCCGCAGGTTGGGAAAAGTATACGAGTCGTGGTTATTGACCTTGATGTGCTTAAGGAAGAATATCCAGAGTATGCAGGTTTCCGTCATGCTTATATCAATGCCCATGTCATAGAATCTGACGTGAATTCCGAAAAAGTGGATATGGAAGAAGGCTGTTTGTCGATACCGGGATTGAGTGAGGATGTGAAGCGCCCTGTCAGGGTGCATGTTAGGTATCTTGATGAGGATTTTAAACAACATGACGAATGGGTTGATGGGTATTTGGCACGTGTAATGCAGCACGAGTTTGATCACCTTGAAGGAGTTATGTACGTTGATCGCCTGTCTCCTTTCCGTAAGCAAATGATACGTAATAAGTTGCGTGCTATAGTACAAGGTAAGTTCAAGGCTAATTATCGCACTAAGCCAATACGTAGATAGTGTAAAAGTATGGGCATCCTACCAATAAAAAAAAGTTTCTGCGTTTGAAAGGTCTTTTTGGGGGTGCTTTTGATGTATGGGTAAAGACGATTCTCGATAAAATGGCGAAGATGAGTAAACGAGGAATGAATTTTGATTGTCACCGCCTATTCTTGCGGGGAAGAATGGGAAGGCTTGCTTTTTTGGTTGTCCTGTTGCTTTTGCCATTGAAATCTCGAGCTCAATACAATGTTGATCGCCTTATTATGAATGGTGAGGTTGCTCTGCATTATGAAGATTATGTGCTTTCCATACAATATTTTAATAAGGTTTTGGCATTGAAACCTTATTTGTGGTTGCCATGGTATGACCGTGCGATGGCAAAATATTATCTTGACGACTATATTGGTTCGGAGAGTGATGCCACTAAGGCTATTGACTTGAATCCGTATATAGAGCAAATTTTCGATCTTCGTGCAATCTCTCGTATTCGTCAGGATAAATACCGTGATGCGATAAATGACTATACTAAGGCTATACGCTTAAATCCTTCAGTATCAAGTTTCTGGATAAATCGTGCGATATGTCGTATGAATGTGAAGGATTATGATCAGGCTTTGCTTGATGCTGACACAATAATCAAGCGGTGGTCAAATGTTGCCACGGCTTATTCTTTGAAGGCAGAAATATATCTTGAGAAAAATGATACTGCAAAGGCTGACGAATGGCTGGATCAAAGTCTGAGCATCGATCCGTACAATGCTGATGCGTGGACAACGCGTTCTTACATAGCCCTTAATCGCAAGCTGTGGCGTATGGCAGATTCTTGTCTTAGCCAGGCGATACATTTGAGGCCTAAGACTGTTAATAACTATGTTAATCGTGCTCTGGCTCGCATCAATATAAATAATTTACGTGGGGCTATGGCTGATTATGATATGGCAATCGACCTTGATCAAAATAATTTTCTTGCGCATTACAATCGTGGCTTATTGCGTGTGCAGTTAGGTGACGATAATCGTGCGGTTGAGGATTTTGATTTTGTTGTGAGAATGGAACCACAGAATTTCATGGCAATATACAATCGTGCTTTGCTCAATGATAGGATAGGCGACTTGCGTGCTGCGATTCGTGATTATACGACAGTGATTGAGCAGTTTCCAAACTTTTGGACGGGTCTTGCGGCGAGAGCTAATTGTTATCGTAGGTTAGGCATGAAAAATCAGGCGGAGATGGATGAATTCCGTATTCTCAGAGCTCAAATGGACAAACATATAGGGGTTCAACAAAGGTGGAGTCGTGAGAAACTTCGTGAGATGCGTAAACGTTCGGAGATTGACATGAATAAATACAATGATATTGTTGTAGAGGACAAGCCGAAAGTTGAGCATGATTATAGTGGTGGCATACGTGGCTCGATTCAAAATCGTGATGTGGAGATTGCTTTTTTACCGATGTATCATTTATCTTATTTTACATACAGAAATGCAGTGGAAGGCTATCAGGCTTTTGATACTGAGGTTGAAAGTTTCAATGCAAAAAAGGATCCATTGCGTAAGTTTAATCTTACTTGCAATCAAACCAAGGAGACTCTGACGGATGTACAGACTAAGCAGATCTTCCAACTTATTGACGCTTTAACAGTTGGCATAAGCAGTGAGGAAAATCGTACAGCAAAGGCAGCGTTGCTTTTGCAACGAGCTGTGGCTTATGCAGAGGCTCAGAATTACAGTGACGCAGTGTCTGATTTGGATGATTATCTGGCGGTTGATACGGCTTCGGCTATGGGGCATTGGGAACGGGCTGTTTGCCAGCAACTTCTAAACGATTATGAAGAATCAAAGGGGCAAAAGAACTCCATGAAACTTTCACAAGTTGAGGGCGATTTTGCCATGGCGATACAGTTGGCTCCACATAATGCTTATGTTTTTTATAATCGTGGTAATCTTTATGCGAAGGAAAGAAATTATAATCGTGCCATAGATGATTATTCTCGCGCAGTTTCGCTTGATCCACGCCTTGCCCAAGCCTATTATAATCGTGGTGTTGCTCACTATTACGCAGGACACGTGGAGGAAGCTCAGAAGGATTTGAGTCGTGCTGGTGAATTGGGGCTTTACGATGCTTATGCTTTGAGCAAAAAGATAGGTGATTTGAAGATTTCAGAGAATGCTAAAAATAAAAAGTCCAAGACTAAATAAAACTACAGGAAAGTATATTTTGTAAATGAATAGAAATTTTCGCTATGGGTTTAAATAAGAAGAGAAGATGGCATTGTCTTTCCGGACAGCCTATTACGGAATTGGATGAGAAGGTTATGTTTTGGGAAGGCAAGGGGAAACTTGTACCTACGCGTGATATGGTACGCACGCCTGAGCAAATAGAAGGGATACGTATTGCTGGAAAATTGAACACGGGATGTCTGGATGCTGTGGCTGCCATGATTCAACCAGGTATAAGTACTCAGGATATTGACGATGTTGTGATGAAATATTGTGAGGAACATGGATGTCATCCGTCATGTCTTAATTATGAGGGTTTCCCGAAAGCTGTATGTACGTCTATTAATGAGGTTGTGTGCCATGGCATTCCTAAAAAGGAAGACATATTGAAAGAGGGGGACATTGTGAATGTTGACATGACGCTTGATTATAATGGTTATTATGGCGACGCTTCTCGTATGTTTATTGTCGGGGGGGGGACGACTCCTGAGAAACAGCAATTGGTGAGAGTTGCTAAAGAGTGTCTTGAACTTGGGGCTAAAGCTGCCAAGCCATGGGGATTTATTGGCGACATTGGTCATGCAATACAAAAGCATGCAGAGAAATATGGTTATGGTGTTGTGCGTGACCTTTGTGGGCATGGAGTTGGTTTGGCAATGCATGAGGAACCAGAGGTCTTGCATTATGGATATCGTGGCACAGGAATGCTGCTTGTTCCTGGTATGACTTTTACAATAGAGCCAATGATAAATATGGGTACTTGGAAAGTCTTTATAGATGCGGATGATCCTTATGGTTGGGAAGTGATTTCTGCCGATGAGAAGCCTTCGGCGCAGTGGGAGCATACGTTCCTTATGACGGAGCATGGTGTGGAAGTATTGTCGGAATAAAAGATTGAGTCGTGAATAGTGTTTACATCCTTGGTATCGAGAGTAGTTGTGATGACACGTCTGCGGCAGTGTTGCGTGATGGCGTATTGCTGAGTAATGTTACTGCTTCGCAGGAAGTTCATCGTGCCTATGGTGGAGTAGTGCCAGAGTTGGCTTCGCGTGCTCATCAGCAGAATGTTGTTCCTGTTGTTGATCAAGCTATAAAACGCGCTGGCATTACGAAAGAACAATTGTCAGCGGTGGCGTTTACCAGAGGGCCTGGGCTGATGGGGTCTTTGCTTGTGGGTGTTAGTTTTGCAAAGGGATTTGCTCGTAGCTTGGACATCCCTTTGATTGATGTCAATCATTTGCAAGGTCATGTGATGGCTCATTTTATAAAAGAAAGTGATGATGACAATCATATGCCACCATTGCCTTTTATCTGTCTTTTGGTTTCGGGCGGTAATTCTCAGATTGTGAAAGTTAACGCTTATGATGATATTGAAGTCTTGGGACAAACAATTGATGATGCGGCAGGCGAGGCTATTGATAAATGCTCAAAAGTTATGGGGTTAGGATATCCTGGCGGCCCAATTATTGACAGGTTGGCACGTAAGGGAAATCCTATGACTTTCAAATTTGCGGAACCACAAATACCAGGTATGAATTATTCATTTTCTGGGCTTAAAACTTCTTTTTTGTATAATTTGCGCAAATGGGTTGCTGAAGAGCCTGATTTCGTTGAGCGTCACAAGGAGGACTTGGCAGCAAGCTTGGAATATACAATAGTGGAAATACTGATGAGGAAATTGCGTTTGGCTGTTAAGGAAACTGGTATTAAGCATGTGGCTTTGGCTGGTGGTGTTTCGGCTAATAATGGGTTGCGCAATTCTTTTCAGGAGCATGCTTGTAAATATGGCTGGAAGATTTATATCCCTAAATTCAGTTATACTACAGATAATGCTGCAATGATAGGCATCGTTGGAAATTATAAGTATAATGACCGTGTTTTTTGCCCTATTACTGCCCCTGCATTCTCAAAAATAACATTTAAATAAGCTTGTTTATGGAATTGAAAACTAAACAACTGAGTCATTTGGTTCAGGAGGCTCTTTATAATACAGGTGAAACGCTTGGAACGGCAGAAAGTTGCACAGGTGGACGGGTTTCTGAGGCAATAATAGCAGTACCAGGTGCTTCTCAATATTTCAAAGGAGGGATTGTTTCTTACACAGATGAGGTTAAGAAAAGAATCCTTAAAGTATCTGCTGAGGTTCTTGAAAGTGAAACTGCTGTGTGTGAGGAAGTTGCTAAGGAAATGGTTGTTGGGGCTTGTGAAACACTCAATTGTGACTATGCAATTTCGACGACAGGTGTGGCTGGTCCTACTGGAGGTACACCTGACGTTCCTGTTGGAACTATTTGGCTGGGATATGGGGCACGTGATGATGTTAGG
>CAYLUI010000046.1:0-19867 GCA_964386825.1 uncultured Prevotella sp. | reverse complement strand
TGATTCATTTGATTTGTTTCAGTAGGAAAATATAGTCTTTTACTTGTGTTAGACTTGCTGTTAAGTCCTCGCTGCCATAGTCATTAATTATTTGTATTTCAGCAGTTTTGCTGTTTTTGATTGTAGAGTTTGTAAATAGCCATTTACGTCCATCTTGTTTGTCTCCGAAGTATCCTGGCAAGTCACCGTATATTTCTTGGAAAGGAACGGTTACATTGTTTTGGTAGAAGTTCATTTGAATATAGACGTTGTACTTCTGATTATATAGGTAGCCTTTGAATGTTGTGTTGTCCTTGCTTCTTTCTGGGTTCTGTGCATACGATATTATGGACAGTAGCGTAAAAAAATGTAAAAGTAATATTTTTTTCATGACAGTAAATGTGTTTTATGCGCAAAGATAAATGTTTTACATTAAGAAAAGTACCGTTTTTTGAAAATAATAA
Organism: uncultured Prevotella sp.; assembly: GCA_964386825.1. Taxonomy (GTDB): domain Bacteria; phylum Bacteroidota; class Bacteroidia; order Bacteroidales; family Bacteroidaceae; genus Prevotella. The sequence goes on along the minus strand of CAYLUI010000046.1, from coordinate 19,424 downwards.
TGGGTAAAATATGTTTTTTAGTTTTTTTATATTACCTTTGTTCCACATATAATCGATTTATGACAGAAAAAGGAATGTTTCCAGACTATATTTTTGAATCAAGCTGGGAAGTTTGTAATAAAGTTGGAGGTATTTATGCAGTGCTTTCCACTCGTGCGAAAACCTTGAAGGATAGATTGGGCGATAACCTTATCTTCATTGGTCCTGACTGTTGGCGTGGCAAGACCTGTCCTTTCTTTGTGGAGGACAAGGATTTGTTTTCCTCTTGGCAGGCAAAGGCAGCTCGTGAAGGTTTGCGTGTAAGGGTTGGGCGTTGGAATATACCCAGTGAGCCAGTTGCAATATTGGTTGACTTTACACCATATTTTAATATAAAGGATCGAATTTATGGGCAATTGTGGGAAGACTTTAAGGTTGACAGCTTACATGCCTATGGAGATTATGATGAAGCCTCGATGTTTTCGTATGCCGCGGCTCTCGTGGTGAAGAGTTTCTATAATTACAATATAGATCCTCGGAAGGATGTCGTTTATCATGGCAACGAGTGGATGGCTGGACTGGGACTGTTGTATATCAGGAAGTATGTGCCTGAGATAGCCACAATTTTCACGACACATGCCACGAGCATTGGACGCAGCATAGCTGGCAACAACAAGCCTCTTTACGATTATTTTGAAGGTTATAATGGTAACCAAATGGCCGCTGAACTCAATATGCAGAGCAAGCATTCTATTGAGCGTGAGACGGCTGCCAATGTGGATTGCTTCACTACGGTAAGCGAGATTACTGCCCGCGAGTGTGAGCAACTTCTTGACAAGCATGTTGATGTGGTGTTGCCAAATGGTTTCGAGAACAATTTTGTGCCTAAAGGAGCTTCGTTCACGAGTAAGCGCAGGGCTGCTCGCAAGCGACTTCTTGGAATAGCCAATGCCTTGTGTGGCACGGAGTTGGGTGATGATACGCTCATTGTGACCACGAGTGGGAGGTACGAGTTTCGCAACAAGGGCATAGACATTTATATCGAAGCCATAAACAGGTTGCGCCATGACAAGCGCTTGGATAAGAACGTAGTGGCGTTCATTGATGTCCCGGCATGGGTTTCCGAGCCACGTCCAGACTTGCAAGAACGCCTTGCAAGTGGTGAAAAATTTGATACTCCGTTGCCCGTTCCCCTGCTTACCCATTGGCTGAACAATATGGATCAGGATCGTGCAATGAGCATGATGCGCAGCCTTGGCATGGACAATGCCAAGGACGGCAAGGTAAAGATTATCTTTATGCCAAGCTATCTCATTGGTGACGATGGCATTGCGAATATGTCTTATTATGACATTGTTCTTGGCAATGACTTGTGTGTGTTCCCATCGTATTATGAGCCGTGGGGATATACGCCGCTTGAGAGCATAGCCTTTAAGGTGCCTTGTGTGACGACGGATCTTGCAGGATTTGGTCTTTGGGTCAATTCTGAACTTGGTCGTTATGGTGAGCTTGCAGATGGAGTCAAGGTTGTGCACCGTACAGACAGCAACTATGATGAGGTGGCTGATGCCATTAAGGATGCTATACTTGAGTATTCACAATTTGGCGCAGCCGAAATAAAGAAGGCACGCTCTAACGCTGACCGTTTTTCCAAGAAAGCATTGTGGGGTAACTTCATAAAGCATTACGAACAGGCTTATGATGTTGCGCTTGGCAAGTCGCGACAGAGGAAAGTATGGTGGAAATAAGTGTGGCTAAGCCTTGGTGTGATTTGTATGTTGCGTTTATGGCGTAAACACAATGCCGTTACTGCGTAAACGCAATGCGATTGCGCCGTAAGCGCATAGTGATAGTGCCGTAAACGCAAGGTCTTTGCACCGTAAACGCACAGCCTTTGCTAAATGCACGAATTAGGGTTGCTACATGTTTAATGGAGAAGATTACTAAAACTGTATAATTAATTAATTTATGAAAATTAAAGCTGATTATGCCAATGCTCCCCAATGGAAGGAACTTAACATCAAGTCGAGCCTTCCAGAGCAGTTGGAATGTTTGAATGAGCTTGCCCATAATATGTGGTGGGCTTGGAACTATGAGGCTCGCAATCTTTTCAAGAGTCTTGACGAGAAACTTTATGAGGAGGTTGGACATAACCCTGTGTTGCTCCTTGACCGCCTTGGGTATGACCGCAAGGAAGCCATCGTGAAAGACAAGGCTCTGATGGGCAATGTCAAGGATGTTTATGCTAAGTTTCGCGCTTACATGGACGTTAAGCCAGACCCGAAGCGTCCGTCAGTGGCATATTTCTCCATGGAATATGGCATCAATCAGGTGCTGAAAATTTATTCAGGTGGCCTTGGCATGCTTGCCGGCGACTATATGAAAGAGGCATCAGACTCTAACGTCGATATGTGCGGCATTGGTTTCCTTTATCGTTATGGCTATTTCACACAAAGCCTTAGCATGGACGGACAGCAGATTGCCAAGTATGACGCACAGGATTTCAACTCGCTTCCAATAGAGCGCGTGCTTGACGAAAACGGCAACCAGGTTGTCGTGGATGTGCCTTACATGAACTATCAGGTACATGCTCTCGTGTGGAGGGTCAATGTCGGCCGTATCAAGCTGTACTTGCTTGATACTGACAATGACATGAACTCGCAGTTTGACAAGCCAATAACTCACTCTCTTTATGGTGGCGACTGGGAGAACCGCCTGAAGCAGGAGATACTACTTGGAATGGGTGGTGTGTTGATGCTCAAGAAATTGGGTATTGACAAGCAGATTTACCATTGCAACGAAGGGCATGCCGCACTTTGCAATCTCCAGCGTCTTGTGGATTATGTTGACGGTGGACTGTCTTTCAACCAGGCTCTTGAGCTTGTGAGGGCAAGCTCGCTTTACACCGTTCACACTCCTGTTCCGGCAGGTCACGATTACTTTGACGAAGGACTTTTCGGTAAGTACATGGGTGGTTATCCGTCGCGTCTCGGTATTTCATGGGATGAGTTTATTGGCATGGGTCGCCAAAATCCTGATGACAAGGGTGAGAAGTTCTGCATGAGTATCTTCGCTTGCAACACTTGCCAAGAGGTAAATGGCGTTTCCAAGTTGCATGGCTGGGTGAGCCAAAAGATGTTCGCCCCGATATGGAACGGCTATTATCCTGAGGAGAACCATGTGGGTTATGTTACCAATGGTGTTCACTTCCCGACATGGTGTGCAACAGAATGGCGTAAGGTTTACGACAAGTATTTCGATTCCACATTCATGGCCGATCAGAGCAATGAGCAGATTTGGCATGCCATCAACAATGTTTCCGATGACGAGATTTGGAAGACGCGCATGGCTTTGAAGGAGAAACTCATAAAGTATATTCGCGATAAGTTCACGAAGCAGTGGCTGCGCAACCAAGGTGATCCTGCACGTGTGGTATCATTGCTTGAGCGTATCAATCCCAATGCCCTTATGATAGGTTTCTGCCGTCGCTTCGCCACGTACAAGCGTGCTCACTTGCTTTTCACAGACTTGAAGCGTCTGGAGAAAATAGTCAATGATCCAGAACGTCCGGTGCTGTTCTTCTTCTCTGGTAAGGCCCATCCTGCCGATGGTGCTGGTCAGGGACTCATCAAGAAGATTTTCGAGATAAGCCAGCGTCCTGAGTTCTTGGGTAAGATTATCTTCCTTGAGGATTATGACATGCAGCTTGCCCGTCGCCTTGTTTCTGGTGTTGACATTTGGATGAACACTCCAACCCGTCCTCTTGAGGCTTCGGGTACGTCTGGTGAGAAGGCAGAGATGAATGGTGTGGTCAACCTTTCCGTACTTGACGGATGGTGGGTCGAGGGCTATCGCGAAGGCGCTGGATGGGCACTTCCTCAGGAGCGTACCTATCAGAATCAGGGTTATCAAGACGCACTTGATGCGGCTACGATTTATTCCTTGCTTGAGCATGAGATTGTTCCAATGTATTATGCCAAGAATAAGAAGGGCTATAGTGAGGATTGGATCAAGGTGGTCAAGAACTCCATCGCAACCATTGCTCCGCATTATACTATGAAGCGCCAACTTGACGACTATTATAGTAAATTCTATTGCAAGGAGGCTGAGCGTTCAGCTAAGTTGCAGGCAAACAACAATAGCCTTGCCAAGGAAATTGCATTGTGGAAAGAGACGGTGGCTGAGCGTTGGGACAGTATCCATGTGGTAAGCAAGGAGACGGAATTGCTGAACAATGGTGGGCAGACAGGACAAAAGTATGTTTTGCGTTACACCATCGACGAGCAAGGGTTGAACGACGCTGTTGGCTTGGAGCTTGTTATACTGAAGCCTGATACGGACGCAAGCGACCGTAGAGTTTATGGTGTTAATGAGTTTAAGATGGTTGGTCATGATGGCAATAATTACAAGTTTGAGTTGGAGGTTGAGCCAGAGCATGCAGGTACTTTCAAGACGTGCGTCCGCATGTTCCCGAAGAATGCAAACTTGCCACACCGTCAAGACTTCTGCTATGTAAAGTGGCTTGACTGATTTTGTACCGTTGGGAGCATGAAAGTTTCATGCCCTTGATATAATGGAGACCTCCGAGCGTGTAACAGAAAACACGGTTGGAGGTCTTTTTTGTGTTTGGTTGGTAATAAATATTCATTAGATATTGGAATGTTGTGTCTGAATGTCAAAAATGTAGCCAAAAATGTTGCAGTTTGAATTATTATTGCTAAATTTGCATTCGGATGACGATTTTGTTTGCCATAAACGTAAAGACATGAAAGTATGATGAATAAGGAGTATTTGGTTTACAAGCTCAGTGACGAAGTGAAGGTGTCGTGCAAGATACCACGTGAGGCATTTGCGGAGTATGGTGTGAAGCGTGGTCTTCGCAATGAGGACGGTTCGGGTGTTCTTGTGGGGCTTACAAATATAGGCAACGTTATAGGGTATGAGACTGGTGAAGGAGGTATTCCCAATCCATGTCATGGACGGCTTTACTATCGAGGCTATGAACTTGATGACCTTGTCACGCCACTTCTTGTAGAGAAGCGTTTTGGTTTTGAGGAAATCGCCTATTTGCTTTTGTCTGGCAAGTTGCCCGATAAGGAGGAACTAATGGCGTTCAAGGAACTGCTCAATGACAACATGCCCCTTGATCATCGTACAATAGTGCACATCATTGACATAGAGGGCAGTAATATAATGAATATACTGTCGCGTTGTGTCTTGGAAATGTATACGTTGGATTCTAAGCCTGACGACATAAGCCGTGACAATCTTATGCGGCAGAGTATTGAACTGATAGCCAAGTTCCCGACCATTATAGCCTATGCTTATAATATTTACCGTCATAGCGCACAAGGGCGTAGCTTGCACATACGTCATCCGAAAGAAAACTTGGGCATAGCCGAGAATTTCCTTTACATGCTCAAGCATGATGACTATACTAATCTTGATGCGCGCATGTTGGATCTGTTGCTTATCATACAGGCAGAACATGGTGGTGGTAACAATTCTACTTTTACAGTTCGTGTGACCAGTTCAACGCGCACTGATACTTATTCGAGCATTGCGGCTGGAATTGGATCATTGAAAGGACCATTGCATGGAGGGGCAAATATTAAGTGCGTCAACATGTTTCATCATCTTAAGGAAAGTATTGCGGATTGGAAAAACATAGATGAAATTGACACTTACCTAAATCGTATGCTCCGCAAGGAGGCTTATGATAAGACGGGTCTTATTTATGGTATTGGTCATGCAGTTTACACAATGAGTGATCCAAGAGCTGTGGAGTTGAAGAAACTTGCCGGTGAGTTGGCCTGCGAAAAGGGTAGGGAAGATGAATATGAATTTCTGAAGCTGATAGAGCAGGAGGGGATAAAATGCATTTCTGCATTTCGTAACACTCGAAAGCCTATTTGTGCAAATCTTGATTTTTATAGTGGTTTCATTTATGAGATGCTTGGCCTGCCACAGGAAATTTATACGCCTATTTTTGCCATGGCTCGTATTGTTGGTTGGACAGCTCATCGTATAGAGGAATTGAATTTTGATGGACGTCGAATCATTCGTCCAGCATACAAGAATATTCTGGACATGAAAACTTATGTGCCTATTTCTGAGAGATGAAGTTTAATTGAAAAGCATTGGAACTGCTATGCTTTGAAAAATGGACTACATGAGTTTGGGGCATATATACTGATGAATTTATCAAAATTTTTAGCTACTTTTGCAATTGGATCGTTCCAATTCTTTTTAAGTTGGGACGTATATGTATTCAAGAGGCCATATGGGGCTTTGTGTGAAGGATGTAAACTATGGAAAAAATCTGATAATTATGAATATGCCAGTGCAATTTGCCTATGGAACAATTATAGTTGCTGTAGCATTATTTAATGCGTCAATGCTTTCTATAAGGAGGAAGTTCTCATTGCTAAAACTATACTCTCTCCTACTAATGCTACATTTGCAAGCCAATAGTGGCTTTTCCCATTCCAAGTCAAAGTTGAACCTGCAATTTCTGCAGTTTTTAGAAATTTAGTCCGTGTTTCTTTATCTCCGAACATGGAAGCGCAACCAATGAAGAATGCTGTACCAGAAGGACTGAGATTTAAGATGATTGGTCCTGCGTCTATATCCATTCCTAAAGGATGAAAGCCTGTTGCATATTCTTTCAAACCTGTAAAAGGAAATGTTTGCAAAAAATGTTTTTTTATGTGTTCATATTGAATCTTTGCAAAGTCATAATCAACAAGCGATAAGTAGTAGCAACTAAGTGCTGAATATGAGCCTTTGATTGGCAAATCACATGGTATTGTAGAATCTTTGGGCAGCATTGAAGTTATGATTCCAGTCTTTTCATCTGTCCATTTTTTCTTGGCATTATCTATCCAAGAGATAATAGTTGGCTCATAATTGTTGCCATGCAATCTGTCGTATGATTTCAGAGCAACTATTGCAACAAGCATATCTGGAATATAGGTTGGCTCATTGGGATAAGTCGGAAGATTCAAGTTAGGACTATTCAATATTTTCTTATTCATATTCTCACAGAGAGAATGAAACAGCTCTTGATATTTACCTCCACCGCCTGCTCTTTCATAATTACTGATCATCCATGCCAAATGGCTTAAATCTGAAATGTGGCTGTTAGCATTATTTGTGTCTTCTACAGGATCCGAACCCCATCTCATTTCATCATAGTGCCTAAAATCTGGAGACATAACAAATAGAAATAAGTTTGTCTATGTCGGATATACTGCGCTCTTTTTGATCTGGGTATAGTTTTGCGATATTGGCTGAAGCCTGAGCAAGCATGGAACAAGTGTACATGCCCCATTCCCCTTGAAACTGTTCCCCTATGCCTGCAGGCATTTCTTGAAGTACTTGGTCCGGAGTGGTAATCACTTTTGCTGTGAGATAATTGCGTCTTCTGAGAATTGTTCCTTTCTCTCCATCGATTGTTCCAACATCCTCCATAGCAATACAACCCCATAACCATTTTATAAGGATAAGGACAGCAATTATGACAATTATGCTCATAATTCTATGCTGCTTTTGGCTGAGTTCTATTTTAAGAATATTTGGAAACAATGACGTGTAGCCATCAATGCTAATATGATTTGTCGCGTTTTCAATATGATTTACCGTCCCAAGAAAGGCAATAATTCTATCAACCATTTCATCATCAAGACCTGTATAAGGGGTGGCGATGAATAAATGTTGGATTTGTTCAGGAGAAAAATTATCAGCACCAAGGCCTTCAATGATGACGTAATTGTCAACAGGGTGTTCTTTCAGCCATGCGTCAATCTGTGAACCTTTTTTACCTTCCACATTGGGAGTTGTTCCTATTATCTTACCTGGTAAATTGCGATATTCCCACATTTCACGTAAATCCCTAATGGACATGAAATCTTTCCAACTTGAACTTACAACGATATCAGCACCTGTCCGCTCAATGATATTTCCCAGATTGTGTACACAGTCTGGATCAAATATAACTCCAAACTTGTCTTTTTCTGTCATTTTATGACTTATCAAATAAAAATCATAATAGGCAGTATCCATGACACCGTTAAAATCGAGAAAAAAAACATTGCGACTAATATTACCATTCTTTTCCATATATTTTATAAGAAATCTGGACCTGTTTTAAAACCGTGATACCATTGTTTTCCAAAGGCTTTTTGCTTACAACGTATGAAGCTTCTAGAATATTACATAAGCTTATAAAATAGTGTTCTTTTGTTCTTAGTCTGTCAACATCGAAACAACAGATGACGTAAGTCAACCAAAGGCAACAAACTTCGATTGACATACTTGTGTAACCTATTGATAATCTTTGCCTTTTATTATATTTTTCTTTCCTTTTATTTTCCAGCAGAGTTTTGTTAAATATTAAGCGGTAGGCTTTTAGTAACTAAAAGCCTACCGCTTAATATGCTTAGTATCAATGTTTTATTGCATTTCCTCCACAGCAGCCTGCGCCGCTGCAAGACGTGCTATTGGTACACGGAAAGGCGAGCAACTTACGTAGTCAAGACCTTTCCTGTGGCAGAACTTAACAGAAGAAGGTTCGCCTCCGTGTTCTCCGCAGATACCACATTTGAGGTTTGGATTGGTAGAGCGTCCTTTCTTCACTCCCGTCTCAACGAGTTGTCCTACGCCGTTTTGGTCAAGTACCTGGAACGGATCCTCTTCCAATATCTTGTTGTCTAAGTATGTGGGGAGGAAGCGCGATACGTCATCGCGGCTATAGCCATAGGTCATCTGGGTCAAGTCGTTAGTGCCGAAGCTGAAATAGTCTGCGTGCTTGGCTATAGTATCTGCGGTCAAGGCTGCACGTGGAATTTCAATCATTGTGCCGAGCTTGAAGTCGATACTTTCGTTTTCTTCTGCAAACAGTTCCTTTGCAGCTTGACGTATTACGGCTTGTTGTGCCTCAAGTTCGTTGGCTGTACCCACGAGCGGAACCATGATTTCGGGTTTCGGATTGTAGCCTTCCTTCTTGAGTTGCAATGCGGCTCCGAGGATTGCCTTGGTTTGCATGGCTGTTATTTCAGGGTATGTAATACCAAGACGACAACCGCGCAATCCGAGCATCGGGTTCATCTCTCGCAGAGAGGCAACACGCTGTTGGATAAATTCCAGAGTTTTACCCATTTCGTCGGCCATTGTTTGCTGCCCTTTGAGATCGTGTGGAACGAATTCGTGCAGAGGGGGGTCAAGCAATCGTATGTTGACAGGCATGCCATCCATGCACTTCAGTATTCCATAGAAATCTTTTTTCTGTAGCGGCAGCAATTTTGCCAATGCTGTTTCGCGACCTTCCTTGGTGTCGGAGAGAATCATCTCACGCATTGCTTTGATCTTGTCGTTCTCAAAGAACATGTGCTCTGTGCGGCAGAGACCAATGCCGACGGCACCGAAGTGCTTTGCCACTTCTGCATCGTGCGGTGTATCTGCATTTGTGCGAACAACCATGCGGGAGTATTTGTTGCAAAGTTCCATCAAGGCAGCAAAGTCGCCAGTTATTTCCGCAGGCCTTGTCTTTACTTCGCCAGCATAAACCTCACCGGTTGAGCCATTGATGGAGATGAAGTCGCCTTCGTGCAACAGTACGCCGTCAATCTCAACGGTGCGCGACTTGTAGTCAACAAGGATTGCGCCTGCGCCAGAAACACAGCATTTGCCCATGCCACGTGCCACAACTGCTGCGTGTGATGTCATGCCACCACGAGCCGTGAGGATACCTTCGGCGGCAGACATGCCAGCCAAGTCTTCGGGCGATGTCTCAATGCGTACCATGACGACTTGGTGCCCATCCTCATGCCATTTTGCGGCATCGTCAGCAAAAAATACTATTTGACCGCAGGCTGCGCCAGGTGATGCGGGAAGTCCGCGAGTGAGGACTTTTGCTTTCTTAAGAGCTTCCTTGTCGAACACAGGGTGCAAAAGCTCGTCAAGCTTATTAGGCTCGCAGCGTTCTATTGCTGTCTTTTCGTCAATCTCGCCGTCGCTCAGCAGATCCATGGCAATTTTTACCATTGCCGTGCCTGTACGTTTGCCGTTACGTGTTTGCAGGAACCAAAGCTTTCCTTCCTGGACTGTGAACTCCATGTCCTGCATGTCGTGATAGTGCTTTTCAAGCTTGTCTTGCAGGGTGTTGAGCTGGTCGAAAATCTCGGGCATTGCCTCTTCCATTGATGGGAATTTTGTGGCACGTATGTCTTCTGAGATCTCCTGTTGCTTGGCCCAGCGCAGCGAGCCTTCCTTGGTGATTTGCTGTGGGGTGCGGATACCGGCAACCACGTCTTCACCTTGTGCGTTTACAAGGTACTCACCGTTAAAGCGATTCTCGCCAGTGGCAGCGTCACGGCTGAAGCAAACGCCAGTAGCTGACGTGCTGCCCATGTTGCCGAATACCATTGCCATGACAGTGACGGCTGTGCCCCATTCCTGTGGAATGCCGTTCATCTTGCGGTACAGTATGGCGCGTTTGTTCATCCACGAATCGAAAACGGCACATATTGCACCCCATATTTGGTCTATTGGATTTTCAGGGAAAGCGTGGCCTGTTTGTTTCTTTATGGCATCTTTGAAAAGTTGTACGAGTTGTTTCAACTCATCAACGTTCATTTCGTTGTCGAGCACGATGCCACGCTGCGCTTTTACCTCTTCTATAATTGCCTCGAATGGGTCAATGTCCTCCTTGTTGACAGGCTTCATGCCAAGAACCACGTCGCCATACATCTGTACGAAGCGGCGATAGCTGTCGTATGCGAAACGTTCGTTGCCTGTTTTGTTGGCAAGTCCCTTTACCACCTCGTCGTTTAGTCCAAGGTTGAGGATGGTGTCCATCATGCCTGGCATTGAAGCACGTGCACCAGAACGCACACTTACAAGTAGTGGGTTTTCAGCGTCTCCAAACTTCAGCCCCATGATGTCCTCAATGTGGTGCACGCCATTGGTCACTTCCTCTTTAAGCAAGGCTACTACGTTTTCCTTGCCTTTCTCGAAGTATTCATTGCAAACGTCTGTGGTGATTGTGAAGCCAGGAGGCACAGGTACGCCAATGAGGTTCATCTCCGCAAGGTTGGCACCCTTGCCGCCAAGCAGGTTTCTCATGTCGGCACGGCCTTCAGCCTTGCCGTTTCCAAAGGTATAAACCCTTTTCTCGCTCATAAAATATACTATATTAATTGGTTTGTTTTTTTACTAGTAGAATAGATGCTAATGTTTTTGTAAACTTCATATTGCAAAGATACGTAATAAATTTTAATGCACAAAGAAAATGGTTGAAAATGTAATCCAAATATTGCAATTTCCCTTGTTTGCGTTAAGTATGCGTGAAAAAAGTTTGTCAAGCAATATTTTTCTATTAAATTTGCATATTCAAAAAGATAATATGAGTAGAAAGCGAAAACCAAATCAAGTTATAGAGCATGTTACCATTGAGGCCGTGGCTTCTGAGGGCAAGAGTCTTTTCCATCATGAAGACATGGTTGTATTTGTTCCATTCTGCGTCCCAGGCGATGTCGTTGACGTTGAGATCTTGAAGAAGAAGCATCGTTATGCCGAGGGGCGAGTGGCGAACTTCATTTCCAAGAGTAATGTTCGTGCGGAGCCTTTTTGTGAGCATTTTGGGGTTTGTGGTGGTTGCAAGTGGCAAAACTTGCCTTATGAAGAGCAACTAAAAGCAAAGCAGCAGCAGGTTTACGATTTGTTGTCTCGTATAGGGAAAGTTGAGTTGCCTGAGTTCAAACCAATTCTTGGCTCGGTAAAGACTCGTGAATACCGTAACAAGTTGGAGTTCGGCTGTTGTGCTCGTCGCTGGTTTACCAAGGAAGAACTGCAGGATGCCGCTCTTGATCTTTCTGGTGGTGATCATTCGGCGATTGGTTTCCATATAACAGGAGCTTTCGATAAGATTTATCCGATACGCCGCTGTTGGTTGATGGATAATCTTCATAACGATATCCGTAATGAGATAGAAAGGTTTGCCAAGGAAATCGGCATGAGTTTTTATGACGTTCGTGCCCAGCGGGGCTTGCTTCGTAACTTGATGTTCCGCAATTCCAATACGGGAGAGTTGATGTTGGTCATACAGTTTCATTATGACGAGCTTGGGGATGACGATAAGGCCAAGGCTCTTTTACAACATGTTGCTGACGAGTTTCCACAGATTACGTCTTTGCTTTATGTGGATAATCAGAAAGGCAATGATACTATCGGTGACCTTGAACTCATTACTTTCAAGGGGCAAGATTTCATATATGAACTTATGGGCGACTTGCGTTTCAAGGTTGGTCCGAAGAGTTTTTACCAGACTAATACAGAGCAGGCTCGCCGTCTTTATGATGTCGCTAAGGAATTTGCCATGTTACCATTGGAGGGTGATGAAGCAATGGCGAAGCAAAATGGCGATGATGCGAAGCCTTTGATTTATGACCTTTATACAGGTACAGGCACGATAGCTAATTATGTGGCTGGAGAAGCAAGGAAGGTCATTGGCATAGAATATGTGCCGGAGGCCATAGAGGATGCTAAGGTAAACAGCAAGGTGAACAATATTGGCAATACGGAGTTCTTTGCCGGTGACATGCGGAAAATACTTACTGACGATTTCATAGCCGAGCATGGTCGCCCTGACATTATAATAACAGATCCACCGCGTGCTGGAATGCATGCTGATGTGATAAATGTGATATTGAATGCGGCTCCGCAGCGTATAGTCTATGTAAGTTGCAACCCTGCCACGCAGGCTCGGGATCTTTCGCTTCTCGATGGTGCTTACAAGGTTTTGGAGGTGCAACCTGTTGACATGTTTCCGCATACGCCACATGTCGAGAATGTGGTGCTGCTTGCCAAACGTGACGTTTGAAATTGTGTAAAATATATAAATAAACATAAAGTCGTTATCAAAAAGAGCTGATGTGTCAATATTTTTAATAACTTTGCAACCTATTTGGGCTTTACCCGAATTGTCAAATCGAAAATAGGTTGTTAGGTTTTTAATTATATTAAAGGTAAAGATATTTCAGAATGCGTCAGCTTAAAATTCAGAAGAGCATCACAAACCGCTCCAGCGAAGCTCTGGATAAGTATTTGGTGGAAATCGGTCGTGTGCCGATGATTACTGTCGACGAGGAGATAGAACTTGCGCAGAAAATCAGAAAGGGTGGCAAGGAAGGTGAGCGGGCCAAGGAGAAGCTTGTCAAGGCAAACCTGAGGTTTGTCGTTTCTGTTGCCAAGCAATACCAACATCAGGGCCTGGGGCTTACCGACCTTATTGACGAGGGCAACATAGGCCTTGTGAAAGCTGCTGAAAAGTTTGACGAAACCCGTGGTTTCAAGTTCATTTCCTATGCAGTGTGGTGGATTAGGCAGAGCATCCTGCAAGCCATTGCCGAGCAGAGCCGCATAGTGCGCCTGCCGCTCAATCAGGTAGGTGCTTTGTCGAAAATTCAGGCTGAAATCGCCAAGTTCGAACAGAAAAACCAGCGCCGTCCATCGGTGCAAGAATTGAGCAACTTGACAAATATTGATGAGACAAAGATTGACCAAACCATAAAGGCGGACAATCACCACATGAGTATTGATGCTCCTTTTCAGGAGGATGACGACAATAGTATGGCTGACGTGCTTGCTTCTGGCGATGACAGTCGTGCGGACAAACAGGTCGATTATGAGAGCATGGCCAAGGAGCTTGATACCGTGCTTCGTAATGTGCTGAAAGATCGAGAGATTACGATTGTGCGTGAATGTTTTGGTATAGGTTGCCATGAGAAAGGTTTGGAGGAGATTGGTGACCAGCTTGGTCTTACGAGGGAGCGTGTGCGTCAGATAAGGGAAAAGAGCATTGTAAAGTTGCGTGAGAGCGGCTATGCAAAACTTCTTATCAAGTATCTTGGATAGGTGCTTTTTTATGATGCTACAATATGTAAAACTTTGATGGTGTTGCGAGTGTAAAGTGCATATTTCCTTTATGCGGTTTGCGATTGCGTCTTAGTCACATTGCGATTAGGCTTTGGGCGCAATTCCTTTACGGCGTAAACGCTAAGCCCTTGCGGCGCAATCATGACATGATTGCGCCGCAAGGGCTTTTATGTTTGGGATGGTAATTTGCGTGAAGGGTAAGGGGGTAAAAAGTATTCGGTAGTGTGCTGGCTTTTTACATGCTGAATGAGAAGCCTAACGAAATGTATTCCTTGAACATCCAGTATCCGAGTTTGTCGTCACGTGAACGTGCGTCGTCGAAACGGGGATATATGAAAAGTTTCGTAGAGAGGTAGCGGTTGAACTGGAATGAGAACGTGTTTTCCCATTCGGCTTCGGTGCGTTTGTATGTTGTGTACCAATATAGGCGAGTTTTCCATGATATGTTGTCGGAAAACTTCCAGTTTAGGTTTAATGTGATCTGCGAACCAAAGTCGTTGAGTGAATGATGCCCAGCCTCGATGCCATTGCGTGAGGCAAGGTCGGTTCTGCCTACGTATTTGAAGTTGTAGGCAAGAGGAGCCAAGTGTACACTTCCGGTAAGCTTTCTCTTAAACCAATTGACATTGTAATCCATACCGATAGAAGTGTTTACGGTGATGGGGGAGAACAGGTCTGATTGTACGTCGTTGGTGTTGCTTTTGTAATGGCGTACGAATTGTGTTTGACCTATCAGCTGGAATGTGTAATACCATTGTTTGGTAGCTTGCAGGCCGAGTTTGCCGGTGTACCGTATGAGGTCTTCTGTGGGTCTCATTTTATGTATGGTGTCACTTCGTGATGTCTGCATGCCAAATTTCAGGTCAAGCGTGTTGTCCCATCTCACTTTTTGCTTGTTGTTGTAGTTGGCAGTGAACGTTATGGCACCGAGCATCGAGTAATTGCTTTCTCCGCCTTGGTACCAGTTGTCTGTGAGGTAGTTTTGTATGAACTGCAAGTTGTAGTCGCCTCCAAAACTCCAAAAGTTTGGCTTTAGCAATATTACGTCAACAGGCAAAGGCTCAGGCTCTTGTGGTTGCGACTTGTTTACTATGTTCACAGGAGTTTCGGTTACGGTCTTTGGAGTCAGCACGGGACCTGCTTCCTCAAGGTTCTGCTGTGTGTTTACGACAAAATCGGGGCGTGATAGGTAAATGGAGAGTAAGTGCTTTTCCTTGTTGCTTATGTCTTTGGAGATGGAGAATGTGTTGTGGGCGATGCCTCTATAGAAAGTAAGAGGCAGGAAAAATGGAGCCGTTTCGATGGGCTTTATTTTCTTTACGGTTACGCTGTCTGAATATATTGAATCGCGCATTGTGGACAGCGAGTCTGTGTATTTCTTTATGAACTTTTTCTCTGTTGTGTTCCCTGTTTTCAGATGGCTTTGGTGCCGTTGAGCATTTGCGCATGTGGGCATCAATAATAGCGAAAAAACCAATATGATGGAGTGAGGCTGCATAATCTTTTCCTTTTTGAAGGTTAAACCAATGCAAAGGTAATAATTATAGCGGAAAATACAAAACGATTTGTTGCTCATATCATAAAAAATCCGTATCTTTGCAACAAATTATTTTTTAACTTTTAACCATCATAGATCGTGGCAGAAACAAAGTATATTTTCGTCACTGGCGGTGTGGTTTCCTCTCTTGGCAAAGGAATAATCTCATCGTCGATAGGTAAGCTTCTTCAGGCGAGGGGTTATAATGTAACCATCCAGAAGTTTGACCCATATATCAACATTGACCCGGGCACCTTGAACCCTTATGAGCACGGTGAGTGTTATGTTACAGTTGACGGTATGGAGACCGACCTTGACCTTGGGCATTATGAGCGTTTTACCGACATAAAGACTACCAAGGCCAATTCTATGACGACGGGGCGTATTTACAAGTCGGTCATCGACAAGGAGCGTCGTGGAGATTATCTTGGCAAGACCATACAGGTGGTGCCGCATATTACGGACGAGATAAAGCGTAACATAAAGCTTCTTGGGAAGAAGTGCAATTATGATTTCGTGATAACGGAGATCGGTGGCACAATTGGAGATATCGAGAGTGCGCCTTTTCTGGAGGCTATAAGGCAGATGAGGTGGGAGCTTGGCAAGCGTGCTGTCAATATCCATCTTACTTACATCCCTTATCTTAAGGCTGCTGGTGAGTTGAAGACCAAGCCCACACAGCATAGCGTAAAGGAATTGCAAAGCGTTGGCATACAGCCGGACATTTTGGTTTTGCGCACAGAGAAGCATCTTGAAGACGGCATACGTAAGAAGGTTGCCGCATTCTGTAATGTTGACCTTGACTGTGTGGTGCAGAGTGAGGATTTGCCAAGTATATACGAGGTTCCGGTCGCCATGCAAAATCAGGGACTCGATACGGCCATCCTGCGAAAAGTCGGTGAGCCGATTGGCCCAACTCCAGCTCTCGGTCCATGGAGGTCTTTCTTGGAAAGGCGAGGCAAGGCTACGGAAGAAGTGCACATCGGATTGGTAGGCAAATACGATTTGCAGGATGCGTATAAGAGCATACGCGAGAGTCTTTCACAGGCTGGCACGTATAATGATCGCAAGACTGTCATTACGTTTATAAATTCTGAGTATATCACAGAACAGAATGTTGCTGAGAAATTGAAAGGACAAGATGGAATCGTGGTGTGCCCAGGGTTTGGCCAGCGTGGCATTGAGGGCAAGATTATTGCGGCTCATTACACCCGTACTCATGATATTCCAACTTTTGGCATCTGCCTTGGAATGCAGATGATGGTAATAGAGTTTGCGCGCAATGTCCTTGGTTATGCAGATGCCAATAGCCGCGAGATGGACGAGAAAACTCCGCATAATGTCATAGACATTATGGAAGAGCAGAAGAACATAACCAACATGGGTGGTACCATGCGCTTGGGAGCTTATGAGTGCGACCTGAGGCAGGGGTCTCGCGTGTTCAATATTTATAATAAGGAACACATCCAGGAACGTCATCGTCACCGTTATGAGTTCAATAATGATTATGAACGTGAATATGAGCGTAATGGCATGATGTGTGTCGGACGCAATCCGGAAAGTGATCTTGTGGAGATTGTGGAGATACCTGGTCTTAAGTGGTATATTGGAACACAATTCCATCCAGAATACCAGTCCACCGTGCTTCATCCTCATTCACTCTTCCTTGATTTTGTGAAGGCGGCTGTTGACAATTCGAAAGCAAAGGTTTAGTATTTTTAAGTCAAAAACATAAAGAAGTAGTGCGTTGGGTTTTATGCGAGCATAAGACCCAACGTTTATAGCTTAAAGCAAAAAGTAAAAAATGGATAGAAATTCAATCATCGGCTTTGTCCTTATCGCCATGGTGCTAATCGGTTTCAGTTGGTATTCACAGCCGTCTGAGGAAGAGGTGAGGGCTGCTTTTGTGAAAGATTCCACTGCCCAGGCCAATCGTGCTAAAGCGGAGGAGGCTGCAAAGGTTGCCGCATTCAAGCGTCAGCAAGCTGCTAAAGCCCAAATGGCGGAAGACACCACAGCTCTTTTCCACAAGGCACTTACAGGAAAGGCTCAGGATATAGTATTGCAGAATAGCAAGGTTGCGTTGACACTTAGCACCAAGGGTGCCACTGTTACGAAGGCGTATTTGAAAAACCAAAAGGGAGAAAAACGTTTCGTTGGACATAACATTTCTGACAAGACAGGAAAAACCGATGACCAAAATGGTTTGACCCTTTTTCAGGGACGTGAGCATAGCTTGAATTATACTCTTGTAGCCAAAGAGATGAATATCAATACGTCTGAACTTTATTTTACGCCTTCTGAGGTAACGGATTCTACGGTCACGCTAACAGCTGAGGCTGGTAAAGGTAAGGGGCTTGTCCTTACATATAGGTTGGGGCAGGATTATATGCTTCATATGAGTTTGCGTGCTACCGGAATGAGTGGACTTTTTGCTCCAGATGCCTCAAAGCTTAATGTGAGTTGGCATAGCATGATTAAGGAGCAGGAGCGTGGCTTTACGTTTGAAAATCGTTATGCGCGCCTTGATTGGAAAAATACAGATGGAGGCACTGATTATTTGAGCGAGAGTTCAAACGATCAGGAGACAACGGAGGAAATGGCAGACTGGGTGGCATTCAAGAATCAGTTCTTCTCTGCGGTAATTATTTCAAAGAGTGGCTTTGACAAGGGGGCTGACTTCCAAAGTACGGTTTTTGATAAGAAATCACAGGAGGATAAGAAAACTCGTTACTTGAAAGACCTTAAGGCTGATATGAAAACAGCCTTTGACCCGTCGGGAGTTAAGGCTTCAGAGTTTGAGTTCTACTATGGTCCGAATGATTTCTACATTTTAAAGAATGTGGAGAAACAGAGTTCTTTTGACAAGGAACTTGACATGGAACGTATAGTTTATCTTGGCTGGCCACTTTTCCGTATCATTAACAGATGGTTTACGATGCCCGTATTCACATGGCTTACATCGTGGGGATTCAATATGGGTATTGTGTTGATTTTGATAACGTTGTTGCTCAAGGCGATTACTTATCCTATGGTAAAGAAAAGTTACATGTCATCGGCAAAGATGCGTGTGCTAAAACCGAAGCTTGATGAGGCTACAAAGCAATATAACAAACCTGAGGATCAGATGCAGAAACAGCAAGCGATGATGGCTGAGTATGCTAAGTATGGTGTGTCGCCTCTTTCTGGTTGCTTGCCGATGCTTATACAAATGCCTATCTGGATTGCAATGTTCAATTTTGTGCCGAATGCGATACAGTTGCGTGGTGAAAGTTTCTTGTGGATGAGCGATCTTTCAACATTTGATCCTATTGTGGAATGGGGGACAAACCTATGGCTCATAGGAGACCATTTGTCGTTAACTTGCATACTTTTCTGTGCGGCACAAATAATCTATTCATGGTTTACGATGCAGTTGCAGAAAGACCAAATGGTGGGGCAGCAGGCAGAACAAATGAAGATGATGCAATGGATGATGTATCTTATGCCATTGATGTTCTTCTTTATGTTTAACGATTATTCTGCAGGTCTTAATTTCTATTATTTTATATCCTTGCTTTTCTCGGCTCTCATAATGTTTGTTCTTCGTAAGACTACAGACGATGAAAAACTTCTCGCAATCCTTGAAAGGAGATATAAGGAGAATAAGAACAATCCTAAGAAAATGAGTGGCCTTGCCGCGCGTATGCAGGCTTTGCAGCAGATGCAGCAACAACAAATGGAGGCTCAGAGAAAAAAGAAGTAAAAAGTCGCAACCAACACGCTCACGTGAAACAGAGTGTGTTGGTTTTGCTATAATAAAAAATAGAAGTCTTATGAATAAAACAATGTCATGCTTGCTTGGAGCTATGTTGACGGTAGCTCCTGTAATGGATGCTGAGGCAATGATTGGCAAAAACAACATTACGCTTTCTTCAGACCTTATGACACCTGAGGCTTTGTGGGCAATGGGACGTATTGGGACTGCTGTGGC
>CAYLUI010000045.1:0-20390 GCA_964386825.1 uncultured Prevotella sp. | reverse complement strand
TTTCTGAATTGCGGTTGCAAAGGTACTGCTTTTTTTATTAACTGCCAAACAAAATCCGTTTTTTTTTGAAAAAAGTTTATCTTCAACCTCCACGCCACATATTCCTGACACGTTTGGCAACCCACGCCCCCCATGACTTTCCCATACGGACACTCGCCTGAACAAGCAACGGCAAAGCCACGAAACGCCCCTCTCACCGCACTTTTCCCTTCGCTACGCAATCGCATCCCCTTTACGCCACAAACGCAATGCCATTACGCCGCAAACGCAACGTGATTACGGCGCAAACACAATGCCATTACGCCACAACGACGAGGTCAACAACTTCGCCCATCTCACGCCTCATATTCCTTTGCCCTCTTGGGATTTTTCGGAAACCATCCTTTCTGCACACGTTTCTTCTGCTGGAAAAGTTCCCCGATAGACCATAAAAGCGAAGCACCAAGCACCCCAACGAGCGACGACACTATAGCGTTTTCTATGGAAACCGAACACACCACACAAGCGATGCCCACAACAAGAAACACCCACCAAGGGCGAGTGCCAAAATAATACTCTGCCTTTATGACAAGCGGATGACAAATGCCTATTATTAAAAATGTGCAAACCGCAATAGTTATTCCTGTGAAATACATATCTTTTCCCTTTATCGTTTATTCGGCAGCAAATTTACAAAATTTAATTGATTATCTATTTTTAAAAGAAAAATAAATGTTATCTTTGCCTTTAGAAACACATAACATTTTAAACCATTCGACCAATATGGAAGACAACAAAGAGCTTATAGCACAGTGCGAGGCCAAGGCGAAACAGTGGCTGAGTCCTTCGTTCGAAGAGCAAACCCGTAAGGAAGTGCAAGCCATGCTTGACGACCCAGACAAGACAAACCTCATAGAATGCTTTTACAAGGACCTTGAATTTGGGACCGGCGGACTGCGCGGAATAATGGGCGTAGGCAGCAATCGCATGAACATTTACACCGTTGGGATGGCAACACAGGGCTTCGCCAACTACCTGAGGAAGAACTTCAAGGAGCGCGAGCAAATTTCCGTCGTGGTATGCCACGACTGCCGCAACAACAGCCGGCTTTACGCTGAGACCGTTGCCAACATATTCTCGGCCAATGGCATAAAGGCATACCTCTTCGACGACCTTCGCCCAACGCCAGAATGCTCGTTTGCCATCCGCCACCTCGGCGCACAGGCCGGAGTAAACATAACGGCAAGCCACAATCCACGCGAATACAACGGATACAAGGCCTACTGGGAAGATGGTGCCCAAGTGATCGCACCACACGACAAGGGAATCATTGACGAGGTGAACAAATGCACCATCGACGACGTAAAGTTTGAGGGGAACAAGCAACTCATACAGATTGTCGGCGAAGACATTGACGAACCATACCTCCGCGAAATACGCACAATATCAATAGACCGTGAGGTCATCAAAAGGCAACACGACCTCAAGATAGTCTATACCCCACTCCACGGCGCAGGGCGAGTCATAATTCCGCGCTCACTTGCCTACTGGGGCTTCGACAACGTACACTGCGTATTCGAGCAGATGATAAAGAGCGGCGATTTCCCAACCGTTGACCGCCCCAACCCCGAGTTTGCCGAGGCTTTGACTCTCGGCTTGCGCGACGCCAAGCAACTTGACGCAGACATACTGATGGCAAGTGACCCAGATGCCGACCGCGTAGGCATGGCATGCAAGAACGACAAGGGCGAGTGGGTACTGATAAACGGCAACCAGACGTGCATGATTTTCCTGTGGTACATCATCTCCAACCGCAAGGCAAAGGGGCTGCTGAAACCAACCGACTTCATAGTGAAGACCATCGTAACCACCGAACTCATCAAGAAAATCGCCGACAAGCAAGAGGTGGAGATGCGCGACTGCTACACCGGGTTCAAATGGATCGCACGCGAAATTCTCCTCTCAGAGGGCAAGCAAAAATACATTGGCGGTGGCGAGGAGAGCTACGGCTTCCTGGCCGAAGACTTCGTGCGCGACAAGGACGCAGTATCAGCCTGCTCACTGCTCGCAGAAATTTGCGCATACGCCAAGGACAAAGGACTCACCCTGTATGACATCCTTATGAACATTTACAAGGAGTACGGCTTCTCAAGCGAGTTTACCATCAACGTGGAGCGTCCTGGCAAGGCCGGAGCCGACGAGATACAGAAAATGATGGCAGACTTCCGTTCCACCCCACCACAAGACCTTGGAGGCTCAAAGGTGGTGCTTTGGAAAGACTACAAAACGCTCAAGGCAACAGACGCGAACGGCAAGGAAACCGACATTGACATGCCCGAGGCAAGCAATGTGCTGCAATGGTTCTGCGACGACGACACGAAAGTCAGCGTACGTCCATCAGGCACAGAGCCGAAAATCAAGTTCTACATAGAGGTCAAGGACACCATGGCAGACGCTTCGGAATACGAAACGCTTAACGCCAAGGCCATGGACAAGATTGAAGCTATAAAGAAGAGCCTGAATTTAGGCTAAACGCATTGACAACCAACAGCGTATATCTGCAAGGCACGAGGGGACAAAATGCACCCCTCGTGCTTTTTTGTTTGACAATTCAAGGTTATTCATGGAAGTTTTTGTAACTTTGCAAACGGAATAACAATAATCGATTATGATAACACTGACAAACCTTGCAATACAGTTTGGCAAGAGAGTGCTTTATAAAGACGTGAACATCAAGTTCACGCGTGGAAACATATATGGCGTCATAGGAGCCAACGGTGCCGGCAAATCGACCTTGCTACGCGCCATAAGCGGCGACCTCGAACCCAACAAGGGCAGCGTAGAGCTTGGCCCGGGCGAACGCCTGTCGGTCTTGGAGCAAGACCACTTCAAGTATGACGCTTACAAAGTGATGGACACCGTGCTCATGGGCCACGACGCATTGTGGAGCAACATGAAAGAGCGCGAACTTCTGTACTCAAAACTTGAGATGACAGAAGAAGACGGTAACCGAGCCGCAGAACTCGAAGAAAGATTTGCGGAGATGAACGGGTGGGAAGCAGAGAGCGACGCTGCCCAACTGCTGCAAAACCTTGGAGTGGAAGAGAGCCAGCACCAAAAGAGCATGTCAGAGTTGTCGAACAACGAGAAAGTCCGCGTAATGCTTGCCAAGGCTCTGTTCGGCAAGCCAGACAACTTGCTGCTTGACGAGCCGACCAACGACCTTGATTTGGCTACCGTGGAATGGCTTGAAGATTATCTTGGCAACATAGAGGACAACCAAACCGTACTTATTGTCAGCCACGACCGCCACTTCCTCGACTCTGTAAGCACGCAAACCATAGATATTGACTTCGGCAAGGTCACTGTCTTCTCAGGAAACTACAGCTTCTGGTACGAGAGTTCCCAGCTCGCATTGCGCCAAGCACAGAACCAAAAGATGAAAGCCGAGGAGAAGAAAAAGCAACTTGAGGAGTTCATACGCCGATTCTCTGCAAACGTGGCAAAAAGTCGCCAAACCACAAGCCGCAAGAAGATGCTTGAGAAACTAAACGTTGAAGAGATACGCCCGTCAAGCCGCAAGTATCCTGGCATAATATTCAGCATGGAACGCGAACCTGGAAACCAAATACTTGAGGTGGAAGGCCTGAAAGCCGTCGATGCTGACGGAACCGTACTATTCGATAACGTCAACTTCAATATCGAAAAGGGCCAAAAGGTTGTGTTCCTCAGCAACAACCCCAAGGCTATGACAGCACTGTTCGAGATTATCAACGGAAACCGCGAGGCAGAAGCCGGCACCTACAAATGGGGCGTAACCATCACCACGGCCTATCTCCCACTCGACAACACCAACTTCTTCAACAGCGAGCACAACCTCGTAGATTGGCTGTCGCAGTATGGTCCAGGCAACGAAGTCACCATGAAATCGTACCTCGGACGCATGTTGTTCAAACAGGAAGACGTGGAAAAGAAGGTCAACGTACTTTCAGGAGGTGAGAAAATGAGGCTCATGATAGCGCGCATGCAGCTTCAAAACGCCAACTGCCTCATCTTTGACACGCCAACAAACCATCTTGACCTCGAATCAATTCAGGCTCTTAACAATAACCTCGTGGCGTTCAAGGGCAACATCCTATTTGCCAGCCATGACCATGAGCTTATCGAGACGGTTTCAGACCGCATAATCGAGCTGACTCCTCATGGAACCATCGACAAAATGATGCCATACGAGGAATACATACACGACGACAAAATAAAAGAGCAAAAAGAAAAGATGTACGAGTAGGGAAAGCGATATGGCACATTTTTTGCTGCTTTGTTCTACAAACAACATTTAGATTATTATGGCAGAGAAAGAAAACAAGGAAAAAGAAATAAACAAAGAGGAACAAGGGTACGCTGAAAAGCAAGCCGCTATTGACACCAAGGACGAAAAAGAAAAAGACATAAAGGAAAAGCTTGATGCGGAAGTCGGCGATTCCATGAACGACAAAGAAGAAAATCTGGAAGAGGCTCTTGAGAAAGCAAACAAGAACATAGCTGACATCAAGGACAAATACCTTCGCACGTTGGCAGAGTTTGATAACTACAAGAAACGCACTCTCAAGGAAAAGGCAGAGCTAATACTCAACGGCAGCGAGAAGACTGTGTCGGCGATATTGCCTGTACTCGATGACTTTGAGCGCGCCCTAAAAGACAAGAGCGAGAATCCTGATGCCATTCGTGAGGGAGTCAAAATGATTTTCAACAAATTCGAGAAGGTCCTCGAAAGTCTTGGAGTGAAGAAAATTGACACCGATGGCAAAGATTTTGACACTGATTTCCACGAGGCCGTAGCAATGGTTCCTGGCTTAGGCGACGACAAGAAAGGAAAAGTCATAGATTGCGTACAGACTGGTTATACCATAAACGACAAAGTTTTAAGACACGCTAAAGTAGCGGTAGGTCAATAAGCATCATGGCAGAAAAAAGAGATTATTACGAGGTTCTCGGAATAGACCGCAACGCAACAGAGGACGAGATAAAATCGGCATACCGCAAGCTTGCCATAAAATACCACCCCGACCGCAACCCTGGCGACAAGAAAGCTGAGGAGAAATTCAAGGAGGCCGCCGAGGCATACGAAGTTCTTCACTCTCCTGAAAAACGCCAGCAGTATGACCAATTTGGCTTCGCCGGCCCTGGTGGCTCGGGATTTGGCGGATTCAATGGTGGCATGAACATGGACGACATCTTTTCCATGTTTGGCGACATTTTTGGTGGACACGGTGGTTTTGGTGGCTTCGGCGGAGGATTTGGAGGAGGCCAACAGCGAGTCCATCGTGGCTCTGACTTGCGCTTGAAAGTACGGCTTTCGCTTCAAGATATTGCCAGTGGTGTCACCAAGAAATTCAAGGTTCGCGAAGACGTGAAATGCAACGCTTGCGATGGCACTGGAGCTGAAAACGGCTCAAAGCCGGAAACATGTCCGACATGTCAAGGTGCTGGTGTGGTTAGCCGCATGGTACGCTCAATGTTCGGCATGATGACAACCCAAAGCGAATGCCCAACTTGCCATGGTGAAGGTACCGTAATCAAAAACAAATGCAAGGAATGCGGTGGCACGGGTGTCGTGAAAGGCGAAAACGTGGTTGAGATAAACATCCCTGCTGGCGTAGAGGAAGGCATGGTGCTGAACGTCAATGGCAAGGGTAACGCCGGACATCACAATGGCATTTCTGGCGACATACAGGTTCTGATAGAGGAAGAGCCCGACAAGACTTTCATCCGTGACAAACAGGACGTAATTTACAACCTCCTCCTCGATTTCCCAACAGCTGCCCTTGGCGGAGAAGCCAACATACCAACAATTGACGGGAAAAACATTTCCTTGAAAAAAGAACCTGGCACACAACCAGGGAAAACCGTACGCCTGCGTGGCAAAGGCTTGCCTGCCATCAAGGGATACGGCAGTGGGATTGGAGACCTTATCGTCAACATGAGCGTGTTTGTCCCCAAAACGCTCAACAAGAACGAGAAGAAAGCCATAGAACAACTGCGTGAAAGCGAGAATTTCCAAGGAGACAGCTCAACAAAGAAAAGCATCTTCGAGAAATTCAGGAACTATTTCAATTGACGAGATGACATATCAAGAAACCGTCCAATATCTCTTCAACGCAACCCCAGTATTCGAGCATGTTGGCGCATCTGCCTACAAGCCCGGACTGGGGAATTCAATTACTTTAGATAACCATTTTGGCAACCCACACAAGTATTACAGGACAATACACATAGCTGGAACAAACGGCAAGGGGTCGTGCTCACATAGCATAGCCGCAATATTACAGGCGGCTGGCTATAAAGTGGGACTTTACACATCGCCACATCTTATAGATTTCAGGGAACGCATCCGCGTAAATGGCAAGCCAATTTCCCAACAAAGGGTAATAGACTTTGTGGACAAAGAGAGGACTTTCTTTGAACCATTACATCCTTCTTTTTTCGAACTTACGACAGCCTTGGCGTTCCTTTATTTCAAGGAGCAGGAAGTGGACGTTGCCGTCATTGAAGTTGGTCTTGGCGGACGGCTTGATTGCACCAACATAATAATGCCAGAAACAAGTATCATAACCAATATCAGTTTTGACCACACCCAGTTTCTTGGCAACACACTATCAGAAATCGCCAGTGAAAAAGCTGGAATAATAAAGCCCAATATCCCTGTGGTAATCGGCGAAGACGTTCCTGAAACCAGACTTATTTTCGAAGAAAAAGCCAAAGAAAGCAAGTCGCCCATTTTATTCTCTGGAGACAACCGCATAGTTACCCATTCAGAACCAAACATAACAAAAGGTGGACGCAATTTCACCACCACCAAGTTCGGGGATTTGTATTGTGACCTCAGTGGGGATTATCAGGATAAAAACATAAACACTGTGCTATCCGCTATTAGCCTATTGAAAGGTAAATTCAACATTACAAAAGACTGTGTGATAAACGGTTTGGGAAATGTTTGCAAAACCACAGGACTCCGAGGGCGATGGGAAAAGATTAACGAAAGCCCATTGGTAATTTGTGACACAGGCCACAATGCCGGAGGATGGGATTTTCTCGCCAGACAAATCAAGAACCAGAAATGCAATACGCTCAGAATGGTTTTTGGAATGGTAGATGACAAAGACATAAACGCTGTACTATCGCTGTTGCCGCAAAATGCTACATATTATTGGACACAGGCATCGTCAAAACGCGCCATTTCATCGGCAACGGTCGCCAAGTTGGGGAAAGAGCACGGACTAAACGGCACAGACTGCAATAGTGTTAGCAATGCTTACCGGCAAGCTTTGTCAGAAGCAGAACCTGACGACTTCATTTTCGTAGGCGGTTCCAGTTATATTGTGGCTGACCTTTTGTCGTTAAAGGTTATTTAACACTCAATTTGAGTAACATTTTGAGTTTTTAGTTTGCAGTCCGATTTTTTTTTACTTACTTTGCATGTATAAGGTAAAAAACAACTAAAAACTCACTTGTTATGGCAAATACTGAAGAAACACAGAACTTGTGTGGTCTGAGGCGCGAAGACTTTCAGACCACGGTAAACGGAAAGAAGACCGACCTCTTCATTCTTCGCAACAGTGAAGGCAACGAAGTGGCAATTACTAATTATGGTGGCGCAATTGTGGCAATCATGGTTCCAGACAAGGAAGGGAAACATGCAAACGTCATTATGGGACACGACAACATCCAAGATGTTATAAATTCTCCTGAACCTTACCTCTCTCGCCTCATTGGGCGTTTCGGAAACAGAATAGCCAAAGGACACTTCACGCTTCATGGGAAGGATTATTACGTTCCTGTAAATAACGGTCCCAACTCTCTACATGGTGGTAAAAATGGCTTCAACGTAAAAGTTTGGACTCCAGAGTTGATGAATGAGCACACTTTGGCTCTCAATTACGTCTCCCCCTATGGCGAAGAAGGTTACACCGGAGAGTTGAAAGTCACCGTAGAATATACATGGACAGATGACAACGAACTCCAAATCGACTATCTTGCCACAACAAACAAAAAAACAATAATCAATCTCACCAACCACGGTTTTTTCGCATTGGCAGGCATTGCAAACCCAACACCTTCAATTGACAATGTTGAGTTGCAAATCAATGCGGATTTTTATCTTCCAATAGACCAAACATCCATCCCAACCGGTGAGATAAGATTTGTAAAGGATACTCCTTTCGACTTCACGACAGCAAAAGCCATCGGTAAGGACATTGACGCTGAGCACGAGCAAATAAAGAACGGTACGGGATATGACCACTGTTACGTACTCAACAAGAAAGAAGTTGGCGAGTTGTCTTTTGCCGCAAAAGTGCACGAACCGGTTTCCGGTCGAACCATGGAAGTTTACACCACAGAACCAGGAATGCAACTTTATACAGGCAATTTCCTAAGCGGAATTAGCGGCACGCACGGAACAACCTATCCAAAACGTTCTGCAATTTGTTTGGAATGCCAACATTTCCCAGATTCGCCTAATCGGCCATACTTCCCTTCAGCAATCCTAAATCCTGGAGAGCGGTACAAACAAACAACCATATACAAATTTGGCGTTGAAAAGTGACCTTTTAAAAAACCAACCATATTAACTTTAAAACAATACCATCATGGAAATAGAATTCGTAAGAAGCCGTTTCATAAAGCATTTTGACGGCAAAACAGGCAATATTTACGCATCCCCTGGTCGCATCAACCTTATTGGCGAACATACAGACTACAATGGCGGTTTCGTATTCCCCGGAGCCGTAGAGCAGGGCATAATGGCAGAAATAAGGCCCAACGGCCAACAGAGCGTCAACGTTTACTCAATTGACCTCAAAGACATGGCTCACTTCAAACTTGACGATCCTGAAGGACCATCCGCTACATGGGCAAGATACATTTACGGTATCTGCAAAGAGATGATGGCACTCGGCATAGATGTCAAGCCATTCAACGCAGCATTCGCTGGTGACGTACCATTAGGCGCAGGCATGTCTTCCAGTGCCGCCCTCGAAAGTTGCTTTGCTTTTGCCCTCAACGACCTTTTCGGTGACAACAAGGCTTCCAATTGGGACAGAGCACTCGCAGGTCAAGCCACAGAACACAAATATATCGGCGTAAACTGTGGCATAATGGATCAATTCGCATCCGTATTCGGCATGAAAGGCAAACTTATGCGTCTCGATTGCCGTAGCCGTGAGTTTGAGTATTTCCCATGGGAGCCAAAAGGCTATAAGTTGGTTTTGCTTAACTCCAAAGTCAAGCACGAGCTGAAGGGTTCCCCATACAACGACCGTCGCAACTCTTGCGAGAATGTCGTCAAACAACTCAACGCACATTTCCCAGACCGTCACTTTGAGACTTTACGCGATGCAAACTGGGATGACTTAGAAGCAGTAAAGGCAGAAGTAAGTGCCGAAGACTACAAGCGTGCACATTTTGTTCTCGGTGAAGTTGATCGTGTGCTCGCCGTCAGCGAAGCCTTACAGAAAGGCGACTATGAAACCGTCGGTCAGAAAATGTTCGAGACCCACTATGGCTTAAGCAAAGAATACGAGGTAAGTTGCGAAGAACTCGATTTTCTCAACGACATTGCCAAGGAAGCTGGTGTTACAGGCAGCCGCATAATGGGCGGAGGATTCGGTGGATGCACCATTAACCTCGTCAAGGATGAAGTTTACGACAACTTCATCGCAGAAGCCAAGAAAAAATTCAATGACAAATATGGCCATGAGCCTGCTGTAATCGACGTTGTTATTGGCGACGGTTCAAGAAGAATTTGCTAAAACACTATATTTTTATCACTTGGAAGCAGGTTTTGCGCTTCCAAGTGATAATCTTTCCAAACACCAATAGCAAGGAGTTCCTTCTTGTCATACAGATTATTTACCAAGCCTTGACCCGTTTTACAATAACAAAACATTCTCATTGCACCAATATTCATTTGAAAACATTCATGACAATCTTAAATAGGAATAAGTTCCTATTGGGTTGCAAACGAAGCCACAATTGGCAAACACTACTAAATGAAAGCTTTCTGTTTATTTATCATCCTATTCCTCTCCTCTGTCCCACAACTACTTGCCCAAATTAAAATAACCCAAAACATACAACGGCATTTCCCCAAAAGCATCCCAGCAGGCAACTATAGTGGCATTACTTGGCTTGGAGACAATCTTTATGCCGTAGTAAGCGACAAGGCAGAAGAAGACGGTTTTTACATATTCGAGATTGACATTGATTCAGAAAGTGGGGACATTATTTCTGCAAAAAGCATAGCTTTCAAATCATGTGGTGAACCAAACAGAGATGCCGAGGGCATAACTTACAACCCAAACACCAATACCATCTTCATAAGCGGAGAAAATGGCAACGTCATAAAAGAATATGACATGAATGGTCAACTGACAGGCAAAGAAATTGTTCCAACCGTCCTATACTCAAAACTACCAGGCAACCTTGGACTTGAAGCTTTGAGCTTCGACAGCAAATCCCAAAAACTTTGGACTTGCAATGAAAGTGGTGACATTTTTGTCCAAAGCTATGATGAAAAACTAAAACCAAGTTCAACTTTCCATTACGAAACTGACAGTCCTTTGGCTGACAAATCAAAGGCAGAATTTTACGCCCATGGCATAAGTGCAATCTGCGCTTTCAACGACAGCCTACTCTTACTTGAAAGAGAATTTTACGTACCGAAAAAGAAAATAGGATCATTTGTCAATTGCAAACTTTATTACTGCAACATTTCACAAGCACAACAACAAACAGACAGTATCCCAACTTTGTCAAAAACGCTCTTGACAGAATGGCGAACCTCTCTAAACATATTCTCACGCAACATTGCCAACTATGAAGGCATGTGTCTCGGTCCCAAACTCAAGGACGGCTCAAGAAGCATATTGCTCATTGCTGACTCACAGAACCAACACGGTCATGTTCTGAAAGACTGGATAAAGACTCTGAAACTTCATCTTCCGAAACATCATTAGTCTCTTCCACTTTATAAGCGAAAACGCTTTTCAAACGATTATATTCATCAAAGCCATACCTGCGACCCACGTAAAGAGATATGAGAAGAGAAATTAGCGATGCCGACAAGACCATCAAATAAAATAATATTTGGAAAACAACGGCTGTAAATAGCCCAACCCCACACATCACCATAGTAAGCATAAATACAGGAGCTGAAAACAAAAACACACGTGACATTTGCTTGCACGAAGCTACGATTGCCGTCTCAAGGCAACGCCTTACGAAATAGCTAACCGCTTCACGATGCGTAGCACCATTACCAATCAAATAATTATACAACTGACCGTGATGAAGAAGGCCTGAATAATAAGTACTCAAGGCCTTGGCATTAAAACCAGTAATGCTAATTGACAAAATAGCAATCAAAGGAACTATTAAATGATGTTCTGACGGATTTGCATTGCCCCAAAGCAAAAGCATTGCATAAAAAAACACGAAAGCTACACCCACAATGCTCCCCACTCCAACAGGCAACAACAAACCAGAAGCCCTCACACGTGCCTTTCGCAATGCCACCAAAGCCGAAAACAATGGACACAAAAGCAACACTGCCACATCATAAGCAAGACTCTCAAAGGTCAACGCCCCCCATATAACGACAGCCATAATTGCCACCACAACAACCATATAACCAAATGACACCAAGAGCCGACGCATCATGTTCAGCCTAAAGTAACAAATGGCATAAACAGGTATGAGAATAAGCAAAAGTCCGAAGACCAGTCCAGCTACGGAAATATTCATGTTAATTTAAGTTTACTATTTTATTGCATTTCATCCTGTTCTCACGGCAAGAATATATAATCCCAGCTCCCGTTGAAGCCAAATCCGCAAGAAAACCTTCCACCATCTCGTTCTGCATTATGCCGTCAATGAGAATAACCTTCCTGTCAAGCAATGGCAAAAAAGACAGGTAAACATTTTGCAGTACATCTCGTGGAATACAGTCCAAAGTCTTGTCATACAACCCACTGTCGATACCAAAAGAATGCCATACTGACAAAAGTTTCTCCTTTTCAACTCCTTGCTGCAAATTGGCATCAAGCTGGAATAACATACGAAACAACTCCCCCAATCGTAGTTTCCCCGAAGGCAAGCCCTGAGGAATGTACGCAATCATCTTCCTGAAATAAGCCGCCGACCACGGAGAAACAATCTCACCATCAAAAGTTATGTATCCATTCGCTACCGGTTCCATGCCAAGCACAGCACGCAACAACCGGCTCTTGCCCAAGCCACGAGCACCGGCCACACAAACAATGTCTCCATCATTGACAACCAAGGAGAAAGGCTTCGACTCTCCCCCTCCTGAAAGGTGAACGCTCGTATTTTTAAATTCCAACATCTGCAGCTGTTCTGTTTTACACCACAAAGATACGCATTTTTCGTCCATCAATGACATTTGTCAAAGAGTTTTTTGCCTTTTAATCACGCATTCCGATTTTATTTCCTTAATTTTGCAAAAAAGAAGACAACCATGAACCAACAAAAGTATATCCTCCCCGCTGAATGGGAAAAACAAAGCGGAGTGCAGTTAACATGGCCCCATGCTGACACCGACTGGAAACCATATCTCACCGAGATAACAGAAACATTCATACAATTGGCAAAAGCCATTGCGACAAGAGAAACGCTCGTCATAGCAACACCGCATCCTGATGAAACGAGGGAACTGCTTGAAACATGTCTCCCGGCAAACATCATGCACAATATTGCAATATTCCATTGCGATACCAATGACACATGGGCACGAGACCATGGAGCAATAACGCTCGCAGACTCACAAAGCCATTCAGGATTTCACCTACTCGACTTTCAATTCAACGGATGGGGGAAGAAATTCACAGCCGAAAAAGACAACGCAATAACACGCACCCTGCACCGCCAGCAAGTGTTCAATGGCAAGCTGACCAACCACAACGACTTTGTACTTGAGGGTGGCGCAATAGAAAGCGACGGCAAGGGAACCATAATGACCACATCCTTCTGCCTCCTCGCAAAAAACCGCAACCAACCAATGACACAGGACGATATTGAAAAAGAACTCATCAAACGCCTGTGCGCAGAGAGAATAATATGGATAAACCATGGGCAACTTATAGGCGACGACACAGACGGGCACATTGACACGATTGTAAGGTTCGCCCCCGACGACACAATATTATATGTAGGATGTGACGATGAGGAAGACGCTCAACATGAAGATTTCGCCCTACTTGAAAGGCAATTGCGCGACTTGAGGACATCAGATGGGAAACCATACAGGCTCATTAAGCTGCCCATGCCACGACCCATGTTTGATGGAGAAGACCGATTGCCTGCCACATACGCCAACTTCCTGGTAATCAATGGAGCAGTAATCGTACCCACATACGGTCAACCAAATCTTGACACCCAAGCCTTGTCATTGATAGGGAAAGCATTCCCCGCAAGGGAGATCATCGGGATTGACTCCTCCACCATCATACGCCAACACGGCTCAATACATTGCCTGACAATGCAATACCCAAGCGGAAGCCTTGCCAAACCATCATCCAAATAATCACATTCCAAAGAACATAAACAAACCATACTGAATAGATAAACATGGATAAAAACAATGTGACCGCAAACAATAAGCAGACCCAAGCCACACAAAACACACAACGCCTCCTGAAAGTCGGCATAATACAGCAACACAACACAGCCGATTGTGAGGACAATAAAAAAAGATTAGCCGACAAAATAGGAGAACTTGCTGGAAAAGGCGCTCAACTCATTGTGCTACAAGAGTTACACAATTCGCTATATTTCTGCCAAACCGAAGATGTCAATAAGTTTGATCTGGCGGAACCCATACCTGGCCCATCAACTGAGTTCTTCGGCAAAATAGCCAAGCAACATCAAATAGTAATAGTCACATCACTCTTCGAACGCCGTGCGCCAGGCCTTTACCACAACACCGCCGTTGTGATAGAGAAAGACGGAACCATAGCCGGACAATACCGAAAAATGCACATCCCGGACGACCCCGCATATTACGAAAAGTTTTACTTCACCCCAGGTGACCTTGGTTTCCAACCAATATCCACCTCTGTAGGACGGCTCGGAGTGCTCGTTTGCTGGGATCAGTGGTATCCTGAGGCTGCCCGGCTAATGACCCTGCAAGGGGCAGAAATGCTGATTTATCCCACAGCCATAGGCTATGAAACAAGCGACACTGACGAAGAGCAACAACGGCAACGAGAAGCATGGACTACGGTACAACGGGGACATGCCATTGCCAATGGACTGCCCGTGATAACCGTAAACAGGGTTGGTTTTGAGCCAGATCCAAGTGGCAACACTGGAGGAATAAACTTCTGGGGGTCAAGCTTCGTTGCCGGTCCCCAAGGCGAATTTCTGTATCGTGCCACAGAGGCAAATGAAGTCGAGCAAATTGTGGAGATAAACTTGTCACGCTCAGAGCAAGTGCGCCGCTGGTGGCCTTTCCTGCGAGATCGCCGAATCGACCAATACAATGGCATTCTAAAACGCTATCTCCTATAAGCCTGCCCATAAATCCTATGCGTTTACGGCGTAAAGGCATCACGATTACGGCGTAAACGCATTGCCTTTACGCCGTAATGGCAACACGATTGCGCCGCAAAGGCAATAGCAGTGCGCCATAATTAGCAACAACAATACACAACAAAGGCAGCTTGGTCATATCCAAGCTGCCTTTGTTTATCATATCAATAAAATCCTATCGCAAACTTACCTCAGTCCACGACCGTGGCAATTCTTGAATTTCTTTCCACTCCCACAAGGGCAAGGATCATTTGGACGTGGCATTTTCTCACGTATAACCGGCTGGCGCTGTTGCGCATGGGCAGCACCCTCGCGAGTATCCTGACTTGCAGCACGACGCTGAGCCTCCTGAGCCTCATCATAGTTGGCTTTCTGCTCGTTGTAACGCTGCTGATGCTGTACAGGAGCAGCCTCCTGAACTGGTGCTTGTTGCTGCTGCACAGGTATTTGACCTCGCATCAAGAAGCTTGCGATACGGTTGTTCATGTCATCTATCATGGCATCCCAAAGCTTTGCGCTCTCAAGCTTGAATATAAGGAGAGGATCCTTCTGCTCATATGAAGCATTCTGAACGCTGTGACGTAGTTCATCAAGCTTGCGCAAGTTCTCTTTCCAATCGTCATCAATGATGTGGAGCACCACGAATTTCTCAAACTCCTTAACAATGTTACGTGATTCTGTCTCGTAAGCCTCCTGAAGATTTACACGCAACTGCACAACATTGCGTCCGTCGGTTATTGGAATAAGTATAAATTGGTAAATATTGCCCTGATTCTCGTAAACTTCCTTAATTACAGGATAAGAATCTCCCTGAATGCGCTCTGTCTTACGCTTAAACGTAGCCATCGCAGCCTGGAAAGCGCGCTCCTCCAACTCCACACGGTCATTACTCTCAAACTCCTCCTCCGTGAATGGAACCTCCATGGACAAGACCTTGAGGAATTGCTCCTTAATGCCGACATAATCGTTGTTCTCAATGAAATTGACCACACGATCCCAAATAACGTTGGCGATGTCCATGCCGATACGCTCACCCATCAAAGCGTGACGACGCTTCTCATAGATTACGGTACGCTGCTTGTTCATCACATCGTCATATTCAAGCAAGTGCTTACGTATGCCGAAGTTGTTCTCCTCAACCTTCTTCTGGGCGCGCTCTATGCTATGGCTGATCATCGGACTCTCTATTCGCTCACCGTCCTCAAAACCAAGCCTGTCCATGACCTTGGCTATACGCTCAGAACCAAACTTGCGCATGAGGTCATCCTCAAGAGAAACGTAGAACACCGACGAGCCCGGGTCTCCCTGACGTCCGGCACGACCACGAAGCTGGCGATCCACGCGACGGCTCTCATGGCGTGTTGTTCCAATGATAGCGAGACCACCGGCAGCCTTTACATCCGCCGTAAGCTTGATATCAGTACCACGACCTGCCATGTTGGTAGCAATGGTCACGGCACCAAGAGGCCTTTCCTCGCTACGAAGCAAACTTGCGGCAGACTTGCCAACCAAACTCATGTCAGCACCTTTCTGACCATCGGCAGCAGCCTTGATAAGGGTATCCTGATAACGAACAGCCGAAGCCTGATCCGTAAATGCACGACCGTCGGTTGCCACATAAACTATGCCATTAGTGCTTTTTCCAGCCTCGGCAACAATCAAAGCCTCTTTCTGGTGTAGCTTGGCATTAAGCACATGATGGGAAATCTTGCGCATGTTAAGCATTCGAGAAAGCAACTCGCTTATCTCAACCGATGTGGTACCTACAAGACAAGGACGACCATTAACGCGCATGTTCTCCACTTCCTCTATAACTGCGGCATACTTTTCACGAGCGGTCTTATAGACGCGGTCGTCCAAATCCTTGCGAAGGATTGGCTTATTTGTTGGGATTTCAACCACGTCAAGCTTGTAAATGTCCCAAAACTCGCCAGCCTCGGTACTTGCAGTACCGGTCATTCCCGCAAGCTTGTGGTACATACGGAAATAGTTCTGCAAGGTGATGGTTGCGAAAGTCTGCGTGGCAGCCTCCACCTTCACATGCTCCTTGGCCTCTATTGCCTGGTGCAAGCCATCGCTCCAACGACGGCCTTCCATTATACGGCCTGTCTGCTCATCAACAATTTTAACCTCACCATCCAAGACAACATACTCGTCATCTTTATTGAACATCGTGTAAGCCTTGAGCAACTGCTGCAATGTATGAACACGGTCGCTCTGCACTGCATAATGGTTCAGCAAATCATCTTTCTTGTCAAGCTTTTCCTGATCTGAGAGTTCGTTCTCATTCTCCAAAGCAGAAAGCTGTGAGGCAATATCGGGAAGTACAAAAAGATCCTTGTCATGCACCTGATTGGCAAGCCAATCAACACCTTTGTCCGTAAGATCTGCGGAATTAAGTTTCTCGTCAACAACAAAATACAATGGAGCCACAGCCTCTGGCATACGGCGATTGTTGTTCTCCATATATATTTCCTCTGTCTTCTGCAAGCCGCTCTTTATGCCCTCCTCTGAAAGGTACTTGATCAAAGCCTTGTTTTTAGGCAAAGCCTTGAATGAGCGGTAAAGGCTCAGGAAACCTTCATCAAGCAATTGCTGTGCCTTGTTCTTGTCTTGCTCCTGACGACCCGCCGATATCTTTTGGCGAGCTTCGGAAAGCAACTCGGTTGCTTGCTTGCGCTGAACATCATACAGTCTCTCAACCAAAGGCTGATACTCCTCAAACATCTGGTTCTCACCTTTTGGCACAGGACCCGATATGATAAGAGGTGTGCGCGCGTCATCTACAAGCACAGAGTCAACCTCATCGACAATAGCGAAATTGTGCCTACGCTGTACGAGATCGTCCGGTGAAAGAGCCATATTGTCACGCAGATAATCGAAACCAAACTCATTGTTTGTACCGAAAGTAATATCTGCCATATAAGCCTTGCGACGCTCTGTGGAGTTTGGCTGATGCTTGTCAATGCAATCTACGGAAAGACCGTGGAACTCGTAAAGCGGTCCCATCCACTCCGAGTCACGCTTGGCAAGGTAATCGTTGACAGTTACCATATGCACACCATTACCAGTCAAGGCATTAAGGAACACAGGCAGTGTAGCGACAAGCGTTTTGCCCTCACCAGTAGCCATCTCTGCTATTTTACCCTGATGAAGCGCAATGCCACCAAAAAGCTGCACGTCATAATGCACCATGTCCCACTTAGTCTTGTTGCCACCAGCAGTCCACTCATTATGATATATGGCCTTGTCACCATCGATGGTTACGAAGTCGTTTTTCGGATTAGCGGCAAGCTCACGGTCAAAATCAGTAGCAGTAACAACAGTCTCCTCGTTCTCCTTGAAACGACGCGCCGTGTCCTTTACAATGCTGAACGCAACCGGCATGACATCATTCAGAGCTTTCTCCAAAGCCTCAAGCATTTCCTTGTCCAGTTTGTCAATCTCGTCGAAGATTGGTTCACGCTCATCAATAGGCAAATCCTCAATCTTTGCCCTAAGCTCTGCCATCTTTTCCTTGTAAGGCTTGGCGGCATCCTGCACATACTTTTGTATTTCCTTGCTCTTGGCACGCAGCTCGTCGTTGGACAAAGCCGCAATGGCAGGATAAGCTTCCTTAACCTTCTCAACGAGAGGCTGTATAAGCTTCATGTCTCGGCGTGACTTATCACCGAAAATAGATTTCAAAAAACCTGTAAAATTCATATCTCGTACTTCTTTATTTCCTTATAAATGCAAAATTACAAAAACTTATTGACTATTCAGCCGTTTTGTCGATTAATCTTCATTTGCTTTCACATGCTAAACCATGAGCAAAAACTATCATCTCGCAACCTCAAGACGGCTTAAATTAAATCCCAGCCCCATAAAAAACAGCAATTGGCAGACAACACGCCAAGCCGTCAAAACAGAGGTTGGGCAGTACAAGCATTAGGAGCCCTAATGCGAATGGTCTTTGATATTGTTGGCGCTATACGGTCAACGGTAACAGGCGACAACACCCTTTCGTGCTTTATCCCTCCACCAAAAAATATTATAGGGAAAGGCACCACACTTGCGCGACTCGTAAAAGTCTGCTGAGTTGTTTCATTTAACAATCGCCAGCCTGGGGCAACGTTTATGATGATGTCACCACTCAAGACTGGGTTGTACCCTGCGCGAATCTTTAGTATGTCATTATTGCCGGCAAGCAAACGAGTACTGGTGTAAACATCAGCAACGCCTGCGTTTTGCAGCAAAAACTCCTGGCTACGTACAAGAATCTCAGACATAGAAAGGCGTTTCTGCTCTATCAGCCGATGATTCAGGTAAAGTTCATTGTCATAGCATTCCTCAACATACCGTCCCTGCCCATATATTGCGCCAAGATACATATTGAGCAATGAAGCCGTGCGATTGATGTAAAAAGTGCCAGTAGGTATGCGGTGACGCCCCAAGTCCTCATCCTTTTTTTCTTCAGTATAACCAGTTGACGTAATCACGAAAAGGACTTCATTTAGACTTACACGCTTTTCGATGGCTGTTATGATGCGCCCGAGCGAAAAGTCCAAACGCTGGTAAACACTCGCCATGTCTCTTTGCCAGTCACCAGCCTTCTTGTCCTTTGGAAGTTCTGCCGAAAGCGTTATCGTAAGCAAGTCGGACACTTCGTCGTTCCCGATTTCTGTTGAGCGCAACGACGTAATGGCCATGTCCACTACGTTGTCATTGACTTGATAATCCTTGCGCTTTCTAAAAAGACGCTCATACTCCTTATTATAATCGATTACCCAAGTTGGCAAAGCCTTGTTATAATACACACTGCCCGTCCACTGACCACTATTGTCAAGCCAAAAAGCTCCGTCCGCATCATGCCCCGCAGAGAAGATGGCACTTTCTTTTGTAGGAGCAAAAGAGTAAACCAAAGCCTTTCCATGACTACTCACCTTTAGCTCATCACTCACAGTTGAAGTACGCAACTTGCCTGGCGAAAAAAGGAATGTCTCATCATCAACGCTCCCAACAGGCCGAAGCGTCTTGCGATCAAGCCAATTATTGCCTATTATACCATTGAAGAAAGGCGTGGTGCCGGTAGAAATAGAAGCCGTAGCAGAAGACCTGTCAATCGGAGCAAATGGATAATTGGCTCCCTCATAAACCAACCCGTCAGCCAATACTTTCCTGAAGCCATTGGCAGAATAGTAATTATTGAAAGCCTCAAGATAATCGGAACGCAACTGGTCTATCGTAATGGAAACAACAAGCCGTGGAGCAAGCTCGTAAGCCTGCATCTCTGCCGTAGTGAGTGCTGCCAATATAAAGGCGAGATAGCGCATTTTTCTTATCTTTTAATTGTATAAACAAACTTGTTTACAAAACACCTTATCAGCAAGATACATGCCAACTGATACATGCCATCCGCATAATCTTGAAAGAATCCTCCTATAAAAAACACTATCAAACACAAGAGCATGAAACTCCAATAACGATGATAACGCTGTTGCACTATGCCATTACCCACAAAATATACAAACATGATACTCAACGGGTTAAGCAATAATATCTGAAAATTCAACCCCACTGTAGGATGCTCCGAAAATACCATTGCAAGAAGACACAATCCAGCAAGCCCGTCGAGGGTCAACAATATGACATCATACAGCCAAAATGTCTTGCCTCGTCTCCTTTCTATGACAGAAATGGCAATCGTAAATGCAAGCAACAAGGAGAAAACGGCATTAGGGCTGAGAAAATCCCATATTCCACTTGTCTTATGGACATTAGCCTCGTTTGGCTTAAGCACCTCAACAGTTGACAAAACCAAA
>CAYLUI010000044.1:0-20444 GCA_964386825.1 uncultured Prevotella sp. | reverse complement strand
AGACCCAAATGATGCGAGCTTTTTAAGAACATATTAACTAAGTGGTGCTCAAAAAGTTCAAGCCATTTGAGCACCACTTATTTAATAAAAAATATAAATGAGAGAAAGCAATTAAAGTCTTTATCAATAAAGATTAGTAAGAAAAATCATTATGCCATAATCTCATAAATATTGTAATTCTCCAAAATTATGAGACACGCTTACGCCTCTTTATGTACCATTTCGAGATAAAATAGGCAGAAACAATAGCAACGGCAGCCAAAATGCCTATTTTAAGGTATTCCCCATATTCCATAATTTTGTCATCAAGTTGGTTCTCTGGCACTATTGAATGAAGATACCATCCAAGTGCGGCAAGAATGACATTCCAACAAGCGGCACCAATTGTTGTATAAAGCAAGAACTTCCAATAAACCATTTTAGCAAGTCCTGCAGGTATGGAAATAAGGTGACGAATACCAGGAATTAGTCTTCCCGTAATGGTTGCAACCATTCCATGGTTGTTAAAATAATCCTCACTCTTTTCAACCTTCTTTTGGTTCAACATACAAAGATGTCCCAAGCGGCTATTAGCAAATCTATAAATTATAGGACGACCAAGATAAAAACCAGCAAGATAGTTGATAGTGGCTCCTGCATCAGCACCAAGCGTAGAAAACAATACAACAAGAAATATGTCCATATTGCCGCCTGCAGCGTGATAGGCAGCTGGTGCTACAACCAATTCTGACGGAACTGGTATTACTGTGCTCTCAAAAAGCATCAGTATAAATACAGTAAAATAGTTGAGATTGCTAAGAAGTGTTGAGAAAATATCCATTTTTCTTATCTTATTTTTTTTTCTTTGTTATGGGATGGTGCACGGCATAGGTATAAAAATCAATAACTGACATACCTTTTGGGAAAAAGTCTGACAATTCGCGCTGTATTCCATAAGGGTTTTGTTTTGTAGCTTCACGAAGGTCTGCCAAAAACTCCTCTTGAAGTCCTAACTCATAGTCAGTCCTGACAAGATAAGTCCAAAGATCATTGAAGTTTTTGCTATTTTCCGATGCTGTCAGTTTTCTCAGTAAATGATTTGCTTCAGACATGTGGTTGCATTCAAAATAGCAATTGGATATAAACCAAAGTGTATTGTCCTTTTCCTCCTCCAAGCTGTTATCATATGCCTGATTAAAATACTCCTTAGCCTTTTCCTTGTCATTAGCAAGCAATGTCAAATAACCTCGCAGCACCAATATGTCTGGTAAAGAACCAGATGTCACCGTTTCAAGTTTTGCTACACAATTGAAAGCATCGTCAAACTTGCCAAGCATGGCATATACAAGGCATTCATTCCTATAGATATCAGGTAAATTTACCGATTGTGGATGACAAACAGTTTCTGCAGCTTTCCAATGTTCCAAAGCCTCGCCAAGTTTTTCCTCTGCCATCAACACTGCAGCTATGCCCATTTCGCCAGACTCGCTTTGTGGTTGTAACCTTTTGCAAAGGCGATAATAATCCATGGCCTCGGCATAATTTCCAAGCATGGCAAGGCAATTAGCCTTGTTAAGCACAGCTTCTGTATCGTCAGGATTAATTGCCAGTGAAAATTCGCTGCACTCCAAACTCCTGCTAATATCATTTTTTAGATACAGCGTTGAAGCAAGCAAATTCCAATAAGATATGCCATAAGGGTTCTTATCTATGAGCTTATTGAATATTTTCTCACAAATAATATAGTTGCCCTTACTCATCTCTATTCGCCCCCTTAGTTCCTGGAAATCGGGTTCTGATGTGTCTTGACACAAATTGAGCCATTCTTCCGCAAATTCAAAAGCGTCATAATCAGCAAATAAAGTTGCGACATCAAGCCTAAAATCATCTATGTCGTCAGAATCTATTTGCCCTTCCTTGCTTTCCAAATAGCTGCTGGCCTCGTCAATACGATTGTCTGCCAGCATTATTTCTGCCATTAGATAATAGTATTCAAGATCGTGCTTGTCTTCTATTTGGTCGGCGTATTGCATTGCCAGCTTCACGTTCGACTCTACAAGCAAAGCAAGCCTCGCCTTGAAAGCCATTGGTTCTACGGCACCAGGAAATATCTGTAACGCAACATCAATCGCTTCAAAAGCGTCCTTTGTTCGTCCATGTATGTGATAAAACTCGGCGATGTCAGTCAACTCGTCAGCCTCAAGATAAATGGAGTTGCCCGTTTTACGGGCAACTTCGTATCTATGCAAGTTATCTTTAAATTGCTTGCTTTGAAAAGTGTTCTGATTCAAGCTTAAACTTTTTTGTTTTGCTTAGCCCAAGTGTCCTTGAGCCCAACAGTCTTGTTAAAAACAGGCACTTTGTCTGTGGCATCATGATCTGCCATGAAGTAACCTGTACGCTGGAATTGTAAATACTGTCCAGGTTTCATACCCGCAGCGAAATTCTCAACATAGCAATTATTATAAACATGAAGTGAATCTGGGTTGAGCAACTCACGGAAGTCACGCTCGTCGGCAGACGGATTTTCCACATTAAACAGGCGATCATATTCCCTGACCTCTGCCTTTACGCAGTCATCAGCGTTTACCCAATGCAGTGTTCCCTTTACTTTCCTGTTGGCACCTGACATACCACTTTTGCTTTCAGGATCATATTCTGCCTGTATCTCAACAATGTTTCCATCATCATCCTTAGTGCATCCCGTACATTTCACGATATAGGCATTCTTTAGTCGCACTTCCTTTCCAGGAGCCATGCGGAAGAATTTTTTCGGTGCATCTTCCATAAAATCAGCTCTTTCAATCCAAAGATTT
This sequence comes from uncultured Prevotella sp., assembly GCA_964386825.1. Taxonomy (GTDB): domain Bacteria; phylum Bacteroidota; class Bacteroidia; order Bacteroidales; family Bacteroidaceae; genus Prevotella. The sequence goes on along the minus strand of CAYLUI010000044.1, from coordinate 17,649 downwards.
CGTGAGAATGAGATCTGATGGCTTCCCGCAGCCTCATCTTCTGGATTATTGACAGCATCCATATTTTCAGTCTTACCTTCTGGATAGTTAGTAATCACCAACTTCACCGGATCGAGAACTGCTGACACACGTATCGCACGCTTATTGAGATCCTCACGCACCGCAGCCTCAAGCAGAGCCATATCGTTCAAGGCATCAAACTTCGTATATCCAATAGAGCGTATGAAAGCCTTAATGGATTCTGGCGAATATCCTCTACGACGCATTCCACACAGTGTCGGCATACGAGGATCATCCCATCCGTTTACAAGATGCTCGTCAACGAGAGTATGGAGCTTACGCTTTGACATGACAGTATAAGTGAGGTTGAGTCTGTTAAACTCAATCTGTCTGGGGCGATTGTCCGTAATACCTTCAGATGCTGTCCCATCATACTCTTTAAGAAAATCTACGAACTTGTCATACAAAGGACGGTGAGGCACAAACTCAAGCGTACAAATAGAATGGGTAACACCCTCAAAATAGTCACTCTGCCCATGTGCGAAATCGTACATTGGATAACAGTGCCATTTCGTACCAGTCCTATGATGAGGAATTTGTATTATGCGATATATGATAGGGTCACGAAAATGCATGTTTGGGCTTGCCATGTCAAGTTTAGCCCTCAACACCATTGAGCCTTCCACCGCTTCTAGCGTATTCATGCTCTGGAAAAGGCGAAGGTTTTCCTCCACAGGCCTGTCACGGTATGGACTTGCTGTTCCAGGCTCGGTCGGCGTGCCTTTCTGCCCAGCTATAGCCTCGGCAGTTTGTTCATCAACATAGGCATCCCCCTTGTTTATAAGCCATATAGCAAAATCCCACAACTTCTGGAAATAATCAGAAGCATAAAAAATATCGCCCCACTTGAAGCCAAGCCACTGTATGTCGTTAAGTATGTTCTCCACATATTCAGTGTTCTCCTTAGACGGGTTTGTGTCATCGAAACGCAGATTACAAACACCATTATATTGCTCAGCTGCACCAAAATCCATACAAATGGCCTTAGCATGACCAATGTGCAGATACCCATTAGGCTCGGGTGGAAAACGCGTCTGTATGCGTCCCCCATTTTTGCCTGCCGCCAAATCCTCTTCTATAAGTTGTTCAACGAAGCTAAGGCTCCTTTTTTCCTCCTTGGCAATGTTTTCCTTTGTCTCCATATTAGTTCTATATAATTATTGCAAAGGTAGTCATTTTCCTCTATATTCACAATCTCCACCGACCATTTATTTGAAAAAAATGATGAATAATTTGCACGCTTGCAAGAAAAACGTTACCTTTGTGAATGTTATCCTGAATACAATCTTTTTACCTTAGAGAAGGCTAATACCTATTGAAGAGTGGCGTTTACTGTGAAGTAAACGCCACTCTGTTTTTGTAATCTCCTCACAACTTACCCAAAAGGGTATTACCCATGATAATATAAACGAAATGAGCAGGCATCGCATGGATGCCTACTCATTTATTCTGTCATTTCCAATTCAAATTTTAAAAAGGAAAATTATTTGCCTTTTTCCATCTCAGCCTTCAACTTAGCGAGAACATCGAGGTCGCCAAGAGACGTACCTGCCTGTACATTATTGATTACAGGAGTGTCATTCTGCTTACGGTTGCTTGTGGCAGCACTGTGGCGACGCTGACGCGGCTCCTCGTGACCCTCCTCAAACGTACGGCTGTGAGAAAGGATTATGCGGTGCGACTCCTTGTTGAACTCAATAACCTTGAATGAGAGCTCCTCACCTTGCTTAGCCTGTGTACCATCCTGCTTTGTAAGATGCTTTGGTGTGGCAAAGCCCTCGCCACCATCTTCAAGAGTAATAACAGCACCCTTGTCCATCATCTCTGTGATTTTACCAGTATGAGTGCTGCCTGGCTGGTATGCGCTCTCGTACTTGTCCCAAGGATTCTCCTCAAGCTGCTTGTGACCAAGGCTCAAGCGACGGTTTTCCTTGTCGATCTCAAGAACAACAACTTCGATTTCGGCACCAACAGTGGTGAACTCAGAAGGATGCTTAACCTTCTTTGTCCAGCTGAGGTCAGAGATATGGATGAGTCCGTCAACACCTTCCTCAAGCTCAACGAAGATACCAAAGTTGGTGAAGTTGCGAACCTTTGCATTGTGGACAGAACCAACAGGATACTTCTGTTCGATATTCTCCCATGGATCCTCCTTAAGCTGCTTAATGCCAAGCGACATTTTGCGCTCCTGACGATCGAGTGACAGGATAACAGCCTCAACCTCGTCGCCAACGTGCAAGAACTCCTGAGCTGAGCGAAGGTGCTGGCTCCATGACATCTCACTAACATGAATGAGACCTTCAACACCAGGCTGAATCTCAACGAATGCACCGTAGTCGGCAATGACGACAACCTTACCGTTGACATGGTCGCCAACCTTAAGCTCTGCGTCAAGGCTATCCCATGGATGCGGCGTAAGCTGCTTCACGCCAAGGGCTATGCGCTTCTTCTCCTCATCAAAGTCAAGGATTACGACCTTAATCTTTTGGTCGAGCTGCACAACCTCGTGCGGATCGCTTACGCGACCCCAAGAGAGATCCGTGATGTGCACGAGTCCGTCCACGCCACCAAGATCAACAAACACACCATAAGACGTGATGTTCTTGACAGTTCCCTCAAGAACCTGCCCTTTCTCCAGATGCGAGATAATCTCCCTCTTCTGTGCCTCAAGTTCAGCTTCGATAAGAGCCTTGTGCGAAACAACAACATTGCGGAACTCCTGGTTGATCTTCACAACCTTGAACTCCATTGTCTTTCCTACGAATACGTCGTAGTCGCGTATAGGATGGACATCAATCTGCGAGCCTGGCAAGAATGCCTCGATACCATAGATGTCAACAATCATGCCACCCTTGGTACGGCACTTAATGTAACCCTGGATAACCTCATCGTTCTCCATGGCTTTGTTAATCTGCTCCCAGCTTGTAGCCAGACGAGCTTTCTTGTGAGAGAGAACGAGCTGACCACGCTTGTCCTCTTGATCCTCAACGTAAACATCAACCTTGTCGCCAATCTTCAGCTCTGGGTTGTAACGGAACTCGCTTGCGGGAATGATGCCATCGCTCTTATAGCCGATGTTCACAACCACCTCTTTCTTGTCGATTGAGATTACGGTTCCCTCTACGACCTCATGATCCTGAATTTTGCTCAGGGTGGTGTCATAGGCTTTTTCCTGATCCTGCTTGCTAACGCTTGCAGAAGAGCCATTCTCGAATTCGTCCCAATTGAAATCGTCCAATGGCTGTACGTTCTTGATGTCGTTGTAATTAGACATAAATTTAATTTGTTAATGAATTAATAAAGTTAGACTTTATGTTGAATTTCTCGGGCATGGTTTACCCACACCTTAAAAACAGCGGTGCAAAGATACTGCTTTTTCCTTGAACATCACACGTTTTCACGTCTTCGTTAAGAATTATTAACCACAATGAAAATCATTAGCTTTGGTGTTCGTAAACCGCACGACATTAAGCATGCAATGAGAATAAAAGTTTCAATCAATAAACGATTGGTAAAAGCGAGACTAATATAATAATGTATTACGAAGTCGGATGTTAAGCCAAAAGGTGGATGGACTCAAATCATTATCACTTTGCGACAAAGGTTTTGCCGCATTACCTAAAAACTTTTGTGGCAACGCCTATAAACTTTTGTCGCATTGCCACAAAAGTTTTGACGAGAAGTCTTGAAAACGGAAAAACAATGGCGCATAATTCATTTCTTGCACACGAAACATCGTGAAAACAAGTTTTGAATTATGCGCCATTATTGCGTTACAACCTAAATGGTGCCTTACCTAATACGATCCATAGACTTAATGAGATCCTCATCGGCTTTTATGCCCCGTCGAGCCATGAGCATAAACATGGCGGCAACAAAAGGAAGACATGCCACAAAATCCATGTGGAAATCGCCCATTGAAGAAAGTTTGCCTGCTGCGTAAAAGGCATAAATGGCATACCAAATAAGGCAGAGCAGCACACATAATAAACATATGCGCCCCTGCATTCTACGTTTGTTGAATAGGAAAATGTCCACAACAGCCAACGCCCCAACAATCACAAGAACAGCAAAAGGCAAAGGAGAAAGCTCGAAAGAGTTGCCAGCACAAAAGCCAAGGTTATACCAAACAAACGACGCCCCCATCGCTTCTCCAGAAACATGACCTATTGGCAAACACAGGCATGCCACTATGGCTACAAAAGCCAATAGCAAGAATACAGTTTGCTTGCGCTGAATCATTTATGCCTCCTCCGAACGGCTGTTGTCTTGTGACGGGTCACGCCAATATACATTGTCCTCAACAAACTCTTGTGTTGCAAGCAACGTTGGTTTTGGCAATTTCTCGTAGTAACGGCTTATCTCTATTTGCTCACGATTCTCGAACACTTCTTCGAGCGAATCATTGTAAGATGCAAACTCTGCAAGTTTTTTGCTCAAGTCGTTCTTTATCTCTAAGCTGATCTGGTTGGCGCGTTTGCCCATTATGGCCACACTCTCATAGATGTTGCCGGTCTCATCGCACAAGTCCATGATGTTGCGAGTAACAGTGTTGACCGGAGCTTTTGACTTCTTGTAATCCATTTTTACGTATCAGTATTTTTTGTTTTTATTCATCGCTGGCATTAGCCGTTATTTTCTCACACTTCTTTATGAACTCTTCTGCCCTCTTACGCTCTTTCGAGTCAGGATATTCGTTGATGAAGCCGTAGCACTCATCTTCCGCATCTTGATATCTTTCCATCCTCTTGGCTTCCACACTCTGTTCGGCAAGATGGAATTTGCTCTTCATTATCAACGTGGCAAACTCCTCACGTTTCTTTGTGTAAGGGTAATCTTTTAGCGCATTTTGTGATGTAACGATGCATGCCTCATAATTGTTACCACCGTAAGTGCAATTTGCAAAATAGGCTCCAAGGTCATAATAAAGATGGGCCGTGGAAAGTTCTTTCTCCACAAGCTTGTCTTGTAGTTCAAATAGCTTTTCCTGCGCTTGCTCTTTGTATTTGGCATCTGGGTAAAGATCCAGATATTCCTGAAATGCGGATATTGCCGCCATGGTCTGCGATTGGTCAAGGCGAGGCTCTGGAGTGCTCATGAGCAGGCTTTGCCCGACGTAGTACTTTGCGACTTCTGCGTATTGCCCTCTCGGATAAGTCTTTACGTACTTTTTGAATGTCTCAGAAGCCGTTTCCCAATCTTGGCACATATACTCTGACATGGCAAGCATGTAAAGGCATTCCTGTGCGTCCTGGCTACCTTTTTCTGGTATAATAAGTTCCTGCAAGAGCGTCGTGGCACGCTGATACTTGCCAAGGGCAAAACTCTCCTTGGCATACTCGTACTTATAGCGGTAATCTCTCGACTTATATACACTATTGAACTCCTTGGCACAACCACTGAAAAGCAGGATTGAGGCAAGGGCCATGATGCTGATTTTCTTCATGTCTATCATTTTGTCGTGCAAATTTACACATAAAATCATAACAAACCAAATGTAGCCGATGTTTTTATGAGTTTTTTCTAAAATACAGGCAAATAATGTCCAAGGATAACAAAAAAACAGCTAACTTTGCATATCTATGGATTTCAAGATTTCATCTAAATTTAAGCCCACTGGTGACCAACCACAGGCCATACGCCAGCTAACCGAAGGCATTGAGCGCGGCGACAAAGCTCAAGTATTGCTTGGGGTGACGGGATCAGGCAAGACATTTACTGTCGCCAACGTCATCGCCAACATCGGGAAGCCAACACTCATACTGAGCCACAACAAGACGCTTGCCGCACAATTGTATGAGGAGATGAAAGGATTCTTTCCGAACAATGCCGTTGACTATTATGTAAGTTATTACGACTATTACCAACCGGAAGCTTACATGCCTTCAACAGACACGTACATAGAGAAAGACTTGGCCATAAACGACGAGATTGACAAACTCAGATTGGCCGCAGTAAGTGACTTGTTATCAGGACGAAACGATGTCATCGTTGTATCTTCAGTTTCATGCATATACGGCATGGGGGCACCTGTGGCAATGCAAGAAAATGTAATAGGCATAAGGCAAGGGCAAACTATTGAGCGCAATGCTTTCTTGCGGCGATTGGTCAACGCCCTGTACACACGCAACGATATTGATTTACAGCGTGGATGTTTTTCTGTGAAAGGCGATACGGTGATTATATCTATGGCGTACAGCGATTATGCACTTAGGGTGACATGGTGGGACGACGAAATTGACAGCATAGAAGAAATTGATCCCACGTCAATGCGTTCCGAACGCCAGCTTGAAGAATACCAAATTTACCCAGCCAACCTTTTCGTGACCTCAAAGGAGCAAACCGACAACGCAATACACCTAATACAAGACGACTTGGTGGCTCAAATAGACTTTTTCCAGTCAGTTGGAGACGACATAAAAGCACAGCGCATAAAAGAGCGAGTGGAATATGATTTGGAGATGATAAAAGAGCTTGGTCACTGTTCTGGCATTGAGAACTACTCGCGCTATTTCGACGGACGCGAAGCTGGGCAACGCCCATATTGCCTACTCGATTTCTTTCCAAAGGACTATCTAATAGTGATAGACGAAAGCCACGTTACTGTCCCACAAATCAATGCCATGTACGGCGGTGACCGCGCAAGGAAACAAAACCTTGTGGAGTTTGGATTCCGTCTGCCTGCGGCATTCGACAATCGCCCCTTGCGTTTCGAGGAGTTTCATGACATGATAAATCAGGTGATTTATGTATCGGCAACGCCAGCAAACTATGAGTTGCAGGAGTCGGAAGGCATCGTGGTAGAACAACTAATACGCCCAACAGGCTTACTTGACCCAGAAATAGAAGTGCGCCCATCGGAAAACCAAATTGACGACTTGCTTGACGAAATAATAACACGCACGGAACGGTCTGAGCGTGTGCTTGTAACCACACTTACAAAGCGTATGGCCGAGGAACTTACAGAGTATTTGTTAAACCATAACATTAAGGCAACCTACATACACAGCGACGTAGCGACACTTGACAGGGTCAAAATTATGAATGATCTAAGAGCAGGTGTTCACGATGTTCTCGTTGGAGTGAACTTGCTCCGCGAGGGACTTGACTTACCAGAGGTTTCACTTGTTGCCATACTCGACGCAGACAAAGAAGGCTTCTTACGCAGTCACCGCAGCCTGACCCAAACTGCGGGGCGTGCCGCACGTAACGTAAACGGGAAAGTAATAATGTATGCTGACGTGATAACAGATAGCATGCAGCGCACGATCGATGAGACTGCACGCCGAAGAAGCATACAGCTGAAATACAACGAGGAGCATCATGTAACTCCCAAACAAATAGTGAAAGAGATAAAAAGCGCTTTGCCGAAATCAGACCTTGACGAACGCACTATTTCGATTAAAATGCAGGATTCCCAACACGCACCTGCAAGATACGTCATGCCTGATGCTTACATACAAGACGGCATAAATGCCTTTGCGGCAGATCCAATAATTATTCGCATGACAAGAGCCGAGTTAGAGAAGAGCATAGAAAACACGAAACGGCTTATGGAAGAGTCTGCTAAGAAACTTGACTTCATACAAGCTGCACAATATCGCGACGAAATCATTAGATTGCAAAAACTGCTTGAAATGAAGTGATAATTTTGGAAAAAGCATTAACTTTGCACAAAAACCAAATTTAAAATACAAAAAACAAAAAAATGAAGAGGATATTCTTTCTTTTGCTTGCATCTACAATGATAACGCAATCTTTTGCAGCAGACAACATACCTTCTTGGTTGAAAATGTTCAAGATTTCAGGCTATGCCATGGGACAGTATCAATATACGAACCAAGAAGGTGCTGAGGCAAACAGCTTCAACATTCGCCTTGGACGCTTAATCATCGATGCCAATCCAGCGAAAGACTGGGTGGCACGGGTACAGTTCCAATACAATGGCAACACAGCAGATCTCTCACAATCATTGAAAATCGTCGATGTATTTGCTGAATGGCAACGTTACGAATTCCTACGTGTCAAAGCTGGTCAATTCAAGAGGGCGTTTACTTTCGAAAACCCCATGAATCCAATCGACCAAGGTTTCATGAGCTATGCGCAAAGCGTAAGCAAACTTGCAGGTTTTGCCGACCGTAACGGAGCTGTTTCAAGCAACGGGCGCGACATTGGTGTACAACTGCAAGGAGACCTCCTGAAAAACTCTAATGGACGCAACTTATTGCATTATCAAATAGGAGTTTACAATGGACAAGGAATAAACACCAAGGACGTTGACCAGCAGAAGGACATTATTGGAGGTCTTTGGGTGATGCCTGTGAAAGGTATGCGCATAGGATGGTTTGGCTGGGAAGGATCATATGCACGTAAGGGAACATGGTCTGACACTAACGGCAACGAACACAATGGAGTGAGAAAGTTACCGCAGCACCGTTATGCAATATCAGGAGAATACAAGTTCAGCGATTGGACTATTAGATCTGAATACATTCATTCAACAGGCAAGGCTTTCTCCACCACATATAAGAAAAGCGCAGACTTGAATGACGCAGAAGTAAATGAAAGTTTAGGAAACAAGGCTGATGGTGGCTATGCTCTCGTAATAGCCCCACTCGCCACAATCAACAAGCAAAAGCTATATCTGAAGGCTCGTTACGACATGTACCGCGAATCGGCAGAATGGAGCACTGCTAAGACGCAATACGAATTTGGCTTCAATTATGTCATCACAAAGAACTTACAGTTCAATGTGGAGTATGCAAGGGTTAACGACAAAAGCCGTGCCAATCGCAAACTTAGCGACAAACACAATTATGATATGATAGACTGCGAACTTGATTTCAGGTTCTAAAGCTTCAACCCAAATTGGAATTAGCATATTTAAGGGATGACACACAAACAAAAACACAGCCATCGCCATCATGACATGGATGATGCAGATTCATTCAAGAGGCATCAGCTAAGAGCACAGAAACGCAAGAAAATATTCTCCAAGGTAATGACTGTATTATTGACAATAATTGCCATTCTTGTCGTTGCGACGGTATTTTATGTATATACTCATTGACCTTCTGCTTCATGGGACTCTATTTTCAAGCGGTATCCGCCACATGAATAAGCAATGCGCATGACCTTATCCTCCAGCTCGTACTTATTAGCGAGCAGATTAGCAACATGCCCCATTGTCATGCGCAAATTCAGTTCAACGCATGGATGTATGGCAAGTGTACCGTCACAGTTTCTCACAACCATCATATCAATGCCAAAGAAACCAGAATATTTACCTTGAAAGGCTTGTGAAAGCAAGCCTTTTACTTTTTCACGTATGCTTTGCAATTTCGCACCTGATATGTAACGGCACAGCAAAGCCTCCTTGCGCTCCTCATCGTCAAGGATGTTACCTGTGTACGCTCCATTGGAAGTGCTAAAGAGGGATAAGCCACGATAGGATATCTGCCCGTCGCATTTGCACTCAAACTCCATCCCAAAATCACACACCTTATCATAATACGGTTCAGCCATTACGCATCCTTGACGATGTAACACATTATTAAACCATCCCTCAAGATGTGTGGTGAGAGCACCATTTATGTCAGAACCATTACCGCTCATGCCATAAACATATCTAATGCCCCTGCCACTACTACTCCATGGTGCTTTCAGCACTACATTTCCCCTTTCTGACAACATATCTCGAAGTTCAACAAGCGTATGTAACTTGAAGCTCTCCCCTACTGTCCCATTTATTATATTGCGTAAAGGCATAAGTAGGTTTTCGGCAGCCCACGCCCGATGGCTCATTTGCCGAATAGTATCAAGTTTTGTCTTTTCAGGCAAATATTGTTCTTTTACTCCAAAGCCGTCCAGACAGGAGCGTATGGCTCCATCCCACCCCCAAGGTTGAATGGTAAGGTTGGCATCAGGATTAATATGCAGTTTTCCAGATAGCCAAGCATGGTCAACAACATTGGCGGAAATCACAATGCCATTTCTGAACAGGCCTGTTTTCCGCAAAGCTTCCTTGGCTGCATCAACATCTTCAACCAACACATATTCCCCACATTTAGCCCACAATGCAGGCAAGAAACCGAGGTCATGGCGTAATTGGCGAGCTGCATGCGGAGCTGTAAAACGCTCAAGGTTTGACGCAAGAGCAATGTCGTGTTCTGGATTGAAAACATGTAATATCATAGTGAAAAACTGTTTAGCAACTGCAAAGTTAATCATAAACTCCAAGACTCAAATCAAAACCTAACGGCTCAAAGTAAAAAAATACTAAAAAAGCAAACTTCTGCAATGTTCAGTTTGCAAATATAAAATTAGTTCGTATCTTTGCATCTGCAACACCAAGTTGTCATCAAAAGCAACCAAAAAGCAAAATGGAGTTGATGGAATCCTTTTTCCGCACGCATGCTTACCTCGTTGAGCATACTAACGCACCTGTCCGCCGCGCCCTAATGGACGAGATAGACTGGACACATCGCTTGATAGGAATTAAAGGCACCCGCGGAGTTGGGAAAACTACATTCCTATTGGAATATGCCAAGGAAAAGTTTGGCAAGGATGACCGTTCGTGTCTCTACGTCAACATGAACAATTTCTATTTTCAAGGACACGGGATTGCGGAGTTTGCTGGAGAATTTGTACGACATGGCGGCAAAGTTTTACTGCTGGATCAGATTTTCAAGCAGCCAAACTGGAGCGTAGAATTGCGCAAATGCTATGACCTTTATCCGCAGTTGAAACTCGTCTTTACGGGTTCAAGCGTGATGAGATTAAAAACAGACTATCCTGCCATAAAAGACATTTTGAAATTCTATTACCTCAGGGGGTTTTCATTCCGTGAGTATGTGAATTTAATGGCAGGCACGCATTTTCCATCTTATACTCTCGACGAGATTGTGAACGGCCATGAACATATCGTCAAGAAGATATTGCCGGTAATACAGCCCAAGAAGTATTTCAATGACTACCTGCACCACGGCTTCTACCCTTTTTTCCTTGAGCAACGTAATTTCTCGGAAAACCTGCTCAAGACAATGAACATGATGACAGAGGTTGACATATTGCTAATCAAGCAGATAGAACTGAAATACCTTGCTAAGATAAAAAAGTTGTTTTACATGCTTGCTGTCGATGGCATTCACTCTCCAAATGTCAGCCATTTGGCTCACCAAATTGACACCAGCAGAGCCACGGTAATGAATTACATAAAATATCTTGCTGACGCACGGCTGTTAAACGAAATATATTATCCCACGCAAGACTTCCCGAAGAAACCTGCCAAGATAATGATGCACAATCCAAACCTCATGTATGCCATCTACCCGATTACTGTAGAAAGGCAAGACGTGATGGAGACTTTCTTCGTAAACACCATGTGGAAGGATCATCTCGTAAACCAGGATTCTAAGCCTAAAAGCTACATAATAGATGGCAAGCGTAGGTTTAAGGTTTGTGATGCCATGACAACAGGCAAGGCAAGATATAATAAAGACACAATATACGTCAGATACAATACAGAAGTAGGGCATGACAATTTAATACCATTGTGGTTACTTGGTTTTTTGTACTGACACGTCTTGTTTCAAAGGCAATATATTTTTTAGATAATATCAAAAACTAAACATTATACATTAAACATTATTATATTATGGCAAAAGAAAAAAAGTTCATCACTTGTGATGGCAATACCGCCGCTGCCCATGTAAGCTACATGTTTACTGAGGTTGCAGGAATTTATCCTATCACACCATCATCGCCAATGGCTGAGCACGTTGACGAATGGGCTGCCAAAGGTCGTAAAAACCTCTTCGGCCAGACTGTAACTGTACAGGAAATGGAATCAGAGGGTGGTGCAGCTGGTGCCGTGCACGGTTCATTGCAAGCTGGTGCCTTGACAAGTACTTACACAGCATCACAAGGTTTGCTGTTGATGATACCCAACATGTACAAAATCGCAGGTGAGTTGCTGCCATGCGTTTTCAACGTTTCTGCACGTACTCTGGCAAGTCATTCACTGTGCATTTTTGGTGACCATCAAGATGTCATGGCTTGTCGCCAGACTGGTTTCGCCATGTTCTGCTCAGGTTCTGTCCAGGAGGTTATGGATCTTTCCGCAGTGCCTTACCTCTCAACTCTTGAGAGTTCTGTTCCATTCATCAACTTCTTTGATGGTTTCCGCACATCACATGAGTATCACAAAGTGGAAGAAATGGACATGGAGGATATCCGCCCATTAGTAAATCCTGAGTGGATCAAGCGTTTCCGTGACCGTGCAATGAGTCCAGAGCGTCCTGACACACGTGGTACAGCAGAAAATCCAGAAACATTCTTCACACACCGTGAGGCATGCAACGAGTATTATGACAGTATTCCAGAGATTGTAGAAAAGCATCTCGCCGAAGTTTCAAAGATTACAGGTCGCGAATATCATCTCTTCAACTATTATGGAGCAGCAGATGCAGAGAACATCATCATCCTGATGGGTTCTGCTACAGAGCCAGCCCGTGAAGCCATCGACTATCTCACAAAACAAGGCAAAAAAGTCGGTATGGTGGCAGTTCACCTGTATCGCCCATTTAGCGTTGAGGCTATACGTAAGGCCATACCTGCAACTGTAAAGCGCATTGCCGTACTTGATCGAACAAAAGAACCTGGAGCAGAGGGCGAGCCTCTGTACCTAGATGTAAAGAGCGCACTTTACGATGACCCACGCAAGCCGCTTATTGTTGGTGGTCGATATGGTCTTGGATCTTCTGATACTACACCTGCCAAGATTATCTCAGTATTCAACAATCTTGAACTTCCTGAGCCGAAAAATCATTTTACTGTTGGCATCGTTGACGATGTAACATTCACCAGCCTGCCAGAGGTCGAAGAGATACCTATGGGTGGTGACAGCCTGTTCGAGGCAAAGTTCTATGGTCTCGGCTCCGATGGAACCGTTGGTGCAAACAAGAACTCCGTACAGATTATCGGTAACAATACAAACAAGTATTGTCAGGCTTACTTCTCTTACGACTCCAAGAAGTCTGGTGGCTTCACATGCTCACATCTACGTTTCGGAGACGAGCCTATCCATTCTGCATACCAAGTAAACACACCTAACTTTGTCGCTTGCCACGTTCAGGCTTATTTACACATGTATGATGTAATACGTGGATTGCGAGATGGCGGAACCTTCCTACTCAATACCATCTTTGATGGCGAGGAACTCGTGAACTTCATCCCAAACAAGGTGAAGCGTTATTTTGCCAAGCACAATATTAAGGTTTATTACATCAATGCAACAAAGATTGGTCAAGAGATTGGTCTTGGCAACCGCACAAATACAATCTTGCAATCCGCATTCTTCCGCATTACAGAGGTCATTCCTACTGACCTTGCTGTAGAGCAGATGAAAAAGTTCATTGTAAAATCATACGGCAAGAAGGGCGAGGACGTTGTCAACAAGAACTATGCTGCCGTTGATCGCGGTGGGGAATACAAAGAACTTACCGTTAATCCAGCATGGACAAATCTGCCCGATGATGCAGAAATTGAGGACGACGCTCCTGCATTCGTAAAGGAAATTGTTCGTCCAATGAATGCACAGGCAGGTGACTTGCTTAAGGTAAGCGACTTCGTGAAATTTGGCACAACCGATGGCACATGGCAGACAGGCACGGCCGCCTATGACAAACGTGGAGTTGAAGCTTTCGTACCTGTATGGAATCCAGAGAACTGTATCCAGTGCAACAAGTGCGCATTCTGCTGTCCTCACGCTGCCATTCGCCCATTTGTGCTCGACGAAAATGAAGCACAAGGCTTCGATGCTTCTACCATAGAGCTTAAGGCACCCAAGAACCTGAAAGGCATGCAGTTCCGCATTGAGACTTCTGTTCTTGACTGCCTTGGTTGCGGCAACTGCGTTGATGTCTGCCCAGGTAAAAAGAACCGTGAGACTGGCGAGATTGAGAAAGCACTCAAGATGGTGCCATTCAATGTTGACGACCCAATGATGAAGCAAGAAGCCAAAAATTGGGAATATCTGGTGAAAAACGTTAAGTCAAAGCAAGACCTTGTAGATATCAAGCAGAATGCTAAGAACTCACAATTTGCCCAGCCTCTGTTCGAATTTTCTGGTGCATGTTCAGGCTGCGGTGAGACTCCTTATGTGAAGCTCATCTCTCAACTATTCGGCGACCGTGAGATGATTGCAAACGCAACCGGTTGCTCAAGCATCTACTCTGCATCAGTGCCTTCAACACCATATTGCACAAACGAAAAAGGCCAAGGTCCAGCGTTTAACAACTCACTGTTTGAGGATTTCTGCGAGTTTGGTCTTGGTATGGCCATTGCCAACAAGAAAATGAAACAGCGCATCACACTGCTGCTGCAACACAAAATGGAAAGCGGGCACTGCTCTGACGAATTCAAGGCTGCCGCACAACAGTGGATTGAAAACAAAGATGACGCTGACGGATCAAAGGCTGCCGCTGCTGTTTTGAAACCTCTCATCGAAAAAGAAGCTGAGAAGTGTTGCTGCAAGTGCGCTCAAGAACTGAAGACCCTTGACCACTACCTTGTGAAACGTTCACAGTGGATTATCGGTGGTGATGGTGCCTCTTACGACATTGGTTATGGTGGTCTTGACCACGTGCTCTCTATTGGCGAGGACGTAAACATTCTTGTCCTTGACACAGAGGTTTACTCCAATACAGGAGGTCAGTCTTCAAAGAGCACGCCGATTGGTGCCATTGCACAGTTCGCAGCAAGCGGCAAGCGTGTAAGTAAGAAGGATCTTGGATTGATGGAAACTACGTATGGGTACATTTACGTTGCCCAGGTTGCCATGGGAGCAAATAACGAGCAAACACTGAAGGCCATACGCGAGGCAGAGGCCTATCATGGTCCTTCACTCGTAATCGCCTATGCACCATGTATCAATCATGGCATAAAGGGTTCCAAGGCTGATAAACGTAACATGGGACGTTCACAGCACGAAGAGGCTCTTGCTGTTGAATGTGGTTACTGGCATCTGTGGCGTTACAATCCTGACAATGCCAAGGAAGGCAAAAATCCATTTACGCTTGACTCAAAAGCACCTGAGTGGGATAAGTTCCGCGACTACATTATGGGTGAAGTTCGTTTCTCTTCTTTACAAAAGGCTGACCCTGAAGAAGCAGAAAATCTCTATGTTGAGACAGAGAAGAGCGCCAAGCGTCGTTATCAGTCATACGTTCGAAAGAGTCAAGAAGACTGGAGCGAGATAATTTGATAAAATAACTTTTGCATATAATTCATGCAACAATACAATAGGGAGTGCACATTGCGATGTGCTCCCTATTAGATTATTTAACTAACTACTGCAGTCGATAAGACTGTCTCCAAAAAGAAACTTTCTCTAAACTTTCAAGTTTTATAGGAAAATTGAAACACACATCACTCATATTCACTTTAGTATCCTTACTACTTGTCCTTTCAACAATATCCATACGTGCACAGGACAATGAAAAGGACGTTGTAATTTGGTCGGAAGATTTTACAAGCCGATTTACTATTCCGTCAATAGGAAAAAATGCTGTTTATAGCTCTAATGGGGTTAAAATGGCATGGCAAAATGGAGAAGGTGTCATACACCCCGAACTACAAATTCCACAAAAAGCAGAATTTAAAGCAAGAATTGCTCTTTACGAAGCAAGTGGAATTTTCAATTTGTCATTTGTTTGCAAAAATTATTCTTGCGTAACCATAAAATCTCCAACAGAAGGGGTTTCCTGTACCAAAGGCAATGACAACAATTACCTACTAAATGTCCCATCTGGAACAGACAGCCTAACGATCATATTTTCCAATGCAGAAACATCAAGTAAAAAGAATATTTACATAGACGACATTACCCTAACAGCCTCTTCTGATTGCAGGCCACAAAGAACGCCTCCAAGCATAGATTTTCCGCTAAAAGAAGTCACCCTAACATTTGGTAAACCATACAGTTTGCCAGAACTTGACAATCCCAACAATCTACCCATCCAATATTGGAATTATGATGACAGCATTGCGAGTGTTGACAAAAATGGTCTTGTGAAAATCAGAAGTATAGGCAAAACCAAAATTTCTGCAACATTTTGTGGAAACAGCCAATACTCCTATCAAGAAACTTCGTATATCCTAAACGTTGAACGTGAAAAACCTAATGGCGAAATATTCTATGAAAGCTTTGACAAAAACCTAACCCAAGGAGGAAATGATGGATATTTTAACAATCCAAATAACAGCGCAAACGTTGAATTTGATTCCTTCGAATCTGTTGAAACAAAAAACAATTTAAAGAGTGCATACAAATGTATCAAAATAGGTTCAGGCTCCGACGATGGATCATATGAATTTAAACTTGGGGAAAAGGTAAGTTCTGGAAAATGCATATTGTCATTTAGAATCGCAGGAGTCTTACAAAAGGAAGTTTCCTGTAACATAAAAGTATATAACAACGGCAAGGAAGTCTCCCAATTATCACAAAACATAGATTGCATAAAAGGCAAGTGGCTTTACAAGGAAATTTACTTATCTGGATTAAAGTCCACATCAACTATAGAATTTACAGGCAACTACTTCTATCTTGATGACATTTCCATAATCGAAGACAATGATGAGGCCATAAATGTAAATGTAACAAAAGCAGGATACTCCACTTTGTATTATAGTTATAAGTCTCTAATCGTACCTCTGGGCGTGAAGGCTTACACAATGAAAATTTACAACAACAAGATAACAGTCAACAAAATTTACGAAGCAGGAAGCACAATTCCCAGGGCTTCCGCAGTTGTATTGAAAGCCAACGAGGGGTCATACAGTATGGCTGTGTCAAATGAAGAAGGCAACAAGGACTATGAAAACATGCTTAACGGAAGCGATGGCGAGTGCTTGACAGAAGGTGGCGAGGCTTACTACAAACTGGCATGCCCGTCTGGCGCAACAGGCTTCTATTGGGGTGCAAACAATGGCGAGGCATTCATAAATGGATCACATAAGGCGTACTTGGCCTTACCAAAAACAACCAGTGTAGGCAAAATAAACAAGAATTACGTATTCAACCTCGACGATACCACTACAGAGATAGAATCTGTTATATGGCACAATGAAAATCCCAATACGTATAACTTGCGAGGTCAACGAGTTGGGAAATACCATAAGGGCATTGTTATACGCAATGGGCAAAAAATGGTCATCAAATAAAACATCAAACAAAATTTCAAACACACGACTTGTGAAAAAGTATTACATAAAACCACAAATATTAATCATACCACTCGCAAGGGAAACGCATCTTTTGACAGGGAGTAATGCACAAGACAAAGATGCTTTTGAAAAAAAGGACGAGTACACGGATTCTCCACAATTATCAAAGCCTTGGGATATTAGCCAACCACTGCAATTTGGAGATGATGCAGAGGATACGTTTTGGTAAAAACATAAATCCACAATAATAAAACATCCTTTCGCCGTTTAATGGCTATGCACAAAATATTTGTCAGGTATTTTTGCACTTAGCACTTTTTTTATTATTTTTGCAAGTAAAATAAGAATTATGCCAGAGAGGAT
>CAYLUI010000043.1:0-20498 GCA_964386825.1 uncultured Prevotella sp. | reverse complement strand
GCGCACGGCAGTTTAGCAAACTGCTGGTTTCAGCCACTCACCCAAACTTCCAATCCGTTTGTTCATTGGCTTCCCAAAAAGGTTTTCACGAGGTTCTTCCTTGTGTTGCCAGCCTAAAACCAGCTCCCTTTCAGAATGCGAGTGCAAAGGTAGGTAAAAGTTTTCGTACCACCAAATTTTTTCCTCTGTTTTTTTGAATATTCGGGAGGAAAGGCTTCTGGGGCGGTCGGCGAGGACGCTAAAATGGCGGTTTGACGTATATTATATATTGTGTTGCCCCATGTTCGTGTGTTTGGGTTGTTGGGGGACAATGTGGCATCCTTGCGCGCCAACTTGTTAAAAAGTTGGAGAAAAAGCAGTGTTGGACGTGCGTAAATCATAAAAAACAGAAAAAAAGAGTATGCAAAGTACCATAATGTCCCATTAATCCCTATTTTTGCAGCAGATTATTTTAAATTTTGAAGATTATGAAAACAAGACACATTATCCTATCAGGTATCTTCGGTCTTATCTCGGGTGCGACCTTGGTGAGTTGTGACAATGGCAAGACAAGGGATTTGCAGTCGCAGATTGACTCGCTTGCCCTCGCTGACAGCCTGCATCAGGAGGATATAAAGCAGATGGCGGCTTTCGTTAACGTCATGTCGGCAGGTCTCGACAGCATAAGCGCCCAGGAGGGCTTGCTGCAGCAGATGGGGTCGCGCGAGGGTGGCCCGATAGACAAGGCGAAGATGAAGGATCAGCTGCGTTCGCTGGCGCAGATGTTGCAGCAGCAGCGCGAGAACATTGACAAGCTGGAGGCTGAGGTCAAGAACAACAAGTCGGCTTACGGGCAGCGCGTGCAGAAGCTCATTGCATACTACAAGGCCCAGCTCGACGAGAAGGACAAGCAGATTGCCGAGTTGCAGGCTCAGCTCGAAAGCAAGGACGCTGACATAACCAAGCTCACCGAGAACGTGACCGCGCTGACCACCACCAACACGCAGCTGCAGGGCACGGTGGAGACACAGAGCAGGACGCTGGAGAGCCAGCGCAGCACCATAGCCGAGCAGGATGCGTCGCTCAACACGGGCTTTGTGGCCATAGGCACGTCTAAGGAACTGAAGAACAAGGGTCTCATCAAGGGCGGTTTCCTGGCCAAGAAGAAGATTGACGTGAGCCAGTTGCAGCCGGGCAGCTTCTCGAAGGTGGACATTCGCAATTACAATGACATACGCCTCAACTCGTCAGACCCGAAGATCATGACGCAGATGCCTGCCGGTTCTTACGAGATAAAGAAGAACAGCAACGGCACCAGCACGTTGCACATTAAGGACGCTGCGATATTCTGGAGCGTCAGCAAGTATCTGGTGGTTAGGCTGTGACGGCTTGCGAAGCGTGGCTCGCCACGCTCCGCGATGGCTTTGGAAAACACAATGGCGGCGCAAGGTCAAAGCACCTTGCGCCGCCATTGTGTTTTCCCTTGTGTCGCAGCCTCGTTGCCGTTGCGGCGCAACCGCTTCGTGTTTACGGCGCAATCGCGTTGCCATTACGGCGTAAACGCATTGCCATTACGGTGCAATCGCAACACCATTGCGCCGCAACGGCAAATGCCCTGTGCCGCCGGTGTGAGCGCATTGCCGCCTTGGGCTTTTATATGTCCTCCACGACGATGGTGTTGCCCTGCAGCGACACTTTCACCTTCTCCATGCGGTTCATCATGCGCAGCGCCGCTTGCACGCCTGCGTTGCGCTCGGCTATGAAGCCTTGAAGTAGCCGTTGTCGTCGAGCTTTACCACCCAGCGGTCTCCAAACGCCGTGGGGAAGGTCAGCTGGCTGCCCGGCGACAGGCTTACGACAGAGCTGTCGGGCAGCGTTATGTCGGCCGACTTGCCTATTGGCACCGTTAGCGTCACGTCCCTTACGATGTCCTCGTCGGCAAAGATGTTGCGGAAGTCGTTGAGCGTCACCTTGTCGGTTTGCCTTGCCGACGGTCTCAGCGTCACCTTGTCGCCGTTCTCTGCCACGAGGCTTATGCCGCCTTGCGTGTCGTCGGCGGTAATGGCGCAGAACGACGTTGGGCTGACCATGCAGTTCCGCAACGAGCCGCTTGTTTCCGTTTTCAACCGTCTTGAGGCATCGTCTCCTTACAAGTTCCTGTTTACCTACGAAGATGTCGCCGACAAGCGCGTCAACTTCAAGGTGAGCAATTCCACGGTGTTTGAGATCCTCGACTACGCCCTGCGTGGCACGGGGCTGGGCTATGGGGTTGACGGCAAGTTCATAAATGTCACCAAGCGCCGCGCCGCGACCGCAAGAATTTCACCGGTGCCATCACATTATTGTATAAATACAGCACGCTGACGTTCCGCAATTACACGTCGGTGGGCATAACCAACTCCAAGGAAAGCCCCTACGGCTCGTTCGGCGATTATGTTTCGTTGCAGCCTTACGACAGTCCGTATGATGCCGACGGCAATGTGCGCAAGTTCTTTGACCCGTTCATGTCAATTTACACGGCTGACGAGAACCCGCTTTACAACGCTTCGCTGGGCGGCTTCGACAAGAGTGACTACCAGGAGCTGACCAACAATTTCTCGATAGACTGGAACATTCTGCCGGAGCTTACGCTGCGTGGGCAGTTTGGCATCTCAAGGAACATCAGCGAGAGCCACTTCTTCCGCTCTCCGGACAACACTTATTACGAAAGCTCGACGGCTTCGGCGTACCAGTCGGGCGACGGCTTCCTGCGAAAGGGATATTATCGTTATGGCAACGGGAAAACCATGTCGCTTAACGCCGATGCCACCTTGGCGTACAACAAGGTGTTCAGGGAGCTTCACTCGCTGTATGTGGGCTTGAGCTGGTCGCTCCGCCAGTCGGATTACGATTCGTTTTATTCTGCATACGAAGGCATTTCCAACGAGGACATGGCAAACATCGCCAACTTCAGGCAGTACTCGGAGACGGAGATGCCAAGCGGAAGCAACACCAAGAACCACCAGTTTGGCGTTACCGCCAACGTAAACTATACTTACAACAGCAAGTATTATGCCGACTTCAGTTACCGCATTGACGGCAACTCCAGCTATGGAAGCGACAAGAAGTACGCTTCGTTTTACAGTGCCGGCGTGGGCTGGAACCTGCACAACGAACGGTTCCTGAAGGAGGCAAAGCCCGTTGACATGCTGCGCCTCAAGGCAAGCTACGGCGAGACCGGAGCGGCATCGGGGGCATTGGAAACCGACGCTTACACGTATTACAATTACATTACCGACAACCGTTACATGTCGTGGATGGGAGCGCAGCTTGGAGGATTTGGCAACCCCAACCTGTCGTGGCAGGTGACCAAGGAAATAAACGTGGGCACAGAGTTCGCGCTGTTTGACCACCGCCTCAACGGTTCGTTTGAGTATTATGTCAAGAACACCGACAACCTGCTCTCAAGCATGGACTTGCCACATTCCATGGGCTTCAGCTCATACCGAGCCAACATCGGCGAGGTGGAGAACAAGGGATGGGAGGCCGCCCTGCGTGGGTACGTGATACGTGACAACAGCCGCAAGTTCTTCTGGTTGCTGGGCGGGCAGCTCGTTTACAACAAGAACAAGATAAAGAAGCTGTCGCAGGCGATAAAGGATCAAACCGACGCTTACATGAAGGCGGCGCAAAGCACCTCGGGCACTGACCGTGACACGGGCAGCGGCATACAGTATCTTTTCTACGAGGGATACCCGCAGAACGCCATCTACGCCGTGCGCTCGCTGGGAATAGACCCGAGCACGGGCAAGGAGATTTTCCTTGACCGTGACGGCAACATAACCGACGTGTGGAAAGAGTCGGACAAGGTTTATTGCGGAAGTGCCGACCCGTTGTACCGTGGAAACGTAAACACCACGTTCACATGGGGCAACTTTACGCTCAATGCGTCGTTCGGCTACTATTGGGGTGGCAAGACGTACAATTCGACGTTGCGCGACCGCGTGGAGGTGACGCTCAACGAGATAAGGAGCGGCAATGTTGACGAGCGTGTGCTGAGCGACCGTTGGTTCCAGGCCGGCGACGTTTCGTTCTACCAAAAGTTCAGCAACAACAAGGCGAAGGCGACCTCGCGCTACGTGATGGACAACAACGTGCTGGAGTTGCAAAGCGTTAGCCTGCAATACAAGCTGAGCAACGCCTGGCTGAACAAGTACTTCAGGCTGCAGTCGGCGATATTCAGCGTTAACATGAACGACTTGTTCCACTGGGGCAGCATAAGGATGGAGCGTGGCACCAGTTACCCGTATGCACGCAACATACAGGGCAGCGTGAAACTCCTGTTCTGATGGTTTTTTAAAAAGAAAAGAGTGCCCGGACATAGGGATTGCTCAATAAACACATACTGATACTATGACAATGAACAATAAGACAAATGGGAATGGTGGCATGAGCGGTTTTGCCCATGTGGCGTTTTGCTTTCTCGCGCTCTTGCCCTTATGCCTTTCCTCGTGTGGCGACTGGCTTGACGTGCGTGGCGAGAACACCCAGAAGGAGGCTGACCAGTTTGACAGTTACAAGGGTTTCCGCACGGCTCTCACGGGCTGTTACATGCTGATGGGCGGCAGGGACTGCTATGGGGAGAAACTTACGATGACCGATGTGGAGAACCTCGCAAGCCTGTGGCGTGAGGAAAGTACGTCGTCGAGCAGCACGCTGGCAAACGACCTCACTCACCACAAATACGCCGAGGACGAAGTGCGCAAGGCGGTCAACTCAATGTACGATGGCCTGTTTACAATCATATCCTCGGCAAATGTCATCCTAAAGAACATTGCCGAGAAGGGTGGCAACATAACCGACAGCAAGGCGCGCGCCGTCATCGAGGGCGAGGCTTATGCCATACGCGCCTATTGCCAGTTTGACTTGTTGCGGCTGTTCGGGCAGGTGCCAGGTGGCGTGAGGCAGGTGTCGCTGCCTTATTCTTATACGACGGGGATAGGCGAGTTGCCGGCTTACTATGCTTTCGACGATTATGTGGCTCGTCTGGAAAGCGACATTGCCAAGGCGGAGAGCCTGCTGAAGGACAATGACCCGGTGTTTGGGCAAACGTTCTCGCAGCTGAACAGCGTGTCAAGCTCGGTGCAGGACGATTTCCTTTACTATCGCCAGTCGAGGCTCAACTATTGGGCCGTGCGTGCCCTTCATGCGCGCATGAGCCTTTATGTTGGCAAGACGGACGAGGCTCACGACATTGCCATGGAGATAATTGGCGCACGGGGTGCTGACGGTGACCGCCTTGTTGCACTCAGTGGTGTGGGTGACTTGCGCGACGGTTACAATGGCCTGCCGTCAGAGTGCCTGTTTTATCTGAGCAAGTATGATGTCAACGAGTATGCAAACGACCTCCTCAGGGGTGGCAGGACAGGCACGGAACTGTCGGCCAGTGGGTTGACATACGTCATAAGCAGCGACCAGCTCGTTGACCTTTATGCCTCGATTCCCGGTGCCACGGCATCCCACAACCGATACATCAACTGGTGGAACCGCAACTCGAAGGACAACTTTGGCAACATGGTGCCGGCGTTGAAGAAATACTGGTACAGCACATCCGCCACCGACAAGTCTTACAATGCCAACACGTTGATGACGAAGTTGCAGGTTATTCCAATGCTCCGCCTTTCCGAAATATACCTCATCGCCATGGAGACAAGCAACTCGCTCGACGAGGTTCTCAGCCTGTACGCTTCCTACATGACGGCGTGCGAATACACGCTTTACACGCCTTTCACGTCGTTGGAGCAGGCGAGGAAAGAGGTTTTGAACGAGTATCGCCGTGAGCTGTTCGGCGAGGGGCAAATGTTTTTCGCCTACAAGCGCAATAAATCCGGCTCAATGCTATGGAACAAGGACAACATAACGGAGGACGATTACATCATTCCGCTGCCTGCCACGGAATATGACCCGGCTACGTTAAACAAATGAATGGGGAGGATTGGAAGATGAAAAGAAGAGTTTTTGAAGTGGTAAGCACGCTTGCGTTGCTGTGTTGCCTGTTTGCAAGCTGTGAGAAAGACCTGGAGGTTTATGACACGAAGACGTGTTGGCTCAATTTCTATTTCGGCGTGGACAACTCTGGCGACATGCTTGGGGCTGACAGCCTGAAGGTCAAGACCAGCTACTCTTTCGTATATGCCGGCGAGGGTGTGAGGCAGGACACGGTGTGGCTTGAGATGGAGACCATGGGCTTGCTCTCGGCCGAGGATCGCCCGTTTGCCCTGGAACAGGTTGACACCAGCGCCAACATGGCTGTGCCGGGCAAGCATTACGTGGCTTTCGACGACGCGTCGCTGGCCAAGTATTATGCCATCCCGGCGAACAAGGCTCGTGCCAAGGTGCCCGTGGTGGTGCTCTGCGACGAGTCGCTCAAGGACACGTCGGTTTTCCTTAAGATAAGGGTCAAGGAAAATGAGCATTTCAGGCGGGGGTATCAGGGTTACTCAACGAGGGTAATCGAGATTACCGACCGGCTGGCTGAGCCGGCAAACTGGACCAAGGCTTATCCCGGCTCGTGGTTTGACACTTACTTCTATTATTACTTTGGCTATTATGGGATGGTGAAGCACCAGTTCCTGATTGACCACACGGGATGGAAGTGGGACGACGAGTATATTGACCAGCTGATGCGTGGCGACGAGACTTACCTGGCTTACCTCGTGCAGAAACTGCAAGGCGAGCTGGCCAAGTGCAACGCCGAGCGCAAGGCGCAAGGGCTGGATGTCCTGCGCGAAGCCGACGGAACAGAAGTTGCCTTTTGAATGCAGTGACAATTGAAAGAACACCGTACATTGAAAACACATGAATTATGACGACCATTCTAAATAACGACAAACATAACGCGGCGCGGCGCCTGGCGCGACTGTTGCCATTGCTCTTGCCACTATTGTCATGCGCCTTGCTCCTCGCCTCTTGTTTCAGCGACGACAGCACGGGATTTGACAATGAGGTAAGCGACATAAGCGTGAGTGGCATTGATGAGGAGTACACGAAAACCGCTTACATTGGCGAGAGACTTGAAATAAGTCCTGTGGTTGAGGCCGGTTACGGCGACGCGCAGATGGATTACCAATGGATGCTGTGCGACGGCAATTACCTGACCGACCGACTGGAGGTGCCTGCCAACAGCCGTATGTCCAAGGCGACGGCCTTTGCCACCAACGGGCAGACGGCGCGTTACATTTATTTCACCACGGGCGACAAGCTTTACGGATACAATTTCGCCAATGCCGACTTCAGCGAGGTTGAGATGCCGTTGCGAGGCATTGGGCAGGGCGAGACCATTGCCTATGTGGCAAACCAGTTTGTGGCGAAGAGCGGATCGTCAAACTTCGACCACCTCATCGTGGGCACGCAGAAGGGCAACGAATACAAGCTTTACTTTTACGACATGATAGGTGGCGTGCCCGACGGCGACCCCGTGAGGACGGTGCAGGGCACGGGCAAGGTCAGGGCGGTGCGCAGCCTGACCCCGGGGGCACGGCTCTCTTATCTCATGTTCTCCTATTACATTTACCCGATAAACGACTGAGCCGTCTTGCCGGCGTGTTTATAATAAATGTTTAAAACGGCTGTAATGCGAAACTAAAGTCGTACTTTTGCAAAGTATTAATGATTAAAACGCTAAAAGACTTATGAGAAAAATGTTTTTATCGTTGTGCCTTGCCTTGCTTAGCCTTGGCGCACAGGCACAGGACTACAATTTCCTGACCCGTGGCCAGGAAGCCAAGAAGGCCGGGGGCGAGACTCTGGAAAACTTCAAGAAGGAGATGGTGCAGCTCACGAAGAGCAAGAAGGAGACTGACCTGATGAATGCATGCTACGGCTACTATGGCATCGACGACAGGCCTGCCGCCGAGGCGCTTACGGAGAACATAAAGAAGAGGTTCCCGCGTGGCGTGACGATGCGTGGCGATGACTTCATGAAGCTGTCGAACATTAAGGGTGGCGCCGAGACGGAGAAGGCTTATCTCGCTTGGCTGAAAAAGTATCCTGCCAAGAAGCTTGGCAACGATGACGTTTACGAGCAGGCTCCGTACCTGGTGGCATTGGCGTATGTGAAGGATTGCAATGTCGCCAAGACGCTGGAGTATGCCAAGAAACTCAAGAACCCGGTTTGGCAGACTTCCATCTACGGTTCGCTTGGCACGCAGCTCATCCAGGCTGGCAATGCCGAAGAGGCTGGCAAGGTGCTGAAGGAGGGATGCGAGCTTGCCGACGGGATGATGCCAAACCTCAGCGGTCGCGAGAAGACACAGGCTTCGATGGTGTACTCGGCTTACGCTGAGTGGCTTGCCGACAACGGCAAGGGCGACGAGGCTTGGAGCCTGTATAACACCAAGGTGAGAAACAAGGCCAAGAGCATGAGCTACTGGAAGTTGGCGTTGCAGCGTGGCCAGACGGCCCAGACGCTGTTCACGCTTGAGGACTTGCTGAAGAATGGCCGTCTGAGCAAGGACGGCGAGGCTCTCATGAGGGAGGCTTGGGTCAAGGCCAACGGCAACGCCGACGGTTTCGACGAGTACCTGAAGGACACCAACGCGGAGCGCACGGAGGGCAAGCTCGCCAAGATATCTAAGGACATGATAAAGAAACCGGCTCCCGACTTCACCCTGAAGGACATCGACGGCAACACCGTGCAGCTGAGCAAGCTTCGCGGAAAGGTGGTTGTGGTTGACTTCTGGGCAACATGGTGCGGCCCTTGCAAGCGCTCGTTGCCTGCCATGAAGATGACGCTTGAGAAGTACAAGAAGGATGCCGACGTGGAGTTCCTCTTCGTGCACACATGGGAGAGGGGCTCGGCTGAGGATGCCGCCAAGGAGGCAAAGGCTTACCTGAACGACAACGGTTTTGGCGACTTCCACCTCGTGATGGACACTCGCAACGCCGAGACCAAGGCCAACGACGCTGTCAAGGCGTTTGGCGTTAAGGGCATCCCTGCCAAGTTTGTCATCGACAAGCAGGGCAACATTCGCTTTGAGGTGTCAGGTTTCGGAGGCAGCAACGAGGATGCCGTTGCCGAGCTTTCAAAGATGATAGAGCTTGCGAAGAATGCGGCGAAATAAATAGCCCGGCATATATTTACGAGTTGCGGCGCAAAGGGGGTTTCCCTTTGCGCCGCAATCGTTTTGCCGTAACGCCGTAAACGCGTTGCCATTACGCCGTAATCGCGTTGCCATTGTGGCGTAATCGTTGCGCCATTGCGCCATAATCGTTGCGCCTTTGTGACGCAATTGCTAAATGGTTATGCCACAATGGGTTGTGTGAGGTTGTTTTGCTGCGTGCAGTGGCTTGCTCGTTGGATGTGCCGTTGCCACATACTTGTTTGAGGTGGTTTACTTGCGTAGCTGCCAGAAAGCCACTGCCGATGCCGCTGCCACGTTGAGCGAGTCAACGCCGTATGCCATCGGGATGCGCACAACATAGTCGGTTGAGGCTATGGTCTCGGCAGGCAGTCCGTCGCCTTCGGTTCCCATCACTATCGCCAGGCGCGGCTCGGCGGTCAGTCGTGGGTCGTCGAGGGCTATGCTGTCGTGGCGCAGGGCCATGGCGAGTGTCTTGAAGCCGTGGTTGTGGAGGCTTTCCAGAGGCTCGTCGATCCATGTCCATGGCAGCTGGAACACAGTGCCCATGGATACGCGTATTGCCCGGCGGTTCAGTGGGTCGCAGCTGTTGGTGGTGAGCAAGGCACCGTCGATGCCGAGGGCTGCCGCCGAACGGAATATTGCCCCGATGTTTGTGGTGTCGCACACGGCATCCAGCACGACGATGCGCCGCGCCGCCCTGCACACATCGGCGATGGTTGGCAGGGTGGGGCGGCGCATGGCGCACAACACGCCGCGGGTCAGAGTGTAGCCAGTGAGGCTGGCAAGCAACTCGCGGTTGCCGGTATATACGGGAATGTCGCCTGCCATGGCGATAATGTCTTGTGCGTCGCCGTCGATGTGCTTGCGCTCGCAGAGCAGCGACAGTGGCTGCAGTCCTGCGGCAAGTGCCGTGCGTATGACCTTGGGGCTTTCCACTATTATGATGCCCTCGTCAGGGTGCAGGCGGTTGCGCAGCTGGTGGTCGGTGAGGCGATGGTATGCCTCGATGCCTTTGTGGTCGAGGCTGTTCACTTCTATTGTCGGCATGGCAGGTCGGGAGGTTACTTGCAGAGCTTTTCCAGCATTGGCCTTATGCGTGTGTCGCTTGGGCGTGGCGCATTGTTGTCTATCAGGTTGCCGTCGGCTCCGTATATGAGGAAACGGGGGATGGACCTGACGTTGAGCGACTTGCCAAGGCTGTTGTCGCTGTTTATCAGCTGGTTGCCGTGCAGGTCAAGTTGTTTCATCTTCTGCTTCCATGCGTTTGGAGCGGCGTCGATGGAGATTGACACGAAGGCGATGTTCTTGCCCTCAAACTCCTTCTCAAGTTGCTTGAGGTGTGGTATCTCCTTGATGCAAGGCACGCACCATGATGCCCACATGTCAACGTAAACGACCTTGCCCTTGAACGTGTTGAAGCTGACCTCGTTGCCGTCTGCGTCAAGGAGCTTGGCGTTGGAGGGGAATGGCGTGCCCTTGATGGTGGCGCGCTTTGCCTCGAAGTCGGCTATGTACTTGCTGTCGAGGTTGTATTGCGCTGTCAGTTTGCGCAACTCTTCCAGGCCTTCGTCGAAATGGTTCTGGTAATCGAACGACGAAGCCCACCTGTCGAGCAGTGAGCGGCGCGAGCGTGCTGCGAGGCGTTCGTTTTTCACGTTGCCGCTCATGGCCTCTAAACGCTCTGCCAACGACTTGCCTGAAAGGGTGGCGATGGCCACGTCGTGGGCGTTGGAGAAGATGCTTGACATGTCGTTGTCGAGAAGCGGGAGGAGGCGTTTGGCCTCGCTCTTGGTGTCAAGCCCAAGCTCGGATGGGGCGTGCCCGGTGGCAAACTTCAGGCTGCTGAGGCTTGAGTAAGTCTGGATGGATGCCCACATGCGCAGGTATTGGGCGACGACATCGGAAGGACGCATTGCCTTGATTACGCTGTCGGCGAGGCTCTCGCACCCTAAGACGTTGCTCTTCAGCTGGGCGTTAGTCATTTCCTTGCCCTGTATCCACAACTGTTTTGACAGGTTTACGTAGCCGTTGTTGAACGTGGCAAGTGCCTTGTTGTCGTTGTCGGGTTTGTCAACTGACACGCCCATTGTGTCAACGCGCAATGCCAGCGGCTTGCTGCTGTCGGTCAGGCGCACCGGCACGATGTTTTGGCGCTGGTTGTAAATGCTGATGAGGGAGTAAAGCCCATATTCGGAAGCCTTCTGGCAATGAGCCGTGTAGCGACCCTTGCCGTAAGCCAGCGTGTCGTTTTTCGACATGTTGCCCCCAATGGGCATGAGGAAAATCCTCATGCCTGTGGGCACGGTGCCTTTTATCTTGCCTGTGATGGTAAGCTCCTGCGCCTTTGCGGAGAAAGGCAGCAGGAGCATCAGGCTTGCGATTATCGCTTTCATGGTTGTTATTGTATGCTCGCCTTGTAGATTAGTTTTGACACGCGACCAGTGCAGTTGCGCCATGCGTGGTCAGGCTTGACGGCTGCGGCGTTGTCTGTGCGGACATCGGCGCATGAGTAAACGTAGAAGCTGCCGCGCTTGGTTGAGTTGTTGTAGGTGGCAATGAGTAGTTTCTCGTTGTCGAAGCGCGTTTCCATGTAAGTCACTTCCTCGCCGTCTGGGAACTGTATTGCGTATTGGCTGAGCGTTGGCAGGGCAAAGGCGTTTTGCGGCAGGAGCACGTAAACGCGGTTGTCGATGGCGTAGAACAGGCGGCGGTGGGTTGGCGAGCACAAGAGCCAAGTGCCCTTCTGCGGTATCGCCAAGTCAGCGGTGCGCTTAATCTTTTGTGACTTGAAGTCGTTGGCTGTCATGCCGTTGGCTGTCTCGTTCATCCACAGGCAAACGCTGTCCTTGTCTTGCGAGATAATGTACCATGGCGTGACGTAATTGCTGCCGGGACCATAGCCGGAGAATGCGGTGATTAGCTCTTGACCGCTAAGCAAGTCTTCCGTGGTGGGGAAGTAAGAACCGCCATAGTAGGCTGCGTAAGCGTTGTACTTGGCAATGGCGTTGTTGGTGTAGTCGAGGTAGAAAGTGGTGACGCTCTTTCTGCCCCATGAGCTTGACTGCCCTTGCACTATTCCCTCAGGCTGGAAGCCAACGTATGTGCTGTACTCAAACGGGAACTGGTTCTTTACGTTCAGGTGTACGAACTTCTTCATCTTGTTGTCATAACAGTATGGGGTCATGGCGTAGTCGTCGATGTAGAAATTTGATGCGCTGAAACCAGGGTAAACCTCATCGTAGTTGGCGATGGAAAGGAGGGTTAACTCGTTGGGGTCGAGGAAATAGCAGTGGTCTTTTGTTGACACCAGCAGGCGTGTGACATCGGGGCTGGGATAATTGCTGTATGAGCATGTTATGGCTCCGACCAGTCCTTCCTCGGACAGGTTCTCGTTCATGCGCTCCATGGCGTGCTCCATCACCACGTCGCCCGTGCCAGCCGCTTCTTCCTCGGGGGTCAGTATCTTCACGAAGGTGAGGTTGCCCTTGCCGTCAGCGTCAGTCGCCGACAGCAGGTAGCCTTCCTCGAAAGTGCGGTTCACGTTGATTTGGTAATCGGCGCTTTTGCCCACTTTGCCGTCCGTTACTGTGAGGTGGGCATAGTAGGAGCCACCTGCCGTGAAGTTGTAGCGCAGCTCTGCGCCCGTGCCGGCATCCTGCAGTTCGCCCTTGGTGCTGTTGGCGTATGAGCCGACCTGCCAGTGGTATGTGAGGGTGTCGTTGCCGGTGTATGTTATCTCTGGCTTGAGGACGCACTCGTTGCCGAGGTAAATGTTATGTACCGGCATCGTCTCGGCATCGCTGCCCTCGATGCTGAGCGTTGGCAGCGTGATGTTGCTTTCCGTGCTGTCGTCGGTGACACAGGCGGTGAGTGCGAGTGTCGTGGCGGCGACCATGAACGTAATGTATTTATGCTTGGAAATCATGTCAATTTAATGTTTCAAAGTTTGGTGTTTCTGTACCCGAAAGCGTCAATAGTTGACCTTGGGTTCTCCGTTTGACCAGCCAATGGTCTCCTTCGTGTCCTTGTACATGGGAATGAGCACATACTTGTACAGGAACGAGTCGTACATGGCGAGCGGGCCTTGCGAGTCGGTTGCCTTTGTGAAATAGTCGCCATAGCGGGCAATCATCTCGTCGAACACCGACTTGCTTGCCAATGGTGCCAAGCGGTAGAAGTATTCGAAGAACAGCTGTGCGTTCTCGAAGCTGTAGTCGGGCATTTGCGCCCATTTTGACCACCACGAAGGGCGTTCTGTCGGGCGTATGTCAGAGTAAGTGATGTCGAAGGTCTTCTGCCCGGTTGGACGCAGGTCGCCGTTTTCCACGATTTCGATGCGCAGGCGTTTGGTCTGCGTCAGGATGTCAGGGTCGCCGTCGCGGTTGAGCATTATTTTCACGGTGTCTTTCACGGCGTTGGCTGCGAGCTCATGGCGCAGGATGGTGTAGTTTACGCCTTCGGTCATCGTGGTGGAGTCTGCAACAACGCGGATCTCAATGTTGCGTGCCGAGTTCTTGGGCATTCCCATGAGCGTCACGGGAATGTCAACCTGGTGCTGGCGTGTGCTCTCGAAGCCGAAGTTGTAGGTAATTGCGGAGTCGGCTTCGTTTTCGAGGTTCACGTAGTTGAAGAACACCGAATCGGTCTGGTTGGTGTCGTAAAGCTTCAGGTCGTCGTCGCACGCCGTCATGGCGAGACCAAGCAGAAGGAATGGAATTATCTTTGTTTTCATTTATTGTTGCTTTGTTTAGTTGCGATAAATGTATTCGTCTTCTGGTATTGGCAGAGTGTAAACGCTCTCGCTTGCCGGTATGGTGCGCGAGTCTATATTGGACGTTATGTCCATGTAACGGCGTTTCATGTTGTACCAAACCTGTCCCTCGCAGAACATTTCCTTATGATACTCGTCGAATATTATGTCGTGTGTCAGGGGATCGTCGGCAAGCAACGCAGGGAGTCCGCGCGATACGGTCTCGGCGTTGTACAGCGTGCGTGCGGTGGCTGGGTCGCTGTCAAGCAATGCGTCGGCGGCTATGAGGTAAAGCTCTGACACGTGCATTACGTTAATTCCGGAGATGCGATTCTCCCATCCTGATGGAATGTTGGAGCTGTTGTCAAGGATGTGGTAATCAACCACCTTGAGGCAACGTGCCACCGTGTTGTTGTTGCGGAACCATTGCAGGCGGTAGTCCTGTGCCGTAGGCGGTACGTTCTTGGCGTAAACCTGCGTGTATGGCATTGGGTATGAGGAACTGGTGGGGTTGTATGGGTCGTATGAGAGGAACGACTGGAAGTTGTAAAGGTAAGTCTGTGCCGTCTCGTTTGACGTTGTTGAGTAGAGTCCCCACAGTGTTTCCTTGTCAGAGAGCTTGCCTGCGAAGAGGTCTTGTATCTCAGAGGGGTTGGCCAATGGGAACTTGCCGCTGTCGATGACCATGCGGGCATAGCGTGCTGCGTTGGCGTTGTCGCCCATCTGCCAGTAAACCTTGGCGAGGATGCCGAGCACTGCGTAGTAGTTGCAGTGGGTCTCTCGGTATTGCTGGAACTTGTAGTACGCTGAGTTCTCGCGTGGATATTTTATCTCGTCGGCCTCCGTTTGCAGCAACTGTGCGGCTTCCTGCAGGTCAGCGATGATAAGGCGGTAAGCATGTCCAACGGTACGGAACTCGTTCATCTTTGCCGAGTATGAAGTGGCGTAAGGAATGCCCTGCTTGGTGGTATCGTTTGAGCAGAACAGGCGCAGCATGTCGAAATGCAAGTAGGCCCTTACAGCCAGCATCTCGCCACGGTACAGGTTGTAGAGAGGCATGTCCTCGGTGGAGTGCCCGTTAAGGTTCTGCAACACGTTGTTGGCGTAGCCAATGGTCTGGTAGGCCAGTTTCCACACAGAAGCCAAGCGGCTCTCAACCTCCGTGTTGTCATACTGGTAACGCGCGATGGCGTTCATGGATGTGGTGTTGCAGTTGAGATCCTGTGCCATGACATCGGTGAGTCCCCATGTCATGTCTCGGCCGTAGAGTCCGTTTACTGCCATGTATCCGTAAACGCCGTATATTGCCGACTCAAAGCCGTTGGCATCGCTGAACAGATCCTTCTCGACTTTCTCCGATTTCGGGCGCACGTCGAGGAAGTCGTCGCAGCTGGAAGCCAAGAGTAAAAACGCAAAAAGGTAAAAGGGTAAAGAGGTGAGAAACCTCTTCGCTTTCATGAGGCTCTTTGCCTTCACCTTATTATATATGTTGATGTTCATGATTTATGTTTTTGTTTTGGCTCCGGCGTTTTTGCCGAAGCATGCTGGTGTTTTTAGAACGTCACGCTCGCTGACATGTTTATGCTGCGGCTGTACGGGTAGCTTGTTCCACGCTCATATTTTGCCGATGTGATGCGGAACAGATCCTCGGTGCCTAAGCCGACGTAGAGCTTATGCACGTGCAGGCTCTTAAGCCAGTTGGCAGGCAACTCGTATTGCAGGTAGAGCGATGACAGGCGAAGCTCGTTGTCGCGCTGCACGAAGCGGTCGCTGTAGGTGTAAGAGGAACTTGCCTGGTTGCTTATGTCGATAAACTGCACCACGTCGCCAGCCTGGTGCCAACGCTCGGTGAACGCGCGCACGTCGGCGTTGTAGCGTGGGTTGATGCGCTCAACCTTCGACACGAGCGTGCTGTTGTACATGTCGCCGCCAAAGCGGTAAGCGAAGCTCACGTTGAGCGAGAGCTGACGCCAGCGCAACAGTGACGAGAATGAACCTTGGAGCAGTGGGTTTGTGTCGCCACATGACACCTGGTCGCTTGAGTCGTAGGTATAAGTGTAACTGCCGTCTTTCTTGATGAAGATTTCCTTACCCGATGCCGGGTCGATTCCGGCGGAGCGCACTGTGTAAATGGCAGTTGGCGACTCGCCCTCGCGGAACTGCGTGAGCGGTGATATTGAGATTCCGCTCGATGCGCGGTTGTCGTTCCAGCGGCGGAGGGCATCGGAGATGTTGTTGATGGTTGTCTTGCTGTGCAGTCCGTTGGCTGAGAGGTTCCACTCCCAGTTCTTGTTCTGTATGAGCTTGCCCCATACGGAGAACTCAATACCGTTGCTGGTCTGCGAGCCGATGTTTGCCTTTACGGAAGTTGCGCCCGACGATGGGGGCAGCGAGCGGTCAACGAGCATGTCGGTTGTCTTCTCGTTGTAGAAGTCGAAGTTGACGTTCAGGCGGTTGCCGAAGAAGGCTGACGTTATGCCGACGTTGAACTTCTTGGTTGTCTGCCATTTCAGGTCAGGGTTTGCCATGCCCAATGGTATGGCTCCCACGCCGGTGTATCCGAGATAGCTGGCGTTGTACTGGTATGTTGTCACTGCCTGGTAGGAGCTGAACTTTACGCTACCGGTGTATCCGTAGCTGGCGCGCAGGCGCAGCATGTCAACGACCTTGAGCTTCTTGATGAAGTTCTCGTTGTGCATGTTGTATCCGGCTCCCAACGACCAGAATGGTGCGTAGCGGTTGTCTTCGCCAAACTTTGACGAACCCGAGAGGCGGTAGCTGCCATCCACCACGTAGCGGTTTTTCCACATGAAGTTGGCTGCGAAGAATGCGCCGACGCTTGTCGAAAGCGATTCCGTGCCTGAGGGACGTCCGTTGGTCGGGTATGACGTGGCGTAGGAAATGTCGTTTTGGTTGTCGTTCAGGAAGCCCGTGCCTGTGAGGTAGCTGCTGGTGTCATTCTGTTTCTTTATCTCGCCGCCGGCGTTGACCGTCAGCATCGTGCCGTCGGTGTCAAACATGTGGACGTAGTTTGCCACGAGCTTGCCGTTGTATTGGTGGCTCTTGGTGTTGCCGAGCGTGTAGCTTCCTTTCTGCGATATGGTGGTCGTGGAGGCGTAGATGTTCGACTCCGGTGAAACGAAGTTGTCGCTTCGCCCTGTCGAGGTGTTGTATGAGCCTTGGGCTGTGATGTAGAAGTTTGGCTTGATGTTGTAACGTATGTCAAGCGAAATTTGCTGCGTGCGTGTCTCCGACGTGTTGAAGCTTGACAGCGAAGCCTCGTAAAGGGGGTTGTTCATGTCGTAGCTCAGGCTGCGCCTTGGGTTGCCAAACTCGTCGTATGGGGAGTCGTATGGGTTGCACTGCAGGTAGTCGGAGAACGAGCCGTACTTCGAGTTGTTGATGTTAAGCTGCTCGTGCGACGCGCGCAGGGTGAGTATGAGGTTCTCCACGGCGGTGTAGCTCAGGTAAACGTTCATGCCGTAGCGCTTGCGGCCGTCGTCTTTCATTACGCCCTGTGTGTTTGAGAAGTTTCCCGTCACGTTGTAGTCGAGTCCCGAGCCACGTCCCGACACCGACAGCGAGTGGTCGTGCGAGAAGCTGTTGCGTATTGGCTTCGTCTTCCAGTCGGTGTCAATTCCGCTTGACACGAGAGCGAGCTTGTCGTAGTAGTCTTGGTCAAGGCTGCCGTCGGTGCTCTTGTAGAGTCCGGCGAGGCGCTCAAGCTCAAGCTTCTGCGACGCGTTCATCATGTCGTAGCTGCTCAGGTCGGCAAAGCTCACCTGTGGCGTTACCGTGTAGCGTATGCGCACCGGCGACTGGCTCACGCGCTTGCGCTGGATTACGATTACGCCGTTGGCGGCGTTCTCACCGTACAGTGCCGTTGCCGATGCGTCCTTCAGTATGTCCACGCGCTCAATGTCGTGGATGTCAATGTCGTATAGTGCCTGCAGGTCTTGCTCTACGCCGTCTATGACGATGAGCGGCTGGTTGAGTCCCACCTCATCGCTCGTTGCGAGCGACGTGGTTGAGCGTATCACCAGGTCTGGCACTGCGTTGGGGTTGCTTCCGGCGGCGTTGTCGGGGGCGATGTTGAGTGACGGGTCAAGCGTTGCCAGAGTCTGCAACAGGTTGTTTGGCGCAACCTGCAGGATCTCGTCGCCGCTTATGGTCTGGGCCGCACCCGTGTAAGTTTGCTTGTTGCGCGTGAAGAAGCCGTTCACCACGACCTCGCCAATCTCTTTCGAGTCGTGGCGCATCACGATTTGCATGCCGTGCCCGGCCTTCACGGTCATCGTTTCCATACCTATGTAAGATATGGTAAGGGTCTGGCCGTTGGGTTTAACGTTTGAGAAACTGAATTTTCCGTCAATGTCGGTAATGGTTGCCGCGTCCGAACCTTTGATTCTTACCTGGGCGCCTATGAGCGGCTCGTCGTCTTCAGAGACTATGACTCCGCTGATGGTGTTGCCTGCCGGCTTGCCATTGTTGACCACCACTGTTGATGTGCTCTGGCTTATGGCCGGCGTACAGAAGCCCATGGCTACAAGCGCAAGGATCATCTTAAGCAGAAAGTGTCTTTGCATGGATTGTTAAGTATAAAAAATTAGAACTATGTTTTAAATATGTTTCAAAGTTAATACAATAATTTAGGAAAAACAAGGTTTTTGCAACTAATAAAAGTTAAAAGCGTATATTTATTTAACTTTGGTCAGTTTTTGCGCTTGTTGGCGCCAATGTGCGAAAAGCTGTCTGGTGGCATGGGCTTTGCCGTCGCGGCGCGATGGCAAAGCGTTTGCGCCGCATTCGCGGTGCGTTTACGCCGTCATGGCAATGCGTTTGCGGCGCAATGGTAGAGCCATTGCGCCGCAAACGGTTCGCGCCTTGCCGGGCATCGCCCGGATGTGCCGTCATGGCATGGGCTGAGGGTCATCTGCTGCCCGCTGCCTGGCCGAGTTGTTGCCATAGCCTGTCCTCGGGCAGTGGGGTTGTCACGTGTATGTTTTCCTTGGATACCGGGTGCGTGAACTCCACCTCGTGCGAGAGCAGCGATATGCTTCCGTCGGGGTTGCTGCGCCGTGCTCCGTATTTCAGGTCGCCCTTTATGGGGCATCCCATGCGGGCCAGCTGGCAGCGTATCTGGTGGTGGCGGCCTGTAAGCAGGCGTATCTCCAGCAGGTTGTAGTTGTCGCCGTGTGCCACTACCTTGTATGTCAGCACCGCTTTTTTCGAGCCGGGCACCTCGTGGTCGTGTGCGTAGCTCTTGTTTTGCCTCTCGTTGCGCGTCAGCCAGTCGGTCAGCGTGCCCTCCGGCCGTGGCGGTGTCCCGTGGGTTATTGCCCAGTAGGTCTTGTGCACCTCGCCTTGCCTGAACATGTCGTTCAGCCTCGACAGGGCTTTCGACGTTCGTGCGAACACCACCGCGCCTGCCACCGGTCGGTCCAGGCGGTGCACCACGCCGAGGAACACGTTCCCCGGCTTGTGGTACTTTTCCTTTATGTAATCCTTTACCGTCTCCGAGAGCGGGCGGTCGCCGGTCTTGTCGCCCTGCACAATCTCGCCCGCGTCCTTATGGACGATAATCAGGTGGTTATCCTCGTGGAGGACCTTCATGTTACATGTTCATTCCGCCATCGACCTGTATGACCTGGCCGGTGACATAGCTTGACATGTCCGATGCGAGGAACGTCGCCACGTTTGCGATGTCCTCGACGGTGCCTCCGCGGCGCAATGGGATGTTCTGGATCCATTGCTTGCGAATGTCGTCGGGCAGGGCCTGCGTCATGGCCGTGTCAATGAAGCCCGGGGCTATGGCGTTGGCGCGCACGCCGCGGCGGCCTATCTCCTGGCCGATGCTCTTGGCGAGGGCTATGAGTCCTGCCTTCGATGCGGCGTAGTTGCTCTGTCCGGCGTTGCCGTGTACGCCCACGACGCTTGCCATGTTTATTATCGAGCCGCCACGCTGGTGCATCATTATCGGCGTGCAGGCGTGTATGAAGTTGAACGCGCTCTTCAGGTTGACGTTGATCACGGCATCCCACTGCTGCTCGGTCATCTTCAGCATCAGGCCGTCCTTGGTGATGCCGGCGTTGTTAACGAGTATGTCAATTGATCCAAATTCCTTCTGTACGGCAGCCACCACCTCGGCGGTCTGGTTGAAGTCGGCGGCGTTGCTGGCAAATCCCTTCGCCTTCACGCCCAGGGCCTGTATTTCGCGCTCGGTGGCAAGTCCGCCGTGCTCCTCGTCGATTACCAGGTCCGTGAATGCGATGTTTGCGCCCTCAGCGGCGAACTTCAGTGCAATGGCTTTTCCTATGCCACGTGCGGCACCGGTGATGAGCGCCGTCTTTCCTTGTAATAGTCCCATAATAAAAATATGTATGTTTTGTTTTTATGATAAGTCAACCCTCCTGTGTCCGCACGGTGTTGTGCGGGCGTTGGTGAAAGCCCGTGCCGCAACGTTGGTCACGCCTGCGGCTGTGGGTGGGTTCCCAAGAGTGCGACTTCGTGTGCTTTTGTGGTGCAAAAATAGTGCTTTTGTT
The DNA here is from genome assembly GCA_964386825.1 of uncultured Prevotella sp. Classification (GTDB taxonomy): domain Bacteria; phylum Bacteroidota; class Bacteroidia; order Bacteroidales; family Bacteroidaceae; genus Prevotella. The sequence goes on along the minus strand of CAYLUI010000043.1, from coordinate 105 downwards.
TCAATTACGCAAGGAAAACACGAAAAAACCGCCGTCACATTGCTGTGGCGGCGGTTTTCGAGCCTCTTGTCGGATTCGAACCAACGACCCCGAGATTACAAATCA
>CAYLUI010000042.1:0-22161 GCA_964386825.1 uncultured Prevotella sp. | reverse complement strand
GCCTTCATGTCTGCTTGCCACAGGGAAGTCGAAGAGTACCCAAACGGAAGTGAAGGTGAGGAATGGCATAGCCTGAATCTGTCTGGCATAGCTTTCGTGGAAGAGGTTGCCGTATTCTTCGTAGTGCTGTTTGTCATTGTCTCGCATAGCCTTCGTATCTGTAATATAAGTATGGCAGTATGGATTTACGCCGACACCATATTCAGAGACATTACAAACCCCGAGGGCATCGTGGATTTGGTGCATTGACTTTGAGAAACCATCGAAATACCCTTGGTCATAATACCAACCGTTGTATCTGTTTTCCGAGTGGAAGTCACCCTTGAGCTGGTTGTAGAGAGGGTTGGAATAGACACTGCAATCGGTTACTCCGATTGGGCGGTAAGGATCCAGGGAGCGTGTGTAGTCATAAAGTTTTGCCGTCTCGCTCTGTACTCGCTGGAAGTCTATTTCCCCTTGATACTGATCGGTATTGCCCCAAGTGTCAAGCTCGTTCCACATACCCCAGAAGACGATGGACGGATGGTTGTACAGTGCCTGCACCATTTCTCGCATCTGGCTGTGAATGGTTTCGAAATAGACTGGCTTGGCGTTGACACCACATACGTTGACCCATGGTATCTCAGTTTGGACAATGATGCCCAGTGAGTCGCACAAGCGGAACGCATAGTCGTTGTGTGGATAGTGTGCGAGGCGCAGGAAGTTACAGCCAAGTTCTTTTATTATCTTGTAGTCGTTGTCGAAGTCAGTCTTGCTGAGTGCTGATGCCTTGCCGCTCATGTCCTGGTGTTCGGCAACTCCACGCAGCGGATAGCTCTTACCATTGAGGAAGAAACCTTTGTCCTTGTCCAAATGGAAGAAGCGGTAACCTACCTTTGTCTCGACACGGTCAAGGCTGTTGCCCTGCGCATCAACCAAGGCGACCAGCATGGTGTAAAGGTAAGGGTCATCGGTGCCTTGCCAAAGGTGAGGGTTGGAGAAGGTGAGCTCCTCGTCAACCTTTTCCATCTTTACGGCCTTTGCCATGCTCACACTCTTGGTCTTCGAGATTATGACATTTCCTTTGGCATCCTTGAGGGTGTACTGCAACGTCAGATTCTGATCTTTTCCAGAAGCATTGGAAAGGTTAACTGTGACGATGGTTTGTGCCTCTTTTGCACTTACTTTTGGTGTGCTGACATGCAGACGGTAAAGGCTGGTGCCTTCTGGAGAGAATGACACTGGCGGGAAGCGCAAGAAATATGCGGGATTGTGGAGTCCACCGTTCTTATTGAAGTCGGAAGCCACAGGTATGAGGTCAACATCCTCCTCATTGTTGCAGACCACCATTATCTGGTTTTCTCCTTTATGAAGTCTGCCTTTGAGGGTGATATAGAAAGGTGTGTAACCGCCTTTGTGGTGAAGCAGGTGCTTGCCATTGACATATACGTCGGCTTTTTGTGCTGCACCTTCGAAGAGCAATGCCGTTTGGCCTTTCAGGTCGTCGGGTGTTACGTTTACGGTACGCTTGTACCAGCCTTTGCCACGGTAATATTTGGCAGAGAGCCCGTCTATGCTATTGTAGCTGTGAGGTATGGTGACAGCATTCCAATTGGCACTGTCCTTACTGAACTGCCAGTCTGTCAATGCCTCAGTGCGAGGAGACAGCTGCTGCCCCATGGCTATAGCTGGTAAAGCCAAAAATGAGGCGAGAAGAAAAGTCTTTATGTTTTTCATACGTTTAAAATTTATTTTTTCCACAATATTACCTGTACGTCTTCAGGTTGGAGAGTGAATGGTGTTTGAGAATGTAGTTTGTACAATACTTCTGGCTTTAAGCCGTCAGGCATGTTTACAATATTGACAGTCTGTGCTTGCTTTGATTTGTTTATGCAGACTGTGACAATGTCATCGCCACTCTTGAGAACTCTTAGGGTGATACCATCGTAATACTTGTCGAATGCAATGCCCTTTGCTATCGGTGTGGACTGAGCAAGCAAGTTTGACAATGGCACATAGTCTCCACTGTTCCAAGCCTGTAGAGCCAAGCAAGAGGGAATCCACAACACGTGACCTTTGCCGAAAGACTGGCTGACGAAAGAGTTGTTGCTGCCAGCCAATAAGCCTTGCTGCCAACCAGCAGGAACTTGCAGCCCATTGATGCTGACGGTAAACGCCGAGTCACGACATATGTACTCGCTGACCTGTCCGCCGAAAAGCCGTTTCCAATAAAAGTCTATTGTGTTATTGTTGTGCAGGTTCTCGTCGAAGAAGGCTGTCAAGCCTTCAACGATGAGGTTTCCACCGAGTGAGACAAACCTTTCCAACTTCTGTTGCGCACTGTTTGGAAGAGCTATCTGGTTGGGGATAATGAGGGTGTGACCTGTATAATCTTTCTTTGAGAAATCGTAATTGTCCAATTGACAGATGCCAGCTTGAATGCCACGTCCTGCCAAAGCCTGATAGCAGGCGGCTACAGACTTGAAGATTGCCATAGGACGACGTGCCTCAAGAACGTCTTCTTTATTTGACATCAGCTGCTCTGCCCAGAATGACTCTTTGGAATAGATGATATCTATGGCTGACTTCTGTTGGCGTGCCTTTGAGAAGAGTTTGCTGTTATCCTTTATACAGTTGGCTACACAGGAAGCCGTCTTCATTCTTTCAGAAGGTTTGTTTTGAAAATTGAGCAATGCCCACTCTCCAGCCTCTATTCCCGACGACCGTGGGTTGAGCATCCAGAAAATGGCTCCCTTGCCCTCAGTTCCGATAACGGTCCACAGCCACTGTGCTATTTCCTGCGGAGTGGGGCAAATACATCGGTGTCCGCTCCAGGTATTGTTGCCTCCCTGAATCTCGGTCATAAACCACGGCAAGCTTCCTGCTCCACTTTTCAGAATTTCGCTTTCGATTGTCATGGCAAGGGTGAACTGTGGACGTGTAAACGAGTCGTAATGCCATACGGGATGTGCCGAACCTCCAAGACTGGTAAGAAAAGTCTGCCATGACTGCCAATCGTATTCGGCTATGTTGCCGAAAACGTTGGCTGGATTGACATGGATGTCGTGTTTCGTGTCATACTTCCTCACTTCGTCAGCAATCCAATGAAGATAATTTGCTGTATATTCATAGACAAATTTTTGACGACGAGGTACTGTGAGGTTAGGAAATCCGTCATTGCCAATGGGATTGTCTGGATTGGACTTCTGCCAATCTTTCCATGCGGATTCAACAACATCTGAGACAATCTCCAAGCCGTCAGTTCCTGGTTCATTTATTAATACCCATCCTTTCAAAGCTGGGTGATTACGATAATGTGTCACGGCATTACGGATGAAGTTTGCGAAACTTGCCTGTTGTGCGTCGTCATGTGGGAACTTCCATCCTCCTATGTCCGTGCGCTTCGTTGTAGGGAACAACGTGGCATAAACCTTGACGTGATGCCGTTGTGCCGCATCGAAGGCACGGTCAAAGAGTGTGAAATCCCATGTTCCATCACTTTTCTCCATATATTGTTGGAACATACGTATGCGGCAGACTGTCATTCTGGCACATTCCATTTCCTTGTACCACGCATCAACTTGCTGTTCTGTCTGCCCGGGTTCTATGAAAACCTGTGCACCTATGAATGGCAGGTCATTTTTAGAAACAGGCTGTGCTGTTAAACTGACGGTAAACGCTGTAAATAACAACAATATATAGAGTTTTCTCATGATTTACAGATTTTATTTATGGAGACAAACTTATTTAGAGATTAATACCATCCCATGTTCTTAGAGAAAATGACATCTGGGTCGCAGTTAGGCAGCGTGGTGTATTGCCACTGCTTGTTCATCGCGGCATTTTTGGCGGGACTGCAATCACGTAGCGAGAAGTCGCCAAGACGAATTTCCTTCTGAGGATTGTTGATCAACGGGTCGGCGACAATGTCGTGCGGTCCGTGCATGAAGTTTTGTGGAGTGGGATAGACGTTATAATCCCAATTGACACGTGCATTGCCAACATTTGACGTGATCTTTCCGCCTGGTCGTGGCAGTATCACATTATTATAAAAGTTCACGTCGTGGCTCAATCCGGCAAAGAGCTCGGGGTAGTCCATAACGGAGCCATTGTAACAAAGGGTATTGTTGACAATGTCAATGTTTGAAGCCCTGAAAGCGTGGATGCCGGAGCCTCCGTTGAAGACGCTGATGTTACGTGCTACGAGAATCCAGTTGTCCCAAACTGGTCGTGGGTCGTGCTTCTGCTCACGCTTCACTGCGTCACTGATGCGGATATTGTTATCCATATTTGCCCAGTCCTCATCTCCATGATTACTTACATCAAGAATTATGCCATTTCCGTCGCTGAGTCGCCCAACTTCCCCCCAAGGCACCAGACCACGATTGTTCCACACCTTGTTGTTGGTAATGGCAATGTGGTAGCCTGGCTTGTGGTCATACGACCATAAGTGAAGAGTCGTAATGCCAGAGCAACCGTAGCGGCTGAACCATGCATTGTTGTAAACATCGTTGTTGTCAACAGTAATGTAGTCAGTCTCTATCAGGACGATACCTCCACCGGCACAGTCGTGTATGCAACAGTTTTTTATAACCACATGATGTGGCTTGTTATTGATGTCGTTTAGTCGCCCATTAACATAAATGCCATTGGTGTTGTAAAAGCCTGATACCGTTTCCTTCTTACTGTCATCTATTGCCATCTTCAATGGTATGGAATCGTTACATCCCTTGATAGTCAAGCCGTCAAAAATATGGTAAGAGCCATTGACAAGGATGCCGTTCCATCCATGCGGGTGTATCACGGGCTTGTGTCCAGGCATTGCTTTCCACGTTATCCACTTGCCAGGCTTGCCAGAGCGTGAGATTTTGACGACGGAGTTTTCGTCGGGACTTGTATATTCGCCGCTGCTGATGAGCACCACGTCACCAGGATTTACTCTGTCTGCAACATACTGCAATGTTCGCACAGAGGTAACAGGAGTCTTACCATCATTGGCATCGCTGCCTGTTACGCTGATATACCAGTCACGAGCTTGTGCGCTGGTAAACGATGCAACAAGCAAACACAATAAAAGAAAATGTTTTTTCATAAACCTGAAATGTGTTGTTATTTGTAAGTGACACTCTTGATACTCGTTGAAATACCCTCTTTATACTGCAGTGCGCCAGCATCAATACCATTATTTCTCTGTACGCCATCCTTGTCGGTTGCTGGCATATAAGAAGTGCTCATTCCCACACCAATAGCCTTGCTGCCTGTCTTAAGATGGAAGTCTGCCTTTTGCAAGTCGAGTACAGGATTTACGAAGCCAGGATCGGCAATAACGTCGCCTTCGCCTTTTGTCACAACAGTACCATTGAAATAGACATTATGAGAATATACCTCAGTAGGATTCTTCGCTTGTGAGTTGCATCTTCCGCCATCACGGGCATACATAATATTGTTGATAATGTTGTTGTCCCTTCCGTCGTTGGAGAAGATTTCTGCATATGTCTTCATCTGCTGGGTGTTTTGGAAAGCCGTGTTGTTGATTATGTCAACATGGTTTGCTTCGAAGGTATGTATTCCTGATCCACCGTTGCCAAAACTTATGTTGTTTGCAACAAGCGTCCTGCCAGTGTATTCACCTTGCTTACCATCGAGGGGACTGCCTTCGTAAGGTTTCTTATTGGTATCGATTATGATGCCGTTTCCGTCGGAATACCTCAACGTACCATTGACGAGCCATGGTACGAGAGTCTTATTGTTGTAGCAGGTATTGCCAATGACGAAGTTCTTGTAATCAGTGCTTTCGTCGCTGTTGAACGGATTTAGAATGCTTAGTCCGCTACCGGCATACATCATGTACCAGCAGTTGTTGTACACCGTGTTATTCTCAAAGGTGGTGTAGTCAGCCTGAATACAGGTAACTCCGGCTCCAGGGAAGTCATGGATGACGCAGTTGCGAACCGTGACATGCACAGGATAAGAAGACTGATCACGTGGTCCGCCAATGCTTATGGCATTGGTGTTATAGAATCCATTGAGCTGATTGTCGGCTGCACTGGGATTGTCGTGGTTTAGTTGCGCATTTGCCTCTGCGTCCTCAAGCTTAATGCTGGCGTTGTTGCCGTAGAACTCAAGTCCGTCAATAGTGACATAGGAGGCATTGATGTTAGCGCAGTTCCAAATGCCTTTCTCAGTTACTCTGAGTACAGGTGGATTGGAAGGGTCGGCAGCTTTTATGGTAATTGGTTTGCCGCTTTCACCTGAATTTTCCTTTTTCATCTCTATCAGTGCTTTCCCTGATGTTGCATAGTATGTGCCCGGCATCACGTTGATGGTTGTTCCTGGTTTTGCTAAACTGATAGCCTGTTGTATGGTCTTTAACGGAGTTTTTTCTGAAGAGCCAGAATTGCTGTTGGAACCGTCGGGCGAAACATACAGCTGCACGCCTTTTGCATCTATACCAGATTCAGAGCGTGAGACGAAAGGTATGACATCGCCGTTGAAACTATCGTTGCAGCTGCACATGCATGCGAATATGAGCAATAATAATGGTATCTTTTTCATGGAATAATGGAATTACAATTTAGACTTAATGAAATCACAATCTATCACCACGACCAATGTGCTGTATTGGTCAGAGACTTTTACGTAACTTGAGACTATTTTCACAGCAAAGGCAAGCTTGTTGCCCTCTTTGGCTGCGATGATCGTATTCAGATCTACCTGTACAGCGTAGGGCGCACTGCTGAGCCTGGAGTCAGTCTTTACTGTCGTAGGGAGAGTGAAGGCATCATCCTGCAAGGAACTTGTGGTGGCTGTGTCAAGAATTCCGTCGTCAAGAGCCTGGCTGACAGAAGATGCGTCTTTGGCAAGGGCGACATTGACGCTTTGGCGTTTGATGCCACTCAATGTTACGCCAAGGTTGATGTTTAGCTTGCCAGAAGACTTGTCTATAGTATAGGGATCAATATTGCCAGAAGTGACCGTGGTGTTTATACGCTCACAAGAGGAATCGATATAGTACACACCATTGACTGCCATCGACTGGTAAACTGTTGCCGCTGGATAATCGGCATCTGCGTATTCCTCGTAGCCACAAGAAGACAAGGCAAGCATCCCAAAGAGGAAACACAACAGAGATATGATGTTATTAGTTTTCATGTTTAACAAACTTATTAGAGATAGTATTTACCAAAGCGGGTTCTGTATGAGAGCCTGATCTTTGTTTATGTCTGCCTGAGGAATGGGATAGAAATACATCTTGTCGCTAAACACCCTTTGTCCGAGTACGTATGGAGAATAGGTGAAACTGTTGCCATTCTTAGTTATTCTCAGAGCACGTATAGGTTCTGACAGGGCTTCCTTGTCCATCCATCGGCGAATGTCGAACATGCGTTGCCCCTCGAAGCAAAGTTCAACTTGTCGTTCTTGGCGGATAAGTTTTCTCACCTCGGCCTGAGACAGACCAGAAGGCAGACCTGGCATTTTTACACCGTTTCGGTTGCGAATCTTGTCATAATACTTCTTTATATCAGCATTGCCCGGGTCATACTCGTTAAGGGCTTCGATATAGTTCAAGTATATTCCGGCAAGACGGTAGTAAATCCACGTATGTACAGTCTTCTCATCCTTTGTAAGGTCTGAGTTGGGATTAACATATTTTTTTAGGTAGTATCCTGTTGGAGTGGCATTTCTCACGCCATCACCATCTCTACCGCCAGTCCATGCCTCAACGTTTCTTTGCTTGAAGAAGGTGTTGTTAAGCACGATGAATGTTCTCAGACGAGGGTCGCGGTTGGCAAAAGGATTGGCAGCATCCTTGGCATTTGACCAGTCGAAATCGCGTGCTTTGTTTCCCTCTTTTACCTGAAAGGCATCGACAAGGTTTTGTGTAGGGCAGTTTCCACCCGTTACGTTGTCATAGCTTATAGGCAGGTTGTTGCGTTCGAAGTTGTTGTCTGCGCCATTCCGACGGCAGAATATGATTTCATTGCTTCTGAAGCCATTCTCCCCGAAGAGGCTGGAGTAAGAATCAAGTCTGTATTTAGCCTTGCCTTCCATGTCGATGACAGCCTTGGCTGCATCGGCAGCTGCTTTCCACCTCTGCGCACGGTCGCCTGTCGGGAGGGAGATAAGTTCAGGATGACTGTAGGAGCCAGCCCAACTCGGGTCGTTCCAAAGGTCACTTGCCGCAAAAAGCAGAACCTCGCTCTTAAGAGCTTTGGCAACACCAGACGTTAGCCTACCTAACTCCTCCTTGGTTCTTGTGATAGGAAGTGAATCGGCTGCGGTGTCGCATATCTTCACGATGGTGTCAACGCAAGCCTGCAAAGAGCTGCGGGGAGTGTTGGCATAGTCGTCGTTGAGCGAAGTTTTGTGATCAAAGATAGGCACACCACCAAAACGCTTCACTAAATCGAAGAGGTAGAAGGCGCGAAGGAGTTTGAGTTCCTGCTTCATGTTCTTGATATTCTCAAGACGTTCCTCATAGACTCCATGCTGTGATGGGTTCTTGCGGATGTCGTCGAAATCAATTCTGTTAACATTGTCGAGGAAGTCGTAAATCTTGCGGATGTTTTGGTAGTTGTTGAAGAGAGGATTCTCCGGCAGGTCTGTTGCCATCCACGCTCCGTTGTTCATCCTGTGTACCGCATTAGACTGCTGCGCAAACTCTGCCTCGTCGGTAGCAGAGGCAAGCATTGCAGAATTTGTGCCACTGCCTATGGCGAAAAAGCCATTTGGAAGATATGCGTAACAGGATGTGGCAGCATACATGGCATTCTGATAGTTGGTATATACAATCTCGTCATCGAGTGATGTCACCATCTGCTTGTCAAGCCAGTCTTCACAGGAAGTGAGTGTGGCAAGGAAGAATGCAAAGCAGAAATATTTTATCTTCATAATCTTCATAGTAAATTGTGGAATCAGAATTTTAGTTTCAAGCCGAGGCTAACGGTACGAACCTGTGGATAACCACCAAGCCCTTCTGGGTCAGCATTTTTCATATCTTGCAGTTTGTGTAGGCTGAAAAGGTTGGTACCATTGAGGAATACACGTGCCTCTTTCATGCGTAGCTTGCTGATGAGTGCTAAAGGCAACTTGTAGCCTACTTCAAGATAGCGCAACTTCAAGAACGAACCATCGTGCTGCCAGAAAGAGGAGTACTGTGTGTTGTTCTGGTTGACCTGTGTGGAAAGTCTTGGGTAGGAAGCTGTCTCTGCCGTCTCAGGTGTCCAACGGTCGACTGCGGAGATGGGTGAAGAATACTGGTTCATGAAAGCCCAATATGTGGTTCCGTTGAGGTAAACGCTGCGTTTGGCAACGCCATACCATTGCATTTCTATGTCGAAAGACTTATAAGATGCTCCAAGGGTCAGGCTACCAGTATATTCAGGATAGTTTGGGTGTCCAATGGCGGTTTGGTCCTGATTGTCTATCTTGCCATCACCGTTGACATCTTTGTACTTGATGTCACCTGGCTTTACGCTGCTGAAAGTCTGCTCTGGTGAAGCGTCAATTTCTGCCTGGTCATGGAAGAGTCCTAAAGCAGCGAGTCCGAAAGGCTGGTTGATGGAATGACCTGTCCTAATGAGGTTAGGATAGAGTCGAAGCTCTTCAGCCTGATAGTCGATACGATTGTGATGGTGCCAGAAGTTGAGCTGTGTGTAATAATGGAAGTCTTTCTTTATGCCGTCCTCATACCTGAGGCTAAGCTCATATCCCTTATTGGTGGTCTTGCCAAGGTTAAGGTAGCTAAAGTTCATGCCGAGGAAGGAAGGCATTGCGCCAGATGGGCTGACAAGTACGTCACTGCGCTTGTGTACGAAGTAGTCGAACGTGAGGCTGAGCTTGTCCCAGAAGGAAGCGTCAATGCCAATGTCGGTGCGTTTCTCACTCTCCCAGGTGCGGTTGGCGTCGGCAATGACATCCTCCGCAATACCGAATGTCTGTGTCTGTGGGTCGCCAAAGTTGTAAGCAGAAGTATAGGCGTATTCTTGCTCATAAGCATAACGCTTGTTACCGGCAATGGCCTGTCCGCCAACCTTTCCGTATGATCCACGGAGTTTAAGGAAAGTGAGGATCTTGTTGCCCTTTAGGAACTTCTCGTTGCTTGCGACCCATCCCAGTGAACCTGCCGGGAAGAATCCGAAATGCTTGTGAGGCGGATAAATGTCAGATCCCTCGTATGAGAATGCAAACTGAGCTATGTAGCGGCTGTCGTAAGCAAACTGTACATTGCCCCTCATGCCGGCATAGCGGTAAGGGAACTCTGCGTCCTTGAGTGAGGAATTCTTCATCTTGTAGTACTCCTCAGTGTAGAGTTCGTAGTTGGCAGATACTTCATACTTGTCGGCAAAGACATTGCTATAGTTGAGTGATGCGAGATAGTTCATGTTTCTCCACTGGTCGGAGTTGCCGTCATCGATAGACATATTTGTTTTCTCGCTATATCCATTGTATGTGTACTTGCCGTCCTCAAAACTTGCTATTTCAAAATAGGGGTATTTGCGTGTCTTGTAGCTGTTTCCTATGAAATAGTTGTTGTAAGAGAATCCAGCAGAGAGACTTAATCCTTTAACCAAGTCGCTGAAGTCGTAGCTGAGCTTAAGGTTTGCCTGTACATTACGTGCATTATATGATGAGAAACCTGTTTCGAGCAGGTCTCCGACCGGGTTGCTGAATGTGGCGTTACCTCCATAGGAACCGTTGGGATTCCTTACAGGGAAAGCATTAGGCGGTGTGAGTTCTGCGGCATCATAGGTGGAATAAGCACCTTTGATGGGACAGGAATAATCTTGTACGTTGGCTGCTATTTGTGTTGTTGCGAGGAAGTTTTTGTTAAGGTTGACCTCCACGTTAGCCCTGAGATTGTAGCGTGAGAACTTGTCATTGGAGCTTTCGTCACGCTTTGGGTCTGTGCCTTTGAAGAAACCATTGTTGTCAGAATAGTTGAGCAATGCGAAATAACGCACGATATCGTTGCCACCAGAGAAGTTTATGTCGTAGTTCTGGATGAGCGACGTGTTATTGGTAATCTGGTCCAACCAGTTGACATTAGGATAAAGGTACGGATTGGTGCCTTCGTGGTAGCCTTCAAGGGCATTGTAGTCATAATAAGGTTCCAACCCATCGTTAGCCCGTGCCTCGTTGTACAGAACTGCATAGTTGTAGGCATTGAGGAACTTGGGCTTGCGGAACGGTGTGTTGATGCCAAGCTGTGCGGAGACGTTGATCTCAAGGGGCTTTTTCTGTCCTCGCTTAGTCTTGACAAGCAGTACGCCATTGGCTCCGCGTACACCATAAATGGCAGTGGAGGCAGCATCCTTGAGGAAAGTGACAGATTCAATCTCCTCAGGAGTGAGGTTGTCAAGTGTTGCTTGGAATCCATCGACGAGGATGAGCACCGACCTGTCTGTGGTGTCGAAGGTGTTGTAGCCTCTACCGATGAGTGTCGGCGTGCTGTGACCAGGTTCTCCGCCTGCTGGCATCACTGTGAGACCTGTGAGTTCGCCATAGAGAGCAGCTTGTACATTCTGATTGAAAGTCTTTTCAAGTTTAGCCCCCCTGACAGAGCTTATAGCGGAGGAGTTTTTCCACGATGGAACACTGCCAATGGGGAAGTAAACTGTAGAGTCTGGCTTCATCCAGTCGCAACCACCAGTGTCTTGAGCTATGGCGGAAGCGACTGCTGCGAAAGGCAGAACTGCCATTAAAGTTATCTTTATTTTTATATTTTTCATAGAATAGCCATATTTGAAGTTGTGATTTACCATCCTGGGTTTTGAAAGAGATAGCCTTTGTTGACTTCGTTCTCAGGAATTGGATGGAGATACATCTTCTTGGTAAACGTTCTTGTTTCGTATGGTTCAATGATGTAGTTGCACTTCTGGTTGAGTCCACTTCCGCTCTTGCGGATGATGTGCATCTTGTAGAAAGCGCCTCTCATAACTCCGTCCTTCTCAGCGTCAAGCCATCTGCGGATGTCCCAAAAGCGATGGTCTTCGAAGCAAAGCTCTACATCGCGCTCATTCTTGATGCGGTCGCGCATTTCTTCCTTGGAAAGTCCGGCAGGAAGGTTGGGCAATCCCGCACGGTCGCGGATGACACCGACTGCATCGTAAACCTGCTGCGAAGGTAAAGCCTCATACTCGTTGAGTGCTTCGGCAAGGTTTAGGTAGAGTTCGCCGACACGGAAGAGCATGGCGTTGGAATGCATAAGGTAGTGTGCACCGTTGTCAAGCGAGTAAGGTATGAGCTTGTGCATGAAGTAGCCCGTAATGTTATAGGTCGCTCTGGGGCTGTTGCCAGACGCTCCCTCGTAGAGTTGCATGTCGCCATAGTCGCCGTTCCATCTGGAACCATTGTAGGCAATGGTCTGGCGGAATCTTGGTTCAAGCTGAGCATATTTCTGCATGAGGTCGTCGCCCTCTATCCCTGGCGCATTCCACTCCATCTTGCTTCCGTCTTTCTTAGAGTACTTGTAGATGAAGTTTTGTGGCACATTGACTCCGTTCCATCCATACATGCCGAGTCCGGCAGGAAGTATCATTTTCCACGGTGAATCCCAAGAGCCGTGAGACCCGGTAAACTTTTCGGCGAGTATGATTTCGCTGTTGTCATAGCTTTCCCACATTGTGCGATAGTCTTCCTCCGGAGTGTCGGAATCGACGATGATGAAGCCTTCCTCCTGGCATGAAAGCAACGCCTCCTGCGCCGCATCGGCAGCAAGCTTCCAGCGGTTGGCATCATAGTTGCCATAGCATACGAGTTCTGGGTGGTCATAGGATAGGATGGGTGACTCACGATTGAAAAGCGGGCTGGCTGCGTAGAGCAGCAAGCGTGACTTGAGGGCAAGGCAAGCTGTGCGTGTTATTCTGCCTCGTGAGCCAGAAGGGTAACTGACTCCCTTCAAATCCTCAGCGGCATCGTTGCAGTCCTTGAGTATGAAGTCGATGAAGTCCTTCAGCGTGGCGCGTGGAATCTTCATTTCGTCCGTGATTTGCATTCTGTGGTCAACTATTGGCATTGTGCCATAACGCTTGAACATCTCAAAGTTGTTGAGGGCACGGATGAAGAGTGCCTCTCCGGCATAGTGCTTCTTCTCGTCCTCAGTGAGTACTGTTGCCTCAGGCAGACGTTCGATGAGGATGTTGCAGCGGCGAATTGCCTGCCAGCGCATGTCAAAACGAGCATCTTCCTGATTCTTTATATCATTCTTGCGGATGGAGCCTGTGTTCCAGTCCTGACTGACATAATAGTTGGCACTCATCTCTGCCTCGTCAGTCATAGGTGCTATCATGCACATTGCTGGATTGGCATTGACTCCGCCATTGAGGTCGAAGTATGGATAATAGGAATGTATGCCGTAGGCATAAGTGCCGAAGAGGAATGACTCAATGTTTTTCTTTGTTGAGAAAACCGTGTCCTCAGTGACATCTGTCCCAGGAGGCTTGTCAAGAAACTCGTCAATGTTTTTCGAGCAAGAGACCATGCTGATGATGGCAAGCACGAGAAGGGAGAAGAAAGATATCTTGTTTTTTATATTCATGTTAATGGAAGTTTTCAGAATTTAATGTTCACACCAAAGTTATAAGTCTTTGTTATGGGGTAAGGTTCTGCGTCGCCCGACTGTTGTGCTGTCTCAGGATCGGTGCCCTTTGGCAGGCTGTCCCATGTGATGAGGTTGTTGCCGTTGATGTAAAGCCTGATGGATTGCATCTTGAGCTTGGCAAGCGCTTTTCCTGTAAAGGTGTATCCGAGTTCGATGTTCTTGAGACGGATGTAGCTGGCGTCGCGAACCCAGAAATTGGAAGTCGCATAGTTGTGCTTTTGCACAGCATTGCCTTCAGACAAATGCGGATATTCTATTTCCATCCCTTTTTCGTAGCGCTCCTGTGTCCAACTTTTGAGCAATTCGCGTGAGGCTCCTTTGTCTTCGATGAAGCCCATCCTGTCGTGTCCGCTGATGAGCAGTGAAACGTGCTCAGCTCCTTGGAACAGCACAGAAAGGTCTAAACCCTTCCAATTGCCACCGAACGAAAGACCATAGGTTATCTCTGGGAAGTTGGAGTAGCCAATTGGCACTTCGTCGTCGTTGTTGATGATTCCATCGCCATTGACATCGCGATATATGAGGTCGCCAGGCTGCAGCATGTTGTTGTTCCAACTGGAGATTGGACGATTGGCAGGATTGACTTCCTCCCATGTGTTGTAAATTCCATCGCAGATGAGTCCGAAATACTGACCATAGCTCTGTCCCGTTTTGTTCTTATAAGAATAAGTGTTAGGCACTTCGTCCATATACTCAATCTTGTTGTGAGCGTAGGTGTAATTAGCCCTTCCCCACAAGTAGAGGCTTTGTGTGACATTGCCACGTATCGTTAGGTCGGCGTCGTAACCACTGTTTTTCATCTTACCCATATTCATGGTAGGCAGCTGCCCGCCAAAGATGGTCGGTGCCGAGTTCATGTTGGCAAGGATGTTGTTGCGCTTCTCATTGAAGAAGTCGATCTGCGCATGGATGTGGTTGTCCCAGAAGTTGGCTTCTAAGCCGATGTTGAGCTTCTTGGCACGCTCCCATGTAAGGCCTGGGTTACCAATCTTGCCTTCGCTGACGATGTTCTGCTTGTTGTAGCTCTTGCCGACTTCTCCAAAATAGTACTGTGACGGTCCGGATACGTAAGTCGTTGGGAGATAGAGGAAGCGCTGTCCGCCAATCTTGTCATTGCCAACTTCACCATAAGAAGCCCTTATCTTGAGATAATCGAGGACTGGGGTCTTGGGGAAGAAAGGCTCTTCGGAGACGACCCAACCGAGCGAGTAAGCCGGGAAGAAACCAAAACGCTTGCCTGGGGCAAAGTTTTCTGTGCCATTGTAGCCAGCGTTGAACTCAACGAGATAACGGCTCTTGTAGTCGTATGTGAGTCGCATGACGAGTCCCTGATAACTGTTGGGCACCTTGTATGCGAGGTTGGGATCGTTGCGGCGGCTCTGGTTGTAGAGTGCCAATGCGCTGATGTTGTGATTTTTTGCGATTGTCGTGGCATAGTTTACTCCAAACTCAAAATACGTGCGCCTGTTCTTTCCGAAATATTCGTTTGGAGAGAAATATGACGGCACGAAGTGAGGCTGGAAGAAAAGTTCGCCGTTCTCGTCGCGCATGACGGTGTATGCCTCCACCTGATCCTTGCGGTAGCTTTGGAAATGCTGATAATAGCTTTCGTAGGAAAGTGTGGAACGTAGATCCAAGCCTTCCACGCCAGGCACCTTGAAGTTTGCCGTAACAGAGAGGTTCATGTGGTTCCGGTAGTCTTTACGGTAACCGTCATTATAAAGGGGTGTGATTGGGTTGTTCTGGTTAGAACCCAAATCTACAATCTTGCCATCTATCACACCAGGCATGGCCATAGGGCTTGTCTCAGCTATGCGACGGAAGGTATTGCCTTTCTCGTCAACGGCTCCCTTCTTTGTTTCCAGCTGTGTGGCAAGGTTCATCTTGATTGTCAGGTATTTGTTAATTGTGAAGTCGAGATTGGAGCGGAAATTGAATCTGTCGTATGCTGGCTGAACGTGGTATCCTGAAATAAGGTCGGTTTGACGCAGAAGTCCCTGCTGGTTATAGTATCCTGCTGAGACGAAGTACTTCGTGTGCTCAGTACCTCCACTGACGTTGACATTGTGCTGAGTGGTGAATGAGTGCTTGCGGAGCATGAAGTCGTACCAGTTTATGTCTGGATAGAGCACTGGGTCTGAATGGTCGCGATACTTCTGTATTTCCTCATCAGTGAAACGTGGGGTGTAGCCACCGGTAAGATATGCGTCATAGCGTCGTGCCTCATTGAAACTCGTTGCGTATTCGTAGGCGTTCATGGGGTCGCGCAATTCCGTGAATTGTGTCATGGCGACGTTGCCGGAATAGCTTATGACAGGCTTGCCGGTCTTACCACGTTTGGTAGTGATAAGGATAACACCGTTGGCTCCTCGCACACCGTAAACGGCTGTTGAAGAAGCATCCTTAAGGATGGTGAGGGACTCAATCTCGTTAGGGTCAATGTCGTTGTAGTTGTTTGTCTCGATTCCGTCAACCATTATCAACGGGTCTTGTACGCCATCTCCTTCAGCAAATGTTCCCACACCGCGTATGCGGAGCGTGGAAGCGTCTTCGCCAGGACGACCGCTTCTCTGGACGGCAAGCAGTCCTGGCATGCGACCCACGAGTAGGTTGCTGACGTTGGCTTGCGGAGACTGTGTTAGTTCCTTGGTGTCAATCATGGATACGGCACCCGTCACAGTCATCTTTTTCTGTGTGCCATAACCCACAACGACGACCTCTTCCAGGTTGGCTGCATCTTCAGACATCACCACTTTGAAGTTGGCTTTGCCTTTTTGGGCTGTGACCTGCTGTGTTGTGAAGCCGAGATAAGCAACCTCGAAAGTGAAATCACCCACAGGGGCATAGAACTTGAAGTTACCATCAAAGTCGCTCACCGCCCTTTCCACCTTGCCATTGACTGTCCACGAAATGGTGGCTCCAATGACTGGTTCACCCTTAGTGTCGGTAACGTTGCCGGTGACCTGGCGTTGTGATTGCCCTATGGCCAGGATTCCCGGCGATGTGTCGGCTGCAGAGACTGTTATCGGGGTAGCAAGGCCCGCCCCAAGGCAGATAGCCGCCAGCGAAGCCTTGCCGATAACTTGTAGCCGTACTGATTGCTTGGCTATTTTTCTCATTATTTCCTGATGTATTTCTTATTGTTTATAATGACGACCCCCTTGTAGTCGGAAGAGACTCTCTGCCCGGAGAGATTGTAAATGGCACCGTCGTTGGTTTTATCATTTGTATTGATGCCCTCAATGCCTGTGGTTGCCGTGTCGTCATACCATATGCTCTTCACGTTGACGTAATCATCAGCATCATCCTGCTGGACTCTCAAGAAAGCATAAGAAACGGTGGAAGGATCGTCGACTGTTATTGTCATGGAACTTTCACCCTCAGGCATATACTGCTGGGTGTCTGCGGTGCCGTCATTATATTTCACGACGAAAGCCAATTGCAGGTTTGAAGGCTCGTTGAGCTCTACGTGATAAGTCAAAGGCTTTGAAGGGTCAATGTCTGACATATTCGGGGTCCATCCTGCGCCTCCAATCTGTGCCCAACCTGCGGTGATAAACACGTTGGCAGATAAAATTTCATAGCCCCAATAGTATCCGTTTGCCTCCTTGATGTCGCCTTCCTCAGGATAGACCTCTGTGCCATCCTCGGCAATGAGCTTGGCGTTTGTAAGGTTGATGATACTGCCACCTTGCTTAGCTGGAGGCACCGGTCCCAGACCCATAACAGAAATCTCGTCAGGAACTCTACCCTCTGCTATAGGCACAGAAAACTCAGTCTTGTCTTCCGGTATCGTGACGTATGTCTTGGTGTTGTTGTCATCACCAACATAGTGGATGCTGATTTGCATCTTCACGCACTGGTCGTATTCGAATACTACTTCCTTGTAAGGCTGTTCGGCAAGCTTGTTTTTCGACCAGAACTTATAGTTTCCGTAGTTGGTTGTAGTGCGGAGCTTGATAGGCACATTGATGTCATAAGGTGTGAAGCCCCATGAAGCCTTGATGTCTCCCTGGGCACTGCAATAGATAGAGAGTTCACGTGCATTGGCACTTATGCCCAATACAGCACACACGATGAGTAAAAATAATTTTTTCATGACGTTTGTTTTTTGAGGTTTAACTAAATATTGGTTTTGATTCCCGATTGCAAAGTTAGTATTTGGGGCAAAACCAATATTATCTTTCCCTGCCTAAAACAAACGCTGTCAAAATTGTATGCTGTAATGGCAAAAATGTATACGATGCGCCTGAACGCCTTTCCTGCTTATGTCTTATCGCATCTTCTCCCTATATTCACTGGGCGTCATGCCGTAGCATTTGAGGAACTCACGGTTGAAATGCGCCCTGTTCACGAAGCCACAATCAAACATAATCTCCTTTACCGTCTTGCTGGTAACGACGAGTTGGCGTGCGGCATAGGCAATGCGGTGAATCTTGACGTAATCGTTGGGTGACGGCAAGTCCAATTCCTTGAACTTGCGGTAGAGGCTGCGTGTGGACATGCCGAGACCCGCCGACAAATAGTCGACCGTGAGATCGGTCTCGCCAATATTCTTGTCGATAAAAGCATTGACGGATGCCACGAAGTCTTTGTCTTCGGCATGCATCTGCTTGCCATCGACGTATGAGATGGAGCTGGCGGAATGGGTGTAGTAATCTTTCAGCTCTCCACGGGTATCAAGGAGTCGCGCCACCTGTGCACGGAGAGTTTTTATGCTGAACGGTTTCTTCATGTAAACGTCAGCTCCTGTCTGCAATCCCTCCACCTGCGCTTCTTCGCTGGTCTTTGCCGAAAGCATGATAATAGGTATGCCAACAGTGAACTTGTCGCTTTTCAACTTGCGCGTAAACTCAATACCATCCATGCCGTCCATCATGACATCGGTGATAACAAGGTCGGGCGAAGACTTTTTGATCTCTTTCTGAGCCTGTGCGGCACTTGAGGCTGTGCGCACGGTGTATCCCGCCAAGGCCCCCTTTAGGATGTAGAGCATATCCTCGTTGTCGTCAACGACGAGAATGTTGTATGCGGAATTGTCCTTGACATTGCTTGTCACGGAATTGTCGTTTTTCCCGTTTGTAATGGCATCTTGTCCTTCCGTAGTGCCATTGTGCGATTGTGTAATGACATTATGTACTTCCGCAATACTTATCTTTGGAAGTGTGACAACGAACTCTGTGTATTCGTTTACGGTGCTGTTGATCGTTATTCTGCCTCCAAGCATAGTGACGAGGCTATGGCAGATGGACAAGCCAAGCCCGTTGTGGGAGTAAAGTCCTTTTCGGGCATTGTCTTCCACATTATTAAATACGCTGTAACGGCTGAATATGTTTTCCTTCTCTTCTTCACTCATGCCCTTTCCTGTGTTGTACACGCTTAGCTTTACACTGTCATCGGCATCCGTATCAAGAATAATGCGCACGCGTCCGCACTTTGGTGTGTATTTCATTGCATTGGAAACAAGATTGTTGACAATCATCACGAAATACTTCTTGTCGGTGAACCAAGTTATGCCGGGCTTTATCTCCAACTTCAAGTCAATGCCGTTAGTGGATGCGATGCCATGGAATGACGCACAGGTAACAGAGCACAGAGCGGACAGGTCTTCTTGCGAGATGTTGATGTCTTCGTGTGAAGTCTCTATTTTTCGATACTCGATGATGTCTTGTATCAGGCCATAGAGCATCATGGCATTGCTCTTGATGATGGTGAGGTATTTGCGGACGATGCTGTCCAGATTGACGTTTGACAGCAGTTGCTCGCTGGAACTGTAAATCAGCGTCAAAGGCGTGCCCAGTTCATGGGTTATATTGGTGAAGAAGCGGAGTTTTTCCTCGTAAAGATTTTCACGGTGCTGATACTCCAGCTGTTTCATCATTCGCATGTGCTTTTCAGTCTCGCGGCGATGTAAATAGTTGATGATAAAGTAAACCAGGGCCAAGACCAGCAACAGATATACAAAGCGCGCAGGCATGGAACTATACCATGGATGGGCAATGTCGATGCGAAGCGAGTGTACGGCACTCTCAACGCCTGTTATCCTGTTACGGCACTTTATCTCTATGGTGTATGTGCCTGGTGACAAATCGACAAGCGACAGGCTGTTTTGCCCTTGTATGCTGTTCCAGCTGTGGTCTGAACCTGAGGTGCGGATGCGGTAGAACAACTCGTAACTGTCAGAGGCGATGTTGTCCATCACGGCAAACGACAGCGTGAACGAATTTTCATCGTAAGGGAGTTCAAGGGTATAGTCCTTGTCCTCTATCTTATGCGAGAGCATTTCCTGATAGATGTTGACATTGCCCATCTTGCCAGACATGGACAGGAAACGTATATTGGGTGTGAAGTTGCTGTGCGGCTCAATCTCTGGATTATACTTTATCTGAAGCCATCCGTTCATGCCACCAAAGAAGAGGTCGTTGCCATGACGTATGACGGCATCGTCACTAAACTCGTTGACCGTAAGTCCATAGTTGCGGTCGAAAATCCTGATGACGTTGTTGCCCTTTATCGCGGCAATACCATTGCTGGTGGATACCCACAAGATGCTACGGTTGTCGAAAATCATGCCATGAACCACATTGTTTGGAAGCCCGTTTGCCGTGGAGAACATCTTGGTGGAGCCGTCCTTGCCCACACGCATGAGTCCGATGCCGCTGCTGACATAGAGGTTGCCATGGTCGTAGAGCAAAGATAGTACATCATTCTGCTGGCTTTTGAACCCCGTAATATTATAATGTACAAGGTCTTTGTCGTTATTGGACACGCGATATATGCCGACTCCCATTCCACCGAGCCAGATACTGCCGTCCTTGCCACAGCTCATGGTGTAGAATAGGTTTTCTGGGAAATCATGGTTGCCGGCAAATAGGCGGTCTATGATGGAAAGTCGTGGAATGCCGCCGGTGTTGGTGATATGCAGCTTATAGACTCCGCACCCCAACGTGGCAACCCAGAGCGTGGAGTCGTTAATCTCAGATATCTTTTCCGCCCACAACAGGCCGGGAACCATCTTCGTAAATGTCTTGCTACGGAAATCGAAAAAACTTAATCCGCCCTCTGTGCCTACCCATAGCCCTCCGTGCCGGCTGGAGGCAATTCCGCTGACCTTGTCGTGTGGCAACTGTGAGTTTATGGTCAGAAATTGCTTCTGTAGTTTAAGTGGGCGCAAGTCGTTGTCACATTGGAAGCACAGAAGTCCGTTGCCATTGGTTGCAAGATAGAGGTTATTGTCGGCTGTGAAGGCAAAGGCATTGACGCGTGAACCCAACGACATGTCAAAGTTTTTGTATTCATAGCAGTTAATCTCATAGTTGTCTTCCCAATAGGAATACAGTCCCTCGCCATCGGTGGCTATCCAGATAATGTCTTGCTGCTTGTCACGCACCATCTTCTTTATGCGTGTGTTGACCTTTATCAACCGCTTGTTCAGAGTGCCGTCTTTGGCGAAACTGTATTTCACCACATTGGAATTGTAATATGCCACGAAGTAGGCTCCATGCATTTTCACCATAGTTACGGTCTTGCCATACTTTCGCATCTCCTGGTTGACATCGGCTACCCTCTCCTTGTGTCCTGTCCGCAGGTTGACCTCACTCATAACGCCATCTTTCTCGACAAGAATTATGCGGTTGGTGTCGTCGGACATGTCACCGGAAATGGTTTCCATGGACGTTATGCGCCTGAAGCCTGTGAGTCGGTTCTTGCGTGCGTTCCAGTTGGCTACATACAGTCCACGGTTGGTGGAAAACCAAAACGTGTTGCCGGAAAGTCCCATATTGGTGACCTCGAAGTTCTTGTCTGCCTTGAAAGGCATGACCTTAAACTTCTGTGTGGCAGGGTCGTAAAGGTGGAAACGCTTCTGGCGTGTCCACACTACCACGCGCTCTTTTCCGAAATCGCGCATCATGTTCCATCCGGAAAACTGCTGATAGTCATGATATTTAGCATTGGCTGTATTAAGACGCCTAATGAAGTAATGTGTTCGCACCCATAGCAGGGTGTCAGAGGTTTGGCTTAATTCTTCTATGGTGTATCCGTTAAAATCATCAATGGTTTTGAAAGATGGAACCACTTGATTTCCGCAATATGTATTTATTCCAGCACTGGTGCCTAACCACAAATAACCATCGTCGGACTGGGCCAGAGACAGTACTCTATTGGTGGTAAGCCCGTCGGTGCTGGTCACCTGATGCAGGTTTTGGCAGTAGATGGATGAAGCATAAGACAGGATAAAAAACAATAAGGTGAATATACGTTTTGGCATAATTTTCATAAAGATAAAATATTGCTGCAAAAATAGCTAATTTTTATGTCATGGCAAAAAACTTTTTGGCAATAAATATGAAAAAAGCCCCTAAGCTTTTCGTACACAGGGGTTTCTCGCTTCTATTACACCAGAGAGGTAAGCGTAAAAGAAGAATACTAAAAAAACTCTATGTCTAACGGCATAACCTTCAGGCTGCGAAGCCATGTAGTGCCGTTAGAAGGTACACAGTCGTGATGGAACAAGTACCATTTACCATGATACTTTACAATGCTGTGGTGAGTAGTCCATCCTACGACGGGTTCAAGGA
>CAYLUI010000041.1:0-22351 GCA_964386825.1 uncultured Prevotella sp. | reverse complement strand
TACAAGAGTCTCGGTATCGTTGTCAATGTCGATTACGCCCACGAGACCATCGCGTTTCTGTCCGAAATAGTACAGGAACGACGAGTCTTGGCGGAATGGATAATAAGCGTTGTTTGGGAAGTTTGCCGGCGACTCATTGTTGCCGAAAAGAATTATTATACCGCTTCCTACGAGCTTCTTAAGCTCGTTCCTGCGGCTGATGTAGGTTTCTTTACTGAACATAAGCAAAATATTTGGTACTTTATTTGCAAAGTTACGAAAGATTGGCAGAAAAAGCGTAACTTTGCTGTTGAAAAAACAAACTATTTTATGCAGATTGATACTCGAACAACAGGATTGGTACTCGAAGGCGGTGGGATGAGAGGTGTCTTTACCAGTGGCGTGCTTGATGCTTTCATGAAGCATAATCTTTATTTTGAGTATGTGGTCGCCGTTTCTGCCGGGGCATGTAATGGCATGAGTTACATTTCGCGCCAGCCTCGTCGTGCGAGAATGTCCAATATTGACATGCTTGCCAAATACAATTACATAGGCATTCGGCATCTTGTCACACAGGGATGCATATTCGACCAGAAATTGCTTTATGACCGTTTCCACAACGAGCTGATACCGTTCGACTACGATGAGTTTTTCAAGCATTCGGCAGGTTTCGAGATGGTCACTACCAATTGTCATACGGGACGCTCTGAGTATCTTTCCGAGACTTGCGACCGGCAGCGTGCCATAGATGTTTGCCGTGCATCAAGTTCCTTGCCATACGTCAGCAAGATAGTATGGATTGACGGCAAGCCTATGCTTGACGGCGGCATTGTTGATTCCATCCCCATAGAGCGTGCCCAGGCTACTGGGCACGGGTTTAACGTTGTCGTTACTACGCGCAATTATGGTTTTCGCGAGACATCGCGTGACCGCAAGCAGCCACAATTGATTTACCGCAACTATCCACGTCTGCGTGTGGCATTGAGCCATCGCATAGAGGCTTATAACAAACAATTGCAGATGGTGGAGGAACAAGAGCGCATGGGGAATATCGTTGTCATACGGCCGATGCGCCCAATGGAAGTGAGTCGAATAGAGAAGGACACGTTGAAGCTTGAGAGGTTGTATGAGGAAGGCTTCAGACTTGGAGAGGATTTCTGTATGTCAATCGGGGTTTGACGAAATGATAACGCCAATGCGAACAGCCTTCACCCCAATGATGCATGCCATGCCCGTGTGGTGAGAACTTTTGTCTTTCTGATTGGCACGCAGCCTTGTGCGTTTTGTGGGCAGGCAGTTTTTTTACTTTAAAAGGTCAGGCCTTAGCCTCTTGGTTCTTTCCAGGGCCTGATCCATCTCCCATTGCTTTATTTTAGCTTCGTTGCCGCTGAGCAGTATTTCTGGAACTTTCCATCCCTTGTAGTCTGCCGGGCGAGTGTATATTGGGGCGGCAAGCAAGTCGTCCTGAAAACAGTCGGACAGTGCGCTTTGCTCGTCATTGATGACACCTGGCACGAGACGGACTACGGCATCGGCTATGACTGCCGCAGCCAACTCGCCGCCGGTCAGCACGAAGTCGCCAACGCTAATCTCCCTTGTTATGAGATGGTCGCGTACTCGCTGGTCTATGCCTTTGTAGTGACCGCATAAGATGATGAGGTTGCCCTGCATGCTCATGTCGTTGGCTATTTTCTGGTCGAAGCGCTCGCCGTCAGGCGATACGTAAATCACGTCGTCGTAGTCGCGCTCGGCTTTCAGCGCCGAAATTGCCCTGTCTATGGGTTCGCATTGCATAACCATTCCTGCGAAACCTCCGTATGGGTAATCGTCAACGCGTCGCCACTTGTCTGTTGTGTAGTCGCGCAGGTTATGCAGGTGGATTTCGGCGAGTCCCTTTTTTTGTGCCCTTGCCAGGATGCTCTCGTTTATGAAGCCCTCAATCATCTCGGGCAGTACGGTTATGATGTCTATTCGCATAATGACTGCAAAGTTAATAAAAAAAAGCCATTTCTTGATTTGTAAATGAAAATATGTGAGATTTGGCAGTTTGTTCCTTGTCGTGGATAGTCTTCGTGGGGCGTTGAAAGTTTTGGGGCGTTGCGATTTAATTTTCAAGGCGATGCCTTGAAGCTTTTGTCGCCTTGCCTTGAAACTTTTACCGCATAGCCATGGCGTTGGTGTTTCGTCGCAATGCCATTATGCTCCTTTTGTTGCCGTTGCGTTGACACACTATCGTATCTGTGAGTGTGGGATGGAACTTATGTCGCAAGCCCATCTGTCTGGGATCTGAAAGTTCTTATTTCTTTCTGTCAGTCCCCCACATTACAATGGCGAGGATGACGATTATTGCCCAGATATAGCTCATGGTGATTAGTGTTTTAAATTGTCGTGTCATCCGAATTTCTCAACGAACTCATCCTCGGATATTATGGGCGTGCCCACCAAGCGTGCTTTTTGATTTTTGCCGCTTGTTGAAGTGACATCGTTGTTTATAAGGAAAGAAGTGGATTTGCTTACGCTGCCTGTCAACTTGCCGCCTTGGCTCTCAATGTAGGCTTTCAGCTCGTTTCGGTTTGCGTAGTGGTGCAAGTCGCCGGTGGCAACGAAAGTTAGCCCCTTGCACTTGTTTCCCGTTGCGGAGGGTGTGCTTTGCTCAATGTCAAGGATCGTCAGCAGCTTGTCGGTAACTTTTGCGTTGTTGGCATTCTTGAACCATTTCACAAAAGTCCCTGCGGTTTCAGGCCCTATGCCGGGTATCATGGCGAGAGTCTCTTCTGCCCTTGGGGTGAACAGTGTGGCTTGGTCTTGGGGTGTTCCCATGGCGAGGTTTATCAGTTCTTCCAGTGGATAGGCTGATAGCAGTCGGCTGCATATGTCTTGTCCGCACAAGGGGATGCATAAGGCATATAGCAGTTTTTGTGCTTCCACTTTTCGAGCTTTTTCGACAGCCTTGCTTATGTTTGCTGCCGATTTTTCCTTGAAGCCGTCGAGTTGTGCAATCTCGTTTTCATGGTCAGGAAGGCTGAATATGTCGGCGAAGTCTTTTATCCATCCCATGTTTATGAAACGTTGCAGTGTCTGTTCGGAAATGCCATCCACGTTTACGCCTTGCTTGGACACGAATCGCGCAAACTTTTTCAGCTGTTTTGCCGGGCAGGCATGGTTGGTGCAGTGCAGCGTTTTCGTGCCGCTTGACGGACTTACGGTAATGTTGGTGGGCTCTCCGCATACGGGACAGGTGCTTGGGATGTCCAGCGTGCCTTGGGCTTTAATGGTCTTGATTACCTTGGGTATTATCTTGTTGGCTTTTATTACCTCAATCTCCGTTCCCTTGCCTCCAATGCCAAGCCTCTCACACTCGCTTATGTTGCATAGCGAAGCGCGTTTCACGGTTGTGCCCTCAAGTTCCACAGGCTTGAACACGGCCACGGGTGATATTGTGGATGCGGCGCAGCTCCATTCTATGTGATCGAGTTCGGTTGCGGCACTCTCGTCTGCCCACTTGAAGGCGTAGCCGGCGCGCGTGGCGTGGTGTCCTGTAACGGAGCCGGTTGCGGCGAAGTCGGTGTCGTCGTAGGTTATCACCAGTCCATCTACGGGGTATGGGTTTTCCTTGTTGGTCACTTTCTGTGTCCAATGTCCTATTACGTTATTAATGTTTTCGAATGAGGGTTCCCTTATCAATTCGTGCTCGATGCAGTCGAGTCCCACGCTCTTGAGCCACTCCATGCGTGCTCCCCATGACACTATGTGCCCGTCGGTATGCACGAGGGTGAATGGAATCCAACGTATGTGCCTTTGTGCCAGTTCTGTGGGATCTTTCAGTGTCAGTGATCCCGATGCGAGGTTACGTGGGTTGGCGTATTCCTCGTTGCTCTCAAGGTTGAATCTCTCGAAGTCCTCGTAGCTTATCACGGCTTCACCCCTGACAACCACATGTCCTTGTGCCTTTATCTTTTGTGGGATGCCTTTAATGGCCTTGGCGAGATGCGTTATGTTTGTGCCGGTATGGCCGTCTCCGCGTGTTACCACCTTCGACAGTCGTCCGTCATCGTATGTTACTACCAAGGTGAGTCCGTCAAGTTTCCATGACAGCCATATTGGTCGCCCGTCTGCCCATTTTGCCAAGTCTTCAGTCCTTTTGGTCTTTGCCAAGGAGAGTGCGGAAAATTCATGCTCTTCTTTCTGGCCGGCGGTGTTGTCGGCCGAGACGTTGTGTGTCGGCGAGTTGGGCAGTATGATTCCGGTTTGTTCTTCCAGTTGTTTTAGCTTGTCAAACTTGGCATCCCATTCATGGTCGGTCATCAGTTCCCCCTTGCCGTTATAGTAAGCGTCTGAGGCATGGTTAAGCTCATCGACGAGTTGTTGCATCAATACGGTGTTGTCCATTCGTTTTTTCGTTTTATCTTTGCAAAGATAATGAATTTTGCCAATAAAAGTATGTTTACTTATTAGTTTTTGCTAACTTTGCAAAGTGTAATGTTTTTTATTTATGAATGTTGTAGTGTCAGATGAGATAGGGGCTGTGTGCCCTGGTTTTGTGGGAGCTTGCATTGATGCCCATGTCAGTAACAGCGAATACTGTGAGCGGCTTTGGGATGAAATTGAAGCATTGGGCGAGCGTTACCGTGAAACACTCACTACGGAAACGCTAAAGGAACTTCCCGGCATTGCCGCGACTCGCCGTGTTTACCGGGCGTGCGGCAAGGATCCATCGCGCTATCGCCCTGCTTCCGAGGCTCTCATAAGGCGTATGTTAAATGGCAAGGAACTTTATCGTATTGACACGTTGGTTGACCTTGTGAACCTTGCCAGCATAGCCTATGGCTACAGCATCGGAGGTTTTGACGCAGACAAGTTCTCAGGTGACACGCTTGTCCTTGGTGTAGGGCGTGAAGGCGAGCCTTACGAGGGAATTGGACGTGGCATGATAAACATAGCGGGGCTTCCTGTTTACCGCGATGCGATAGGTGGGGTGGGGACTCCGACAAGTGACAACGAGCGCACGAAGATTGACATCAACACAACCCATCTCGTGGTACTCATCAATGGCTATGATGGCAATGAGGGCAGGGTTCGGGAAAATGCAGAATACATACAAGGATTGATTAGGAAATATTGTTCGAGCGATGGCGGAACGTATTTTGTCTATAGGCAATCGGAACCTTAAATCTTAAAGGAATAATGGTAATAGGAATTGACGTGGGCATAAGCACCACAAAGATAGTGGGGATAAACGACGACCATGTGGTGGTTTCGCCAATATGTATCCGGGCCACGGATCCGGTGACGTCTCTTTATGGAGCTTTTGGCAAGTATCTGCACGACAACCAAATATCTCTTTCCGAAATAGAACATGTGATGATAACCGGTGTGGGGGCATCTTATGTCAACTCGCCGATTTACGGTTTGCCAACTGACAAGGCTGAGGAATTTCTCGCGGACGGTCTTGGCGCACGGTATGAGACGGGGCTTGAACGTATGATAGTGGTTTCGATGGGTACGGGAACCAGTCTTGTGCAGTGTGACGACGACGGCATACGCCACATTGGTGGCATTGGGCTTGGAGGCGGTACCTTGGCCGGATTAAGCCGGGTCATACTGAAAACCGATGACATGAAGCAAATTGTGTCGCTTGCCATGCAAGGGGATATTTCAAACATAGACCTGCAGATTGGTGACATTTCGCCAGATCCGTTGCCTGGCCTCCCAAAACATGCCACGGCATCGTTGTTTGGCAAGGCAAAAAGCAATGCCTCAAGGGAGGACATTGCGAAAGGCATCATCACGACCGTGTTGCAGACTATTGGATCGTCGTGTATCTTGGCTTCTCTCAACAGTGGCATTCGTGAGTATGTGCTCATTGGCAACCTTACGCTTTTGCCACAGTGTAAGCAGGTGTTTCCGGGATTGGAAAAACTGTATAAGGTGCATTTCATAATTCCCAAGTATTCGGAGTTTTGCACAGCCATTGGTGCTGCTTTGTGTTATGATAAAATGGCTTCTGGCGTTGTTGCTGGAAGTGCGAGGGAGTAATGAATGTGATGTGTATGCGGAGCACGTTGGCTTTTTTGTTGCTTGTGGTTCTTGTTTCTTGTGGCAAGCCACGGGAGCAAGGTGATCTTTCTGGTAAGGCGTTTTCTTATGCTCGTCTTTTGAAGGTGGATGGCGGTGATCGGGAAAATATGTCGTTTACGGTCGGAGACCCGTGGCACGAGGGAAAGTTTTTGCAAAAGGTTAATGTGACCAAGCCTTTTGAACGGGTTGTTGTTTTTACGACATCCCATTGCCAATTGCTTGAGTATCTTGGTGCGGCTGACAAGATTGTTGGCATTTGCGATGCTGGCTATATTCGCATAAAGGATATTCAGCGGCGTTTGCGATTGCCCGAACACGATTCTGGGAAAATCGCGGATTGTGGAAACTCAATGAGTCCTGACATAGAGAAGATAATTGCCTTGAAGCCCGATGCCATAATTCTTAGCCCGTATGAGGGTATTAGTCTTGTGAGATTGGAGAAGTTGGGAATACCAATTATACAGGCGGCTGATTATATGGAAACTTCGTCGCTTGGACGTGCGGAATGGATGCGTTATTATGGCAGGCTATTGGGTTGTGGCAGACGTGCAGATTCTCTGTTTCATGTTGTGGATTCTACTTATCAGAGCCTGAAGGGTTACGCTGCCAAGTTGCCCAAAGGGCGTAGCATACTGACTGAGCGTAAGACCGGGGCGGTGTGGTATGTGCCAGGTGGTGAGAGTACGATAGGGGTTACGATAAGAGATGCCAATGGACGGTATGCTTTTGCCGAGGACAAACATGGCGGAAGTCTTGCTTTGGGCTTTGAGCATGTATTGGCAAAGGCTGGGGATAGTGACGTGTGGGCTTTTAAGTTCAATGGGGCAAAGATGATGTCTAAGGCGGAACTCCTGACAGAGTTTCATGGCTATGAGGTCTTGAAGTCTTTTCAAACAGGAGAGATTTATGAGTGTAATTGTTCTGAGGTGCCTTATTTTGAGGAGGTGAGCTGGCGTCCTGATTATCTTTTAAGGGAAATGATACAATTGTTGCATCCGAAGGCTGAGCTTGGCGGATTGCGCTATTACAAACGATTATAAGTGTGGGAGTGGCGTGGCATGGAGAAAGAACAGGCGAACTATCGGCTTAAGTATGCTTTGGTAGTATTTTTGTGCGTATTGTTGTTTCTTGCAAATCTGCTTTATGGTAGCGTCCATATTCCTTTTGCCGATGTCTTGCAGGTATTGGCGGGTAAGGAAAATGACCCAACTTGGCGCTACATCATATTATATAGTAGGTTGCCTCAGGCGTTGACAGCCTTGTTTGCTGGTGGGGCTTTGGCGGTAAGTGGGTTGCTTTTGCAGACAACGTTTCACAATCCCCTTGCTGCGCCTGATGTTTTTGGTGTCACGGGGGGAGCCTCGCTTGCCGTTGCGTTGCTATTGCTTGTACCACATGTTTCTGATTGTGGTGTTTTGGGGCATTTGTCGAGTGTTGTTGCAGCGTTTGTGGGTGCTTTGGCGGTTACAGCTTTGGTATGGACGCTTGGGCGAAGGGTTCGCAACAATGTTGTGCTTATCATAATCGGCATGATGATAGGGTATCTGTGCTCAAGTGGCATAACGTTGCTCAACGCATTTGCTACGGAGGAAGGACTAAGGAACTTTGTGGCATGGGGTATGGGTGACTTTTCAAGTGTGGGCATGGCAGAACTGCCTGTTTTTATGGCTATAATAGCTGTTGGCATAGTTTCTGCATGGTTTTTTGTAAAACCATTAAATGCCCTGCTCATGGGACGACAATATGCTGAGAGCTTGGGGGTTAATGTTAGGCGGACACGTAATTTCCTTCTTGTGATTACAGGGTTGCTTACGGCTGTTGTCACAGCTTTCTGTGGTCCGGTTTCTTTCATGGCACTTGCTGTGCCACACATTGCGAGGCTTGTCATGAAAACTTCTGACCACCGTGAGCTTTTGCCAGCTGCGGTAATTGTTGGCTCGGCCATAGCCCTGTCGTGTAATATAATGACCATATTGCCTGGCGGTGGCATTGTTCTGCCTCTTAATGCCGTAACTCCATTGGTTGGTGCTCCTGTAATATTTCTTGTCGTGATGCGGAGGTAATGTGAGGTTTTGATGCTTGTATATTAAAGGATTATGGTAGATTGGAAAAAAGTTTTGGTGAACTCTTTTTTTTTCGTACCTTTGCAATTGATGGCAAGTATTATAAAAACGATGTGCGTTACGCTTCTGGTCTTGCTGCTTTGTGCGGCATGTTCGGAGCGTCCTGTGCCCGAGGTTGACAGGTTTAACCAGCTCTCCTACGGTTGGCATTACCGTAACCTTGACTCAACGAGTTATTACGCCAATCTCGCTTTGCGCCTTTCTGGCAATTATAGTGCGGGAAAGGCTGAGGCCATTAATAATCTTGTCTTTGTGGATATTGCCAGAATGCGTTATGCTGAAGCAGAACGGCGGTTGGATAGTCTGGAGAGAATTACTGACAATGAGATAGAGTTGCTTATAGCTGATATACAAAACATGCGTTTGTGTCAGAGGCAGAGTCGTAATAAGAGTTTTTACGAATACAATGAGCGTGCCAGTAGCCGTATTAGGCGTATCAAGACGGAGAATGTTTCACTTGCCGAACGCGAGCAGCGTCGTTTTGATTATGCTGAGAGTGAATATTGTCTTGTGGCTTCAACATACTATTATTATCTTGGGCTGGCGCAACTGTCTGTTGACATGATAAACGGCATTGATCCTTGTGGTTCAATAGAGCGTGATACGGCACAATTGCTGAATTATTGGTATAACATAGGTTCTGGTGGAGTTATTGTTGGAAAAACTGCAAGACAAACGGCGCAGGAAGAGTTTGGGTACTTGCTACGTTGTTATGCGATTGCGGAGAAAGCTGGTTATACTTATTGGCAGGCACAGGCCATGCAAGCTTTGAGTGAGCATTTGCAGGAACCAACTCAGCGTAGGCAGATAGTGCAGGACAATTATCCAGCGATAATGTACGTTAATGTTGACCAAATGCCCGATTCTTTGCTTGCAGGTAATCTTGCGCAGAGAAGCCATGACCTTTTTGCGCAGTATGGAGATGTTTATCAAACTGCAGGATCTTTGCGTACTCTTGCTGAATGTTACTGGTACGTTGGTGATTATAATTCAGCGTTGATATGTTTGCATAAGGCATTGTCTGACAAGTTCTTTGTTGATCAAGCTCCAGATTTGGTGGCTTCCATCCGTGAGCAATTGTGCCTTGTGTATTCTGCGGTGAATGATAAGGCGAGTAGTGACCGCAATCGTAATATTTATCTTGATTTGCAGGAAAAGACACGTCAGGATAGGCAGTTGGAGGCTCGTGCCACACAACTTTCCCGTTCGTCCATGCTTCTCAATGTCATGATTTTCATTGTGGTGCTGATGATAGTCGTGGTGACGTTGCTACTTTTTGTTTTTGCTCGTATGCGAAGGCAAGGCGAAGATCGTTTTTCAATGCCTGTTTTGCTTGCACCTCTCAGGCAGTGGCAGAAGAAAAACGAAAGGTACAAGGTGGCTATGATGGAGCGGATGGAGGAGATTGGCGAAGAAACCGAAGTGGCTCGTTTGCATTTACAGCAGAACCGTCGTCGCAATCTTGAACAGAGGGCAAAGGTACAACTCGTGAACAGCGTGTTGCCGCTAATAGACCGTATGGTTAATGAGGTAGGTAGGCTGGAGAAAGGCTTTGGGTCGCTTGAATACATATCGGCTTTGGCAGGCAACATCAATCAAAATAATGATGTGTTGACACAATGGATACAGATGCGACAGGGAGAAGTGAACTTGAAAATAGAGAATTTCCGGTTGCAGGACTTGTTTGACATCTTGGTTCAGGGCAGTATGAGGTTTCAACTGAAAGGTATAAAACTTATTGTCAAGCCTACGGAAGTGGTGGTTAAGGCGGATCGTGTCCTTACGCTTTTCATGCTTAATACCATTGCGGACAATGCATGTAAGTTTACGTCGAAAGGTGGGCAGGTAGTCGTGGAAGCCATGCCCGCCGATGGATATGTGGAAATTGGCGTTAGTGATACAGGTAAAGGAATGAGCGAAATGGAATTGAGCCATATCTTTGACCGTACTTATACAGGGGGGCATGGTTTTGGGTTGAAAAACTGCAATGGTATTATAGAGAAGTATAAAAAGCTAAGCCGTTTGTTTAATGTGTGCCTTATTGGCGCAGAGAGTAGTAAGGGAAAGGGAAGTCGTATTTTCTTCCGATTGCCTTTTGGCAAGTTGCGCTCTGTTTTTATTGTATTGCTCTTTGGCTTGGCATCTTTGATTTCTATGCCGGCATGGGCTTCGCAGCATAAGCGACAACATAAAGTGGTGCAGGCTTCGCTTAATACAGAGCCACGTAATGAGGCTGCTAAAAAGGCTCTGCGATATGCCGACAGCGCATATTTGTCGAATGTACTTGGGCGTTACGAGCGCACCCTGCAATTTGCCGATAGTTGCCGGCGATATGTGTCAAAAACCGATACTGCCACTATGCTTGATGTTAGTAATGAGGTCGCAGTGGCTGCTCTTGCCTTGCATAAGTGGGATTTGTATCACGAAAGCAATGATTTTTACACGCATCTTTTTCGTGAGATCAGTGCAGACAGGTCGTTGCCACAATATGTAAGGGCCATGCAGAGAAATAATTCAAATAAAACTGTTGCCGTGGTCTTGCTCATCATGCTTTTGATAATTATATTTCCAGCTTATTATTTTCTTTATTATCGCCATAAGCTTAACTATAAGTTTTGTGTGGAGCGTATAAACAAAATGAACGACTTGCTGCTTTCCGACATGAGTGACAAGGAAAAGTTGGAGGGAGTGCAACAGCTTAATGACTTTCATAAGTTTAATCTTACGGTTGAACAAAGGCAAAGCCTCAATGCGGTGGTGGGACAGATTGAGACGGCTTTGAAAGATTCCATGCTTCATAAAACGGAGCTGGAGGCGAATGCGGAGATTGCCTCCGATGAGTTGAAGCGCCTGCGCATGGATAGTGATAAGTTGTATATTTCAAATAGTGTACTTGACAATTGCTTATCTACGTTGAAACATGAAACAATGTATTATCCGTCGCGCATAAGCCAACTTATTGACAACGGAGGAAGCGTTTTGGCCATAAAAGAAGTGGTTGATTATTATCATAATCTTTATGCGATATTGTCTGAGCAGGCTATGCGTCAGGTGTCTCCTCAACGCATTGATGGAGAGACTGTGAGCTATTTGCTTGAGATATTGAAGAAGGGCAATGACGGCAAGCCTCTTGTGGTGACGGTGAGGAAATACGGTTGCAATGCTGAGGATGAAGCCAAAGATTCTGCCTTTGACCATGCCTATGCCATGGTGGATGTGGTGATGTCGGAATTGAAACTTTCTGAATCGCAGATGGCAGCTCTCTTTACATACGCTACGGTAAATATAAATCTCTTACTTTGTCGCCAGATAATTCGTGAGATGGGGGAGGCTACAAACTTGCGTGCCTGTGGTATATCAGCGAGAAAGGCGGAGGATGGTGCTACGGTTGTTGAGATACTTATGCCACAGCGGTATGCGCCAAAAACATGATGCTTTTGTCCAAGCTGGAAAGAAGAAACTCTTGGTTTTATTATTGTGGACAAGAGTAATACGGGCAAGGTTATATTGGAAATTTGAGGTAAATGAAAAATAAATATAAAGGCAAATGAAGAATTTTAATATAATAATAGTGGAAGATGTGCCTTTGGAGCTTCGTGGCACAGAAGGCATTATCCGTTCGGATATTCCAGAGGCTCAAGTTATTGGCACTGCTGCAAATGAGGCGGAGTATTGGCGACTGATTAAGGGGAAACAACCCGACTTGGTACTGCTTGATCTCGGGCTTGGAGGCTCTACTACTGTTGGCGTGGAGATTTGTCGGCAAACAAAACAGGGGTATCCAGGGGTTAAGGTGCTAATATTCACGGGTGAGATTCTGAATGAGAAATTATGGGTTGACGTGATTGATGCTGGGTGTGATGGAATAATATTAAAGAGTGGCGAATTGCTGACACGTAGTGATGTTGCAAGCGTAATGGATGGTAAACGCTTGGTTTTCAATGAGCCGATTCTTGAGAAAATTGTTGGCAGGTTCAAACGCAGTGTGAACAATGAAATTCTTCGCCAAGAGGCTCTTATCAATTATGACATTGATGAGTATGATGAACGTTTTTTGCGCCATTTGGCACTCGGATATACAAAAGAGCAAATAGCAAGTTTGCGTGGCATGCCATTTGGAGTAAAAAGTCTTGAGAAACGTCAGAATGAACTTGTGCAAAAGTTGTTCCCTGTGGGGAATAATGGCATAGGTATCAATGCGACTCGCCTTGTGGTACGTGCTTTGGAACTTCGTATCCTTGACATTGATAATCTTAGGGCTGATGAATGATAAGAAAAACAAGCTGCCCTGAACCTTGTGGTGTCTTTTTGTCGTTGTTGGGGCTTCACGTTAGTGCATGAATAATAAAGATTTACTTATGTGTAACAGTCGTTATAAGGTTCAAAACTCCAGGCTTACAATGCAAGAAAAAGTTTTGTTTTTTTTGTGCACGTTTCTTGTTGTAGCTCAGCTTGTTGTTGTGCTGGTTTCGTGGGTCTGGTCGGCTGCAATGCCAGAATCCAGCGTGCGTTCCTTGCTTAGCCCTGCTGGAATTCGTTGGTTTTTTGCTTCTTTTGTTACTAATCTTGCCAGTCCTTTTCTTGTGTGGATAGTGTTGCTTGACATAGCGATAGGTATTTGTGTTGGCAGTGGATTGTGGAAGTGTATTTGCCAACGTTTCCCATTTGGTAAAAGTGGCGGAGATCGGGATTGGGATTATCAACAGAAGACTGGGTTGAATGCGGTGTTAGTGCTTTTTGTTATTGAGATAACGGTTTGGTTTTTGCTTACGTTCCCACGGCATGCTGTGTTGCTAAGTATTACCGGCAATTTGTTTCCAAGCAGTTTTTCGGTTAGTATTGTACCTGTCGTGGCTTTCATTATTGCTTCCCTGTCGTTTTGCTATGGTTTATTTGGTGGGTTGTTGCATAATTATCAAGAGGTGGTGAGGTGTGCGTGTCGTGGAGGAAATTGGCTTAAGTCAGTTCTCATAGTGTATGTTCTTGCGATGGAATTGTATTGCTCTGTTGTTTATGTGCTTGCCTAAGTGGAATTTGTTCAGGTTAGCTTAAGTTTCTTTCAAGAAGTTTTTGTAATGTGAAAAAAAAATCGTAATTTTACACCTTGAAAGATGTTGAAAACGTCTTAAAACGCAAAAGAATGCGCTTAAAATGAATTTTCAAATAAAGTCAACGATATAATGGATGAGAATAGGACTATCGATCAGGATAGGATTATGAAAATCAACATTGAGGAAGAAATGAAGACCTCATATATCGACTATTCAATGTCGGTTATAGTGGCTCGTGCGCTTCCAGATGTGCGTGACGGTTTCAAACCGGTGCATCGTCGTATATTATATGGCATGCTTGGTCTTGGAAACACCAGTGACAAACCTTATAAGAAATGTGCTCGTGTCGTGGGTGAGGTGCTTGGTAAGTATCATCCTCATGGCGACAGTTCTGTTTATGGCGCTTTGGTGCGTATGGGACAGGATTGGAACATGCGTTACAAACTTGTTGACGGGCAGGGTAACTTCGGAAGTGTGGACGGCGATTCTCCTGCTGCCATGCGATATACCGAGTGCCGCCTTTCGAAGATGGGTGAGCATGTCATGGATGATATTGATAAAGATACCATTGATATGACCAACAACTTCGACGACACTCTCAAGGAACCTATGGCGATGCCGACGAAGATACCTAACCTGCTTGTAAATGGTGGTAATGGTATTGCTGTTGGTATGGCTACTAATATGCCAACCCACAATTTGCGTGAGGTCATTGATGGATGTTGTGCTTACATTGACAATCCGGATATTGACGTTGATGATTTGTTGAACTATATTCCAGCGCCAGACTTCCCCACCGGGGCTTATATTTATGGGTTGAAAGGTGTCAGGGAAGCATACGAGACTGGTCGTGGTCGCATAGTGATGCGTGCGAAAGCTGAGATTGAGAGTGGCGACAGTCATGACAAGATTGTTGTGACCGAGATACCATATGGCGTAAATAAGCAGCAGCTCATAGAGTACATTGCCGACCTTGTGAAGGAGGGCAAGCTCGAAGGAATAAGCAATGTGAATGACGAGACGGGCAGGCAGGGAATGCGCATTGTGGTGGATATAAAGAAAGATGCCAACGCAAATGTCATACTGAACAAACTTTTCAAGATGACCGCCTTGCAGAGTAGTTTCTCGGTAAACTGCATTGCTCTTGTGCCCAATAAGCATGATCATTCGCAGCTTCGTCCAAAACTTCTCACCTTGAAAGAGTGCATAGGCTACTTCGTCGAGCATCGTCATGAGGTGACGATACGTCGCACTCAATTTGACTTGAAAAAAGCCAAAGAGCGTGCCCATATCCTTGAGGGACTTATTGTTGCTTGCGACAATATTGATGAAGTTGTGCGTATTATACGTGCCAGCAAGACTCCTTCTGATGCGCAGCGCAATTTGGAAGAGCGTTTCGGGCTTGATGAACTTCAGTCGAAAGCTATAGTTGACATGCGCCTTTCACAGCTGACAGGTCTCCGCATGGATCAGTTGCATCAGGAATATGATGAGTTGGAGAAGCAGATTGACTATTTGCAAAAGGTTCTTGACGACCCAGAGCTTTGCAAGCAGGTCATGAAGGATGACCTGCTGGAAGTAAAGGAGAAATATGGCGATGACCGTCGCACGCAGATAATACCTGATGAGCACGAGTTTAACGCAGAGGATTTTTATCCAAATGATCCTGTTGTCATTACTGTAAGCCATCTTGGATATATTAAGCGCACTCCGCTAAACCAGTTCCGCGAGCAAGCTCGTGGAGGTGTTGGTTCCAAAGGAGCCCACACTCGTGATAAAGATTTTACAGAGAGCATTTACCCTGCCACTATGCACCAGACTATGCTTATCTTTACGAGACTTGGTAAGTGTTATTGGTTGCATTGCTATGATATCCCAGAGGGTGACAAAAATTCTAAGGGACGTGCAATACAAAACCTTATAAATCTTGATCCAGGTGATTCTGTAAACGCTTTCTTGCGTTTGCGTGGCGGCGGGCTTGCCAATGAGGAGTTTACGAATAGCCATTATGTAGTATTCGCCACTAAGAATGGTACTGTCAAGAAAACATGCCTGAAAGAGTATTCACGTCCTCGTGCCAATGGCGTGAAAGCCATAAATATTGCCGATGGTGATGAGGTCGTGGACGTGCGTCTTACTAATGGTAAGAATGAGCTTATTCTTGCGGATCGTAATGGTAGAGCTGTTAGGTTTGACGAAAGTGCGGTTCGTGACATGGGACGTTCGGCTACAGGCGTGCGTGGCATGATGCTTGACAATGATGACGATGCTGTGGTTGGAATGATTGTTGTTAATGATTCCGCAAACGAAACGGCGATGGTGGTAAGTGAGAACGGTTATGGAAAACGTTCTGCTATAGATGATTACCGCAAGACCAACCGTGGAGGCAAGGGCGTAAAGACACTGTCGATAACAGAAAAGACAGGTAGGCTTGTTGCAATAAAGAATGTGACCGATCAAAATGACCTCATGATTATAAACAAGAGTGGCATTGTTATTCGTATGGCCGTTGCTGATGTGAGGGTTATGGGACGTGCTACGCAGGGAGTCAGGCTCATAAATCTTGCCAAGAAGAATGATGTCATAGCAAGCGTATGCAAAGTTATGAGTTCGGAACTTGAGGCAACCGTTGAGGAAGAAAGCCGCAGGAAATGGAAAGAGAACAATTTGCAGTTCGCTGAGGCTACAAACGTTCAGGCTGCATCTGCCAATGTCGGTGCAGACGAGCCTACTGTCGATAATGTGGAAGCCGAAGAATCGGACAACAACAATGTTTAATAAAGGCACCAACCATTTTAAAACAAATAGCTTATGAAAAAGTTAATGATTGCAGCAATGATGATGCTTGGCACATCTGCTGCTTTTGCAGGTGACAGCGAGCCCCTTAAGGCTATACTCAATGCTAAGGAATATGCTGAGGCAGCGCAGTTGCTTAAGACAAATCTCAATCAGCTTGCAAACGCACAAGAGAAGGCAAAGGCTTACGAGTATGTGGCAAAGTTGGCTTTGAAGACTTTTGACGCACAGAACGCTATTCAGTCTGCCAATCTTCAGGCGCAGATTACAAAAGGCAAGATTCAACCTCTTGACACTGTTGCTTTTTATGAGTCTGCATATAACGCTGTAATAAATGGTGTTGAATGCTTGAAGTATGATGCTGAGCCTAACGAGAAGGGAAAGGTTAAGCCTAAGTTTACTTCGGCTTTGACTCCTTTGCTTGCAAACGCTCGTCTGACACTTGTCAACGCTGGTAATTATTATGCCCAGACAAACGATCAAGAGGGTGTGCTTAAGCATTGGGGCACATTCCTTGATACAGACGACAATCCAGCTTTCGCTGCGGGTCGTGAGAACGAGAAACAGTTCTTGGGTCAAGTAGCTTATTATACAGCTCTTTACGCTAATCAGGCAAAAATGTATGATCGTGCAGAAAAGTATGCTGACATTGCCATGAAAGATTCTGCAATGCATACACAGGCTGAGACTCTGAAGTATGCCATTGCCCAAATGAACCTCAAGACTCATGCCGACTCTCTTGCTTTTGCAAAGAAAATGGAAGCAGCTTATGCTGAAGAACCAGATAATGAGGTGGTTTTCGGTCTTGTATGCAATATGTATAGTGGCATGAACATGAATGCTGAACTTGCAGCTGTCGTTGACAAGGCTATTGCTTCTAACCCAAGGAATTTCACGGCATGGGCAACCAAGGGACAGACCCTTGTGAACCAAATGTCAAAGAGTGAGAATCCTAACTGGGATGAGCCAATAAACTGTTTTAAGAAAGCTTTGGAAGTCAAGGATGACAATTCTGTGGTACTTACCTATCTTGGTTTCTCTCTTAATGCCAAGGCTTCTGCCATCAATGGTGATGCCGCACAACAAAAGGCTCTTTACACGGAGTCAATGGGCTATCTTGAGAAGGCAAAGCAATTGGATCCGGAACGTACACAGAGCAACTGGGCTTATCCATTGTACCAGTGCTATTATGTCATCAAGCCAGAAGCTCCAGAGACAAAGGAGCTTGAGGCGATGCTGAAGAAATAAGGTTAATAACAGTCAGGACGGTCACAAAGTGGTCGTCCTGATTTCTTTAGGTAAAAAACAAGGCTTTCTTTCTTTATTCTCGCAAATAAGCACTACTTTTGCAATAGTTTTAAAACAAAATCCAATTAAATGTTATCATTTACTATTGCACTTATAGCCCTGATAGTCGGTTATGTTTTGTATGGTCGTTTTGTCAGTCGTGTTTTCACGCCAGATGGTCGTCCTACGCCAGCTGTTGCCAATGCAGATGGTGTTGACTATATTGTTATGCCGACATGGAAGGTTTTCATGATACAATTTCTTAACATAGCAGGCACTGGTCCAATCTTTGGTGCTATCATGGGTGCGTGGTATGGGCCTGTTGCTTACTTTTGGATAGTTTTGGGTTGTGTGTTTGCAGGTGCCGTGCACGATTATTTTGCAGGAATGCTCAGCATACGCCACAATGGAGCAAACTTGCCCGATTTAGTTGGTAAGTTTCTAGGGGGCAATACAAAGAGGCTGATGCTTCTCTTCTCTGTGTTCCTTTTGGTCATGGTAGGCGTGGTGTTTGTTTACAGTCCGGCTCTTGTTTTGAAAGATTTTGGTTGGAGTACAATGGGATGGGTGTGCGTTATTTTCGTCTATTATGTTATTGCAACGTTGTTGCCAATAGACAAAATCATCGGTAAACTTTATCCTATTTTTGCTTTTGCCATGTTGTTCATGGCTGTGGCACTGTTGGTTTGTCTTTATGTCAAGATGCCAACATTACCTGAGGTGTGGAGTGATCTTGGCAAGAGCAATCTCAACGTTCCCCAGTCATTGCTTGGCACAACGACTTATATAGCAGGCAACCCCGTGTTCCCCTGTCTTTTCCTTACCATTGCGTGTGGAGCCATTAGTGGGTTTCATGCTACCCAGAGTCCTTTGATGGCTCGTTGCCTAAGCAAAGAAAGTCTTGGACGTCCTGTTTTTTATGGAGCAATGATTACTGAGGGGATTGTGGCTCTCATTTGGGCTACGGTTTCCATATATTTTTTCTATTACGGAGGTTGGCGCGAGGTAGTAGATGCCAATACCGTGGAAGCATTTCTTGCTCAGGCAGACGGTGGCAAAAGTCTTATACAATTCTTTACAGCTCCCAATGTAGTTGAGCAGGTGTGTACTGGTTGGCTTGGGACATTTGGTGGCATACTTGCGGTAATAGGCGTGGTTGCGGCTCCAATAACAAGTGGTGACACAGCTTTTCGCAGTGCCCGTCTTATTATAGCTGATGCCTTTCATTTAAATCAGAGAAGCATACATAAGCGTCTTTTAATAGCCATTCCAATGTTTGCTGCGTCAATATGCTTGCTTGTTTGGCAAATGGAAAATCCGAATGGTTTCAACACTATTTGGCAATGGTTTGGCTGGGCTAACCAAACGTTGGCTGTGTTCACATTGTGGACCATAACAGTTTATCTTGTCCAAAGGAAGAAGCCTTTCGTTATAACTCTTGTGCCGGCATTATTCATGACCGTGGTTTGTTCAACGTTCCTTATGGTTTCTCCAATGGCATTACATTTGGATACGATTATTGGTTACTCGGGATCTGTGGTGACACTTATCATTGCTTGCGTGTGGTTTTTCGCTTGGTATCGTAGGCAGATGAATATTGAACGGTGAAGACAGGGTGCCCTGGCATATAGGAGATTTGGATTGTGATTATTAGTTTTGTCAAACTTTAAAGTTCAGAGGAAAATGAAAAAGATTATCATGCTATTCGCTGCGTTATTGCTGACGGTTTCCGCAAGCGCACAGTTTGAACAGGGTAAATTATATGGAGGAGCCTCGTTGTCGGGCTTTGATCTGAGTTACAATGGCAGCAATGAGCTTAGCCTGGGTGTAAATGCCATGGCTGGTACTTTCGCTGCAGACAACTTGCTTTTGTATGGGATTGCCGGTTATGAACACAAGGGAGAGAACTTGGATGACATGTTCAGTCTTGGAGTTGGAGGGCGCTATTACATTACGCAAAATGGAATATTTCTTGGTGCGAACGTAAAGTATGTCCATGCCAATTCAAATTACAATGATTTCATGCCTGGCGTAGAGGTTGGGTACGCCTTTTTTGTCAGCCGTACTATAACAATAGAGCCGTCAATTTATTACCAGCAGAGTTTCAAGCGTCATTCCGACTATTCTACCATCGGTTTGCGCATAGGCTTTGGCATTTATCTTGACCGGGATTGATGGAGCAATATCCTTCGGTGCTGCTTGAGAAAGCCGTTGGTGAGTTTAGCAAATTGCCAGGCATAGGGCGTAAGACAGCCTTGCGCCTGGTGTTGCATTTGCTGCGCCAACCATTGGCAACGGCTGAGGCTTTTTCTGATGCGGTTTATCATGTCAGGAAAGATATAAAGTATTGTAGCATTTGCCATAATATTAGCGATGCGGAGGTGTGCCCGATATGCTCAGACCACAGACGCGACAAGGCGGTGGTGTGTGTGGTGGAGAATGTCCAGGACGTGATGGCTGTGGAAAACACGCAGGCTTATCATGGTCTTTACCACGTTCTTGGTGGCATAATATCGCCAATGGATGGCATTGGGCCAGCAGACATTGAGATAGCTTCGTTGGTGAAGCGTGTGGCTGATGGGGGCATCAAGGAAGTTATATTGGCATTGAGTAGTACAATGGAGGGTGACACTACCAATTTTTACATTTCTCGCCAATTGAGGCCTTACGGTGTGAAGGTTAGTGTCATTGCGCGTGGCATTTCCGTGGGTAATGAGCTTGAATATACCGATGAGGTTACTCTTGGAAGGTCGATTGTGAACAGGACAGTGATGGAATGATGGATAAGATACGCAGAATTTTGACAGTTGCTTTTTGGTTGCCTGTGTTGGTAAGCCTTGCTGTCATTGTGATTTATGAATGTGAGCTTGCTTTGCCAGGTCAGTGGAGTGTGGACAAGGTGTTGGAATACTATTTGGCAATTGCCATGGAAATTGTTACTATTTGCCTTATACCGTTGTCGCTTAGGCTTTTCAAGCTGAATTTTGTAAGAAAGTCCATTGAGCTTGATGCGTTGCGGGGCATGAGGCTTTGGGGAAGCCTTCGCATTGCCATGCTGACATTGCCCATGGTTGCCAACATCTGGCTTTATTACCAGTTTGTGAACGTGGCTTTTGGTTATATGGGCATTATTGGCTTGTTGTGTTTGGTCTTTGTTTATCCGTCTGAAACAAGGTGCAACTCTCTGTCATAATAGTAAGCTATAATGTCAAGTATTATCTTGACCAATGCCTCTTCTCTGTCAGTAGGGCTTTGGAGGGGATTGATGCTGAGGTAATAGTGTTTGATAACCACTCACGTGATGGCTCAGTTGAATACCTATCGCGCCTTTACCCAGATGTGAGGTTCATAAGTAGCAAGCACAATCTTGGTTTTGCGAAGGGTAATAATAATGCCATCTCGCAGAGTAAAGGTAAATATGTGCTTTTGCTAAACCCAGACACTTTCGTTGCCGAGGATACGCTTCGTAAGGCTTTTGATTTCATGGAGTGTCATCCGCGGGCTGGTGCGGCAGGGGTGCGCATGATGAAGGTTGATGGTGGGGATGCAATGGAGTCCAGGCGTGGCATCCCTTCGCCCATGACCGCATTTTGCAAGATGACAGGGCTGTGTGTTAGGTTTCCCCATAACCGTCGCCTTGGACGTTACTATATGGGTTGGCTGCCGTGGGACGAGCCTGCGCGCATGGAGATTGTCAGTGGTGCCTTTTGCATGTTGAGACGTGAGGCTCTCGATGAAGTGGGGGCGCTTGACGAGGATTTCTTCATGTATGGCGAAGATATTGACTTAAGCTATCGTTTACTTAAAGGCGGTTGGGAAAACTGGTATGTCCCCTTGCGCATACTTCATTATAAAGGAGAAAGCACGCAGAAATCGAGTTTTCGTTATGTCCACGTTTTCTACGAAGCCATGCTCATTTTCTTTCGCAAGCATTATAAGCACCTTGGCTTGCTTGTCGCGGCTCCTATCCAGCTTGCCATCTATGCCAAGGCTTCCATTGCGTTTGCGTCTATGGCTTTGGGGATGTGTCGCAAGGCTCTGGGCTTTGTGGGCAAACGGAGCGTTGATGATGTTTTTTATTTGTTTTATGTGAAAACCGAAAACATGGAGCGTTGCAAGGCTTTGGTTCGTGCCAATGGCCTTCGTGCGGAAATACATGAGGCCGATAAAGGGGAGGGCAAGGTTTTGGAAGCCTCTAAGGCAAGTTTGAGAACCTATGTGGTTTATGATGTTTCCGCTTATGACTTTGCAGACATGTTGCGTGAGTTCAGCTACAACGGTAACGGCAATTTGTTTATGGCAACTTATTATCCGGAGCGTGGAATGGTAGTGACGGATAAGGACGTGATTGTTTGACAATATTTCCTTTTCCCATTAAAGAATTGTGAGCTATGAAAAAAAACGCAAACCGTAAGCGTGTCATATTGAGGGCTATGGAGCCGGAAGATCTTGACACAATGTACGAGATAGAAAACGACCAGGACATCTGGAACGTGAGCAACACAAATATGCCTTATTCACGTTTCGCCTTGCACGAGTACATTGCCTCTTCGTCGGGAGACATTTATACGGACAAGCAGGTGAGGCTCATAATCACCAATCTCGACAAGGAGTTCATTGGTATTATTGATCTTGCCAATTTCAGTCCGCAACACCAGCGTGCCGAGGTTGGCATTGTTATCCG
Source organism: uncultured Prevotella sp. (assembly GCA_964386825.1). Lineage (GTDB taxonomy): Bacteria > Bacteroidota > Bacteroidia > Bacteroidales > Bacteroidaceae > Prevotella. The sequence goes on along the minus strand of CAYLUI010000041.1, from coordinate 353 downwards.
CAAGTTATATCGTGATGAGGGGTATGGACAGGCGGCGTTGGAGGAACTGATGGATTATGCCCATACGGTTTTGCATATCCATCAGCTTTACGCCTTGGTCAGTGTGGAGAATAAGTACTGTGTCAGATTGTTTGAGAAGGTTGGCTTTAACCTTGAGGCAGAGCTTTCCGATTGGCTTTTTGACGGCGACGACTATCATAATGCCTATCTTCTTCATTTTTTTTGCAAAAAGATTGAGAAAAGTTTTGTGGGTTAGAATAATTTGAGTACCTTTGCACTCGCAAATCAGGAACAACACTTTGGTGCGTTAGTTCAGTTGGTTAGAATGCCTGCCTGTCACGCAGGAGGTCACG
>CAYLUI010000040.1:0-22485 GCA_964386825.1 uncultured Prevotella sp. | reverse complement strand
CCAAGGACATATTTTCTTATCCTTGTCAAACAACGGAAGTTCTCCCTCCTTTACCTCTTGGCTTGGATCAAAATAAGCCTCAAGACGAGCCTCAGCAATGATCGCCGTAATAGGTTCCCCATCATAAGGATTATATGTTTCCACAGCAACATAGTCAAACTTCGGTCCTACACACAAAGCTGTATTTGACGGAAGAGTCCACGGTGTTGTTGTCCATGCAAGGAAACAAGGCTTTCCCCACTTAGTCCACTCCACCTTTGGATCCGTAATAATAAATTGCGCAGTAACGGTTGTATCCTTAACATCACGGTAGCAACCTGGCTGATTAAGCTCGTGCGAACTCAATCCTGTACCATCCGATGGCGAATAAGGTTGTATGGTATAACCCTTATAGAGCAAGCCTTTATTATAAAGCTGCTTCAACAACCACCACAGCGTCTCTATATATTTATTATGGAATGTGACGTAAGGATGCTCAAGATCAACAAAATATCCCATTTTCTTAGTCAATTCGTCCCATTCCTTGGTAAACTTCATGACATCCTCATGGCAACGTTGGTTATATTCCTCTACCGATATTTTGTCACCAATGTCTTTCTTGGTAATATGCAGTTCTTTCTCGACATTAATCTCCACTGGCAATCCATGCGTATCCCATCCGGCCTTTCGCTTCACCTGAAATCCCTGCATTGTCTTGTAGCGATTGAACGTATCCTTAATGGATCGAGCCAACACATGGTGTATGCCAGGATGACCATTGGCAGATGGTGGTCCCTCGAAAAAGATGAACTTCGGACAACCTTCACGCTCATCGATGCTCCTGTGGAAAATATCGTCCTTCTCCCACTGTGCTAAAACCTCTTCGTTGGTCTTCGTAAGATTAAGACCATCGTGCTCGGTAAATCTTTTAGCCATAGTTTATTCTTTATTCCTTAATATTTATATTTAGGCGCAAAGTTAGCAAAAAAAAATCTCATTCTATCACCTTTAACACCATTTTTCAAGGTGATACGTTTTTTGTCCAAGCACAACACCCACCTTCAAAAACAGTCTCAACCATATTACCGTTTTCCCATTATCCATTTCCCACACATTAAAACAAAAAGACCCAACCTGCAAGTTGGGTCTTTTATGCTTAGCCTTTGCAATATTCCAAATTCCAACTTCGGAAACGAGCATCTTTGCCACATTACCAAACATCAAGAAAAAAGGAAATGCGCAAGCTATAATTGCTTATTCATCAAGAGCCTTCAATTGCTCTTTCACCTCATCATTAACACGTGTGGCAAACACTTCCATTCTCATGGAAGCCTGCTCGCCACCGCCTTGTTTACGCATTGAAACAAGACCGTCGGCAGCCTCTTTTTCACCAACGATAAGCATGTAAGGCACACGCTTCAATTCGTTATCACGTATTTTGCGTCCAATTTTCTCATTGCGATCGTCGATGCAAGCACGAACTCCCTTAGAATCAAGATACAAACGTACTTGCTGGGCATAATCATTGAATTTCTCTGAGATTGGCAAAATCGCAACCTGTTCGGGAGCAAGCCACAATGGGAAATGCCCTGCCGTATGCTCTATCAACACAGCGGTGAAACGCTCCAATGAACCAAACGGAGCACGGTGCACCATCACAGGAGTTTTCTTTGAGTTGTCCTCTGCAGTATAATCAAGCTTGAAACGTTCTGGTAAGTTATAATCCACCTGGATAGTACCAAGCTGCCACTTACGTCCGATGGCATCCTTGACCATGAAGTCAAGCTTAGGACCATAGAAAGCAGCCTCGCCTATCTCCTCATGCGTATTGAGTCCCTTCTCCTTACAAGCTTGACGGATAGCGTTCTCACTCTCCTCCCAAATCTCGTCAGAGCCTATGTACTTGTCTGTATCTTTCGGATCACGAAGAGAAATCTGGGCATCATAATCATTGAAGCCGAATATGCGGAATACCTTTAAAATGATGTCTATGATATTCTCAAATTCTGCTTTCACCTGATCAGGACGTGCAAATATATGAGCGTCGTCCTGAGTGAAAGTTCGAACACGAGTCAATCCGTGCAACTCGCCACTCTTCTCATAACGGAAAACTGTACCGAACTCTGCAATACGCAAAGGCAAGTCCTTATACGAGCGAGGCTTACGAGCATAAACCTCACAGTGGTGAGGACAGTTCATCGGCTTAAGCATGTATTCCTCCTCCGGCTCCGGCGTATGGATGGGCTGAAAAGCATCCTTGCCGTAGTGTGCATAGTGACCAGAAGTGACATAAAGGTTCTTCGAGCCAATGCCAGGGGTGATAACTTCTTGATAGTTATAAGGCTTCAGCACATGACGCAGCATTTCCTGCAATCTCAAACGCAACTGAGTTCCTTTTGGCAACCAAATAGGCAATCCCTTACCAACACGCTCAGAGAACATGAAGAGTTCCATTTCCTTTCCTATCTTGCGATGGTCACGCTTCTTAGCTTCCTCAAGCATTACAAGATACTCGTCAAGCATCTTCTTCTTCGGGAAAGATATGCCATAAATACGCGTCATCTGCTCACGCTTGGCATCGCCACGCCAGAAAGCACCAGCAACGCTCGTTATCTTGATGGCCTTTATCGCACCTGTTGACACAAGATGCGGACCACGACAAAGATCGGTAAAATGTCCTTGTGTGTATGCAGTGATTGTGCCATCTTCCAAATCTTGCTCAATGTGCTCAACTTTATATTGCTGCCCCATAGCCCCGAACTCATTGATGGCTTCTGCCTTTGCAACCTCGCGACGGACAACCGCCTCATTGCTCTTGGCAAGCTCCTTCATTTTCGCCTCAATCTTCGGGAAGTCATTCTCAGAAATCACAACTCCCTTCGGAGGCATGACATCATAGAAGAAACCATTCTCTATGGCAGGTCCAAAACCAAACTGTATGCCAGGATAAAGTTCCTGCAAAGCCTCAGCAAGGAGGTGTGCCGAGGTGTGCCAGAAAGTATGCTTTCCCTCCTCGTCCTCAAACTTATACAACTCTATTTTAGCATCTGAGTTGATAGGACGGTTAAGCTCTGTTGTCTCGCCATTAATCCCGCAAGATACAACGTCACGGGCGAGAGCCGGCGATATGCTCTCTGCGATTTGAAGTCCGGTTACGCCCTGCTCGTACTCACGCACAGAACCGTCCGGGAATGTGATTTTAACCATGATACAAATTAGTTTATATAAATCACCTGCAAAAGTAACACTTATAATCGAAAATGCAAAATTGAGAATATAGATTTTAGATTATGTAAAATGAAAACTATAATAAAAAAGAATAAAAAGCTGGGGAGTCATGCAAGATTTGCGTAAATTTGCAAAAACATGTAATGGGTCATACACCCCTCATCCATCGTTGACATATGCTGAAAAATATCATCACAATATTAGCCGTAGCATTTTTCACCGATACTTCGGCACAAACATTACACAACATCCCCACCTATGGAGGCATGGGAAGCACGCTTCACCAAGGCCTAAACACAAGCATTGGCCTTAGCGTAATGACCGCTTTTGGTAAAAACGCACCCAAAGGAGCAGGATTTGCCCAAAACATAAGCACCACCTACCTTGCCCCTGTAGGAAAGAAAGGTTGGGCAGCCGTAGGCGGATACATTAACCATCTCAATTGGGATGGAGCAAACATAACCAACAGCGGACTTTACGCCGAGTTCGGATACAAAATCAATGAACATTGGGCTGCTTACATATACGGACAGAAATCATTGGCAAACAGTGGCATGCACTGCCATTATGGACTTGGTTCGGCTTACGGACTTTCCTGGCAAGAACACCCATATTGTCATGACTATGGTTTCTTATCAGCATACAATCCTTACGGAGATAAACTTGGCGCAGCATTACAATGGATGCCTTCCAGTAGTTTCTCACTTCAAATCTCTGTCGAGAAGAATTGGTACCAACGCAAGGACAAAAGCTATAATCGCCTATACGACTACCAAAAATAAAGGGCAATGTTTATTGCCCTTTATTTTATTTCAAACATACTTCAAACGCATACTATTCAGCACAACGCTGACACTCGACAACGCCATAAGCGCACTACCCAACATTGGCGTAATCTCAATCGGTGGTTTGTCATAAAACAAATAGAGCGCTCCAGCCGCAAGCGGTATGCAAACCATGTTGTATATAAAAGCCCAAAACAGGTTTTGCCATATCATGCCAACGGTTTTACGACTTAGCCTAACAGAATATGGCAAGGCCATCAAGTTGTCTGTCATAAGCGTCACCTGAGCCACATCCATTGCCACATCTGTTCCTGTGCCAATGGCAATGGCCACGTCGGCAACAGCCAAAGCCTGCGTGTCATTTATTCCGTCGCCCACCATGGCAACCGTCTTACCCTCTTCTTTCAATCTGCGCACCAGCCTCTCCTTATCAGCAGGCACGCATTTTGCCTTATAATGCTTTATCCCAGCCTCATCAGCCCAATACTTTGCCGCTTCTTCATTGTCACCACTCATCATCCAAACCTCAATGCCTTCACCCTGCAATTCACTCATTGCAGCACGGGCATTGGGCTTCAATATTTCGCGGCTATCAAGCGGCAAGTCATCGGCCTTGGTGAAGTCAACATTTTTATTGGGTATCGTCAACGTTCCTGTCTTATCAGTCACCAAAACATCCACTTTACGCAAACGCTCCAATGCCGTTGCATCTTTTATTAAAACATGATTGTCGGCAGCCTTGCCAATGCCTACCATCAATGCCGTAGGCGTGGCAAGCCCCATGGCACACGGACATGCAATAACAAGAACCGTTACGGCAGAAACAATGGCCTTAGGCAAAACTTCCATACCGCCAGCCATAATCCACACGACAAATGTTAACAACGCAATGGCTACGACGACTGGCACGAACACAATGGCAGCCTTATCAACAATGCGCTGTACAGGAGCCTTGCTGTCCTCAGCCTCCTGCACAGTGCGTATTATATGTGAAAGTGCCGTATCCTCTCCTACCTGACGCGCTCTCATACGAAACTTCCCCTGACTTGGTATCGTTCCAGCAAGCACCTTAGCCCCTTTCTTCTTTTCCGCAGGAGTTGGCTCGCCTGTTATCATGCTTTCGTCAACATACGCCGCATCTTGTGCCATAAAGCTCTCCGCCGAGACAACCTCACCATCAACCGGCACCCTTTCACCAGTGCGCACCTCAAGCACATCCTCAACACCAATGGTACTGATTGGCACTTCGTGCACCTCACCGTTCTCCACGACATGGGCTGTCTTTGGAGCCAAGCCCATAAGCTGCCTAATGCTTGTGGCAGTTCCATCCTTAGCTTTCTCCTCTATCAAGCGACCCGTTAGGACAAATGTTATTATCATGCCGCACGAATCAAAGTATGTCAACGAAGAGTCTCCCCAAAAGGTATTGTAACTACTGAAAATGAATGCCACAGAAGTGCTTAACGCAACGAGCGTATCCATATTCGCTGACCCATGACGCAATCGCCTTAACGAGTTGGCATAAAAAGTGCGTCCACAAAAGCACATATTCGCCAATGCAATGAGCAAAGCCAATTGGTTGGCAAACGCCAAGCTCCCAAGGTCAAGCCAACGCATGTTCACACACATGCCGACAATTGACAATAGCCAAGAAAAGATAACACTGCGAACAAGAAGCGTATATTCACGCTTACGTATTCCCTCCGCAGACATGCCGTCTTCAATGACCAAATCAAAACCAATGTCATTTATCGCATCCTTCATTGTTCCCAAGGAAACAACATCAGGATCATAGTCAATAAGTGCGGAACGTCCTATAAGGCTGACGGAAGCGCTATTCACTCCTCGCAAAGAGCGCAACTTGCGCTCCACCGTTGCCGAGCATGAAGCACACGCCATGCCAACAACAGGTATTGTCTTTTTCATCTTTTTCTTTATCCGTGTTTCATTAGTTAAATAAGAATCAACGCATTAACATCAGTACCCAATGGTTACCCACAATGTCATTCGTCAATCACAAGCTCGTAGCGTCCGGCATTGTCAACCACATCCTTCATCCTATCCGGAGACACCTTGCTTTCGTCATAATCAACGGTCACGCAGCCACCTTCAACACTTGCCACAACACAAGCGACACCATCCAAACCACGAAGAACTTCCTCAACACGAGCCTTACAATGCACGCATTTCATACCGTTAACATCAAACGTCTTTCTCATAGTATTCTTGTTTTCCATTTTTTAGTGAATAAATTCAAAGCTTGCTACCATCAAACAATTTCGGGCAAAAGCCATCAAAAGGACATCCTGCACAATTTGGTCGCACACTCTTACAAACATAACGTCCATGAAGCAAGAGCCAATGATGAGCCTGTGGTATGTCGTTTTCCGGGATATTCTTCATCAGCCCCTGCTCCACCTTATAAGGAGTATTGGCATCCTGCGAAACCAACCCCAACCTGTGAGCGACTCTATAAACATGGGTGTCAACCGCCATGGTCGCCTTGCCAAACCACACCGCCTGAACAACATTTGCAGTCTTGCGCCCCACTCCCGGTAATTTCACAAGTTCCCTGGCATCATCAGGCACCTCACAACCATAATCGCTGACCAACATGCGCGCCATGGCAACAAGATGACGCGCCTTACTATTAGGATAACTCACACTGCCAATGAACTCAAGCAAATTCTCCGGCTCAGCCTCAGCCATAAGCTGTGGGGTTGGGTAACGCCCGAACAACAACGGAGTAACCTCATTGACACGCTTGTCAGTGCATTGAGCCGACAGCAGCGTAGCACAAAGGAGCTGAAAAGCCGAGCCAAACTGCAATTCCGTAGTCACGTTAGGAGTCGTCTTGCGAAAATAACCCAAGACATATTCATATCGCTGCTTTCTTGTCATAAATCAATGCTTTAACATTTCAGAAATCAAAGGTGCCAAAATATCCGCATAACGCATCATGCCAAGATCGGTAAAATGCGTTCCGTCAACAGTTGCCTCTCCATCACGACCAATAATGTCAGTGGAACGCAAAAGCCGCACCTTACTGTCCCTTTTGCTAATGTTGACGTATATGCTATCGAAAACTTGGTTTTTCCTCACTATGACATCATGCGTCTTACGGTCAAACACAGCACAGGTGTTCATTGGTTGCTCAACGAACAGTATAGGAGTCGCAGGGTGCTTGCGCCTTATCACATCATAAAACGTCATCATACTGTCACACATTTGCTTCTCCGTGCAATTTGGCACAAAATCAAGGACAAAGACTCCCGCATCTTGCCCAGCCATGACCCTCGCCACATCAAGATCAAGCTGACCGTTACCACTGAAACCAAGGTTTATGCACTCGCGATGAAGCCTACGCTCCAATATATTTGTGAAAGCCATGCCAGGGCGCGAGGCACAACCGCCTTGCAAAATGCTTGTGCCATAAAACACTACAGGATTTTGGCGTACAGGGTCTTCAACCGCAGGAGGCAACAAGACTGCCGTAGAATCAACACCGACAAAAGCAGAAACCACACCGTCATAAAGAGGAAGGTAAAGGACAAACTCCCGTTCCACAGGTTCCATATCTGAAATGATGCGAACGTCGTGCTTCCTCCCCTTTCCAGGACGTGCGGAGCCTGCAAAACGCCACTCCCCATTGTCAAGCAAAGCATAGAGGTCGAAACCACGCACGCCAGTATCAGTCATGTGATTCATGCCAAAACCATTGAGGTTTTCCCAACGCAGCCTAACCTGCGTGGTATTGGAGCGAAAGCGAACCGCCAAACCAGCCGTATTACGTCCTAAAGCCCAAAGAGCAGGACGAACATTATGTTCAAGCTTCGCCGGCAACCTGTCATAAAGGGTTAGGGTCTCCGTGGTTGCCTTGCCAAACAAAGGCAACGAAGCCACATCAACATACCGCGTCTGCGCATGGACAGCCATGCCAACCATTATAAAAAGTGACGATAAAACAAATCTAATCATGGCAATGTGACAAAAAACAAAAACGATTACACCGTAAAGGCGTGGCGATTACGCCGCAATCGCCACGCCTTTACGGTGTAATCACGATGTCTTTACGGCGTAATCACCATGCCACTACGGCGCAAAGATAATTTAACCTATAAGCTCTACGCTACGCTTCAGGAACTTGTCGAGAGCCTCACCCTTCAACAAGCCGTTCTGCAAGAGCGCCAAATCTATGAGCTGGCTAACAACCTTATTGCCTGCGGCATAATCTGAAAGAATCTTGTTCTTCTTGTCACGTTCATCGTTAACGGCCTTCTCCGTATTCTGTAAATCCTCCTTTTCTTCTGCCGTTATTTCTTCTTGCTTCTTGCCTGCCTGACTTTGACGAAGCGCGGCAAGGCGTGCCTCCTGCCCCTTAAGCTCACTTTCTACAGGTTTTAACAACTCGTCAGTGCTTGAGGCAACATCATCCAGCACCTGCCTTACAAGCTTGTGGTCGCTATTAAGTACTACCATGTACGAATCAGGCATCTGCCCATAAAAGCTCATGCCAGCCTGGAAGTGGCTCATCTCCTTCATACGGCGCATATATTCGCTTTGCGTAATGATTACTGGCTGAGCGTTTTCACCGAGGGATTGCACGTCAACAGAATAATTCGCCTTGGCATTGTTTGGCATCTGAGAGCGGAACACCTCTGACAATTTGTCAGAGTCATTTTTGTCAAGTGCTTCCTTACTCACTTCATCCTTGTCAATGAGCCTGCCAATGATGTCAGCGTCAACACGGGAGAAACGACTCTTCTCAAACTTCTGCTCCAACATGCTCATCACCGGCATATCAAGTTGACCGTCAAGCAATAACACACTGTATCCCTTATCCTGGGCAGCCTTTATGTATGTATATTGGTCGTCTTGGTTTGTAGCGTACAAATATATGAGGTCGCCATTCTTGTCAGTCTGGTTGTCCTTAATGAGGGTCTTGTATTCATCGAAAGTAAAATACTTGCCTTCAACATCCTTGAACAGGGCAAAATCTTTCGCACGCTCGTAGAAGTCGTCTTGCGAAAGCATCCCGTAGTTTATGAAAAGCTTAAGGTCGTCCCATTTGCTCTCATAATCCTTACGGTCATCCTTGAAAGTCTGCTGCAAGCGATCGGCAACTTTCTTCATGATGTATGTGGAGATTTTCTTAACATTGCCATCACTCTGCAAATAGCTGCGGCTAACGTTAAGTGGTATGTCAGGAGAGTCAATGACACCGTGCAAGAGCGTCAGGAACTCAGGAACGATACCCTCCACCTGATCGGTGACAAACACCTGGTTGCAATAAAGTTGTATCTTGTTGCGCTGCAAGTCAATATTGTTATGGACACGCGGGAAATACAAGATACCCGTAAGATGGAACGGATAGTCAACATTCAGGTGAATCCAAAACAAAGGAGCGTCCTGCATGGGATACAATTCACGGTAGAACTTCTGATAGTCCTCATCCTTCAAAGAAGACGGGGCTTTCGTCCACAAAGCCTCCACATTATTTATAATATTATCCTCATCAGTATCCTGCTCCTTGCCATCCTTCCACTCAGTCTTCTTGCCAAATGCAATAGGAACAGACATGAATTTGCAATACTTGTTCAGAAGCTCTGCAATCTTAGCCTTCTCAAGATATTCCTTGCAATCATCTGAAATATGAAGTATTATGTCAGAGCCACGCTCTGCCTTTTCCACATCATCAATGGCAAACTCCGGAGTACCATCGCAAGTCCAACGCACAGCCTTGGCATCGTCCTTATAACTCTTGGTAACAATCTCAACCTTGTCCGCCACCATGAACGAAGAGTAGAAGCCAAGTCCAAAATGACCGATAATGGCATTCGCCTCGTCCTTGTATTTCTCCAGAAAATCCGTCACGCCAGAGAAAGCTATTTGGTTTATGTACTTGTCAATCTCCTCAGCGGTCATTCCAATGCCACGATCGCTGATAGTAAGGGTGTTAGCCTCCTTGTCAAGACTTACATGTATGGCAACGTCGCCAATATCACCCTTGAAGTCACCTTTTTGCGCAAGGGTCTTCAACTTCTGCGTCGCATCAACGGCGTTTGATATCATTTCCCGCAGGAAAATCTCATGGTCTGAATACAAAAACTTCTTGATGACCGGGAATATGTTCTCGGTAGTAACCCCAATATTTCCTTTTTTCATTGCTAAATCGTTTGTTTTATTATTGTTTTCGATTAAAAGGAAGCAACAATTATGCCAAATAACGGGAAAATGTAAAAGGATTGGAAAAAAACGCCACGAAAACAGAAGAATTACCGATTTCTTTACAACCAATTACAATAAAAGTCGTATATTTGAGCCATAGATTCATTTCAATAGGTTAGTTTTTTAAAAGGTTAAAAGAAAACCCCAATCTGAGTTGTGAAACTGAGGATTGGGGCTATTCTTTAAATATTCATCTTGCCATAAACACGTCTTTTTTCACACCAACGACACCTTGCAGCTCATCGTCAAGGTAAAAAGTGTTAACCAACGTGTCCTCTCCAGAAACATAGGTCAAGGTTACGCGATTGAGTTTGTTTGTCCTCTTGGCATAAGCAGCATTGCCCTTAACAAGGCCAGAAGCCGCTGCCGCCTCTCGCATGACAGTAAGCGTCGAGTCGGTAACACGGAACGTGGAATCGACCTTAGACCATCTCAATGCATCAAAATCGCCTATGGTCATTTCCTCCTTCATGAAAGCCCTCACGCGACTTTTCGCATTATGCTCCTGACCACACGACGCAAACACAAGAACTGACAATATAAATAATGTGAAGTTTTTTTTGCTCATGACAAAACTTTTCACTCTTCCGGAATGCTATGCATAATCTCCAACAAGTGATCCCACACCATCTGTACGGTAGGTATGTAAAGGCACTCATCAGGCGTATGTACATTACGCAAGGTAGGTCCGAAGCTCACCATGTCTATGCCTGGATACTTTTCGGAGAAAAGACCACACTCAAGACCAGCGTGAATGCCACGAACCAAGGGCTCCTTGCCAAAGAGTTTCTTGTATGTAGCGATGGCAATACGCTGAAGGTCAGAGTCGTGCTTGGGTTGCCATGCCGGATAGCCATCAGTCTGAACGACTTCGGCACCTGCAAGTTCAAAAGCAGCCTTAACAGTATTGCACATATTGTCAAGGTTACTCGTTACATTCGAACGCTGACTACTCACCAACTCAACTTTATTGTCAGAACTTTGCACACTTGCCACGTTACTTGACGTCTCAACCATCCACTCAAGCTCCTTATCCTGACACATAGCAAGCACCCCATTGCCAACAGCCTGAAGCGACATTACAAGTTTACGACTCACATCCTCAGGCATCACCTTTTGGGCATCAGTACTCTCAAGCGACCACACCATATTTGCGTCACTCACATGGAACTCATTCTCTACGGCTGCAGAAAAAATATTCCAGTCTGCCTTTACCTCTTCTTTCCTGTCATTAGGCACAGCAAAAATCACCTTGCCATCACGCGGTATGGCATTGTGCATCTTGCCGGAATTCCACTGAGCAATACGCAACGGCATCTTCTGCTGCTCATTATACAAGAAACGAGCAATAATTTTTATGGCATTGGCTCGCTTCTTCTCAATGTCGTCACCTGAATGACCGCCCAAAAGCCCCTTTAGGCTTCCTTCCATGAAAAAGAAACCTGCAGGAGCCTCCTCACGCTCAAACCTGAAAGTAGCCATCGTAGAGCGTCCACCCGCACACGAAATGAAGATCTGCCCCTCATCCTCTGAATCCAAATTAACAAGGTACTTGCCCGTCATAAAACCAGACTCCATACCCATGGCACCAGTAAGCTGGGTCTCCTCGTCACGCGTGAAAACACACTCTATTGGCCCGTGCTCAATATCATCAGAATCAAGTATGGCAAGCTCAATGGCAACGCCTATTCCATCATCCGCGCCAAGCGTCGTACCCTTGGCACGTAACCAATCGCCATCAACATATGTTTGTATAGCGTCTTTCGAGAAATCGAAAGGCACGTCAACAAGCTTGTCACAAACCATATCCATATGGCTTTGCAAGATTATTGTAGCACGTTTCTCATATCCTTTTGTGGCCGGCTTGCGTATAAGCACATTACCAGTCTCGTCAACCACGGTCTCAAGACTACGCTCTTCACCAAATTTTCTCAAGTAGTCAATCATCTTCTCCTCATGCTTTGACGGACGAGGGATTTGATTGATTTTAGCGAACTGTTCGAACACGCGAACGGGTTTTAATTCTGCCATAATATGTATTTTTTAAAAATGTTGTAACTTTCTTTTGCGTTTTGTCCTTTTTGCATTATCTTTGCAACTGCATTTGACCAAAAACATAATGCAAATTTAGAAAAAAATGACAGAAACCTTGCTCTTGACCATGTTAATAATTGCTATTGCCATAGCATTGCTGTCGGTAAGGGTCATCTTGCTGAAGAATGGACACTTCAAATCATACCATATCCACGACAGCAAGGCAATGCAAGAACGTGGCATACATTGTGTCGTTGACCAGGACAGGGAAATGCGCAATGCCAAATTAAAGACAACAAAATTAGATACAGATAAAAAATGAAGAAGAACATTATTCTCTCTGTGGCAATAGCAGCCGCAACAACGCTCTGCGTCACATCATGCGACAAGAGCAATCCTAAAATGGATGAAAAAGCAACAACCACACAGAAAGCCCCTGCAAGTGACAAGATTGCATACGTGGAGGTTGATTCAATCATGACACAGTACCAATTCTGCAAGGAATACACCAAGATTTTGGAAACCAAAGGGAACAACATACAAAAAACTCTGGCAAGCAAGCAACAAGCATTGCAGAACGCTGCAGCCAACTTTCAACAGAAAATACAGCAGAACGCATACACACGTGAGCAAGCAGAAGCCATACAAGCAGGCCTGCAGAAACAAAGCAACGACTTACAAGGGCTGAACCAACGCCTCAGCTCTGAGTTCCAAACAGAAACCGACAAATACAATAAGGCCTTGCACGACTCTCTGCAACACTATCTCGCAGCATACAACAAGGACAAAAAATATGGTATGATTTTCGCAAAACAAGGCGACAACGTGCTGTATGCCGACAAGGCATACGACATTACAAACGAAGTCGTAGCAGGACTAAACAAAGCCTACAAAAGCAAAATCGCAAAGAAATAACACATAAAAACACGGCAAAAACAAAAAAAGCTCCAAAATATTTGGTAGTTTAATATTTTTGCCGTACCTTTGCACTCGCTTACGAAAAGCATGGCTCCGTAGCTCAACTGAATAGAGCATCTGACTACGGATCAGAAGGTTCCAGGTTTGAATCCTGGCGGAGTCACAGCTTAAACCAAAAGAGTTTTCCTTATGTAAGGAAAACTCTTTTGGTTTAAGCAAATTCGACATTACTAAAAACAGAACTTTCCGAAAAAACACAAAATGAAACAAGCGTTTTTTAAAATTATTGCAGTATCTTTGCACTCGAACATTTTCCAAAATCATTTATGAAACACAACATACATTACACCCACTGCGAGGAACTTTGGAATTCTTGGAGCCACGCATGTGGCATTGCCATTGGCATGGTATTTGGTGCCATATTCCTGTTTTGGTGTTTCCAATACCAAAATGGGTGGGCAACATTAGCCATATCATTATATCTTTTTGGCATGATTTCAAGCTATGCAGCATCAACGATATACCATGCACTACCAGCTAACTCAAGGTGGAAAAACAGACTTCGCAAATGGGATCACGCTGCCATCTACTGGCATATAGCAGGATCCTATTCGCCAATTACACTTATCGCCCTAAGGGAGCAAGGAATATGGGGATGGGGGCTGTTCGGCTTTGTTTGGCTATGCGCCATCATAGGAACGGCAACATCATTAAGACACCTAAAAGACCACAGCAACATAGAGACTGCCACTTACGTAGGAATGGGGCTGTGCGTTTTGGTGGCATTCAAGCCTCTCATGGAAAGTGTCACGCCTGGAGCCGTTGCATGGATAATAGCAGAGGGCGTGATGTATATAACAGGAGCCTTATTCTACACCCTTCACAAACGCAAATATATGCATACCGTCTTCCACTTTTTTGTACTCCTCGGCAGCGTCTGCCATATCATAGCAATATGGGGCATTTTGCTGGAACATCTTTAAACTATTGCCCCACCACCCTTGCAAAAAGCTCAGCAACAACAATAATAAGACAGTTTTCACGTTTGACTAATATGAAAAGACTTTGTTTATTTATCATCATATTATTGTCCTTCGCAAAGCTGTCCGCACAGACCTTTACACTAAAAGGACGAGTTATCGACGAAGACAACAACCCCGTCGAACTTGCCAGTGTGGCCTGCGTTAGCCAAGGCAAAGCAACGGTGACATCTTTAAAAGGTGAATACCAGTTAACCTTGCATACTGCGGATTCCGTGACCATACGCTTCTCCATGCTTGGGTACCGCACCAAAACACGTGTTTTACAACGCCCCCAAGGCAATCTTACATTGATAGTCGTACTAAACAGCAGTGCAAAAACACTCGAAGGAATAGAGATCACAGAACGGAAAATCCAGTCTGGACAAACACAGGAAATATCAAAGAATGCACTTAAAGGTATGCCTTCAACCACAGGCAATGGTGTTGAAGAACTAATACAAGCTCAAGCCGGCGTATCAACCCACAACGAACTATCCTCACAATATAACGTACGTGGCGGCAGCTTTGATGAAAATTCAGTATATATAAATAATGTGGAAGTTTACCGTCCATTCCTTGTAAGAAGCGGACAACAAGAAGGGCTGTCAATCATAAATCCAGAGATGGTTGAGAGAATATCATTTTCCACAGGTGGATATGAGGCAAAATACGGAGACAAGATGGCCTCAACCCTCGACATTACATACAAACGCCCTAAACGTTTCGAGGCAAAAATTGATGCCTCCTTACTTGGTTTTGGAGCATACGTTGGCGTATCAAACAAGAAGTTGGCTTGGACAAATGGGATACGTTACAAAACCAACCGATATTTGCTCGGCTCACTTGAAACACATGGAGAATACAAACCAAATTTCCTTGATTATCAAACACACATGTCATACACTCCCAACAAACGTTGGAGCATTGACTTCATTGGCGACATATCAGACAACCATTACAATTTCACCCCACACGACCGTGAAACTCGTTTTGGAACCTTACAGAACGTAAGAGCTTTCCGTGTGTATTTTGACGGACAGGAAAAAGATCTTTTCCGCACATACTTTGGAACCATTGGAATAACACGGCATTTCGGCGATTCCACATCATTATCCCTTCTTGGATCCGCATTTTCCACCAACGAGCGAGAGCAATACGACATACAAGGACAATATTGGCTTACACAAACTGAGACATCTGAAAATTTGGGAGTAGGAACATATTTTCAACACGCACGCAATTATCTAAAAGGACATGTGGAAAGCATCAAAGTGATGTTCAAGCATAAAGCCAAAAGACACAATATAGAAAGTGGTCTTACATACAAAATAGAACATGTAAAGGAACATTCGGCAGAATACGAGATGAGAGATTCTGCCGGTTACAACATACCACACACAGGAAAAGACCTGATTATGGTGTACAGCCTTCGCTCAAAAAACGTCCTCAACGCAAACCGCTTAGAATATTATATACAAGACACATGGAGATTTCGTTCGCACGAGAAAGAAGACTCCACAAGAAGCCAAACTCTTTACACGCTAAACTATGGAATACGCTTCTCCCATTGGAACTTCAACCACGAATCTATACTCTCTCCTCGTATATCTTTGAGCATTATACCTGCATTCAACAACAACTTGAGCTTCAGATTGGCAACAGGCCTCTATTACCAAGCACCGTTCTTCAAAGAACTACGCGATACCATGACCCAAAACGGAATCACCATTGCAACACTAAACCAAAAAATCAAGAGTCAACGTTCAATACACTTCATATCTGCCATGGACTATCGCTTCCGAACTGCAAATAGACCTTTTATTTTCACGGCAGAATTATATTATAAACTCCTTGGAAATCTCGTGCCATACAGTGTAAACAACATGAAAGTAACCTATTATGGCAACAACATGGCTAAAGGGCACTCCACAGGACTTGACCTTAAGCTTTACGGTGAATTTGTACCAGGAACTGACTCGTGGATAACACTCTCGCTGATGGACACGAAAATGAAACTCAACAACAAATCAATTCCCATGCCCACAGACCAACGTTATGCCATAAACCTTTTCTTCACCGATTATTTCCCAGGAACAGACAGGTGGCTAATGAGCCTAAAACTCGCATATGCCGACGGGCTACCCTTTTTCGCACCACACCGTGAACTTGAACGCAGTAACTTTCGCGCTCCTGCATACAAACGAGCAGATATTGGCATGAGCTATCGAATACTAAACAACGAGGAGCATCAAACAAAAGGCATATTCAAAAATATATGGCTTGGCGTAGATTGTCTCAATCTTTTTGGCATTAGCAATGTAAATTCGTATTATTGGATTACCGATGTTACAAATCAACAATATGCAGTACCGAACTACCTTACAGGACGCCAATTAAACTTCAAAATACGATTGGAGTTATAGCTTACAAGTTTACTCACTTGCCATTTGGTTTACACACCAAGCAAAAGCACGTGCCGTCCGAGTGTCTGCATCAACAAAATGCCCTCCACGATGCCATTCAAGCGTACAATGGCAAGAACCAAGCCTAACCTTAAGCAGTTCATATTCTGAACGTATGTTGACACCAACCTTCTTAAAGAAACGATTACGAACATGCTCCTCCTGATCCCCAAGACTCAAATATACATCTTTAACATTTACTGGGTGACTCTCCGCATGTCTCATCCACCCGTTTAGCCATACAGAAGGAGAAGCAGCAGCCACGGCATCAAAACAACTAACCTTAGATGCAGCCCAAAGCGCAAATAAGCCACCAAGAGAATATCCACCAAGCACTATCGGCAAACGACCAAAAATATTATAGAAATATGGCACAAGATTTTCCGTTATGAAATTCAAGGTTTTTACAGCTCCTTCACCAGCTTCCTTGCAACATGACACACACGGATCAGCCCACGGAGCTAACTCAAAATGCCAATCTTCAATGACAATAGCAACAAACGCAAAGGGCACATTGACAGCTTTACGAATCCCCTCAACTTCTCCATCAATAAATTCCTGTTCCTTCTGATGCAAAAGTTGTACCAACAACAACTTTGGTCTGGCTTCAGCATAAACCAGACATTTCTTCCCATTAAAAAACACCGTTTGCCTCATATATTAAAGATCCATATACAAAAAGGACTTCCATATTATATGTTTTTATCGATTTCTTAACGATGATTTGCCTGTTTTATTACTAATAAGAACAAAGAATGCCAAATATTTTGTAACTTTGCCATACTTATTTACACTATGAAACTCAGTATTATAATACCAGTATATCAGGTCAAAAACACACTAAGGCGATGTGTTGAAAGTGTACTCAACCAATCTTTTCGCGATTGGCAAATACTATTGATTGACGATGCCTCAACTGATGGCAGCAGCGAAATATGTGATGAATTATCATACCAAAACCAACGCATACAAGTCATTCACTTAAAACAAAACTCTGGACTTAGCGCAGCTCGCAATGCAGGACTGAAAAAAGCCAAAGGCGAATATATCACATTCATTGACAGTGATGACTTTATAGCAAAAGGCACACTGAAAGAATTGATGGAAGAAATAGCCATCCACCCCGACTACGACATATTAGAATATCCAATATACGAGCATTTTGGTAGCCAAAAACAGCTGCTGGTACAATTCTCTAAACATGAATATACAGACATGAAAGAGTATTGGCTCAAAGGGAAAGCTTACAAACACACATATGCATGGAATAAAATATACCGACGAGAACTATGGATTGACATACGCTTTCCAGAAGGCAAAATTTTTGAGGATGCCTTTACCCTGCCACAAATACTGAAGCAATGTAACATTATTGCGACAACAGATGTTGGACTTTACTACTATTGTCACAACGCTTCTGGCATAACACAAAAGGCTACAGCCAAAGACCTCACCAGCCTCCTTGAAACTCATATCAAAATAATAAATGAGCTAAATATTGCCAACACGAACAACAATTTACCCAAGCACTTAGAAATACCGTTTGCCGATTATTACGCTGCGGTTCTAAACATTATGCTTGACATACATGATTATCCCAAACCAATCGCACCACACAACAACCTCCCCCCTAGTGCCTTCCCAATCCTGCCATACAAACATACATTAAAACTTAAACTCCTACATCTCTTAGGTATTAAACACTTATGTCAATTACACAGAATATTCCACAAGGTTTGCAAAGCAACAGCGTAAACAGTCCATTAATATCATTTATTATTACCACATACAATATCCCAGCAAAGATGTTGCGACAATGCGTTGACTGCATACTCGCATTGTCACTCAACCGCAAACAAAGGGAAATAATTATCATTGATGACGGCTCTGAAGAACCTGCAATAAAACATCTGAAAGACATCCAAGACGAGCTAATATACCTCAGACAGAACAACAAAGGATTATCAGAAGCGAGGAACATAGGATTAAGATGCGCCAATGGTCAGTACATCCAATTTATCGACGGTGATGATTTCTTTCTACAGCCACAATACGAGCATTGCATAGACATTTTACGCTTTCACAATCGCACAGACATTGTGACATTTTGCACAACAAAAAATATTGAGGCACCTATGGTTACCGATTTTACAGGGCCAATGACTGGCACAGAATATATGTCATTCAACAACATCCGCGGCTCTGCCTGTGGATACATTTTCAAAAGAAGCTTATTAGGCAACTTGCGGTTCACAGTCGGCATATTCCATGAAGATGAAGAGTTTACACCACAACTCTTCCTTAAAGCAAAGGAACTTTATAGTACATCTGCCAAAGCTTACTATTATCGAAATCGCCAAAGTTCAATAATGCATCAATCAAAGAAGGCACATAAAGAAAAACGCTTGGAAGACATGCTAACCGTCATCCTACGGCTGCAAACGCTGCAAAAAGACATCGAAGAAGAAGACAAGCGACTGGCGTTAAACAGGAGGATAAACCAACTAACGATGGATTACCTTTACAATATCATAAAACTCACCAAAAGCTGGAGCAGACTTCAAAAAGCCAAAAACATATTGACCCAACACAACCTTTATCCCTTACCAGATAAAAAATACACCATAAAATATTCGCTATTCAGGAAATTGATATAAAGGAGACAATATAACTATGAAAATACTGCTTTTAGGCGAATACAGCAACGTACACGCAACATTGGCCGAAGGCTTACGATTCTTAGGACATGAAGTAACAGTGGTTAGCAACGGTGATTTTTGGAAAAACTATCCACGTGACATCGACGTTAGCCGACGCTCCGGGAAACTTGGAGGCATCAGATTGATGACAAAAATCATAAGGTTGTTACCAAAAATGAAAGGTTATGACGTTGTGCAACTCATAAATCCCATATTCTTTGAACTAAAAGCCGAGCGACTATTACCAATATACAAATACCTCCGCAACAACAACCGACGAATATTCCTCGGCGCATTTGGGATGGATTACTATTGGGTCCATGAAAACATAACACGCACGCCATTGAGATATAGCGATTTCAATATCGGCAATAAACTTCGAACTGATGCAAATGCGACGAAAGAACGTAGAGATTGGATAGGAACAGCAAAAGAGCAACTAAACAAATACATTGCAAACGATTGCGACGGCATAGTATCTGGACTATACGAATATCACATTTGCTATAAACCCAATTTCCCTAACAAGACAAAATTCATACCATACCCCATAAAAATTCAAAATAACCCTTCCCACCCCAAAAAGCAAAATAATAAATTCAAACACACGAACATCAACGAACAAGAATTAAAAATCTTCATTGGCATCAGCAAGAACCGAAATCATTACAAAGGCACAGACATCATGCTTGCCGCAGCGCAAGCTGTCAAAAGAAAATATCCCGAGAATATTGACCTTAAAATTGCCGAAGGTCTGCCATTCAAAGAATACACCCAATCAATGCAAAATGCCGATGTCATTCTTGATCAACTATACAGTTATACTCCAGCAATGAATGCGCTTGAAGCCATGAGCCATGGAATAATAGTCATTGGTGGAGGAGAAAACGAGAACTATGAGATAATCAACGAAAAAGAGAATAAACCCATCATAAATGTGCAGCCCAACTTTGATAGCGTATTTAATGAAATAGAGCAACTCGTACTATATCCACGACGCATACCTTCATTAAAACAGCAAAGCATTAATTACATACGCAAACACCACGATTACATTAAAGTCGCACGTCAATACGAAAAACTGTACAAAGCCAAATAACACATGAAAAAGAACTCCAATCTCACTAAAAAATCATGTTTTGTTGTGTTAATTACGAATTTATAATTACTTTTGCAATACAATAGAAATGATATTATGAAAGATAAGAAAACCATTACACTGAAGACTCTTACCAAGAGCAATGTTTGGGAACTACAAGAAAATGATGTTTTCCGCATGTGGGAGGCTGCCGAAAAAGATACCGACTTAAAAGACAACATGCGACGATATACAGACATTATCCGTACAGCCTTCGAAATAGAAGATATAAAAGTAGATAAGCCTGAAGTCATAAAAAGAATTGAAGCAAGAGGGCTAAAAGTTGGAATAATACGTACCGATGATGACAAAAAGAAAATTGCCATCAAAAAAAGAAATATCACACGAGTGAGCGATCTCACATACGAAAACATACGCCACATTTCAGCTGCAAAACTGATAGAAGTACTTGACCGTAATTTTGGTGGAGGCTGGGATTCCCTGCCGCAAAGCACACAAGATATAATTCTAAGTGGATTTGACATTTCAACAACAACACTACCAGCAGACAGACTACATAAGGCAGGAGGCTTATACGAGAAAAAAGTCAACGATGGTTATGAGGTTCTTGAAATAGCTAAAGGCTCATGGACAGAAGCTATCTTCGCAAAAGAAAAGCCCACGGTCGAAGACAACCATATTACAATGTTCGACAATAATTACAGTGAAAATAAAAACAGCTATCAAGACGATTATGAAGACATCGGAGAGGAGGACAACATGCGAGACGACGATGATGACGATGACGCATTCGATGACGACAAACTGACAGAGGAAAGTTATCGCACAACATACGAAACAAATCCCGATGAATTAAACTACGAAGCAGAAGAGATAAGCGACGATTCGGAAGAAGTTTTTTAATTATTTCAGCGAATCCCTCTCCCATAGGAACTGTAGGGATTCGCTAAATATAATACTACTAAATAAAATAGCATTACCATCTTATTTAAAAATAGCCATCCCAAATTATTAAGGGATGGCTATTTTTTATAAAGTCTAAACTCTTTAGATAGGAAATCTATTAAAACTCCCTATTTATATTAGAAATCTATCTTATTTCTTGAAGAAATCCTTTACGGCCTCATTGGGAACCATTTGCTCATCAAAGGTATAAGCACCAGTCTTGGGACTCTTTACCATCTTTATGACCTTTGAGTATGCACGCCCATCGGTACTTCCTTCATGAAGGGTAGCAACTGCTTTCTTTGCCATAGTATTGCGTGTTTAAAAATTATTTTATCTCTTTATGTAAGGTCACTTTCTTGAGAATAGAATTGTACTTCATCAACTCAAGACGTCCCGGAGTATTCTTACGGTTCTTTGTTGTGATGTAGCGGCTGGTTCCAGGCAGACCCGAGTTTTTCATCTCTGTGCACTCAAGTATAACCTGTACCCTGTTGCCTTTAGCTTTCTTTGCCATAGCTATTAATCTCCTATAACTTTAATGTCTTTCCAATCACAATATCCCTTAGCAACGGCATGCTTGAGAGCTGCGTCAAGACCAATTTTATTAATAAGGCGAAGACCAGAAGCACTAATCTTCAAGGAAATCCAGCAATTCTCTTCTACATAATAGAACTTCTTGCTGAACAGGTTAACATCAAAAGTCCTCTTGGTGTGGTGCTTTGAGTGAGACACATTACAACCTCTCTGTGCCTTCTTGCCGGTAATCTGACAAATCTTAGACATCGCTATTCTTTGTTTTTACTACTTTTTACTACTTATTCCAAACAGTGTGCAAAGTTAATGAAAAATATCCACATCACCAAACATTCAAAGAGCAAAATCAAGATTTAAATATTTTTATGACACCAGCAGAACTAACTTGCCTATTCCAGCACATTTACTTGCATCACAATACTAAAGCGAATCATGCGTCTGCCGATTGAGCACGCTTCTCCTTATAATACTCTAAAAAAAGCTGCAATACCTTATTAGTGGCTATGGCAAGATTCAAATCACGACCATAATCATCAGTCAACTTAAAAG
>CAYLUI010000039.1:0-23009 GCA_964386825.1 uncultured Prevotella sp. | reverse complement strand
TCTCGTGGTCGTGGAAACGATAGTTCTCGTCGCCCATGCCGAGAGCCTCGTGCCATGCGCGGCGTGCCTTCTTCCAATACTCAAACCAGCGCATCTCCGTGCCGGGCTGGCAGAAGAACTGCATCTCCATCTGCTCGAACTCACGCATACGGAACACGAACTGGCGTGCCACAATCTCGTTGCGGAAAGCCTTGCCTATCTGCGCTATGCCGAACGGAAGCTTCTGGCGTGTGGTGCGCTGTGCGTTCAGGAAGTTGGTGAATATGCCCTGCGCTGTCTCTGGGCGGAGGTATATTTTGCTGGTTGAGCCGGCTGTGCCAATCTCTGTTGAGAACATGAGGTTGAACTGGCGCACGTCAGTCCAGTTTTTCGTGCCGCTTATTGGGTCAACTATTCCCTCGTCGAGTATTATCTGCTTCAGCTCCTCAAGGTCCGGACCTTGCATGGCGTTGCTGTAACGCTCGTGCAGTGCGTCGCGCTTCTGCTGGTTTTCCAGCACGCGTGGGTTGGTGGCGCGGAACTTCTCCTCGTCGAAGGCTTCGCCAAACTTCTTGGCGGCTTTCTTCACCTCCTTGTCAATCTTCTCCTCGTATTTCGCTATTTGCTCCTCTATGAGGTTGTCGGCGCGGTAACGCTTCTTCGAGTCGCGGTTGTCGATTAGTGGGTCGTTGAATGCGTCAACGTGTCCGCTTGCTTTCCACACCGTAGGGTTCATGAATATGGCAGCGTCTATTCCCACGATGTTGTTGTGCAGCAACACCATCGAGTCCCACCAATATTTCTTTATGTTGTTTTTCAGCTCCACGCCGTTGGGTCCGTAGTCATATACTGCGGCGAGGCCTTCGGGGTAAATCTCAGAACTTGGGAATACGAAGCCATATTCCTTGCAATGGCTCACAATCTTCTTGAAAACGTCTTCTGCCATGATATGTATTTGTTAGTCTTTTTACCTTGTTTGTTCTTTTCTGATTTTACAAAGCGCAAAGTTACGGTTTTTTCGGCGATAATTGTCGTGTTTTGCGTTAAAATACGGAAATTAAGGCATAAAGGAGATGGAAATGGCAAGATTGTTGTTAACTTTGTGCGTAAAATCAAAACTTACCATGCAAATAGGTCAAGGCGTCATATCCGATTTGTCTCGTGGCAGCAATGCCGCTTTCGGGCAGGTGTTTCGGGCTTTTTACCCCAAGACACGACGCTTTGCCATGATGCTGCTGAAAGACGACGCTGATGCCGACGATGTTTGCCAGCTTGTTTTCATGAAACTTTGGCTTCATCGGGAACGGCTTGCGGCGGTTGCCGATTTTGACGCTTACCTTTTCATGCTGGCCAAGCACACCATAATAGACTACTTGGCAACCAACAAGCTTGCCACGATTCCTATCGACGGCAATATTCCTGACCCTCGCTGCGAGCTGACACCCCACGAGCAGGTGGTGGCAAGTGACACTCAGCTGTTTGTGGACATGGTGGTTGAGAACATGCCCTCCCAGCGGCAAGCCGTTTACAGGATGAGCCGTGAGCAGCACATGAAGAATGAGGACATCGCCAAGGCGTTGGGATTGACGAAGAAAACAGTGGAAAACCATCTCAATTTAGCCCTAAAAGACATTAAAAAAGCCTTACGTTTGGCAATCTTTGCTATTGCGCTTTGGGTATAATCGCGTAAAACTGCGTCTTATTATAATGTAAAGGGATTGTAACAAGTATTGCAAATCAGATATATGAGCTCCAAGATAAAAGATATAATAGAATATTTTGCCCGACACGACATAAGCGAACCGACACGGCGCAAGGTATGGCGCAATATGCTGGAACGGCGTGACGATGCAGAAGCCGACGCTGCCTACAAGGCACTGTGGGAGGAGGCCGGGACGGAAGGCTTTGGTGCCACCGATATTGACGCTGCCTATGCCCGTATAGGCGGAAGCTTGGGAATGACGCCTGCGAGGAGGTATGGCTCCAGACTATGGCTGACGAGGGTGGCGGCGGTGCTGGTGCCATTGCTCGTCATTGCCGGCATGGCGGTGTTTTACCATGTCGGGCGGCAAACAGGCGATGCCGATCAAGCCGTGTTGGTGCAACGCCATGCCGCCCCGGGCGATTCGGCAGTCGTAACCCTTCCCGATGGTTCAACCGTGGTATTGCGAGGAGGCTCAGTGCTGCTTTATCCATCGGCATTCAATGCCGATGGCAGGGAAATTTACCTTGTGGGCAGAGCCACCTTCAATGTCCGCCACGACGAGGAAAGCCCCTTGAAAGTCATCACTCCTTATTTTGAGATAACCGACTTGGGCACCGTTTTCGATGTTGCGTCATATCCCGACGGCGAGGAGTCGTCGGCTTCGGTCTCGTCGGGGAAGATTTCCCTGCGAGTCAGCGGCAAGGCTTATGACATGTCGCCTGACGACATGCTCATTTATAATGTGACGACGGGCAATGTATTGGTTGGCAAGCATGATGAACTGTCGCAAAGGTGGAAACGGGCGCAGGTCAACCTCGACGACGTTACCTTTGCCGAGGCGGTGAAGATTTTGCAGGCAAACTATGATGTGACGTTTGAGGTTCGTAACCATAAGTATGATGCCATGCGGGTCACCGTGCATTTCAATAAGGGTGAGACCCTGGAAACCACCATGCGCGTCGTCTCAGGTCTTCTGCCAGGCTTGAAATATAAGATAACCTCCGGTAAGGTGGTTGTGGAATAGGCTGGGGAAACTTTTTTTCGGTAAAAATGTCTGCGGCATTGGGTGCAACATCCAATGCCGCAGTCTTTATTTATGTAGCTACCAAAACACAGTTTCAACAGTAAACCAAAAAACACTTTATGAAGAACAGAAGATTTCCTGCCTTATGCCTTGGCCTTTTGTTGTCGGGAAGCCTTGCCGTGCAAGCGCAAACCGTAACACTTGGCAGTAACAAGGTCTCGTTGAAGGCCGCTTTCGAAAAGATAGAGAAAGCTTCTAAGTACAAGATTGCGTACAACACTTCGCTCGTCGATGCCAACCGTGTTGTCACCGTTTCCCAGACAAAGGGCGAAGCACTCGACATGTTGCGTGCCGTGCTCGCCGATGCCGGGTATGGCTATGAGCTTGACGGCAATTACATCACGGTCAAGCCGGAAGGCAGTAAGCAAAAACATGCTGACAAGAAGGATACGGCAAAGACACGCAAGGTGACGGGAAACGTCGCTGATGCCTTGGGCGAGCCGGTCATTGGAGCAACCGTAATGGTGAAAGGCTCCAACAATGGCACAATCACCGACATGGATGGCAATTACACTCTTGATGACGTGCCCGACAATGCCGAAATCACAATCTCGTACATAGGCTTCATTTCTCACACCTACAAAGCCACAGACAGGAATCTTGCAAAGGTGGTTTTGCAAGAAGACAATAAGGTGCTGAGCGAAGTCGTGGTCGTGGGATATGGCACACAGAAGCGTGCCAACCTTACCGGTGCGGTGGCGACCATTAGCTCCGACGATATTGGCAACCGCCCGGTGACAAGTGCCGCAGGTGCCTTGCAAGGTGCCGACCCGTCGGTGAACCTCACTTTCAATACAGGCTCGCTCGATTCAGATTATTCTGTTGACATCAGAGGCGTGGCTTCCATCAATGGTGGCACGCCGTTAGTCCTTGCCGATGGCATGGAGGTGAGCCTCAACCAGATCAACCCTAACGACATAGAATCTGTTTCCATTCTCAAAGATGCCTCCGCAAGCTCCATCTATGGCGCGAAGGCAAGCTCGGGCGTTATCTTGATTACGACCAAGAAAGGCAAGGATATGCAGGGCAAGGCCACCATCACCTACAACGGCCGCCTCGGATGGAAGAAGAATACCACATCGACAGACTTTATCACTAACGGCTATGATTACGTGTCGCTTGTCAACAGGTTTTACAAGTCGTATAACAACAAATTGTGGCTCTCTTATGACGACGAGGGAATGCAGATGCTCCTTGACAGGAGAAACGACAAAAAGGAAAATCCTGACCGCCCTTGGGTTACGACTGACAGCAATGGCAAGTACATGTATTATGCCAACTTCGACTGGTACGATTACTTCTTCCGCCAGACCCGTCCCGAAAACGAGCATAACGTGTCGGTGACGGGCGGCAACGACAAGGTAAACTACTTTGTCAGTGGGCGTATGTTCAATCAGGATGGTATTTTCAACATTTACAACGACAAGTATAAAAACTATTCGTTCCGTGGCAAGCTGTCTGCCAAGCTTAACAACCTAATCACATACACGGGGAATGTGAACTTCAATACCACCGAATACAAATATGCCGGATACAAGGATGAGCAACAGACGCTTTATTTCCTTAGCTATAACCTGTTCCCAAATGTGGTTCCGCGCAATCCTGACGGCACTATCGTGCAGTATATCAACCAGATGACTGGCAATTCGCCTCTTGGAGGCGGTCACGCGGGTTTCCTCACGGCAAACGAGGCACGCAACAAGCGTACTAACAAGGACCTTGTACTTACCAACCAGCTCGACTTCCAGTTACATAAAGACTTGGTTTTCACATTCTCCTATGCTTATAAGGACAGAAACCGCACGCGCAACTATCGCAACATGCCTTTTGAGTATTCGCGACAAGAGGGTGTGACCCAGAGTTTTACGTCGGGAACAATCAAGGATTATTATCAGGAGACCCATGTCAACATAAGAGACCATAACCTTAATATCTACGGCACTTACCAGCACACCTGGGCAAAGGCGCATAACTTCAAGGCTGTGGCGGGAATGCAATATGAGGATTACCGTAGCAATTCGTTGTCAGTCACAAAGAACGATTTGCTTAGCAAAGACCTGTCGTCCATGAGTGTCGCCACGGGTGAGACGGTTACTTCCCAGGAGATAAACGCCTTCCGCACGCTTGGATACTTTGGTCGTGTCAATTACGATTACATGGGACGTTATCTTGTGGAACTCTCTGGCAGGTTTGATGGCACGTCGCGTTTTGCCAGCAGCGACCGTTGGGGATTCTTCCCATCAGCTTCTTTTGGCTGGAGGGTGAGCGATGAAGGTTTCTTCAAGCCATTGCAAAGTTTCTGGGACAATGCGAAATTACGCTTCTCGCTTGGAAGTCTCGGCAACCAACAAGTAGCTACTTACGCTTACTTCGATGAAGTATCCACTGACAACAAAATGAGTTACACGTTTGACGGGCTTAACAGTGCTTATTACGCCAAGGTGTCTGACCCAAAGTCGTCAAATCTGACATGGGAAACAATCACGACGTATAACTTTGGTGTTGACTTGGCTTTCTTGAACAACAGGCTTACGGTTACGGCAGACTATTTCATCAGGTACACTAAGGATATGCTGACAAATTCTTTGACTTTGCCGGCTGTGTTTGGCGCAAATACGCCCGAGGCCAACTGCGCTGACCTGCGCACCAATGGCTGGGAACTTTATGTTGGCTGGAACGACCAGTTCAAATTGTGGGACAAGCCTTTCCGCTATCATGTCTCCGCCACAATCGGCGATTATAAATCCACGATAACAAAGTTCAACAACCCGAACAAGCTTATTTCAGATTATTACGAGGGCATGACACTTGGCGACATCTGGGGATATAAGGTTGGCGGATTGTTCAAGAGCGACGAAGAAGCCGCTGCCTATCAGGCAAAAATCAACGACAAGGCTGTAAACAACCGAGTTTACAACTCAAAGACGGACAACTATCTGCGTGCCGGTGACGTAATGTTCCTTGACCTTGACGGTGACAATGTCATTTCGGAAGGATCCGGCACTGTTGACGACCCAGGCGACAAGCGCATCATAGGAAACAACCTGCCAAGGTATTCTTATTCATTCCGTTTGGGAGCCGAATATATGGGCATTGACCTCTCAGTGTTCTTCCAAGGCGTAGGCAAACAAAACTGGTATCCCACACAGTATTCTTATACTTTCTGGGGACCTTACACCCTGCCATCAGTCTCATTCATACCAAAGGATTTCGAGAGCCTGTGCTGGTCAGAAGATAATCCCGACGCTTACTTCCCAAGACAGAGGGGCAACCAGGCATACAGTGCCGGTGCGCTTAACGTCTATAATGATCGCTATCTCCAGAATGCGGCATACCTGAGGCTCAAGAACCTGTCAATAGGCTATACTCTTCCAATAAAATCCAATAGCATATTGAAGAAGGCACGCGTTTATGTTACGGGAGAGAACTTGTTCTATTGGTCACCAATGAAAAAATATACCAAGAATGTTGACCCGGAACTCGTCAATAGCACCTCCACTTACCAAAGCCGTTCGGGCGTTGGCTATGGATTCTCAAAATCAATATCGGTAGGAGCTGACATAACTTTTTAAAACTTTGAAACTATCATGAACAAGAATATTATATTCAAAAGCTTGGCTTTGATGTGCCTTTTGGTCTTTTCAGCTTGCGACTTGGACTTGGCACCAGAAGACACCTTAAGCCCAAGTGCATATTTCAAGAATGCATCTCAGCTTGAATTGTGGACGAATGGGTTTTACGGAATGTTCCCGGATGCTGACGATTGCGCAAAGCAGAACGCGGACGACAATATAAGTTCCGAGCTTGGAGAGACTTTGATGGGGCAGCGCACTGCTGAAAGTGAAAGCGGATGGAATTGGGATCGCTTGCGTGACATCAACTATTTCCTCCAGCACTCTAATCAATGCTCTGACGAGAGTGCAAGGAAACAGTACGACGGAGTGGCGTATTTCTTCCGTGCCTACTTCTATTTCGTAAAGGTCAGGCGTTACGGGGACGTTCCTTGGTACGACCAAGTGCTAAACTCCACTGATGACGAATTGCTTAACAAGCCACGCCAAGACAGGGAGGTCATCATGGATTCTGTAATGCAGGATCTTGACAAGGCCATCAGCATGTTGCCAACCAAGAAAGATCAGGTGCGTGTCACAAAATGGACGGCTTTGGCTTTGAAGAGCCGTGCGGCTCTTTTTGAAGGCACATTCAGGAAATACCGTGGCATGGGCAATTATGAGAAGTACTTGCAACAAGCCGCTGATGCCGGCGAACAGTTTATAGATCAAAGTGGATACAAGCTTTACACATCGGGGACTGAGCCTTATCGTACCCTTTTCAACAGCCTTGATGCGGTTGGCGATGAGGTTATACTGGCCAAGAAATATAGCAACACAGCCAACGTGCGGCATAGCATACCGTTCAATATAATCCAGCATCGTCAAGGCTTCACGAAGCGATTCATGAACCATTACCTTATGGCTGATGGCTCGCGCTTCGACGAACAGGAAGGCTGGCAGACTATGGACTACGTGGCGGAGACTAAAAACCGTGACCCACGCATGGCGCAAACGGTTCTTTGCCCGGGATATGTGCAGACGGGAGCTTCTGGTGTCACGGCTAATGACCTTAGCTCACTGACGGGATACTGCCCGATAAAGTTTGTGAACTCTGCTGCTTATGACGGTGCGTCAAAGGCCGTGACCGACTATCCACTTTTCCGTGCTGCTGAGGTTTATCTTGATTTTGCCGAGGCAAAGGCAGAACTTGGAACATTGACCCAAGCCGACCTTGACAAGTCGGTCAACAAAATAAGGGATCGTGTCAACATGCCGCATCTGTCATTAGCTTATGCGAACGCCAACCCGGATCCGTTGATGGAGGAGTATTATCCTAATGTCACCAAAAACGCATATACGGGAGTTATATTGGAAGTACGCCGCGAGCGCACCGTAGAGTTGGTTCTCGAAGGTTTCCGCATGTGGGACATTTTCCGCTGGAAAGAGGGGCAGCAGTTTACGAAGGCTTTTCATGGTTGCTATTTCCCAGGAGAGGGTGAATACGACATGGATAATGACGGCAAGGCTGATTTGAAGCTTTATTCTGCAAATAAAGGTGACTTCAAGGGCACTGCGCTCCAAATCGGAAAGGACATCATACTAACTAATTCTGCGTCGGGCAATATTCATGCCTTGGGCAACATTGCGATAACATGGGATGAGAGCCGTGATTACTTGTGGCCAATACCTGCAAGCGAAAGGGTGCTGACCGGTGGTGTGCTTACGCAAAACCCGGGATGGACTGACAGCACAAACTTCAATTGATAACATTATTCTTTCAGGACAATCCTGTTTTTTATTGCCCTGAAAGAGTACCTCCTCTAAAAAAAAATAAGAATAAAAACCTCTGATGAAAATAGCCGTAAAACACGTCTTCGCACTGTTTTTTGCATTTGTCCCTTTGGTCGCATTCGCACAAGAATGCAGGGTTGACACTTTGCTTCGCTACATGCATGACAAAGGTGCTTCCGGGCATGTCATGGTTTTCGCTCATCGTGGCAATTGGCGCGGCTCGGCGGAAAACTCGATGCAAGCTTTTCAGGACTGCATTGACGCAGGGCTTGATGGAATCGAAGTGGACATCCGTATGACGAAAGACAGTGTGCTTGTGGTGATGCATGACGACAAAATTGACCGCACGACGACGGGCAAGGGCAGGGTCGCCGACTACACGATGGATGAACTTCGCCAATTGAACCTTTTAAGCCCTATCGGAGTGAAGACCAGGATGAAGGTGCCAACGTTTGAGGAAGTATTGTTGCTTGCAAAAGACAAGATTCTCATTCAGGTTGACAAATGGCAGCCATACAGCAAACAGATTGTTGAACTTGCGAGAAAGCATGGTTGTGAACGTCAGATAATATTGCGGACAACCGAAAAAAGCGATGCCATAAAGAGAAAATATGGAAATCTTTTTGACAATTTGACGCTCATGCCTGTTCTTGTCTGCAAGGGTGGTGACGTTGATAATGAAAAGTTTGAAGATTTCACTCGCCACTTTTCCTCGCCTGTTTTCAGCCTGTCGTTCACCCGTGACGATTTTCCCGTTCTCAAAAGAATACCTGAGTTGCGGAAAGCTGGCTATCGCATTTGGATGAATTCTTTATGGGATACGTTCAACGCAGGCCATGATGACGAAATGGCTCTTGCAGATCCAGACAACAGCTACGGATGGTTGCTTGAGCATGGGGCGAACATCATTTTCACGGACAATCCCATGCTGCTTAAGGAATATTTGGTAAGGATAAACAGATGGTGACATGGCAATAAACAGGAAACGGCATGTCCACTGGTATTTAATCTATAAAGTAAGAAATCACATGATAAAGAAATCGTTATTTATTGTTTTGTCAATTTTCGTGGCTTTCAGTGCATACGCTGAAAATCGGGCTGACTTGATACGGAAAAAACTGCTAAGCGGAGATGCCTCATCGGTAATTGTCGCTTCGCATCGTGGCGACTGGCGCAACTTCTGCGAAAACTCGCTTGAGGCCATCGACAACGCCATCAAGATGGGCGTTGACATCGTAGAGCTTGACGTTCATCGTACTAAGGATGGGGAACTAATCCTCATGCACGACCCTAAGCTTGACCGCACCACAACCGGCAAGGGGCTTATCGCCGACACCACGCTTGCCTACATCAAGACGCTCAACCTGAAAAACGGTTGCAACATCAGGACCATACACCGCGTGCCAACGCTTGAGGAGGCTCTGCTTCATGCCAAGGGGAAAATCATGATTAATCTTGACAAGGCCGACCGATATTTTGAGCAGGTTTATGCCTTGCTTGAGAAAACCGGCACCACCAACCAAATCATCATGAAGGGAAACGACTCGTATGAGAAGGTGAAGGCAAAGTATGGCGAATATCTCAACAAGGTCATATACATGCCAATCGTAAATCTTGACAAGGAAAATGCCGAGGAGCAGATTGAGAAGTTCATTCGCGACATGCACCCCGTAGCCTTCGAACTTCTCTATAAGCTTGACTCCAACCCTTTGCCACGGAAGTTGAAGGACAGCCTGAAGGGGCGCACGCTCATCTGGTACAACACCCTTTGGGACACGATGGCGGGAGGCCATGACGACGATGCCTCGCTGAGGAGCTTTGGCGAGGGTTACGGATACCTGATTGACAATCTTGGGGCGAGAATCATACAGACCGACCGACCACAGTTCTTGCTCGATTATCTGAGGTCAAGGAACCTTCACGATTGAAAACAACAGTATCATGAATTTATCTGATGCCAATACCTCCGGCAAGACAGGGTTGTTCCGGAGGATAATAAACTTCTACAAGATTTCCGAGCCTGATTACAATTCGGGCAATACGGAAAGGGATTTCAAGAGAATCAGGCTCACGACCTTTGTGTCGGCGACCTGCGGTTACGCTCTCTATTACGTGTGCCGCCTGAGCATGAACATTGTTCGCAAGCCCATCGTTGACGATGGCGTGTTCACCGAGAGTCAGCTCGGCATAATAGGCTCGTGCCTGTTTTTCGTGTATGCCGTGGGCAAGCTTGCCAATGGTTTCCTTGCCGACCGTTGCAACGCGCGCCGTTTCATGGCTACCGGGTTGCTGCTTACGGCGTTGGTGAACCTTGTCCTTGGCATGACCGATATGTTTGTCGTTTTTGCCATTCTCTGGGGGCTGAACGGGTGGTTCCAGTCGATGGGCGCTCCTGCCGGGGTGGTGTCACTCAACCGCTGGTACAGTTCCAAGGATCGTGGCACCTATTACGGTTTTTGGTCTGCCAGCCACAACCTTGGCGAAGCCATCACGTTCATCACCATCGCCCTGCTGGTCAGTTGGTCAGGTTGGCGATACGGCATGTTGGGAGCCGGCGTGATAGGCCTTCTTGGCTTTGCCATGCTCCTGCTGTTCATGCGTGACACTCCGCAGAGCCAAGGCTTCTTGCTGTGCCAGAAAGCCAATGCCACGGGTGCGAAAGCCAATGCTGACGACTTCAACAAGGCGCAGAAAGCCGTGCTTCGCAATCCGGCGATATGGATTCTTGCCCTTGCGTCAGCCTTTATGTACATAAGCCGTTACGCCGTCAACAGCTGGGGCGTTTTCTACCTTGAGGCGCAAAAGGGTTACGATACTCTTGACGCAAGCCTGATAATCTCCATCAGTTCTGTTTGCGGCATAGTGGGCACGGTTGCGTCGGGCATTATCTCCGACAAGCTTTTCAGGGGCAGCAGGAATGTCCCGGCATTGGTCTTCGGGCTTATGAACGTCGTCGCCTTGTGCATATTCCTGTTGGTTCCCGGAAAGCATTTCTGGCTGGATGTCACGGCAATGGTGCTGTTCGGGCTTGGCATTGGTGTCCTCATCTGTTTCCTCGGTGGGTTGATGGCTGTTGACATTGCCCCACGGGCTGCTGCCGGAGCTGCACTCGGTGTGGTGGGAATAGCAAGCTATCTTGGGGCGGGGCTTCAGGATGTGATGAATGGCATACTCATAGAAGGGCACAAGACCGTTGTGAATGGTGCCGAGGTTTATGATTTCACATACGTCAACTACTTCTGGATTGGCGCAGCCTTGCTGTCCGTCGTGCTTACGCTTCTTGTATGGAATGCCAAGCCTAAGGAGTGAAAAAAAACTTACAAAAAGTAAAAAGTCATGACAACGGTGAAGTCGTGTTTTAGCCGCTGGGAAAGGGCGTGGCATGGCAGGTGTTGCCTTGTCGAGCGGCTTTCCCGGCGGCTTTGTCGTGCCTTTGCGCCGTGTGCTATTTCCCTTTACGGTGTAAAGGCGTGCCAGCCACGCCGCAAACGTCGTGCCATTATGCCGCAACGGGCTGCCGTTTACGGCTTAAAGGTGGGTGCCTTGTGGCGGTGTGGTTTGTTGTGATTTGTCAATATGTTGATTGCCAAAGTCTTATGGATGCGCCTGTGGCTGTGTCGTCCTGAAAAATGTGTTGCGAGTTTGCCAGGATGCCACTCCTGCGAGTGGTTTTGATGATTTTTTATTTACATATCCGCTTCAAGGGCAACTGGCGTGTAGGCAGCCTTGTGCCTTTTTTCTTGTCAAGAGGTAATGTTCGGCGTGCGAATTAATGTCTTTTTTCCAAAAACCACAAACCATTATTGTTTTTTTTCGTAACTTTGCAGAAATAAGGGTGCAATGGCACATAAAACGGAAATACACAAGCGATGGACGACGACAAGAATATAAACGACAAGAATAACGACCTCAACCCGGAAACGCCCGCTACGGGCGAGGGGGGCTTTGGCGGCGACGAGTTGGAAGTGGACCAGCACAGCGACTACAAGCCTGCCGACCGCTTCGACGCGTCGGCGGTGCACCACCTGTCGGGCATGTACAAGAACTGGTTCCTTGACTATGCCTCATACGTGATACTGGAGCGTGCCGTGCCACACATTGGCGACGGATTTAAGCCCGTGCAGCGACGCATCCTGCACACCATGAAGCGCATGGACGACGGACGCTACAACAAGGTTGCCAATGTGGTTGGCGAGACCATGAAGTTCCACCCCCATGGCGACGCGTCGATTGGCGACGCCCTCGTGCAGCTCGGGCAGAAAGACCTGCTGGTTGATACGCAGGGCAACTGGGGAAACATTCTCACCGGCGACCGTGCCGCGGCTCCACGATACATTGAGGCGAGGCTGTCGAAGTTTGCGCTGGAGACAGTCTTCAACCCGAAGACCACCGAGTGGCAGCTGTCCTACGACGGGCGCAACAAGGAACCCATCACGCTGCCCGTGAAATACCCGTTGCTGTTGGCGCAGGGTGCTGAGGGCATTGCCGTGGGCTTGTCGTCGAAGGTGCTTCCGCACAACTTCAACGAGATTTGCGATGCCGCAATCAATTATCTGAAAGGCGAGGAGTTTCACCTTTACCCCGACTTCCCGACGGGTGGCGCCATTGACGTTTCAAAGTACAACGACGGCCAGCGTGGCGGCGTGGTGCGTGTGAGGGCTAAGATAGAGAAGCTCGATTCCAAGACTCTCGTCATACGCGAGGTGCCTTACTCGAAGACTGCCGCATCGCTGCAGGAGTCAATAACCAAGGCCATAGAGAAAGGGAAGATAAAGGCGCGCAAGGTAATAGACATGACGGCGCGCCACGTGGAGATACAGGTGCAGCTGGCTCCGGGCGTGTCGTCGGACAAGACCATCGACGCGCTGTACGCCTTCACCGACTGCGAGATAAACATTTCGCCCAACTGCTGTGTCATCGAGGACGACCGCCCGCAGTTCCTCACCGTGTCCGATGTGCTGCGCCATTCCACCGACCGCACGATGGGGCTGTTGCGCAAGGAGTTGCAGATACGCAAGGCCGAGCTGGAGGAACAGCTCTTCTTCTCGTCGCTTGAGCGCATCTTCATAGAGGAGCGCATGTACAAGGAAAAGCAGTTTGAGCAGGCTCCCGACCAAAAAGCGGTGCTTGGATTTCTTGACGAAAGGTTCACGCCGTGGAAGCCGAAGCTCATACGCGACATCACCGAGGACGACTACCTGCGCCTGCTGGAGATAAAGATGCAGCGCATACTGAAATTCAACAAGGACAAGGCGGACAAGCTCATGGCCAAGATAAAGGCGGAGATAAAAGGCATTGACCATGACCTTGCCCACATGACCGACGTGACCATCGCTTGGTTCAGCCATCTCAAGGAAACCTATGGCGGCGAGCACCCACGCCTCACTGAGGTGCGCTCGTTTGACACCATCGAGGCAGCGAAGGTGGTTGAGGCCAACGAGAAGCTTTACATCAACCGCCAGGACGGGTTCATTGGCACGGGGCTGAAGAAGGACGAGTTTGTGTGCAACTGCTCCGACCTCGATGACATAATAATATTCTACCGCGACGGAAAATACAAGATCATAAAGGTTGCCGACAAGATTTTCGTCGGGAAGAACATCCTTTGGATACAGGTGTTCAAGAAGAATGACGTGCGCACCATTTACAACGTCGTTTATCGTGACGGCAAGAAGGGACCTTATTACATCAAGCGTTTCAACGTCACCAGCATGACGCGCGACCGCGAGTATGACCTTACGCTCGGCACGCCAGGGTCGCGGATACTTTATTTCACGGCCAATCCCAATGGCGAGGCTGAGACCATAAAGGTCACGCTCGACGTGGACGTGACGAAGAAGAACCAGAACATTTTCCTGGAAAAGGACTTCTCGGAAATCCTCATCAAGGGACGTGCCGCACGTGGAAACCTGCTTACCAAGAAGAGCGTGCACCGTGTCACGCTGAAGAGCCGTGGGCATTCTACGCTTGGCGGGCGCAAGGTGTGGTTTGACCCCGACGTGAAGCGTCTTAACTATGAGTCGCACGGGCGATTGCTTGGCGAGTTCAACGAGGGCGACTTCATTCTCGTGGTGCTTGCCGGGGGCGAGTTTTACGTTACCGACTTTGATCTCAACAACCATTTTGAGGACAATATCATTGCCATAGAGAAGTGGGAGCCAGAGAAAGTGTGGACGGCAGTGCTGCTCGATGCCGACAACAACGGCTATCCTTACATAAAGCGGTTCCTGATGGATGCCTCGAAGCGTCACCAGAACTATCTTGGCGACAACCCGTCTAACAGGCTGTTGTTGCTCACCGATACCGTTTACCCACGTCTGAAGGTTACGTTTGGGGGCGACGACGCTGTGCGTGCGCCTTTGGAGATTGACGCTGACACCTTCATCGTTGTGAAGGGCTTCAAGGCTAAGGGCAAGCGCATTACCACATGGCAGGTTGCCGATGTTGAGGAGTTGCAGCCGTTGCGCCACCCTGACGGTGATGCTGACGACGGCGACGACGCTGCGGATGGCATGGCCAACGCGAATGGTGACACGGTCGTTGGCGAAGCGTCGCCGGGTGCGGAAAACCTCGATCCCGATGCCGGGAAAAGCCGCCAGCAAATCATAGACGAGATGACGGGGCAGCTAAACCTTTTTGATGATGGTGAGTGAGCGTGATGGCCGTGCCACGCGCCGGCCGGCAGTGTTAGTGCATGACAGTTGGTGGGCGGTGCGTTCCATGACCATCGCCCTGCTGTGCCTTGTCTCCATCGCTTCGTTTGCGCAAAAGGAGCATGCGAACATTATAGGCGTTGGGCATACCGATATTCTTGACACCTACCTTTCGCAGGAGGCTGCCACGGGTATTGACTTGCGTTACACTTGGGAGAAGGCCAATAGGAAACCGGAACGGCACTGGTCGTCGTATGTGTCCCAGGAGGCTTTCCTCACCAAGGCTGGCACTCGTGGCAACGACAATTCCTTTCTGGGTGCCATGTACAATCTGCGCTTCGGTTGGCATTATAATCTCGACAGCCCTTTGGCCTTGGGAAGTTACGGTGCCATGAGTGAAAGTCTTGGTGCCACTCATGCAAGTCCGTTGAACGTCCGTTTGGGACTTTTGGCCGATTTCTCGCTTGGCGGTCTTTACAACACACGCAACGGCAACAATCCTGCCCAGGCGCGCGTCTCGCTAAGCGTTGACCCTTCGGTCATGCTGGCTTGGCGGTTCTGTGTCAATGGCAAGCCTTTCGCCTTGCGTTACGAAGCGGCGGTGCCGCTCGTTGGCATGGCTTTCTCGCCAAACTACGGGCAGTCGTATTATGAGATTTTCTCACGAGGCAATTATGACCACAACATTGTTTTCACATCCCCGTTCAGTGGCCCGCAGTTGCACCAAATGCTGGCGTTTGACTTCCGCCTTTGGGGCACGACGTTTACCGTTGGCTATCTTGGTGACATACGCCAGATGGATGCCAACAACCTTAAGTTTCACCAATACACACATTCGGTGGTGTTTGGCTGGAGATACTGAGCAGGGGAGAGAATTGAAGAGTATGAAACTGATTACTGTAGATTAAGGTAAGGAATGGCATGAAAGTTTTGTATCGCATCTTTTGGAAGCGTTGTGGAAGGTTGGTCTCCTCCTTGGCTTTTTTACCTTGT
This sequence comes from uncultured Prevotella sp., assembly GCA_964386825.1. Classification (GTDB taxonomy): domain Bacteria; phylum Bacteroidota; class Bacteroidia; order Bacteroidales; family Bacteroidaceae; genus Prevotella. The sequence continues at coordinate 7,250 of CAYLUI010000039.1, read as the reverse complement.
TGCTTTTTGGCAATCCTGCTTTTGGGCAGTTGTGTCACCGAGGATGAGTTTCCTGATACTCCGTCGGGTAATTTTGAGGCTTTGTGGAAGATAATGGATGAGCACTATTGCTTTTTCAAGGAGAAAGGCATTGACTGGGACTCCGTGCACGCCGTTTACTCGCCGCGGTTCAACAATTACATGACCGAAGACCAGCAGCTTGAGGTCATGGGCAACATGCTTGCCGAGTTGCGCGACGGGCACGTGAACCTTTTCGCCTCGTTCGACTACAGCCGCTATTGGGGCTTCCACGAGGACTACCCTGCCAATTACAGTGACACGCTCGTGCGCCATTATCTTGGCACCGATTACCGCATAGCCAACGGGATGCGCTACCGCATACTCGACGATAATATCGGCTACCTACGATGCACCACTTTCGAGAACCAGTTTGGCGCAGGCAATCTTGACGAGATACTGTTGTATTTCCAGCCATGCCTTGCGCTGATAATTGACCTGCGCAACAACGGTGGCGGCATGCTTACGTCAGCCGAGGCTCTTGCGGCGCGTTTTACCAACGAGAGCCGTCTTGTGGGTTACATGCGCCATAAGACGGGGCGTGGGCATGATGATTTCTCGGGCATGGAGGAGCAGGTGCTGAAACCTGCAAAGGGCATAAGGTGGCAGAAACCCGTTGTCATAATTACCAACCGGTCGGTATTCTCGGCTGCGAATGAGTTCGTGAAATACATGCGTTGCTGCCCCCGTGTCACCGTCATTGGCGACCGCACGGGTGGTGGGGCTGGGTTGCCTTTCTCCTCAGAGTTGCCCAATGGGTGGAGCATACGTTTCTCGGCGTGTCCCATGTATGACCGCGACAAGAATAACACCGAGGACGGCATTGACCCCGACATCAGCGTGGGGCTTGACATATTCGACTTCCAGCGCAACCGTGACACCATGATTGAGCGTGCGCGCAGCTGGATAAACGAAAACAGGTAAGCAAATAACAATGACATGAATCAATACGCGACAATCATTTCAAAAAGTCTTGGCGTGCGCACTGGGCAGGCTGAGGCTGTAATAGAACTGCTCGACGCAGGGGCAACCATACCGTTCATCAGCCGTTATCGGAAGGAGGCTACCGGAAATCTCGACGAGGTGCAGGTGGCTGCCATAAGTGACCTTTACGGTAAGTTGCAGGAACTTCGGAAGCGCAAGGACTCCATCATCAAGACCATCGAGGGGCAGGGCAAGCTGACCGACGAGCTTCGGCGGCGCATTGACGACTCGTGGGATGCCACGGAGATAGAGGACATTTACATGCCATACAAGCCGCGTAGGCGCACGCGGGCGCAGGTGGCTCGTGAGCTTGGGCTTGAGCCTCTTGCCAGGATCATAATGCAGCAGCGTGAGCATTATCCCGACATGGCGGCGGCAAGGTTCGTGAAAGGCGACGTGAAAGATGCCGGGGCTGCCATCAAGGGGGCGCAGGACATCATTGCCGAGGACATCAGCATGAACGAGCGAACTCGCCAGATTGTGAGGCTCAACTTCCAGCGCGAGGCAGTCATCGTGTCGCGAGTGGTGCCTAAGATGAAGGATGAAGACAAGGCGCAGAAATACAGCGACTATTTCGCTTTCAGTGAGGAACTTCGCCATTGTTCCTCGCACCGGCTGCTGGCCATGCGCCGTGGCGAGGCTGAGGGTGTGCTGAGGGTGAGCGTCAATGGCGACGACGATGGCAATGTGGAAAGGCTGAAGCGTTTCTACGTCCATGGCTTCGGCTCTTGCCAGACGCTTGTCGCCGAGGCTGTTGACGACAGTTACAAGCGCCTGATAGAGCCGTCGATAGAAAACGAGTTTGCCGCCTTGAGCAAGGAGAAGGCCGACGACGAGGCCATAAATGTCTTCAAGGAGAACCTGAGGCAGTTGCTTCTTGCCGCGCCGCTCGGACAGAAGCGTGTCATGGGCGTTGACCCTGGCATACGCACAGGGTGCAAGGTCGTGGTGCTCGATGCCCAGGGCAACCTGCTGTTCCACGACGTGGTGTTTGGCGAGGGCTTTCGCGGGAGCGACCCGTTGCGCCGCTTCTCCGACATAGCACGGAAGTGGGAGGTTGAGGCCATAGCCTGCGGCAATGGCACGGCATCGCGCGAGACCTCTGACATATTGAGGCGTATAGAAGGCATTCCGACATACGTCGTCTCGGAAGACGGGGCGAGCATATATTCTGCTTCGGAGGTGGCTCGCGAGGAGTTTCCCGATGAGGATGTCACGGTGCGTGGGGCGGTCAGCATTGGCCGTCGCCTGATGGATCCGTTGGCCGAGCTTGTGAAGATTGATCCGAAGAGCATCGGGGTGGGGCAGTATCAGCACGACGTGGACCAGGCTAAGCTGAAGCACAGCCTTGACCAGACCGTTGAGTTGTGTGTCAACGCCGTGGGCGTTGACGTGAACACGGCTTCGAAGAACCTGCTGACCTATGTCTCGGGTCTGGGGGCGGCCCTGGCTCAAAACATCGTAAACTATCGCAAGGAGAATGGCGCGTTCACGTCGAGGGCACAGTTGAAGAAAGTGCCTCGCCTGGGTGCGTCGGCTTTCCAGCAGTGTGCCGGGTTTCTGCGCGTGTATGGAGCCAAGAACCCTCTCGATGCCAGTGCCGTGCATCCTGAGAGTTACCCGATAGTGGAGCGCATGGCTGATGATTGTGGCTGCTCCGTTGCCGACCTCATGAGCAGTCCCGAGAAGCGTAAGATGATTGACCTTGGCAGGTACGTGTCGCAGACGGTTGGGTTGCCAACCCTCACTGACATAATGAGCGAGCTGGAGAAGCCGGGGCGTGACCCTCGCGGCAAGGCTGAGACTTTTGAGTTTGACCCGCGTGTCCACACTGCTGACGACTTGGTTCCAGGGATGGAGCTTCCCGGCATCGTGACCAACATTACCAACTTTGGCGCATTTGTCGATGTGGGGGTTCACCAGGATGGGCTTGTGCATATTTCGCAGCTTGCCGACAGGTTTGTGCGTGACCCCAATGATGTGGTGAAGCTTCACCAGCACGTGCGAGTGAAGGTTATGGAGGTTGACCATAGGAGGCATCGCATATCGTTGACCATGAAGCTCTGACAATGGCATGCGTGCGCTGTCTCGGCTATGGCATGTGGCGGCGTTGTGGTTGTGTCATTATGGCTTTGCCGCAAGGCGATGAAAGTTTGGGGGCATTGCGATGAAACTTTCATCGCCTTGCGGCAAAACTTTTGTGGCAATGCCCCGAAAGTTTCATCGCGCGGCCTTTTCCGTGCATTTGCCTCGTGGGCTTGTTCGCGCCGTCGCCAAGTGGCTGTTTTCAGGCTCTGAAGTCATGCCATTTTTTATTCTTTGGAAAAATTGCACACTGCAAACAGAATGTGCGCATTTTTGGATGCGCAATGCTTAATATACCTTAAAGTATGTGCTGTTTAGGACAGAAAGAGAGAAAAATAAACTAATTTCGCATACAAAGAAATTAACCTTATATAAGAAATGACAGCTGATGAGTATTATCGGGCTGGAAACGAATGGCGCAAGAGAGGATGTTTTGCCAAAGCCCAGGAGTGTTATATGGAAGCTATCGCCTTGGATCATGACAGCCCTGCTGCCACGGCTAAGGAGATGCTGGATAATATAATGAGCTATTATCATAAGGATTATTACAACCCATGATTGCCACCGGGCGTGCTGCCGTAAGGCTTTCATAATCTAAATATTTTAAGTATGAGTAAAGTAAGTGGGGCAGTCGTTGTCAACACGGAGCGGTGCAAAGGCTGCGCGCTCTGTGTGGATGCGTGTCCGCATGATGTCTTGGCGTTGGCTAAGAAGAATGTCAACTTCAGTGGCTACCATTACGTGGTTGACCTGAAGCCAGAGGCTTGCGTTGGCTGTGCCTCGTGTGCTGTCGTGTGCCCTGACGCATGCATTACTGTTTACAGAAAGAAAACCGACTGAGACAATGGCTGAACAACAAGAAGTCATGCTGATGAAAGGCAATGAGGCCGTGGCCCATGCCTGTGTAAGATGCGGAGCTGACGGGTATTTCGGATACCCGATAACCCCACAAAGTGAGATAATAGAGACGCTGGCCTTGCTGAAACCTTGGGAGACCACAGGCATGGTGGTGCTGCAGGCTGAGAGCGAGGTGGCTGCCATTAACATGGTGTATGGCGGAGCCGGAGCCGGCAAGCGTGTGCTCACCACGTCGTCGAGTCCGGGCGTGGCTCTCATGCAGGAGGGCATTGCCTACATGGCGGGGGCTGAGTTGCCGGGCGTTATTGTGAACGTGCAGCGTGGCGGTCCCGGACTGGGCACCATACAGCCTTCGCAGAGCGACTATTTCCAGGCTACGCGTGGCGGTGGCAATGGCGACTACAACGTCATAGTGCTCGCGCCTGCGTCGGTGCAGGAGATGGCCGACTTCGTTGACCTTGCCTTCACCCTTGCCTTCCGTTACCGCAACCCTGCCATGATATTGAGCGATGGGGTTATCGGGCAGATGATGGAGCGTGTGGTGTTGCCACCGATGAAGAGGCGGCGTACCGACGAGGAGGTCATCCGCGAGTGCCCGTGGGCTTCTGTGGGGCGCAAGGCTTCTCGTGAGCCGAACGTCATAACCTCGCTTGAGCTGAAGCCTGAGGCCATGGAGCAGCGCAACCTGCACTTGCAGGCCAAGTACGCAGAAATATCTGCCAAGGAGGTGCGCTACGAAACGGAACAATGTGAGGATGCCGAATGTCTTATCGTGGCGTTTGGCAGTGCGGCGCGCATTGCCGAGAAGGCCATGGAGGAGGCGAGGGCTAAGGGCGTGAAGGCGGGCTTGTTCCGCCCGATAACGCTGTGGCCGTTCCCGTCTGATGCCTTGCGCGAGATGGCGCGTGGCAAGAAGGGGATACTCGTGGCCGAGATAAACGCTGGGCAGATGATACAGGACGTTAGGCTCGCCGTGAACGGTATTGTGCCGGTGGAGCATTTCGGAAGGCTGGGAGGCATTGTGCCTGAACCGGAAGAAATGGTTGAGGCATTGTGCAACTCGCAATTCATAAATCAAAAATAAGTGGATGGGTAAAAGGATTGTGTTTTTTTATGGGGATGGACATTAAAATCCGTCACTTATGATAAAGCCTTGTCCTGCTCCCAAAAGCTTAATGTTTAAAGTAAGAAGATGAATGATATTATAAAACCGGAGAACCTGGTTTATGCAAAGCCCACGTTGATGAACGACACCCCCATGCACTATTGCCCGGGTTGCTCGCATGGTCTCGTGCACAAGCTCGTTGCCGAAGTCATTGCCGATATGGGCATGGAGGAGAAGACGGTGGGCATTAGTCCCGTGGGCTGTGCGGTGTTTGCCTATCGTTACATTGACATCGACTGGCAGGAGGCTGCCCACGGTCGTGCCGTTGCCGTTGCCACGGCCGTAAAGCGCCTGTGGCCTGACCGCCTTGTGTTTACTTATCAGGGCGATGGTGACCTGGCCTGCATAGGGGCGTGCGAGACGATACATGCGCTGAACCGTGGCGAGAACATTGCCGTGATTTTCATAAACAACGCCATCTATGGCATGACGGGTGGCCAGATGGCTCCGACGACGCTGCTCGGGCAGAAGACTTCAACCTGTCCCTATGGCAGGCAGCCTGACCTGCACGGATATCCTCTCAACATCACCGAACTGGCATCGCATCTCACGGGTACGTGCTTTGTTACGCGACAGAGCGTGGAGACGGTTGCTTCTATAAGGAAGGCGAAGAAAGCCATACGCAAGGCGTTTGAGGCTTCCATGAAAGGGCTTGGCTCAAGCATGGTGGAGATTGTTTCAACGTGCAACAGCGGATGGAAAATGTCGCCTGCCAACGCCAACAAGTGGATGCAGGAAAACATGTTCAAAGAATATCCAAAGGGTGACCTGAAGGATACTACCGGGTTGTGATTTCTGGCAATGGGACATTGTGCCGTTGACGGCTTTGTCCCATTGATGGTGCAATGGCCTTGGTGGCTCAAATTAATGAAAAACATGAAAAAGGAAATAATTATATCAGGATTTGGCGGACAGGGAGTGCTGTCGATGGGTAAAATCCTGGCGTATTCGGGACTTATGGAGGGCAAGGACGTGACGTGGATGCCTGCATACGGTCCTGAGCAGCGTGGCGGCACGGCCAACGTCACTGTCATTGTGAGTGACGACCGCATATCCTCGCCGATACTGAGCAAGTATGACGTGGCGGTTGTGCTGAACCAACCTTCGCTCGACAAGTTTGAACCCAAGCTTAAGTCGGGCGGAATTTTGATTTACGACAGCTACGGAATAGTGAACCCGCCGAAGCGCGACGACATAAGCGTGTATCGCATAAGTGCCATGGACAAGGCTGCCGAGATGCGCAATGCCAAGGTGTTCAACATGATAGTGCTGGGTGGCTTGCTGCGCGTGTGCCCCGTTGTCGGCAAGGAAGGGCTGCGCAAGGCTCTGCTGAAGACATTGCCCGAACGCCATCACGACCTCATACCGTTGAATATGCAGGCTGTTGACGAAGGCATGCAGATTATTGAGAAGGCATAGGCAAAAGTGGGGCTTATGCCGCCGGTACTGTTTTGTTTGTGTTGTTATATTATGAGGGGGTATTTAATTTTTAAACATTTTACGTAATTTATGTTCATACGGTTCGACAAGTATTTTCCGCATGGCATGCGTTGGTTTCTCGTTGGTTGCTGCGCTTTCACATTTCCAGTCTGCACTACTGTGAGCGCACAGGATGCCAATTCGGGAACAGTGGCTGCCAATGTTGCACAGGCACCCGAGAAGGGAGTGATAAAAGGTCAGGTTTTCGACAGTGCCAACCAAGAACCCATGATTGGCGTAACGGTTTCCGTTGAGGGTACCTCAAACGGTGTCGTCACAGACTTGGATGGTAATTTCACATTGACGGTACCCACTACGGGCAAAACCAATATAGTTTTCAATTTCATTGGCTATCAGCGTTTGCTGATGAGCTACGACGGCACAAACGGAGCCTCGTTCCAGCACGTCGTGATGAAGCCAGAGGCTGTTGACCTAAAAGACGTGGTCATAACGGGCATTTATCGTCGCACGAAAGAGAGCTTCACGGGTTCTTCGTCAACGTTCAAGGGCAGCGAGCTGAAAAGCGTAGGCGAACAAAAAGTGATTCAAATCCTTAGAACCATCTAACCGTCTTTCAATATAATGGAGAACAACATCAAAGGTTAAAATACCAAAACAATGC
>CAYLUI010000038.1:0-23378 GCA_964386825.1 uncultured Prevotella sp. | reverse complement strand
GCCGCAGCTATAATGAATGTCTTTTTCTTCATGACTAATTTGATATTCATGACTAATTTAGAATTGCAAGTTCAGACCGAATGTAACAGAGCGGTTCAGTGGATACTGTGTTCCGTCATCTTTGCCTGTATATGGATTTACCACCTCCGGATCAAGTCCTGAGTAGTTGGAAAGCAGGAAAAGATTTTGGCCTGTAACATATACCGTTAATTTCTTAATCTTGTTGTTAAACCATTTTGACGGCATATCGTAAGACAGCGTAACAGATTTAAGTCGCAGGAAGTTTACGTTCTCAATGTTTGAGTCAATGTCGCCGTCGAACTGGCCTACGTAGCCTTGGTCAGAAAATTCCAGTGAAGGATAGTCAGCATTGTCACCAGGCTTCTGCCAGAATGTATATTCAGACGGATCTGCCATGATAGTTCCGAATGATTTTGTGAAGTTGAATGCTGAATTCTTAACCATATTCATCATCTTACGGCGAATGACATAGTTAAACATAACGTCTAAAGAGAAATTATTCCATGTCACCTTACTTGTTATGCCTCCGTATGCAGTTGGCAATGTACTTCCTGCATAATATTTATCGTTCAAGTCTATTATACCATCCTGATTCTGGTCTTTAATCTTCCTTCCACCGACACGCAGAGGATAGTTCTCACTGTTGAAACTCAATGGCACAAGCTTGCCCGACTGATTATAATAATAAGGTATCTGCGACTCGTCTTGCACAATTCCTTCATCGTGATAAGTGTAAATGCCATAGACCGGTCGTCCGAGAACCTTGTCGCTAAGGTCTTCACCGTTGTAAGCCTTTCGGAACATGTTCTTGTCGTGAGAGATGTTGAAACCGAAATTCCACTGCCAAGCCTTACCTTTTATAATATCGGCAGAAAGCTGCAATTCAATACCCTCATTGGATATAGCAGACGAGTTGTTCCACATCTTGTCGGCAAGGAAGAAATTACCTGGTGTGGAGGTCTGCATAAGTAACGCCTTGGAATACTTGTAATAGTAGTCCAACTTTGCTTGTACACGATAGTTGAAAAGTTGCAAATCCAATCCGAAATCATATTGGTCACTCTTTTCCCATGTCAATTCGTTATTGGCAAGCAAGGCAGGAACAAGCCCGCTCGACCCAAGGAACGTATTACTTGATGTCATACTACCCAAGGCAAGGTATGCCTCTTGGAATTTCTGTCCGGAGCGTCCCCATGAAGCCCTAAATTTACCGAAGCTGAGCCACCACAGGTCTTTCATGAATGCTTCATCGCTGAATACCCATCCAAAACCTACAGAAGGAAAGGTTGCCCAACGCACGTTGCTGCCGAAGACCGACGAACCGTCGGTACGGATAGAGAACTCCGCAAGATAGCGGTGGTTGTAATTGTAAGCCGCACGTCCAAAGAAACTTGCCATTTCCTGCACTTCCTTGTTGCTGCGATATGATTGCAAAGCTTCGTAAAGGCCATATTCATTCTGCCTCAATTGTGGCCACTCCTCACCTACGTAGTGTATCTGGTTGGTTGGTCCGCCGTAAGCCGAGCCGCCAATAGAATTGAGTTGGTCACGATTGTAAGAAAAACCACCCATAAGCTCAACGTTGTGGAGTTCTGAGAAAGAATGTTTCCACGTAAAGTAGTTTTCACTCTGCAGCATCGTCATGCCGATGTTCTGTCCTTCAGAGCGTGACAGGTTCTTGGAACTCAGATAGTCTGGAGTAAATGAGTTCACATTGGTCATATAGTGATCCAATGCGGCATTAATTGAGAGAGCCAGTCCCTTGATTATCTTCCAATTGAAACCTCCTGACAATCTTATATTGTAGTTGGAGTTCGTCCCCTTGATGCCCCTTAGCGACAGCATTGCCACTTCTTCAGCAATGCTGCCTTTGCCTGGCAAGACCGTCGATTGTCCCTTAGGATCTACGGTCATGCCCTGCACCTTACTCATGGAACCTGCCTTTTGGTCTGTATAAGACATACTAATGCGAGTGTAAGCATCCACATTAGGAGTAACCCTGAAATCAAGGTTTGACATCATGCTGGCACGCATAAAGCTGGAGTTCAGCATTATACCCTTCTCATCGTATATACCGCCAGAAACCATGTAGCGTACATTGTCATTGCCGCCTGAAACCGATACGTCTCCTTTTGTAATATGGCCTACACGGAATGTATACTTCCACCAGTTGGTGCTATTATTATAAAAGGTATTTAGCGAGTCCTGTATAAGAGAAGGAATCTTAGTGTAGTCGTCAGTAGCCACATTGCCACGATTCCAAAAATAATCGTATGCACCAGAGCTGTACTGGTCCCATCCCCATGTGTCCCCATAGCTTGTAGGAAACTTCACACGGTCCGTCATCCAGTCATACTCGCCAACACGTTGGTTTTGTGCCAGCAAGATATTCATCATACGCTCACCGCGTCCACTAAGCTGCGTCGGTGTGGCAGGCAGCCAAGAGAACGACTGTGAAAAACTGGCATTGAAAACAGCCTTGCCGCTCTTGCCTTTCTTTGTGGTGATAAGTATCACGCCATTACCGGCACGTGAACCATAAAGCGATGCCGAGGTTGCGTCCTTAAGCACCTCCACCGACTCTATATTCTCAGGATCAAGTGAAGACAAAGGGTTTATGCCTCCCGTATAAGTTGATGACGACTGCACAGGCACGCCATCGACAACAAACAGAGGACTGCCGTCGTTGACACCAGCCGTATTGAGTGAACTGTATCCACGAATGACAATCTGCGAGCCTGTACCGCCAGGCTGACCCGAGAGGTTGCTCACCCCAACACCAGCCATCTTGCCTTGCAGTAAAGTCTCCAACGAAGCCGATGGAACATTGGCAAGCTCGTCTCCTTTCAGCGAAGAAACACTGCCAAGCATGTCACGGCGTGTGCGTGTACCGTATGCTATGACCGCAACCTCGCCAAGTTGCTGTCCTTCTTCCTTCAGGGTAACCTCTACAGGGATTCCCGTCTTGAACTTAGCGGTAGCACGGCCAAAGCTTATTGCAGATACTGAAAGCTCACCACTTTCACTCGATGTGTTCAGCGTGAAGCGTCCTTCAGAGTCAGCCACGGTGCCCTCGCTCTTGCCCTGCACCCGTATGGTGGCGTTTGGCACAGCCATGCCCTCAGTATCCTTTACCATGCCAGTGACCGTGTACGAGCCTTTAGACGTGGTCATGCGGAACACCCGTATTTGCTTGCCATTGACACTATAAGTGAACGGAGTCTTGGCAAGGATGTTCTGCACGGCATTTTCTACAGTAGCGTTCTCAAACGACACAGTAACCTTGTCCTGGCTCTGCCTCACCTCATTGGTGTAGCTTACAGAGTACTCGCTATGGCTGGAGATGAAATCAAAAACATAGGATAAGCTTTTGTCCTTAAAAGAAACAGAAAGGCGTTGCCCATTCTGTTGCTGCCCATAACTTTTAATTGGAATAAAAGTAGTTGCCAGCACGGCCATCGCCAAGTACAAAACGCACTTAAGACAAAGCCGCCTGGGGGGGGGTACAATTGTTCAGCATAAAACTATTTTGTTTAAAATTTGCATAAAGGTTTATATGTCACGGGGCAAAATTAAATAAAAATAATTAAGCACCCAAAGAAAACACACAATTATTTAAAAAAAATAATCGCATGTAACAAACAACCATTAAAAAAATGAGCATTACTGCCTTACCAGTTTTCTTCCTGCATCTATCCTAAGAAATATGAACAGCAACAGGGTAAAGCCCCAAAGCGACGAACCTCCATAACTAAAAAATGGCAAGGGAATGCCAATCACCGGCGTCAGTCCAAGCACCATGCCCACATTAATGAACACATGAAATAGGAAAATGCTCGCCACACAATAACCATATACTCTCCCAAACTTGAAAGGTTGCCGCTCGGCAATATGTATAAGCCTCAATATAAGAGCAAGGAAAAGCAACAATACGCCTGCCGAGCCTATAAACCCTTCCTCCTCTCCTACTGTGCAGAAAATGAAGTCGGTATCCTGCTCAGGCACGAACTTGAGCTTTGTCTGCGTTCCATTTAGAAATCCCTTGCCACGCAAACCGCCCGAGCCAATGGCAATCTCGCTCTGATGGACATTGTAACCAGCACCTGCAAGATCTTCGTCAAGGCCAAGAAGCACGTTAATGCGCACCCGTTGATGTGGTTCCATAACGTCATTCAAAACGTAGTCGGCACTATAGAAGAAAATAATACTGCCAACAGAAAACAAGGCTATGAAAAGATAATGTGGCACGCGCGACGACAATCCTTCGTACACAAGCCAACCAACAAGCAAGGCGCATACGGCCAACTGAACCCAAACTACGTCGAACGGTATCACAAACTCACTGAACAGCAACATTATTGTCGTAATTCCAACACATAAGCCACAAAGTTTCAATGCCTTAGACTTATCGTGGGCATAAACATAAACCATGCCCGACGAAAATATCTGCACAAGCAGCAACACCACAAACTTACCAAGCGATGTTGGCGTGTCAAGCAACAGGACTTGCTCATATTTTATGCCTACCACAAAATACACAACCATCGCCACGCCAGTAAAAAGCACACTGCCAGGCATTCCCTCACGATACAGCATCAAGAAGAAAGACAGGTAAACCAATGCAGACCCAGTCTCACGCTGACCTATTATGAACAACATTGGCAACATGACAATGGCAACGGCTGCAAAAAAATGTCGTGGTTTCTGCATGTCAAAACCGTAAGTGCTCATGAGTTTCGACACGGCCAACGCCGTGGCAAACTTGCCAAACTCGGCAGGCTGCAAACGCAACGGACCCAAAACAAGCCAAGAATGCGATCCCTTGATGTCATGGGGATTGAATATCGTGGCGAAAAGCAGAACAAGCAAAATGGCATATATGACATACGCAAAAGTGTCATAAAAACGGTCGTCGAGCATAAGCAACACAAAACCCAGCACCAACGACGTTCCTATCCACACAATCTGCATGCCCGAACGAGTGGACAGGCTCAAGATGTCAGTCTCTCCATAAGTGTAACTTGCCCCACAAACACTCATCCATCCCAAGGCAAGCAAAGCCAGATAAATTGCCACAGTCCACCAATCGAGGCTGCGCAACACACTGGGCTGCCGATTGTCATCTGTCCGCATTACCATAAGCTATCCTGCGTTTCTGCATCTCAGTGGCAAGTTTTTCCCCAGCCTCACTGAGTTTTCCCATTATATACTTTTCCATTATCACCTTGCCCATGGGCACACCATAGTCGGCTCCCCAGCCACCATTCTCCACATATACAGCCACCGCAATCTTAGGTTTGTCCATTGGAGCGAATCCCATAAAAACAGAATGGTCATGACCACGGTTCTGCGCCGTACCCGTCTTGCCACAAGCCGTAAAAGGCAATGAGGCTAACAGACGGCACGTTCCGCCCATGGCCGACTGGCGCATTCCAGCCACTATATAATCGTATGATCGGCGCGAAGCACGGGTATAACGGCGATGCGTGAAAGTTGTGTCAAGCGGGGCATCCTGAATGCCTTTCACCACATGTGGGACATAATAATATCCACGATTTGCAATCGTTGCCCCAAGGTTGGCTATTTGCAACGGCGTGAGGTTGACCTCGCCCTGCCCTATGCTTATGCTGATAACCGTAAGGCCATTCCACGAGCCACGATAAGCCTTGTCATAAAACATGGCATTGGGTATCAAGCCACGTTTCTCACCAGGCAAGTCAACGCCAAGCTTATATCCAAAGCCCATGGAAACCATATAATCACGCCACGTGTTCATGGCTTCGCCAACAGTCTTATACTTGGCACGGTTTCCCATCATATTCAGCAATCCCCAACAAAAAAAGGCATTGCACGACGTACTTATTGCAGGCACAATGCTCAATGGCGAAGAGTGGCCATGGCATCCGACGTGCAAACCACGATAGTAGAAGCCACGATGGCACGGATACGGCGTATGGGCCGTAATAATGCCTTCGGTGAGGAAAGTAAGCCCTTGCGATGTCTTGAACGTAGAACCAGGAGGGTATTGTCCCATGATGGCACGATTCAGCAAAGGCTTGCGCTTGTCACGCGTCAGCACCTTGTGGTATTTTCCACGATTGTGCCCCTCAAGCATACGAGGGTCATACCCTGGCGACGATACCATGCAAAGCACCTGTCCCGTGCCTGGCTCTATTGCGACAATGGCACCAATCTTTCCCTCAAGCAACCTCTCGCCAAGAGCCTGCAAATCCACATCAATGCCAAGCGTAATGTCACGCCCCGGCACAGGCCTGCGGTCATACTTGCCCTGCATGTAATGTCCCTGCACGCGACCATGGGCATCACGCAACAGTATCTGGACTCCCTTTTGCCCTCGCAAGTATTTCTCATAGCTGCGCTCAACGCCAAGCTTTCCTATATAATCGCCAAGCTGGTAATACCCGTCCTCGTCAATATCCGACTGTGACACCTCAGCCACCTCTCCAAGCACATGCGCAGCATGGGGATACTGGTACTGACGCACCGTGCGCTTCTGGATATAAAAGCCCGGGAAACGAAACATTTTCTCACGGAAGACAGAGAAATTCTTGTCATCAATTTGCGTCATGAACAATTGCTGCGTGAAACGCGAATAGCCCGGATTCTTGTAAGGATTCTTGACATCGTCCATGCGCTTCACGAAATACTCCTTCGTTATGCCAAGCGTCTGGCAGAAATCCATAGTGTCAAGGCGACCACGAGCCTCATTCATAACGACCATGATGTCATAGGCAGGCCGGTTGAAAACGAGCAACTTGCCATTGCGGTCGCGTATTATGCCACGGCTGGGGTATTCCACCTTCTTGAGAAAAGCGTTCGAGTCGGCACTCTTCCGATAGTCGTCACTCATCAGCTGGAGGGTGAACAAGCGGATTATGTAAACCAAAATAATGACAACCGCCACGCCCCCTATGACAAACCTCCTGTTTTCAAGATTGAAGTTCTTCACTGGTCCCTCCTTAAATTATCCACAACAACAACAAGCAGCAACGTCAATGCCAAACTTGCTACGACACTAAGCGCCCATTGCAACCAATTGAAGAACGTGAAAGTCTCGACCGTGAAAAACACCAAGCAATATACCGCAGAAAGCATCAGTGCGTAAACAATGTACTTGACAAGTCCCAGCGAGCGCACGCCCGGCAATATGTCATCATCGCTATCGCGCTGCATGAACAACTCAAGGACATACGGCTGCAGCAATCCGACAAATGTCATCGAAACGGCTGCCACGCCCGGCGTGTTGGAAAAAATGTCAACACAAAGTCCAAGCAGGAAACTCCACAAAAGGACAGCCCATTTGGCATAGCCCCTGCGGAAACTAATGGCAAAATACACGTAGAGAAGCGGAGTTCCAAAACCAAACAGGCGCACATGGTTGAGCACAAGCACCTGCACGAGCACAAGCACGACGAAGAGCAACGGCCGCTTCAACATCTCAATGTTCATTACTTCTTTCCCTCCTCCTTCATTTTCACCGAATCCTGAACGGCACGCAACTCTTTCAGCCGCTCTTGCAACGGAGCATTGTCAATGACACACACATCATGCAAACGTCCGAAATCCGTGGACAGTTGCACCTGAAGCCGGTAGCTCACGCCATCGGCCGAATTATAAACATGCAAAATCTTGCCAACAAGCACGCCCGGTGGAAACACAGACGAGTAGCCACTCGTCTCCACCTCGTCGTACAGACGGAAACGGGCATGGCGCGGCACATCCTCAACATACGCCTTGCGAATGTCACCACCCGGCCAATGAAGATACCCAAAATACCCACGCCCACGTATGCGGCAACTGATGTTCGACTTGGTATTCAACGCTGGCATCACAATGGAATAGTGGGGCGACGTGAGATAAACAATACCCACGACACCGTTGCCACAAGCCACGCCCATATCCTTGCGCACACCGTCGGCGTACCCCTTGTCTATGGTAATGAGATTATTGTGACGAGCCACGCTGTTGCTTACGACCTTTGCCGGAATGAGATGGTAATCCCTCAAAAGCGCAAGCTCATTTCGGCGTGCCCACCCCGTATCCTTCGTGGCAACGGCAAGCTGAGCGGACAGTTTGGCCACCTGTTGCTCCAAGTAGAGGTTTCGCTGGGTAAGCTCGGCATTGACCTTGCCCAAAGAGAAAAAAGATTCAACCTCGGCATCCCATGCGAGCACCCTGCCCGACACGGCGTTTGCCGAGGTAAACCAAACACTGCCTTGATAACTGTTATACTGGAACAGGAGCACAAAGCTCACAATCTCCAACACAACAAACACAAACCAGTGGTTATATTTGCGTATAAACTCTACTAAGTTATGCATTATCCCCCAAAAGCAAGAGGCACGGAAGTCCCACAGCACCCGGCATGTTCGCAAGCCGCCTACGGCATACAACCTTTTGCGACGGCAGCATTAGCGGAGCCTAAACTTTCATGCCCCTACCAATCACCTCATCAAGAACGAGAATTTATCGACATTTTTCAAAGCAATGCCCGTACCCTTGACCACACTGTGCAAAGGATCCTCCGCAATGTGGAAAGGAATGTTGATCTTGTCCTGCAAGCGCTTGTCAAGACCACGCAGCAACGCACCGCCACCCGTGAGGTAAATGCCGTTCTTCACGATGTCCGCATAAAGCTCAGGCGGAGTGTTCTCAAGAGCCGACAACACGGCATTCTCAATCTTTGCCACGGTCTTGTCAAGGCAATGGGCCACCTCCTGATAGCACACGGGCACCTCCATAGGCAAAGCCGTAATGCGGTTAGGGCCATGGACAACATAGTCTTCGGGAGCCTCGTCGCCAAGGTCGGTAAGCGCCGAACCCACATGTATCTTGATGCGCTCAGCCATACGCTCAGAAACCTTCACGTTGTGTTGACGGCTCATGTACTCCTGTATGTCACTCGTAAGGTCGTCGCCAGCAATGCGTATGGAGTTGTTGCTCACGATGCCACCAAGCGAAATGACGGCAATCTCGGTCGATCCGCCACCGATGTCAACAATCATGTTGCCCTCCGGAGCCTCAACGTCAATGCCAATACCTATTGCGGCAGCCATAGGCTCAAATATTAGGTACACATCACGGCCGTCGGCATGTTCGGCAGAGTCGCGCACGGCACGCAGCTCGACCTCGGTGGAGCCGGAAGGCACGCCTATCACCATGCGCAGCGACGGCGAGAACAGGCGCGAGCCCGTGTGCACCATCTTTATAAGTCCGCGCATCATCTGCTCACAAGCCGTGAAATCGGCTATGACACCGTCGCGCAATGGGCGTATGGTACGGATGTTGTCGTGCGTCTTCTCGTACATCATCTTCGCCTTATCGCCCACCGCAATCATCTTGCCCGTGCGGCGGTCAAGAGCCACCACGGATGGCTCGTCAACAACAATCTTGTCATCACTGATAATGATCGTGTTGGCGGTGCCAAGGTCCATTGCTATTCCCTGAATGAATGAAAACAATCCCATTTTCTGAATTCAGTTTATGTTTAAGCTTAAACGTTTATTTCCAATTATATCCTCCTTCACCAAAAGCGAAGCACGGAAGCCATCCACACAAGCCCACGCCCTTACTTGGCGAACCACTCGTGTATGGCAGTGTCATAATGGCTGCTGACACCAAAGGCACGCTCGGCAAGCATGCGGCGATCCTCCAGACCAGTGGCGGCGCCATTCTTGTTGAGCAGTTCCAGAAGCACCGGATACTCGGCCTTGCTCGGAATTATCACCACGTCCTTGAAGTTCTTTGCCCCGGCGCGTATAAGCGATATGCCGCCGATGTCAATCTTCTCGATGATGTCCTCGTCAGACGCTCCGCTTGCCACCGTCTGCTCGAAAGGATACAGGTCAACAATGACCAGGTCGATTGACGGTATTTCATATTGTCCCATCTGCTCAAGGTCGCCATCATTGTCACGGCGAGCCAATATGCCACCAAATATCTTCGGATGGAGAGTCTTCACGCGGCCACCGAGAATGGACGGATACGTGGTGACATCCTCCACCTTCTCGCAAGCATAGCCAAGGCTCTCTATGAATTTCTGAGTTCCACCCGTGCTCAGGAACTTAACACCCTCCTCGTTCAGTTTCTTGAGGATATCCTCCAGACCGTCCTTGTGGAAGACGGAGATGAGCGCGGTCTTGATTTTCTTTGTTTCAGCCATAATATTTATTCTGTAATGATACTTTTGAAATGCAAAGGTACGAATAATTTGTGACTACACACGAAATTTATCGGGATTTTAAAATCCCCAAACGTTAAATTGTTACAAGTCAAGCACGCCTTGACATTTTTTCCGTAATTTTGCAAACGACATCACGATGGTAACAAACACGACCATGAGCACAAGAAACTTTATAATAGCCATAATAGCATCGGCCTTACTGCCCATGATTTCCGCACACGCCCAACGACGCTTACAAGTGTATGACCCGGAAACCAACAAGCCACTGGACAGGGTTGCGATATGGACAGACAACGGAAAAGCCGACACGACAAACATATTGGGACAGGCATGGGTGCCCGAAAAGTTTGACACGCTGAGGATAAGCAAGCCCGGGTACGTTTCGCTTTGCATACCGGAGCGTTGGGTCGAGGACACCGTGCCCATGATACGCGACTATAACCACATTGGCGAAGTGGTGGTTTACGCAAACCGCGACACCGACTTCGAGCGTGCCGTAAGACGCTGGACAAAGGCCGACCGCGTGGAAACCGAACTGCGAAACCCAATAACAGGCATCAGTTTCAACATGGCCGACTTGTTAAACAGGCAGCGACGGCGTGACAAGAAAAACGCGAAGAAGATGGAAAAGATTTTCAGGCAGCTCGACAGCGACGACGAGAACCCCATAATACACTCTTACAGAGAAGCCCTGAAGGACAAGGTCGGCTTGTAGCTGGCTATGGGCAAGGCTATTGCGGCGCAAACGCGATGCCATTATGCCGTAAACACGATGCCATTACGCCGCAAACGCAAGGCCGTTGCGCCGTAAACGCAAGGCCATTGCGGCGCAAACGCAAAGCCGTTGCTGCACAGCGACATAACCTTGCAAGGCACAAAAGTTGCTTACGTCAAATAAAAGCATTATCTTTGCAATCAAAATAAGAAACCATCCAAAAACAAATGTCCATGATAAAACTTTTACGTACCCTCACCCTCCTGCTCGCCATGGCTGCCATCGCAACCCATGCCGATGCGCAAAGCCCATTCCGCAAGCGTTGCGGCACGTCAATGATACAGGAGCGAGAGATCGCAGCCTTGGCAAAGGGGCAGACGAGAGCCTTCGAGGCTTCACAGGAATACGTGCCACACAGCGGAACCGTGGCAATGCCCGTGATACTCGTCAACTTCAAAGACGTGAAGCTGACAGTCAACAACCCACGCGAGGCGTTCGACCAATTCCTAAACGGCACGACACAAAACGACCTCGGCAACGGCAACCACTACAATTTCGGTTCCGTGGCAAAATACTTCAGCGACATGAGCAGTGGCGAGTTTTCGTTGAAATTCAAGGTTTACGAGCCTGTAACCCTCGACAAGGACCAAACTTACTACGGTGGCAAAAACAGCAACAACAACGACGACGAGAAACACCAAGAGCTTGTGAAGGACGCTGTTGAAATGCTCACGGCATCAGGCCAAGTGGCGGACGAAGACATCAAATCCTTCTGCACCAATGGCAAAAACATTGATTGCGTATTAATCATATACGCCGGATGCGCACAAAACGAGGGGGGCGAAGCCTCCAACGTGTGGGCAAACACATCAAGGCCTCACTCAAGCACCACCATGGGTGGAAAAAACATACGTTGGTATTGCATGACCGGCGAACTGGCACCATACAAGCTCAACGACGACGGCAAGCCCAGCACCTCAAACGGAACGACACCAATGATAGCAGGCGTGGGAGTGACATGCCACGAGTTCAGCCATGCGCTTGGCCTGCCCGACTTCTACCCCACCGCCGCCAAAGCGCAAATTGACAACCAGGAAATGGAATACTGGGATCTCATGGACGGTGGCGAGTACGCTGGCAACAGCTTTTGCCCAACAGCCTACACGGCTTTCGAGAAAAGCGAAATGGGATGGCAAGTTGACATAAAGGAACTAAACGAAAACCTGTCGGTTGCGATAGAGAACTCGACCGAGAAAGGTGGCACGGCATACAAAATAACCAATCCACAAAACAGCAACGAATACCTGATGCTGGAATGCATACAGAAACGTGGATGGAACAGCAGGCAATGTGGCAACGGACTGCTCGTTTACCACGTGAACCGCCCATCAGGCGACCTCACATCCTACACTCGCTTCAACAACACTCCGGGATTTCCCGGCATGGCTGTGGTTCCTGCCGACGGGGCGTGCCTTTCAATATACATAGACGAAAACACCAACTACTACAACAGTCTCTACGGCGACCTTTTCCCCGGAACGGGCAACATGGATCCTGACACACAAAACACCACCGAGCTTAGCGATGCCAAGCCAATGCCAAACTTTTGCTGGTACAACAGTTCAAAGACGGAGAAACTGGCCACCAACAAGGCTCTGCAAAACATAAAATACGACACCGCAACCGGCATCGTCTCGTTCAATTACATCCACGACGTGTCAACGGCAATAAGTGCCGTCAATGCCGACAAGGGGCAAGGCAAGCGTCTTTACACCATCGACGGCAGGTACGCCGGAGACGACATGAACAGCCTGCCTCACGGAATATACATCATCAACGGAAAGAAAATCATAAAATAACCAGCCTCGGCTACCGCCAGCTTACTGCAACAATGCCACAAAACAAGCCAAGATCCAAAGGATGCATAACGCACGCTCTCCTTTGGGTCTTGGCTTGTCTAACATAAAGGGCAGTTACGTTCTCAGGAAACCAACCGCCCTCACATCCACGGCTTGGGGCACTCGGCATACATGCCAACAATCACAAGCATGGCAACCGCCGCCAGGACACCAGTCCCTTTCGCCACGTCACTGCATTACGGGCTTGTAAATGGCGTTCCACCACGATGCGTCGCCCTTAAGATAACGCTGGAACCACGCAAGTATTGTGGAAGTCCATTTCAGCCTCTTTGAATAGTCAACAACCCAGTGGTCCTCGCCATCCACGACAACAAGGGCGGTAGGGCGACCAAGAAGTTTCAACGCCGTGAACATTTGTATGCTTTCGCCCACCGGCACATTGTGGTCGTCACTCCCATGCAAGAAAAGCAACGGTGCGTGTATCTTGTCGGCATTGAAAAGCGGACTCTGATTCACATAAAGGTCTTTTCGCGTCCACGGGTAACTGCCCGCCATCGAAACCTCACTGTAATTGTATCCCCAGTATCCTTCGCCCCAATAACTCGTATGGTCACTTATTCCGGCATGGGAAATGGCGGCGGCGAACATGTCGGTTTGCGTTTGCAAATATTGCGTCATGAAACCACCGTAACTGGCTCCAATACATCCTATACGCGAACTGTCAACCCAAGCGTGTTGGCGGCAAAATTCCCTGGTGGCTTCTATTATATCCTCAGCCACGCCCTTGCCTGCCGTGTTGACATGGCGAGACGAGAACTCTTGTCCCCAGCCCACGGCACCACTCGGGTTCACCACCAGCACCACGTAGCCAAGCGAAGCATAAAGGTGCTGCGGGTAACGCGACTCGAAATTTCTGATCGTGGGCGAACAACCTCCATAATAGTTTACTATCATGGGACACTTGCTTTGCGATTGCGATGACGGCGGCATGTAATATCGGCAGGAAATGGTGTCGCCACGACTGTTGACAAACGACCAAGGCAGGCAACTCCCAAGCTGCACTTCCTTTAATATGTCCAAACTAAGATCCTCTACAAGGTGCGATTGCCCTGTGGAAATATTGAGGCTATAAAGGCGGTCGCTATTGTTCGCGCCTTCGCCATACCACACCATCACCGGTGCCCCATCGGCCATGCCAAACCGCGACACCATTTCCTCTGGCTCAGGCACTTGGGTAATAATGCCCGTTGACGGATCGCAACGAAACAGGTGGCAAAAATCACGGTCGAGAGCCGTAAACCAAATATTACCGTCAGCCTTCGACCATGCGTAGTCGCTTATACCAGGGTTGAAACTCTTGGTCAAGGCTCGCGGTTTCTTCGTTGCGATATCGAAAACATAAAGTTGGTAATCGTACATGCTTGGGATGCGTCCTTCCGGCACATTCTTGCCAATACCGCCAAGGCATTCGGGTGATCCCATGATAACAAGGCTTTTGCCATCAGGCGAAAACTTGGCACTGGCAATGAAGCCGTCATCGCTGACAAGGCACTCCGCTTGCAGAGTGCGCAAATCCATGCGCCAAACCGAGAAGAGGGAAGTCGGGCGAGATGTCAAACGGCTGCGCGATGTCATGAAAAGTATGTAGCGGCTGTCCTTGGAAATGTCAAGCAACGAAACATTGCCATAACCGAACGTCAAAGGTTGCACTACGCCTGTGGCCAAGTCGAGAAGCGACAATGATGTGCGGTCACGCCACGCCGGTTGCCTGTCATCAGGCTCCACGACATGGAAAATATCCTTGTCCTCAACAGGTCCCTTGTTGACATGTGACAGTACAAGGCTTTTGCCGTCAGGTGCAATCTGCCAAGAAGCCTCGGGAACATCATTGGCGACAACAGTCTCTCGCCCGTCATCAATCGAAGTCCTCACAAGCTGGCGCTGACCTTTGTCACCGGTACGTGACGAAAGCAGGTCGTCGCTGCCAGGGAAAAAACGCAAGCCACCTTCGCCACGCCACACAACAGTCCCCGATGCCAAATCCCTTACATCGCACGAGCGAGTAACCTTGCCGTCAACATGCGTGTCAGAGTAATCCACGATGGCATAACGCCCACTGTGCGACACGCTCACGCCAGAATAACGACGACCATTCAGGACATCGCTTATCGAGTAAAGCCTTTTGCCACCCGACCGCACCGCCGACAAGGCACCATCATTGTCAACACAAAGCGTAAGCCGTGGCTTCACACCCTTGCCCTTGCGCAACAAGGTTCTCACCGCAAAGCAATGGCTTCCAGGTTCCAATGGCACGGCCTTGCAATCGTTTTCCTTGCCATCGAGAAATGTTTTCATGCCAGCCAGCCCATCGACTTTCAACGTGGCTTTTGTATAAGACGTTATGTCAACGTCAAAAGACAGCTGAACAATCGCATAGGGTGTCTCCGAAGACAGTTGCTGACCAGCTGTCTTCGTGACCGAATTGTTGCCAGCCTGCCCTATCGGCAACGCAAGCAAGGATTCGTCACTGAAAGGTTTACCCATCACATCGACAGAATCGAGCATTACGGGGCGGCTCACAGCGTAAGGGCCTACTACATTATACTGTTTCACTACGTGATCGCCTGCAGAAGCGGCAAGTGCCATGGCAGAAAGCAGAAGCGACAATAGTTTCCTATTTGTTTTCATTGTTTTGTGGTTTCAAAAGCAAAAAAGGATGACCAGCCAAAGGTCACGAAAAGAAAAAACGCGGACGCTCACGTTAGAGTGTGCATCCGCGCGTTGATTTTTGTCTTATGGTTTTTCTTAGAGTCAGTATTTGCTTATGCCTGTTGCTCGCTAACCATCTTGTTGAAGTCTTCGAGTGAAATCTCCTTGTGATTGAGTGTAACCACCGACTTCATGGCAGCTGCGAGCTTCTCGTCAACAGCACGCTCGGCAAACTGCTGTGCAGTCTGCTGTTGCTTGAGCATCTCGTTGGCATAATTGTCAACATACTCGTCGCCAATGTTCATCATGCCATACTGGGCAAACTGTGCACGGGCAACCTCGCGAGCCACAGCCTTAACGTCTTCGTCGTTCACCTTTACACCAGCCTGCTCGGCAAGCTTGTTGCGAACGAGACTCCAGGTAAGCTCCTTTATGCTCGGCTCGTAGTTCTTGTTGATGAACTCGTCGTCCTTGTCCTTGTTGTTCTCCTTCATGATGCGCTTCAAGAGCGTGTCGGGATAAGTGAGCTGGCCTACCTTGTCCTCAGCGTACTTGCGCAGATCCTGCATGAAACGGAAGTCCTGGTCGTTAGTGAGCTGCTGCTTGACACCCTCCTGAATCTTCTGGCGGAAGTCAGCCTCGTCCTTCACAACGTCCTTGCCATAAACCTCATCGAAAAGTTCCTGGTCAACAGCGTGCTTAACGAAGTGCTGTATGCTTGTGATTTGGTAGCTGAAGTCGCCCTTGTAGTCGTCCTTCTTCTCACGGTCAACCTTCAGAAGCATTGCCACCTGCGACGAGCCATCATAAGCCTTGTAAGGATTGATGGTAAGTATGTCGCCAGCCTTCGCACCCTCGAAGAGCTTCTTCTGATCCTCATCCTTAAGATACTGTGGCAGTATTACGGCTTCCTCAACGGTGAGGCCGCCCTCCTTGGTGTTGCCCTGCTCGTCAAGCTCGCGCAAGTCGCCCTTGATGGTATCGCCATCCTGGTAGGTATCGGTGTCAGTCATGCTGCCGAAACGCGAAGCGAAATTGTCAACCTGCTGGTCAACAACCTTGTCATCTACGGTAATGTCGTAGTAATCAACGCTATCCTTGTCGGAGAGAGTCACGTCAAACTCAGGAGCCACTGCTATGTCAAACATGAACGTGTAAGGAGCCGGCTTCTCCAAGTCAACAGCCTCTTGCTTCTCTGATCCGAGGGGCATGCCAAGCATATTGATATTGTTGTCGGTCAAGTATTTGTTGATCTCGTCGCCAAGCATCTTGTTCACGACATCCATCTTTACGGCATTGCCATACTGACGGCGTATCAAGCCCATGGGCACCATTCCCGGACGGAAACCTGGCACATTGGCTTTCTTGCGATACTCCTTAAGCTCTTTTTCTACATCATTCTTGTAATCGTCCTCCTCAATCGTAATGGTCAGCAGACCATTGATCTTATCAGGATTCTCAAATGAAATTTTCATCTTGCTTGATTATTCTTTTATTTTATTATTGTTTTCCTAACAAAAGTCGTTGATACACAATCGGACTGCAAAGTTAGTGCATTTTAACGAATATACCTAACAAAAGAGAATAAAATGTGTTTTTTTAACGGCTTGTGTAAATAAATGGGCGAAAAGGGCAGCTGTCGTCGCTCACGACAGGTGGCAAACGCCTGGTGACGCAGCCTTATGGCGTGAAACCGCAAAGCCCACCGGCACGCCCGTCATTCCCTGCCATAGCTTTCCACTTCCCTGAGAAGTTCCTTTCTGGCCTCAGCCGCGAACGCCCGGTCTTCCTCGTTGCTCTGGAACTTGCGGTACTCGAAATTTTCCGTCAGGTAGCTTTTCCTCACTATCTTGTTAGCGGCAAGATCCTCGGGCAATCCCTGGAAAAGTATCCGTCCCTCGAAAAGCAGGTAGGCACGGTCGGTAATGGAAAGCGTATCATGTACGTTATGGTCAGTTATGAGGATGCCTATGTTCCTGTATTTCAATCGCCACACAATATGCTGAATATCCTGCACGGCTATGGGATCCACGCCTGCGAAAGGCTCGTCGAGCATGATGAAGCTGGGATCTATGGCAAGGCAACGGGCAATCTCCGTTCGACGGCGCTCGCCACCCGACAGGCGATCACCCATGTTCTTGCGCACTTTCTGCAAGCGAAACTCAGCTATCAGGCTCTCAAGCTTGTCAAGCTGCTGCTGGTGCGTCAGCTTCGTCATTTCCAACACCGACATGATGTTGTCCTCAACCGAAAGCTTCCTGAACACGCTTGCCTCCTGCGGCAAGTAGCCAATGCCCGCCCTGGCACGCTTATACACGGGATAGGTGGTAATTTCCTTGTCGTCAATATAAACATGCCCCTCGTTTGGTATGACAAGCCCCGTGGTCATGTAAAACGACGTGGTCTTGCCAGCACCGTTCGGTCCGAGCAGCCCCACGATTTCGCCCTGCTTGACATTGAACGTCACATGGTCCGCAACCGTGCGCTTTCCATAACGCTTCACCAAATCCTTTGTATGCAATTCCCGATGCTTCAAATGAACCCTCAGGTATTCGTCAACCTGTTCGTCGCTCATTTGGTCAACGCCTGGCACTGAGCACATCCCGGGGTGAGCATCAGAAACTTCCTGCACTATTTGGTTCTCCATATCGACCTTTTCTGTCATAACAAATTGATTTTGGTACAAAATTACTAAAAAAAACAATTAATAACGTTGCGAAAGCGAAAAACTATAGCGATTATTGCAGTTTTTAATTGATTTTTGGCTACTTTTGCAAGCATGTTCATAATAAAGTTACTTAACAGATACCTCACCACGTTTGGCAGATACCTCATCCTGATGGGACGCACGTTTTCCTTGCCCGAGCGCATGCGAATGTTCGCCAAGCGCTACGTGAAGGAAATGTCACAGCTCGGCATCGACTCCATTGGCATCGTGCTCCTGATAAGCTTTTTCATAGGAGCCGTGATTTGCATACAGATGAAAGTGAACATCCAGAGCCCGTGGATGCCCCGCTGGGTTACGGGATACGTGACGCGCGAAATCATGCTACTTGAGTTCTCCTCGTCAATCATGTGCCTCATACTCGCCGGCAAGGTCGGGTCGAACATCGCCTCAGAGCTTGGAACCATGCGCGTGACTCAGCAAATTGACGCCCTGGACATAATGGGGGTCAACTCGGCAAGCTACCTCATACTGCCGAAGATAATGGGGCTTGTGACCATAATGCCGTTCCTGGTGATTTTCTCTTCGGCGCTCGGCATAATAGGAGCCTACGCCACCGCATACCTCGGGCAAATGATGCCACCCGAGGATCTCACCGCAGGCATGCACCATGCGTTCAACTCATGGTTCGTGTGGATGAGCATCATAAAAAGCCTTTTCTTCGCCTTCATCATATCCAGCGTTTCCAGCTATTTCGGCTATACGGTAGAAGGCGGCTCCGTAGAGGTTGGCACGTCATCGACAAACGCCGTGGTATGCTCAAGCGTACTGATACTGTTCTCAGACGTATTCCTAACCGAGTTGCTGTCGTAAGCGAGCGACCCAAGCACCCGCAGCGAAAGACCGTCTTGCCATCGCGGCGCAATGGCATCACGTTTACGGCGTAACGGCAAGGCGTTTACGGCGTAATGACAAAGCGTTCGCGGCGTAATGGCAAAGCCTCCGCGCCGCAACGGCAAGGTGACAAAAAACAGAAGCAAAAATGATTGAAGTAAAAAATCTCACGAAATCGTTCGAGGACAAGACCGTCCTGCACAACATAAACGCCACTTTCGAGACCGGCAAGACTAACCTCATCATAGGACAAAGTGGCTCAGGAAAGACCGTACTGGTGAAGAACCTCGTGGGGTTGCTCACGCCAACATCGGGCGAAGTGCTGTACGACGGGCGCAACTTCGTCTCGATGACCAAGATGGAAAAGGTGATGATGCGCCGCGAGATGGGCATGATTTTCCAGGGAGCCGCACTGTTCGACTCGATGAGCGTGCTTGAGAATGTGCGGTTTCCCCTCGACATGTTCTCAGACATGACAGCCCGCGAGCGAGACCGCAGGGCCATGGAATGCTTAGAACGCGTAAACCTGCTTGGCGCAGAGAGCAAGTTCCCCGACGAGATTTCGGGCGGAATGCAAAAGCGCGTGGCAATAGCACGCGCAATCGTCCTGAACCCCAAATACCTTTTCTGCGACGAGCCAAACTCGGGACTTGACCCGAAGACATCGCTCGTGATTGACCAGCTGCTTTCGGAGATAACCAAGGAATACAACATCACAACCATCGTCAATACCCACGACATGAATTCCGTGATGGGCATCGGCGAGAACATAATATTCATCTACAAGGGTCACAAGGAGTGGGAAGGCACCAAGGACGACGTGATGGGAGCCACGAACGAAAAGCTCAACGACTTCATCTTCGCCTCAGACCTGCTGAAGAAAGTAAAGGTGGCGTACAACGAAAATGGGAAATGACCATTTTCCAAACGCCACTCCACCCATCCCCACGGTAACGGGCAAAGACCACGCCAAACAAAAATAAAAAAAGGAGTGTATTAACAAACTCGTTAACAACACTCCTTACGTAGGGACAATCGGGCTCGAACCGATGACCTCTGCAATGTGACTGCAGCGCTCTAAACCAACTGGGCTATGCCCCTATATCTTTTGCCACGCCAACTTTGGAATAGCGAGTGCAAAGGTACATAATATTTTAGAACCCACAAAATTTATCTGCCTTTTTTCTAAAATTATTTTACGCACTACCATCCCCACATGCCCACACCACCTTTTCCGCCACAAGCGCAACGCCTTTGCCAAGAAACCATTTGGGCAACCTTCCCAAACGAAACCTACCTTTCCCTTGCCAAGCACTGATGACGGCTCCTTCATCGCAAACAATCAGAGAAACCTTTCAGGGAAACGCCACAAAGCCTAACGGTGGCGTAAGGAACATCCGCACATGGGAAACCAACCCTTGGAGTTGCCCCGAAAAACAACCGTAGCGACTCAAGCAAAAGCCACCACCATCTCAAAACCGCAACAAGCATCACGCCCCCAAAGGCATCCGAAAGTACTTGACACCATCCCACAAGATGCCCCAAAACGGGCACAAGGCTCCGCCGTGACACCGTTGCGGAGCAGCCCTCCAATGTCCTTCCCACATACGACACCTTCTTTTTTATTAACAAAAACATAATAAAAAGCCTCCTTGTACGTTTAAAACAAGGGCTTCACGCAAAGCCACAGCCAAAACACATAAAAAAGCAAGGACAAAAGATGAAAAGACTATTGATATTCGCACTATTGGCGGCATTCACACAATTGGCTCACGGCAACGCATCCACATGGGGCAATACTGTGAAATGGAAAGACACGGCAGGGGAGTTCAGCTCCACCAAAAGCCTGTCCGGGAAAGAGGCAAAGACAATATCCGACACCATAAAGGCGCGTTTCCTCAGCCACGCACGAGCACGCACGGACACAATGCTACGCATGCGCACCATCCACGAGGCCGGACACGCCATGAAACTACACTGGCAAATATTCGGCGAAGAGCCAACCGACGGCCGCTCACTTTACATATCATTGCATGGCGGAGGAGGAGTCCCGACCATATACAACACCCAGCAATGGCACAATCAATGGTACTTATACAAGCCCAAGGAGGGAGTTTACCTATGTCCCCACTCGCCTGTTGACGCATGGGACATGTGGTGCAAACCTTTTCTCGACATTTTCTACCACGACATAATCCTCATGGCGGTCACCCATTTCAACGTCAACCCAAACAAAGTCTATATCCTTGGCTATTCAGCAGGTGGCGACGGCGTATGGCGCATGGCCCCAAGAATGGCCGACAACTGGGCCGCAGCGTCAATGATGGCCGGGCATCCTGGCGACGTAAGGCTGGAGAACCTACGCAACCTGCCATTCATGATATGGTGCGGCGAACACGACGCGGCCTACGACCGCAACAAACTTGACGCTTACCGCATAACACAGATGGATTCCCTCCGCAGCGTTGACCCCGAGGGATACACTTTCGAGGGGCACATCGTGAAAGGCAAGGCTCACTGGATGGAGCAAGCCGATACTGCCGCCATAGGCTGGATGGCACAATACCGCCGCAATCCATTCCCGAAGAAAGTGGTATGGCAGCAAGAGGAAGTGTTGAAAAAAACATTCTACTGGCTTGAAGCTCCCAAGGACGAGCTGGCACGCTACAAGCAAGTACGCACACACGTCAACGGCAACACCATAACAATAGACCGTTGCGACTACAGCAGCCTGACGCTATGGTTGTGCGACAGCCTCGTAAACCTCGACCGCAAGGTGAAAGTCGTGGCAGGAGGCAAAACCATCTTCAACAAGCGTGTGCCGCGCACTGCCAGCAACCTGTACGAGAGCCTAAGCCAACGCGAGGACACAAGCTACTGTTTCCCTGCGAAAATAACTCTGACACTGGGCACAAAAGATGAAAAATAGCCATCTGCACACAGTGGCCAACCATGCCGAACACGACAAATTTAAAAACTTTTCAGAAATAATCCCCTAAAAATTTGCAAGTGTCAAAATAAACTATTACCTTTGCACTCGCTTTAAGGTTAAGCCCTCACAGAAGTGGCAAGCCTTTCAAAAAGTGATGGCGGGATAGCTCAGCTGGTTAGAGCGTCGGATTCATAATCCGGAGGTCGTGGGTTCGGGTCCCACCCCCGCTACAAACAATAGCCTGTAAATCTTTGATTTACAGGCTTTATTATTTCTATAGGGTGCAAATAGGGTGCAAAGTTCAACATAAAACCTACTTTTAGGGTATCTGTTGGCATCTTTAAGCCATCACCTTTATAGCATCATCACCGACAAAAAACAAAGTGGGTGCAAGCCCTGTTTTATATATCCAGATGCTTACACCCATATAACAGGCATCAAAGCCAAAAATCAAGTTAAAAACGTTTGTGAAGTCGCTTTTTTCACTCTCTTTGTGTCAAAACTAACCGTTTTGCACCCTCATTGCACCCCAAATCAGTTTCCAAAATGTCTTTGTAGGGCATCAACACTTAACATTTTTCTGCCATACTGTATATATGGTTTCATCTCTCTCATAAAATCATAGTTATAAAAACCTAAGTATCTGGCTAACTCATCGCCTAACACATACAGCCTTAAACCATCTGGTCTATATCTATTCTTAGCATACATTAGCCTGTAGCCATCAAGTGTTAGGCTGTAATAGTCAAACTCCTGTCGGCTACATACCTTTGTAGCTCTGGCGGTTCTAAGCCTCCAAAACTTCATTCTATCCATATTCCAGGAAGAGGGCTTTGCCATTAGTTACCCAAATACTTTAATTCATTGCCATAGCCCCAAAGGGCTTTGTTTACTCTTTCATTAGGTATCACCCAAACTTTTACTTTGTAGTGCATACCCTGTGTTGCTTTGATGCTGTAGCCCGCTTTCTTCAACAGCCTTACAAACTCCCACTCTGGCAAATAAGCCTCATCATCTATCTGCTGTAAGACGTGTTTAAGGGTATATCTATTTAATCTATAATATCTGGTTGAGGCTATAAAACTTCGCCTCATTAGCTCTATTACTTTGTAATCACTCATCTGTTTCATTACATTTCCTCCATTTTGTTTTAATATCGGTTATCCTGTATCTTTGCCCCTGTAGCACTATTATTGTTTTGCTGTGCTTATACAGGGGGCTTTTGCAAAGTTCACAATAAGTCTTTGTTAGGGTTGTAATGGCATCTAACAGGGCTTTTTGTGTAGCCTCTAAACGTTGTCTATCTAACATAGCTGCACTCTCCATTGTTTACAGATTTTGCTAACATTGAACATATTATTATAAGCAATCAGATATAA
>CAYLUI010000037.1:13377-25470 GCA_964386825.1 uncultured Prevotella sp. | reverse complement strand
TAGAGCAACAGCCTTCTAAGCTGTGGGTCTTGGGTTCGAATCCCAACGGAATCACGTGATGGGTGTCGGTTGTTGACACCCTATTTTGTTAATAGTAAGCGAGTAGCAAGTTTTAAACGCTACGAAAATATATTTGTGGGTTACGTGGACAAAAAGTAGGAAAGATTACCTCAACAGGGCGCGCCCTGTTGAGGTAATTCCCGTTTAATAATGCCGCATAATGCACTCGTCCAACAACTTTTTGTCCAACCTGCCTATTTGTGCTATCATAAACCACGCCTGTAAACGCCTTTTTACCTTGGTTTGGCTCAATGGAAGGCATCGGCGTGTGATGGCCAAAACAAGCGAATGTGAGTTTCCTACCCAAATCCATCCGCCACGATGCCGGGGCACTTGTTGCATGGCGTTGCTGACGGATGGGCTATATGGCAGGATATGGCAATGGCGTTGTTGATGGATATGGCACACGGCTGGGATGACACACAGCAGGAATGGATACAGCGGGTATGGCATGCGGCTCCTACCACGTTCTGCCCCTAATATTGAGGGGGCGGGAATGCGCTTTCCCGCCCTCTTTATGTAATCAATGAGATATTGGATGTTTGCTTGTGGTTTTGGGGCTGTTCCTGTGTTTGGAATTACCAATATATTTTGTGCAAGCCGCAAATATGACCCTGGTGCGTGTCGGGCGCAACTGCTAATTGTTATTATTGTTTCCTTGTCTGTTAATGAGCCATAATCGGGATTTGTAACCACTTGGTCGTAAAAAAATATGTTCCCATTTGCGTGTTGTGTATGGCGGGAAGGATTGTGGTGAGGGCAAAAAAACGGCTTGTAGGTTTGTTAAAATCTTTCAAGCTTTTGTGAACGTAAGTAAATTTATACTTGTGTACGTGCACAAAGTGTTGATTTAAATCAAAATTGGCTTCTTTTCGAAACTTTTCATGCTAAAATATTTGCGTGTATGACAAAAACATACTACCTTTGCACACGTAAAAAAGATTAGTTAGTAGATTTTTCATATAGGTTTTTAGTTTTTAGGTTTTGATAGATTGTTTTTTAGGTTTTTTTGATGCAAGAGCGATGGCGACGCCGTGAGGCGGAGCATCGGTCAAGCTTCAAAGTTTTAAATTGAGATTCTTAAAAAGATTCGAAATAAGGAAGGCGGTATCTGTTGAAGATGCTGCCTTTTTTAGTGTCCTTTTGTTTCGGGGTTCCGCACCCCGTTGCCCGTTCGCCTTGCTTTTGGGGGATTACGTTTTTTTGGGGGGGGATTCCGTTTTTTTTGTGGGATAAGCGGAAATATTTGCGGTACGGGATGCGAAAAACTTCCGGGCTTCTTTTTTTCGTCCTCGTTTTTTTTCTGTTTGCGCCATTGCATGTTGTTGCGCCATTGCATGCCCCAGTGGCTGTTTGTTGCCAGCGGGTGCGCCTGTTGGCGAAAGCTTGCCTGTTGGTGTGGTTGGCGTGGGTGGGGGATTGCGTTGGGAATGTGGATGCCTGTTTGCTTTGAAGCGTGCCCGTTTGGACGCGATAGTGTTGCCGACGAATGTGGAATGAACGCCGTTACGCCTTGGCTTGCAGGCGTTTGCACCGATATGGCTTTGTGGTGTGGGTCGTGGCGTTTGGATGGTTGCGACTTTTGCGCTAACTTTGCATCGTCAATAAGAAACCGAGGACGCGCCCACGAACAATTACTGACATGCGCAAGAGAGTTGCGACACACACACTATTTATTAATCATTTCACAACCTTGACGCGTGCCGACATCTTGGCCGTGCTCACCGAGCTTGCCGAGGCCATGCGCCGCCACCTTCTGGGGTCGCAGCAGGTTTCGCTCGACGGTCTTGGCACCTTCCGCGTGGGGCTGGTGTGCAAGTTGGCCGACACGGAGGGCGACTTCACCGCCAACAACATCAAGGGCTACCGCATAGTGTATCGCCCGGAGAGCCAGTTTACCGCCACGGGTGTCAACTCGAAGGGGCACCGCACGGGCTTCTACACGAAGACGTTGCTTCAGGGCATATCGTCTGAGCCTATGCCCGACAGCAAGGCCGCCGTGGCTGAGCCGTCCGGCGACCAGTGAGCAAAGGCGGCATGGTCGCGCCATTGTGGCCGTGCCGCCACGCCGCTAACGCCTGGCCATTGCGCCGCTCGCGCACGGCGATTGTGCCGCTCGCGCACGCCGATTGCGCCGCTCGCGCACGAAGGGTAACAACACGCACATACATTTACTGATTTTTTAGCCATGAAGAACAAGGAAAGCTGGAAGCTGATCATAAACATGATAATAAGCGTGCTAACCGCCATCGCCACTACTCTCGGCTTGGCAAGCTGCATGCATTGAGTTTTTACATTATTTAGCATTGAGGGGCGGTTTATGTCTTGTTTGTAAACCGTAGTTAATTTTTGAAGTGACATTTCGCAGTCAGTTATTAATAGTTATAAGTTTGGCGCAAAGCTTGTGGGAACCCGATAGTTTCCTTATCTTTGCGCCGGATTTATATGAAGCATCCCCTCACAACAATACACACAAACACAGAGACACATGAAACTAACCACCATCGAGCAGGCTCTTGCCGCAAGGACTTCGTTCAACGACCGTGAGCTTGACGAGACAATGAACCGCATGAGCGAGTTTTTCGCCTGCGTAATCGACATGCCCGACGACGGCAGCGGCTTCCCCCGTTGGGGACAGTCGGCCAGCGAGCTTATGGAGGTGGCGTGGCTGCTCCATTGCCGCCGCACGCTCGTGCACCATCCTGACGGTCGCCCCATGAACATGCGCCAGATAGCCGAGGCGCTTTGCGAAAAGCTGCACTGCCGCCTGCCAAGCAACATCTATTCGGTAGCGAGCCGTCGCCGCCGCCACGGCCGCCAGCCCGTCGTAAATCTGTATGCCCGCCTGTGGCGCGAGAACCGCACCGGCCTGGACAGCCTGCTGCTGTGGTCGCCCCCCGTGGTGCTCGCCCGGCTGCCGTCATACCGTGGCGCGTTCGCCTCGGCGGCCTACGACCGCCTGCGGCGACAAAAGCGTGAAAAGCGCGCCGGGTCATGAGCCATGCCTTGGCACGCCTTGCGCCGCGCCTTTTTCATATCACACACACAATAACACACACAAACACAACATTCACTGCAATGACCGAAAGACACCGTAAACACCTTTCGCCACACTTCACGCTCTACGAGTTCACACGCTCGGGCGTGGCAATAGACAACAGCATCGACAATTTTCCCCCGGCTGCCGAGCGCGCCGCCCTCACCGCCCTTTGCGACCACGTGCTCGAACCCCTCCGTGCACGCTTCGGCCCCATCGTGGTGTCGAGCGGCTACCGCTGCCGCCGCGTGAACGCTCTGGCCGGCGGGGTGCCGTCGTCGCAGCACGTCAAGGGCGAGGCCGCCGACATCGTGGCTTCGTCGCCCGAGCTGCTGCGCGCCTACTTCAGGTTCGTGCGCGGCAACCTCGACTTCGACCAGCTCATCCTTGAGCCTGCCGGCTCGCCCACGCCACGCTGGCTGCACGTGAGCTACACCTCGCGCCGCGCCAACCGCCGCAAGGTGGTTGAGGGCTGATGCCCCGCCGCATCCATGCCTTTTTGGTAATAAAAACCACAATCGGGGTATGCGCCGTTTGCGGATTTTGCCTTAACTTTGCGCCATCAGTAACAACAAAACGCCAAACGCTATGGAAGACATCAGGCTGGACACGATACAGCAGGTCAACGACCTGTATGGCGCCCCGACGCTGCACCCGCTGGTGACGGTGCTGCGCCTGGACAGGGAGGGACACGTGGGCGAGGCGGGCACGAGGCGCATGCACTATGGCGTGTACGCCCTGTGGCTGAAGGAGACCAAGGGCTGCAACCTGTCGTATGGCAGGACACCATACGACTTTGACGAGCAGACGGTGACCTCGTTCGAGCCGGGGCAGGCGGTCACCGTGCAGGTTGCCCCGGGCAGCGTGCGCCCCAGGTGCGTGGGACTGCTGTTCCACCCCGACTTCCTTCGCCGCACCGCCCTTGGCGGCAACATGCGCCGCTACGAGTTTTTCTCATACACCAGCACCGAGGCCCTGCACCTGTCAGAGCACGAGGTGGCGGTGTTCAGGCAGGTCATCGACATGATCGACGCCGAGCTGCGACACCCCATCGACAACCACACGCGCGAGCTGATAGTGTCAAACATCGAGCTGCTGCTCAACTACTGCCTGCGCTTCTACGACCGCCAGTTCATAACGCGCGAGGAGATAAACCACTCGGTGGTGAGGCGTTTCGACAACATGCTGAGGGAGTACATCAGCGACAGGGCGCGCGTCGAGGGGCTGCCCTCGGTGGCATATTTCGCCGGCAAGTGCTGCCTTTCCACGGGCTATTTCGGCCAGCTGGTGAAGACCGAGACGGGGCGCACGGCGAAGGACTTCATAAACGACCGCCTGCTTGCCGCCGCCAAGGAGCGGCTCAACGACGACCGCCTGTCGGTGAGCCTGGTGTCAGAGCTGCTCGGCTTCGAGTACCCGCAACACTTCGTGCGCTTCTTCAAGCAGCACACGGGCATGACGCCGAGCGAGTTTCGCCGGGCGCAGCCTTGAGTAAAGACACATGCCTTTTTTCCTTTTTCAGCTATTATGAACGTAAGGAGATTGATGATCGTGGCGTTTGCCACCATGTTGTGCCATTGCCCGACAGCCCTGGCAACGACGCATGGCAGAAGAAGATGAACGACGAACTGAACAAATGAACCAAATAACAATGTGTATGATGAGAACAATGCTCAGGGTCGTGATGGCCATTGTGGCGTGCCTCGCCATGACGAGTTGCAATGCCAAACCGAGTGGGAAACATGAAAACAACAACGAGAAGATGAAAATTCTGTTTATCAACGGAAGCCCAAACCGCGACGGCAACACCGCCGGCTTGGCAAGGACGCTCCTGGAGGGGCACGAGTATGAGACGCTGAACCTGTGCGACTATCGCATAGGCTTCTACGGGCAGGACATGGAGGGCGACCAGTTTGCCGAGGTGCTGGCTCGCATGAAGGCCGCCGACGTGGTGGTCGTGGGCTCGCCGGTGTACTGGCACAACATCTGCGCCTCGGTGCGCACCGTCATGGAGCGTTTCTATGGGCATGTGCCCGAAGGCACCTTTTCCGGCAAGCGCTTCTTCTTCGTTTACCAGGGCGCGGCGCCAACGAAGATGATGATCGACGATGGCGAGTACACGGCAAGCCGCTTCGCCGGCATGTACGGCTTCAGCTACGAGGGCATGGCGACCAACGAGGCGCAGGCGAGGGAGCTGCGGGACAAGTTGAGGTAAGCCAGCCGCTCATGTAACTATTGTGCCCGGACACACTGCCGCGGAAGCCTACGTGAGTGATGCCACGGCAGGCAAGGCAATGAGAATAATGTGTATGAAAACAACCATAATGGCCATGTGCCTGTGCGCCATGTGGGGCACGGCCATGGCGCAACACCATAAATCAGCTACCATGGAAAGACAGCAACCGGTTATTACCAACGAGTGGGACAAGACGTTCCCCAAGAGCGACCGTGTGACTCACAGCAAGGTGACGGTTGCCAACCGTTTCGGCATAACGCTCGTGGCTGACATGTACGTGCCCAGGGATGCCAAGGGCAGGCTGGCGGCCATTGCCGTGAGCGGCCCCTTCGGCGCCGTGAAGGAGCAGGCCTCGGGGCTGTATGCCCAGACGCTTGCCGAGCGAGGATACGTCACGATAGCCTTCGACCCGTCGTTCACGGGCGAGAGCGGCGGCGAGCCACGCTACTCGTCGTCGATGGACATTAACACCGAGGACTTCTGCGCCGCCATCGACTTCCTGTCGTGCCACGAGGCGGTCGATCCGGCTCGCGTCGGCATACTCGGCATCTGCGGCTGGGGCGGCATAGCCCTCGACGCTGCCGCCCTTGACCCACGCGTGAGAGCCACGGTGAGCGTCACGCTGTACAACCTGACGCGCGTCACGCAGCGTGGATATTTTGACGTGATGGACGAGGACGCTCGCCACGAGCTGAAGGTCAGCCTGGCAAGGCTGCGCACCGAGGAGTTCCGCACGGGCGAGATAAAGCCGCAGGGAGGCTTGCCTGCCGACCCGCCCGCCGATGCCCCCGACTTCCTGCGCCAGTATGTTGGCTACTACAAGTCGGCCAGTCGGGGCTACCATCCCCGCTCGCTCAACTCGAACATGGGCTGGAACATCACCACGCACCTCATGCGCCTCACGAGGGACCAGTGGGGCGGCGCGGCGGAGATACGCACCCCGGTGCTGATAGTGCATGGCGAGAAAGCCCACAGCCGATACTTCGGCGAGGAGGCATACGCCAAGGTGGCGAGCGGCAAGTACGCCGCCAACAAGCGCCTGCTGATAGTGCCGGGAGCCACCCACTGCGACCTTTACGACGGCGGCTCGACCCATTGCATACCCTGGGACAGCATAGCCGACTTTTACGCATCGGCATTGCGCGGTTAGCGCAATATTGACATTTGCGTTGGCATTAGCCATGGCGACCGCCAACGCACAAAAGCACAGCAAACATGAAACACGATGAACTTACGCCACGCCAGAAGGCTCTTGCCGTATGCGCCAGCCTTGAGGAAAAGTGCGGCACGGCGAGCCATGGCGACTGGCCGAAGGGCAAGCCCAACACGGCTTACGCCAGTTATTTCACGGGACAAAGCTATCTTGCGCCCATCGTGCCCAAGAACCTGCACGAGGGCGACAGCGTGGCGCAGCCTTACGCCAACGTGACATTCGAGCCAGGGTGCAGGAACAATTGGCATGTACACCACGGCGCGCGCCAGGTGCTTATTTGCGTCTCGGGGCGTGGATGGTACCAGGAGTGGGGCAAGGCCGCCGTGTCGCTTAAGGCTGGCGATGTGGTGGAGGTGCCCGAGGGCGTTAAGCATTGGCACGGGGCGCAAGCCGACTCGTGGTTCCAGCATCTCGCCACGCATGTGCCTACGGGCGGCGAGATGAGCAACGAGTGGCTGGAACCCGTTGCCGACGACGTGTACGGCAAGTGAGCCTTGCGCACTCCCACTTGGATAGAGCAAGCCAAGTGGGAGTGCGCGTAAGCCTCTACGTGTTAATAATGTTCCCCATGAAAAGCCTTGCGTTTAAGTCTTCGCATGAATATGGTTTTTAAAATATCTTATTCGCAATGTCCTTAATAATGTTTATTG
The DNA here is from genome assembly GCA_964386825.1 of uncultured Prevotella sp. GTDB lineage: Bacteria > Bacteroidota > Bacteroidia > Bacteroidales > Bacteroidaceae > Prevotella. Next base: position 18,274 of record CAYLUI010000037.1, on the reverse strand, counting down.
TATCATCTTTGGCATTAATGACTTTTGCAAATTTCAATAACCCATCGACAAAATCACGTATTGTTAATGTTTTTAAGTCACAAATTCTCAGTTTGGCATAATGAAGAATAGAAATCAAGCAACAATAATGTCCTTCACGTCCTATTTCTTTCAACAATTGAAACACTTCATCTTCATCAAAAGAAGCATTCTTTCCATATACGAATAAACTGGTGCTAAGGTCTGCTTGCCTGAACTTTGTGATAGCATGGGTTACATCCTGTTTTGAAAAATCCTTATCTTTGACCTCAATAGAGTAAATGAGCCTTTTGTTCTTGTCATATACATCGATGTCGCCAACCTCTTTGGATGATGCCCACTTTGATTGACTTTATGTGGTTCAACTTTAAAATCTTTACCCAGATACATTTGTTCCAATTGGGAGACAATCAAAGGGCAAACCTCTCCTTCCAAGGAATGTTCTGTAATTGCATAAATGTAATCCAGAACCAACTGAGAAAACTCACTAATGTCAATCAAGGCATCTCCGACCGAGAATTTTGAGACATATTCTTTGCTCACTTCTTTCATGACGGACAATGCTGATTTCAAGTATTTGTATGCGTTGGAACTGCTTGATATGCTTGAAAGTACATCAATTACATCGGATAAGGTTTGAAAATCTTTACCTCTTCTTACTGCATTTGTTAGTGATAAAGATACAAAGCGGGCAGGTTTGTTAAGGAACGGCTCGTTGGAACTACCAAGACATCCTGGTAGCTTCAATGTTTCAAAAGGAACCAAGACTTTATGGCAGAGAGAACGGGCGTCATATTTCCCATTTTCTCCATCCCCTTTCTGTAAACTCAAAATGTTTATTCTGTCATTGGTCGCTTTGGCCAATAAAGCAGTAACCAATATGTAGCGGTATGTCTTGTGAGTGCCTCGCAATATCTCACTAATCTTTTGACCGACCCCATCATGCGACAATTCTGCCTCAATAAAAGCCCTGTCAAGAATCAATGACGCTGTTTTAAAATCAATGGATGCCATATCTTAACTAAATAGTCCTGAATATATAATTGTCGAATGTCCTTTTATCACATCTATAACCATTGAGCATACGGCTTTTGCTAAATTACAGGGAACCGCATTGCCTATTTGAGTGTATTGGGAAGACTGGCTACCCGAGAAACTGTATTCTAAGGGAAATGTTTGGATAACACGGGCTTCATCTACCGTTAGTCTTCTTAGATAGTTAGGAACGACTTCTTTCTTGGCAATAGTCATGTCATTTTGCAAACGTTCGTGATATGTTTCTACCCACGGTTGTGAATTATAATACAAAGCTTGTTCATCTATAATGGGAGTCTTGTTGCCACCCATTGAAGCAGGCAAAGTCGCGCTATATCCATCTAATTTGAGTGGACGACCAAGACCATTGAATAACATTCCTGCATATGCAGATTTACGCAAAATAGGATTGGGTGCCAATGTTATTTTTGCATTACAGGTACTTGTGTTATTACCAGTTCCTGCTTTATCCAAAACCTTTAGTGATTCGCGGACAGTTTTTGCTTTTTTCTTATAAGGTAAAAGCATTGATTCCAAATCAGGACTCGCAAAATGGTTTCCTTCGAAGCCTATGACAAATAAACGTTCTCTTGCTTGAGGTACATCATAGTCCGAAGCATTGAGAATACAGAAATTAACAGAATACCCCAAGTCTTGTATTTCCTTTAGTAATTTGCATCGAATAGAGGACCATCGTTCCAATGTACCCAAAGCTTTGACATTTTCCATTATAAATGCTTTAGGCTTGATAGTTTCTAAAACCTTTACGTAACTCCAAATGAGTTTACTGCGTTCATCTTCTTCATCCATTTTCCCTGCAACGGAAAAGCCTTGGCAAGGAGGTCCGCCTATAACCAAATCAATATTACCTTTATATTGTCTAAGTGATGGTATATAAGAGTTAATATCTCCTTGATGAATATGGTCTCCGATATTTATAGAGTAAGAATCACACGCATCCTTCATCATGTCATTAGCCCATACGATTTTGGCGCCAGCTTGAATGGCACCTATGTCAAGTCCTCCCGCTCCAGAGAAAAGGGATAATGTATTAACTGAATTATGTATCAAAGCCTCTTTGACAGTTCTCATATATCGAAACTTATTAAGTTTACTGCAAATTTACTTGCTTTTCATCTAATAAAAGACTATAACTTCAAGTTTGTTTTGTTTTTGCAAAAATCTTCCATTTTTTTTTGAGGGGGTATTTTGCTGGCGAGGCTTTCAAGAGTGACACGAAACGTTTGCGGCGTAGCCTTCGTTGTCCGTGGCGGCGACCGCAAAAAAACAGCCGAAAAACAGTGGCGCTTTATGGTGTGGTGATGGGAAAAAAGCGTACCTTTGCATGCGTAACCATAAACCGGGAAACACCCGTTTCTTTTTTTTTTGACTATGAAGAGGAAATTAGCCATCGCCATGCTGTGCCTGCTGGCTTCGTTTGCGGCACAAGCGCAGGAGTTGCTCGTGGGCAGCTACAACATACGTTACCAGAACGCTGGCGATAACGCCACACCCAACGCATGGGCAAAGCGTGTTGGCGTGCTGTGTGATCTTGTAAAGACACGGCGGCCTGACATATTCGGCACGCAAGAAGTGCTTTACGGCCAGATGCTCGACTTGCGCGAGCGGCTGCCGCGATACGCCTGCATAGGCGTGGGGCGCGACGACGGCAAGCGCGAGGGCGAGCACGAGTGCATATTCTACGACAAGGAGAAAATAGAGCTGCTCGACAGCGGGCACTTCTGGCTGTCGCCCACGCCCGATGTGCCTAGCGTTGGCTGGGATGCCGTGCTTAACCGTATGTGCACCTGGGGCAAGTTCAGGACGCGCACGGGCAAGCGCACGGTGTTCTTTTTCTTCAACCTGCACATGGATCACGTGGGTGTAGAGGCTCGCCGCGAGTCGGCAACCCTCGTGGTGGAGAAGATAAGGCAGCTTGCCGGCGACAAGCCCGTGGTGCTGACCGGCGACTTCAACTCCGACCAGCGCTCGGGGGCTTACCTCACGTTTGAGCGTTCGGGTGCGCTTGCCGACTCTTACGGGCTGGCAGAGAGCAAGTTCGCGCCAAACGGCACGTGGAACGACTTCAAGATAGGCCGCAAGACCGACGACCGCATTGACCACGTGTTCGTGTCGCCGGGCATCAGCGTGTCATCCTTCAATGTTGACACGAGTTTCTATTGGGGCAAGGATGCCGACGGCGCTTACGTGCCCCTCATACCTTCCGACCATTATCCCCTTTGGGTGAGGCTCTCGCTCAAGGGTGGCAGGTGATTTGCGCGCATGGTTTTCCGTAAGATACTCGTCAGGGTGAAGGCTCGTCGCCGTGAGAATGTCATGCGCCTGCTGGTTGCGGGGCTTGCCGTGGCTTGCGCCACGCTGGTTGCGGCTCCGTCGGGAGCTGTGGCTCCGGCTCATGCCCCGGCTGCGTTGGGTAGTTCCGCCGAGGCTGTCAACGCCCGTCAGGCTCGCACCATCTTCAACCGGGTTTACAACCGCGTCTTCGGGCAGGAGGGTTGCCGCCTGGGCTACTCCATAAACATCATTGGCATCTACAAGACGGCAGGCAACGTCGTCATGAAGGGCAAGAAAAGCCATTACACCGAGAAGCGTTACCATGGCTGGACTGACGGCAAGACGCTGTGGCGAGCCGACACCAAGAAGCGTGTGGTGGACATTTTCGACATGACGAAGGAACACAGCGACAACCTGCTGTCAAAGTTCAAGTTTGATGTCAACAAGTTCAGCTATAGCTGGCAGCGCACCGACGAGGGCACGGTGGTCAACGTTGACGCTCCGTCGGGCTTGGGCGGCATACGCCACGCCAAGATTGTGCTCGACAGCAAGACCGAGGCTCCCGTGGCGTTGAAGATAAAGGTGGCGTTTTTCTGGACCACCGTCAGGCTGTCGGGCTTCCGCACGGGCGGTGTCGGCGACGGCGAGTTCCGTTTCCCCAGCGCAAGGTTCAAGGACTACAAGTTTTGCGATCACCGCAACGAGTGATTTTGCCACCCCAACCATTTCCAGGCGTTTTCCCGAGGCAATGGCGGCGCGGCTTCAGCGTCTGCCAGTGCGTTATGGCACCTTGCCCCAAGCTGGGCTTAACAGGATTGAAACTTTTTTGCCTCATTCTTGAAACGGGAACATAGTTTCATTTTAATTTTTCAGTAATAGCCTTGTATTTTCGGTGCCGTACCTTTGCACCGGTTTTATCAATTACTGAAAATAATGAAAAGAATTTTACTTCTCGCACTTGCATTTGCAAGTATGTCTTGCTTTGCGCAGCAAACACGTTTTGAGGTTTCAGGGCGCGTTGTCAACAAGCAAGGAAAAGGTATTGAACGTGTGGTTGTCAATGATGGCGTCAACTTCACTACTACAGACAAGGATGGCAAATGGGTGCTTTCTTCAGATACACTTTTTAGCAAGTTCGTCAGCATCTCAACCCCTGCCGGTTATGAGCTTCCCCAGAAGAAGGGGCTGGCGGTTTTCTATATCCCGATGCGCGAGGCTGTGAAAAGCCCCGACAACAAGTTTGTGCTTGCACGCCGCAAGAACGTCGCCAACAACTTTTCCTATATTGCCATCTCTGACCCTCAGGTGTTGAACGAGGAGGAGGTGAGCCGTTGGCGCAACGAGACGGTGAAGGACTTGCGACTGGTCACCGATTCGCTGAGGAAGACTCGTGAGGTGGTGGGCATGACGCTTGGCGACCTTGTGTTCGACAACATGCCTTTGTACAAGGACTATGAGCTGTCGTGCCAAAACCTGGGGCTGACCATGTTCCAGACCATCGGCAACCATGATTTCGACAAGAAATACCAGGACTTGCACAACCTGCGCA
>CAYLUI010000037.1:0-13367 GCA_964386825.1 uncultured Prevotella sp. | reverse complement strand
TACCGACTATTCCTTTAACATTGGCAAGGTGCACGTCATCACGATGAAGAACATCAACTACGTAGGCGGCAAGCGGTACCTTGAGTCCGTGACCGACGCACAGTTGGCATGGTTGGAGAAAGACTTGAGCTATGTGCCAAAGGGGACGACCGTTTTCTTGAACATGCACGCGGCTGGTTGGAACAAGCATGGTGACGCCGGCAATTTCAAGGGAGCCAAGGAGGTGGCAAGGCTTCTTGCGGATTATGAGGTGCACTTCTTCTGCGGGCATACCCATTTTTTCCAGAACATCGTGGTCAATCCCCGTTTCTTCCAGCACAACATCGGTGCGGCTTGCGGCTCATGGTGGGCTGGCGACCTTAGTGTTTGCGGTGCGCCTAACGGCTATCTTGTCGTGGATGTCGAGGGCGATGACGTGAAGTGGCATTTCAAGCCTACCAAGGGCGGTTTCGACCAGCAGTTCTTCACTTATCTTCCCGGGCAGTTCCGTACCCAGGTTGGCATGGTCGTCGCCAATGTTTGGGATTTTGACCCTGCTTGCAAAGTGCAATATTATGAGGACGGTGTGCTCAAAGGAGACATGGAGCAGTTTGCCGACATCGACGACCATTACATTTATCAGCAGAACCGGCTGGGCAAGAAGGTGAGCGGCGATAGGGTGACGGGTCACTTGTTCCGTTTCAAGCCGTCGAAGGGCACCAAGAGCGTGACCATCGAGTTCACCAACCATTTCGGCGAGAAATATGCCCGGACTTACCAGTTGTAACAAGGACAAGACTCATATAAAAAATTTTTTAGGATAACATGAAACTTAAGAACAACAACAGAATGTCAAAGTTGCTGCTGACGGCTTTGATGGTGGCTGGCAGCCTCTTTGCTTATGCTGATTCCGGGTCAACGGTGACAGGAACAATCAGGGACGAGAAGGGCGAGCCGCTCATTGGCGTGACGGTGATGGACAAGGCCACCAACCGCGGTGTCACCACGGATGAGAATGGACGCTTTGTCATGGAACTGGAAAAAGGAGAGGCTTTGCACGTTTCTTACCTTGGCTATAGGGAGCAGGACGTTTATTACAATGGCAAGGCGCTCAACATCGTCATGCAGCAAGATGTCAAGTCGCTTGACGAGTTGGTCGTGGTCGGCTATGGCGTACAGAAAAGGCGTGACATCATTGGCGCCATTTCCAGTGTTTCGGGCGATGTGCTGGAGAACAGAAGCAATCCGAACGTGGTGCGTTCGTTGCAAGGCGAGGTGCCGGGGCTGACCATCACGATGGCTGACGGCAAGCCCATAAGGACTGGAAACATCAAGATACGTGGCAGTGTCACCTCCATCGGCGCAGGTGGCTCTGCATTGGTGTTGGTGGATGGCGTGGAAGGTGACCTGAACGCTGTCAACCCTGAGGACGTTGAGAACATCTCCGTGTTGAAGGATGCTTCTTCCACGGCGGTATATGGCGCTCGTGGCGCCTTCGGTGTCATACTCGTCACCACCAAGAAGGCAAAGGTGGGAAGGCCTACCATAAAGTATAGTGCCAATGTCTCGGTCCTGCAGCGTACCGTAAAGCCGGAGATGGTGACCAACGGCTTGCAGTGGACTACGGACTTCTACAATGCGTATGTCAATTACAAGGGAAAGGATCCCAGCACCATCAACAACCGTTTCAATAAGTTCATCGTGAGCTGGGATGACTGGTACTCAGAGCTTAAGCGTCGTGATGCCGACCCCACCTTGGAGAAGATACGTGTCAACTCGGCGGGATATTATGATTATTTTGGCAATACCGACTGGTTTGACGAAACCTACAAGGACAATTCTTTCGCCACACAGCACAGTCTCAGCATAAGCGGCGGCAGCCAGAAGGCCTCTTACCTCATCTCCGGAGCTTACTATCAGAACGATGGCGTGTATAAGATAGGCAACGAGAAGTTCAAGCGTTGGAACCTGAAGGCGGTGGGCAACTTGCAGTTGAACAGATGGCTCAAGATTTCCAACAACTCAGAGTTTTGGCGCCGCACTTACCACGAGCCTGCCGTGATGTATCCTTACACTTCCACGGACATGTCGTCATTGATTCCAATTCAGCGCCAGTATGAGACCCAAGGCTTCCCCGTGGCTACGCTCCGCAACCTCGATGGCACCTGGACCGAGGCTGCCGTATATACGGGCTATGCCGGCATGTACGAGGGAACCTCTTATAGGGGGTTGAAGAAGATGACCTTGAAGACCACGACTACCGCAACCGCCGACATCATAAAGGACGTGTTGCAGGCGAAGGCTGACTTCACCTACAGTTATACCCACAACTATCGTGACCAGGTCGGCAATATTTACACGGGTTACATTTCCCCTACAGCTACGGTCGATCACCAGAACTTCAGTTATTTGGAATATCGTTATTATGATACGGAGTACAAGGCAGCCAACGTGACCTTGACTTATACGCCGAAGCTGGGAGACGCACATCACCTGAAGGCTATGGGTGGTTGGAACTTGGAAGACAACGACTACAAGACCACCCGCATCATGCGCCAGGGGTTGTTGGTGAAAGACAAGCCTAACTTCAACTTGATCAATGGCGACAATTATTACATCCAAGACAATGGCAGCAACGAGTGGGCTTTCCTCGGCTATTTCTATCGTTTGAACTATGACTTCAAGGGACGTTACCTCGTCGAGGCGAGTGGCAGGTATGACGGCACTTCCAAGTTCCCAAGCAACCAACAGTGGGGCTTCTTCCCGTCAGGCTCCGTTGGGTGGAGAGTCTCCGAAGAACCTTGGATGCAAGGGTTGCGCGACAAGTTCCTCGACAATCTCAAGTTCCGTTTCTCTGTCGGCGAGGCAGGCAATGGCCTGGTGAGTCCTTACCAGTATTTGTCCACCATGTCAGTCAGCAAGAGCGGTGTCGTGCATAATGGCAACGTCCTCACTTATACCAATGCGCCCACGCCCGTGCCAAACAGCCTGACCTGGGAGAAGGTGACCACTTACGACTTTGGCATTGACTTGGACATGTTCAACAACCGTTTCAATCTCTGTTTCGACATCTATCGCAAGAACACCACCGATATGTATGTGGTGGGCGACGAGTTGCCTGCCGTCTATGGCAACAGCGCGCCAAAGGGCAACAATGCCGACATGCGTACCGACGGATGGGAGTTGAGCGTCGGTTGGAAGGATGGTTTCAACCTTGCCGGCAAGCCTTTCCACTATCATGTGAAGGGAGCCTTGTGGGACAACCATAGCAAGATTACCAAATACACAGCCACCACCAACACCTTGCCCACCATCTATTCCACAAAGTATTATAAGGGAATGGAAGTTGGTGAAATATGGGGCTTCTGCGTGGAAGGCTTCTTCCAGAGCAAGGAGGATGTCGCCAACTCGCCTTCTCAGAGTTGGTTCACCAACTACAATGGCGGCGGTACCGTTTGGGAGGCCGGCGACTTGAAATTCAAGGACTTGGACGGCAGTAATGCCATCGACAACGGCAACAACACCTTGGAAAATCATGGTGACTTGAAGAAAATCGGCAACACCACACCGCGCTACTGCTATAGCTTAAGCTTTGGCGCCGACTGGAATGGCATTGGCTTCTCCATGTTCTGGCAGGGAGTGGGCAAGCGCGACTGGTATCCTGCCAAGGAGTCTTCCCTCTTCTGGGGACAGTATGGCCGTGCCTACGGTTTTGACTTGCCCTGGCACAATGCCGGCACTCAGGCAGGCGTGGACGAGGATGGCAACATCACCAACCCGAATGCTTACTGGCCTCGCTTACGTTCGTATATCGCCGAGGTTTCCAAGGGTCCCTTGGCGCAAGCCAACGACAAGTACCTGCAGAGTGCGGCTTATCTCCGCCTGAAGAATGTGACCGTCAACTACACCTTCCCTAAGGCGTTGACCAGCAAGATTGGCATTGAGAAGCTTATGCTTTATGTCTCTGGCGAAAACCTCCTCACGTTCACCCCTCTCCATAAGCATGCCAAGAACTTCGACCCAGAGGTAATCGGCGCGGGCGACCCTGACGGATGGAACCCCGTGGGAAGTGCGGGCGATGGATATAGTTATCCGATGATGAAGTCAGTGTCCTTTGGGCTGAACGTGACATTCTAAGCATGATATGACAGTATTATAACAAGATTAATACGCAAAGTTTTTTTATGAAAAAGATAATATATGGCCTTGCCATGGCTGCCGTGACGCTTGCCTCGTGCAGCGACTTCCTTGACAAGGAACCTTCCAATAAGTTGGATGCCGATAAGTTCTTCGCCAATGAGAGCGAGTTGGAGCTTTATGCCAACGGACTTTATGTAAACATGATTCCCAGTGCCGAGGACTTGACCAATAGCGGTAGCGGCACGTGCGACTATCTCGCCACCAGCACGACCAGCTCGTTGCTGATGCCTGATTTCAACGCCGACAAGATGTCGGGCTGGACGTATAGTGCATGGACCAACCTCTACCGTTGCAACTATTTCCTGAAGAATATCGACAAGGCAGCGGCGACCACCGATGCCGCCACTCTCAACCATTATCGTGGCGTGGCAAAGTTTTGGAGAGCCTATTTCTATTTTGACAAGGTGAAAACCTATGGCAATGTGCCTTGGTACAGCGAGCCGATAGACGCTGGTGACAGCCTCCTGCTTTACAAGACGCGTGACAGCCGCGAGCTCATCATGGACAGTGTGCTGCAAGACATCAATTATGCTTGCAAGTATATCCGTGGCGGGAAGGACGAGTTGGTGTCCCGCTATGCCGCCCTCGCCTTGAAGTCGCGCATCTGCCTTTTCGAGGGAACCTACCGTAAGTATCATGCCGTCAATCCCTCTACCAACCAACCTTGGCAGGAGAGCGATGGGGCGCGCAAGTACTTGCTTGCTTGCGTGGAAGCTTCCGAGGAGTTGATGAACTCTGGCGAATACGGCTTGGTCAACACCGGCAAGCCGGCTACCGACTATCGCAGCCTTTTCCAGTCGGAGAAACCAAATGCCACGGAGGTCATCATGGCAAGGGAATACAGCGCCGACTTGCAATCCACTCACAATGTGACGCAGAAGTTCAATTCTGCCGGCAACGACACGCGCCGCTGGTCGCCAACCCAGGATTTCGTCAACACTTATCTCAACCTGGACGGAAGCCGTTTCACGGACGATGCCAACTATGACAAGAAGACGTTTGCGGAAAACTGCACCAACCGCGACTATCGTCTTCAGCAGAGTGTCATCACCCCGACTTACATCAAGAACATGAATGGAACGCCAAGCCGTTACAATGCCACTTGGGCGGTGACGATGACGGGCTACCAGGTCATAAAGTTCAATATGGATGACACCTATTATGAGCAGACCAGCCGATGCAGCAACGCCATTCCAATATTCCGCTATGCCGAGATACTGCTCAACGAGGCTGAGGCTAAGGCTGAGCTGGGCGAGATGGATGAAAGCCTGTGGGACAAGACCATTCGCCCCTTGCGTGAGCGTGCCGGGGTCAATGGGAAGGCTCCCGCCACGGCCGACCCTTACTTGGTTGCTTATTATAATGACAAGGTTACGGACAAGTGGCTCCTGGAGATACGCCGCGAGCGTGCCATAGAACTCTTCTTCGAGGGTGGCGGACTGCGTTATGACGACTTGATGCGTTGGGCTGAGGGCGAGATGCTGATGAAGCCGTGGAATAGCATTTACATCGGAAGCAAGGATGTGGCTTATGACACCAATGGCGATGGCGTGAAAGACCTGCAGGTCGTTGACAAGAAACCAAGCTCCACCCCCTCGGGCGTGTTCATCGTCGATTTGAGCAAGTCAAGTTACTATACTTTCAAGGATGGAAGGCTTTATATCACAAACGAGAACAGCTGGACAGACCGCAAGTATTTGCATCCGATACCCAAGGCTGCGCTTGTGAAGAATCCTGATTTAAAACAAAACTACGGATGGGAACAACAATGAAAACAAGACTGTTCAAAATAATGATGGTTGCCATTGTGGCAATGGGAAGCGTGTTCACTTCGTGCTCCGACGACTCCGACCCCTTCGTCTTGAGAAGTGACGACAACCTGAGTTTTACGTATGCGCAAGACTCAAAGGAGTTTACGGTGTGTACTGATGGCGACTGGAGCATCACGTCCGATTGCGACTGGCTGGCCTTCAGCGTCAGCCAAGGCAAGGGTGACGGAACGACCCGCGAAAGAGTAATCGTGACGGCATTACGCAATATCGGCAGTGCCCGTGCGGCGCAATTTGTGCTCCATGCTGGCGGCAAGGACTTGCCAGTGCAGTGCTCTCAGGCAGAGGGCGCGCCCCTCACCCTGGGGCAGCCCAAGGTGACCGGTTCCTTGCAGGCCGGTAAGGCAATAGACCAAGTGAGCATTGAGGTTCCATACACCTATGGCTATAAGGGCGAGAAACTGAACGTCCGTGCCACTCTGAGTGGCGCTGGCGCCGAGGGCATCGTGGCATCGGGCAAGGACTTTACGCTGGATGCCTCTGAGGGAACGTTGTCGCTTCCTTTGTCGGGCACCCCGGTTTCCTCGGGACCGTTGGTCATAAAGATTGAGACCGACGAGCCGACTGCCAATACCGTTGTGGCTCAAACCTCTGTCTTGTCGAAGGTGGTCTTGGAACAGCATTTCGACCTTATGCTTTGGGGTGGCGACGTGGTTGGCAACAAGCCCGGTGTGCAAGGCGTGTTTATGTCAGGCGACGGGGGCAAGGTCATCGATCCTTCCCAGCCCGTGGCTGCATGTAAGGCAACCACCGATGGCAGCAACGACTTGATTCTCACTATGGCAGAGTCGTATCGCCAGTTGAGGGGCTTCTCCGGCTGGGACGGAACCAAGATATACGAGCATCCCGGATATGTGAAGATGGGTACGGCAAGTGCCATCGGCCGTCTGGTCACCCCTGCGTTGGGCGCTCTCTCCGAAGGCGTCTCTAACGTCAAGGTGACTTGCCGCGTGGCTCAGTACAATAGCGAGAGTGGCGGTCGCCTTACCATAACGGTATTGAATGGCGGCACACCGTCGATTGCAAGCTATACTTATAAGTACGCAGGCACCAAGACGGGCGGCACATGGGAGGACGTTGGCTTCACCATAGCCGGTGTCAACAGTGAGACCAAGATTCAGTTCAGCACTGAAGGCAACATGCGTTTCTGCATGAACGACATCGTTGTTTCTGAGGGAATGTGACATGAAGAAGGGAAAGTCAAGCGTGATGGGGGCGGTGCTTGCGATGGCACTCGCCCTTATCACAGCCGCCTGCGGCGGCAGTTCCGACGCTATCGGTGACGGAGGTGGCAACACCCCTCCATCGGTGGCTCCTGTGGTTCCCACGCCCGATGCCGGCAATGACCTTTATGGTGTGGTGAGCGACAATGAGGGCAATCCGCTGGGCGGCATCGTTGTTTCGGACGGGTTCAAGTGCGTCTCTACCGATGACAGGGGATTTTATCAGATGAAACGCGATGCCAAGGCTGAGTTTGTCAACTATTCCATCCCCTCGGGCTTCAAGGCGAAGAGCAACCAGTTTTATCAGGCATTGAAGGGCGACAAGGTCCGGTATGACTTCAAGCTTGAGAAGCTTGCCGACAACGAGAACCATTTCTACCTGTTGGCGATGGCTGACCCGCAGGTGACCAACAATGCCGAAATCACTCGCTTTACCGAGGAGACGCTGCCTGACGTAAAGGCTACGCTTGCCTCGCTTTCGTTGCCGGTGTATGGCATTTGCCTGGGAGACATCGTGAACAACAAGATGGAGCACATGAAAGCGATGAACACGCTCCTCAACTCCACTTCCATGCCAATGTTCGCTTGTGTTGGCAACCATGACAAGGACCCTCAGGCTGACGCTTCAAAACCTCGTACCACGAAGAGCTACACGGCACAGTTTGGGCCGCTCAACTACTCTTTCAATCGTGGCAAGGTGCATTTCATCAGCTTGGACAACATCGTCTTCAGCAATACGGAAGACTACGTGGCGGGCTTCAGCGACGAGCAAGTGGAGTGGATGCGCCAGGACTTGCAGTATGTGCCAAAGGATCGCCTCGTCATCCTCTATTATCACATCCCCATCCGTGAGAGCGATGTGCGGAACCGTGAGGAAATACTGAGCTTGCTGAAAGGCTACGACCGTGTGAAGCTGGTGTGCGGCCATACTCATTATAACCAGAATTACCAAATCGCCTCTCCTATCCAAGTGGAGGAGCGCATTACGGGAGCGGCATGCGGCGCATGGTGGCATGGCGTCATCTGTGCGGATGGCACGCCAAATGGTTATGAGGTGTATGAAATCAATGGCAATGAGATTGTGGGCAACTATTATAAGTCAACTCGCTTTGACAAGAGCTTCCAGATTCGCCTGCATCGCGGCGACAGCTCTTTTGGCGGTGACTATGGCAGCTTTGACTATGCCCTTACGTCCGACCATGTGGTTGCCAATGTCTGGAACTACGACCCGACATGGCGCGTGGGCATTTATGAGGACGACAAGTATATGGGCGAGATGACTTACCGTGCCTACAAGCCTGACGCTTGGGCTGCCGGCTATATGATCGGCACGCTTAATCGCAATCCGCAGAACTACTCGCCGACGAGCGCCCACGAGTTTGTCCATAAGCTGCGTAATCCTCAGGCGAAGGTGAGGGTTGAGGCTGTTGATGGATGGGGCAACGTTTATTCGCAGGCTGAATTTGTCAGCAGCCTGAGCACTGCCGAGGCTTACCAATAGCAGCCTCGCCCCGTTGCCAAGCTGCCTCTCTCGTTTTACATTGTCAGTATCTCTCCTGGAAAATGCTCAAGCCGTAGGCAATGACGGCTTGAGCATTTTCTCGGATTTAAATATGTCGTTGCGATGGCGAAGCCGTTGGGGCGTGTGGAAAAGCCTGTGGCAATGCGGTCAGAATGTTTCTGTCAAGAAGTTTACTATCTTTTCTTTTCTCTTGCTTATTTTCCCCTTGTCCCAAAGGAGGTCTTGCCCGGTCATGTCACGAACCTCTTGCTGTTGGAGCAACTGGGTGTAAGTGGCTCGTTTCTGTTCGAACGGGATGTTGCCTATTGACTCGTTATGGTGCCCGGAAAGTAGCAGGTAATTTCCAAGGCAGTTAAGGTAATTGTCCCTGAAGTCATCGTCATAAAGGCAATAGCCGCTTTGCTGGCTCCCATTCTCTGTCTGTGGGGCAATATGCTCGCATTGCGACTTTTCCACGGAGTCGTAACGCTTCAGGCAGTAGCCGGCTTTGCCTGACTCTATTAGATGGTTCTCGTAAAGCCACAGTATTATCTTTGCCATGCCATGCCCACCGTCGAAATTGCCTTCAAGCACGCGCCTGAACTCGTTGTCGTTCCAGTAGTTCCACCATCCGTCCGAAGTGGTCTTCATCCATTCTATCTGGCTGGCCACGGAACTCACGTCGCCCGTGAAGTCCCGGAACAGGCCGTTCAGCCGCCATGAGAGCACGGCGCGCGTCCCTATGACCCTGTGCCTCAGGAATATGGAGGCAAGGCTTCTCGCCAGCACATTGAAATCATCGGCTGGCACGCCAAGGTCGTAGGCCTTGATTACGAATGGGAAGACGATGGAAGGCTGGCCGACTATCCAAAGCGTGTGAAGCGTCATGTCCGTCTTCTCGCGCTGGAAGAACACGACAATCTGCTCAAAGCTGTTGGCAAGGCTTCTCGTGAAATCACGTACAAAGCTTATGCATTCCTTTTCCTTGCCCAGTTCTTCCTCCACTTTTCGTAGTGCGTTGCTTGCGTCAAGATTATTGAAATGGACACGGAGGGTATATGCCAGAACGTCGTCTTCGTCAATGTTCCCCTCAATCCTGGATATGGATTTGTAAATGTTTTCGAAGCGGTTCTTCACCTCGTTCACCAGTTCTTCCCTCTCGTCATCTGTCGCGCAATGCAAGTGTATGTTATACAGGAACTGTGCCTTCACAATCTCAAGGCTTGACGGCTTCTTCCCGCGATTGTTCTGGAAGATGAACATTTGTATTGCCTCCGTCTCGTCCTTTACGGTGTGTGTCGTGCACGTGGCGTTGGCAACGGTGTCCAATAGGTTGCGCAATGTTTTCTCGTCGTGCCCGTTGAGTTGCTCCGCGAAATAATCATAAGCTGCGACTATCCTTTTTTGCGATTCGGTGTCAAGTCCGCCATGGTCACGTTTCACCTTGTTGATGACATAATCCTTGAACAGCTGGTTGTCATAATCGACCGTCGCGAACCTGTAGCTTTGCCCAACCTTCACCAAGGTGCCGTACATGAATTTGTCTTCTTCGGACAGCTCGCCGGCCAGCCCCCTCAGCCTGTCGTAGAGGGCGGCGACGAATATGGTGATCGTGGTCAGGCGTTGCTGCCCGTCGATGATGGCGTAGGCGTGGTTGCCCTTGTCCTCGAAGAGGAAATGCCCAAAGTAATATCTTGACGCAGCCTTGCTCTTCACGTAGTCATGCAGGTCAGCCATGAATTGGGCAGTCTGCTTTTCCTCCCACGAATATGCCCGCTGGTAAGTCGGGACGAAAATCCTGTTGCCCGACAGCATTTGGCTTACACACGTTGACGCATCCATAACTCAATCATTCAAAGTGTTTTCCCAAGATTTATGACTTGGTGTTTTTCCAGTTTTTTTGTTGCCGCAAGAGTTTCCCGTTGGCGTGTATTGCGGCGTGACGCTTGCAAGTCAGCCCGAGATTTTTCTTGTCCACTCCCTGGCCATCTCCGCTATCATGCCAGCCTCTGCGGTCACTTCGCCGATGTTGACGCAGCAGTCGTCGTTGATGTCATTGACCTTGTCCTGGCATTCTATGCGTGCCAGCGTTTGCTTGAGCAAGCCGGTGTCCTTGCTCCTGTTGCCCAGCCAGAACACGGCTTTGCGCTCGTCGCCATCCTTGGCCATGATGTCAAAATAAACCTTGCCCTCTTTCTCCGTCTGCCACTCGCATGCCAGGCATTTCCAATACCACACGAAGACGTGCCATTGGTCTTGCTGCCCCAGGGCCTTTTTCCAAAGGCTGGTGCGATGGTGCAGTCGGATGATTTCCATGAGGTAGTTGACGCGCTTGATGACATGCTCTTGCAACGCCTTGCTGCTGGCAAATGTCTCGTACAGTTTTCCTGGCGGGATGTCGTAGAACTCTCCGGGCAAGTATTCCCACCATGCCCCGTATGAGCGGCGGCCGCCATTGTCCCATTTTAGTGCTTTTGAGAAATCGGTGTCCGCGCGGTATGCAGCCTGGATGTAATAGTGGTTGTCGTAGAATCCCATGCTTATTTCCGCAGGGTTGTCCTCGTCTTTCGGCTTTATTGTCAGGCTGTTCCCATTGTCAGCGGTTAGCCCATTTACCATCCAGTCATGCTCCCATGCGGCCACGGCCTTGTCCCACAGGTTCGTGTCCCTGGCGGCATGGTTGCCATCCTTGCCCTCGCCGCCGTTGCCTTGCGTTGGCATGAAGGTCTGCTGCATGGCAGGGAGCGTGGCGTTCAAGGCACCGGAGAGGATGTTTAGGTCAACGGCCAGCCTCTGCGGTTTTTGCGAGCCTTCGTCCCCGCCTTGCGCCTCGCAGAAAGCCTTGCTGAAGTTTTCGATGGTCTTGTCCTTGATGTCCTTGTCGAATTTCTGCGCATCGCTTTCGTAAAGGTCCATCCTGAACGCTTCAACCACGGAGAAAAGGCTTTTCAGCAAGTCGGTCTCGCCAACGCTCCCGCTTTCGCCGGAGGGGCACGTGCTGTTTACGACTCGCCTCACGGCCTCGCTGACATTGATGATGTTCTCCGGGTTGCAATGCATGGCGACAAGTGAGGTCTGGAATTGCAGATCCATTTTCTCGTTGTCCGTCAGCTTGCCATCCTTCACGGCGTTGTAGAGTATGTTGATGAAGTTCTGGTATATTTTCAGCTTTTCCTCGAATATTTTAGAGCTGCGCTTTAACGCTCCTTCCTTTTGTGTCTGACCCTGGAGTAGAAGCTGGGTTATCGTTGCGGTTATTACCACTCCCAGGATTGCTGCCATTATTCTCCCTGGAAGCTCCATGTCGGTGAACACGTTGAATGCTATGGCAATGACGCATATCATGCAGGAGGCTATTGCCGTGTAAATTAGGAATTTCCTGTTTCCCATTTGTGTTGAGGTCATTAAAACATGCCCCAACGGCAATGTCGGGGCATGGGACGATTAAAAAAAATAGGACTATCTTGCGGCTCGTGTGGATATTTTCTTCCCGTGCATGTCGTAAGTGTCAAGCCATGAGCCTTTCCTCACGATGAACTGGCCGGCGCAGATTGACACGAAGTCGCCTATGTTCGCCGAGACGCTCTTGATTCTCTTCCCTTGGTCGTCATAGATGTCATACCAATGGTCTTTCAGGGCGATGAAGAAACTGTCGTTCCATCCCATTAATTCGCCTACTTGGTTGTAGGAGATGCTCTTTGCCCTTTTTCCGCGTTCGTCAAAGATTTCATACCACGCTCCTTGGCGCTCGATGCTTGAAATTGCCATAAAAAAATGCTTTGCTTTTTTTAGTCAATGGCTACCTTGTTGGCTTGGTTGATAAATTGTTGCTGTACATACAAAAAGAAGACGTGGAGCCTGTTCTGTCACCCGTTCCACGTGTAGAGGCTCTGGCATTGCCCAATTTGTCGAAACGAGCAACGCCGAAAGCCCCACGCCAGTGTAAGTATATAGGAAACGCTCTTGGCAACAACCTACAGTGCGGTTGGTACCAATGAGGGCCGTATATAATACACCCCATGAGGCGTTCTGCATTGCTTTGTTTTTGACAAATTGTGTGTGTGAACTGCCAGATTCCTACACGTCAAAACCAAAGCGTACAAAAACGCCTTATTCCATATGTATGCCTGCCCAGCCTCTGCCCAACGGGGCTTCCGGTATTGGGGAAGACGTTGCAAAGATAATGTTTTTCGAATAAAAAAGCTTTGTTTGGGTGGCTAAACTTGTTTTCATCCGCCGATTTAACCTTTGTTAAGCACCCACGCATGAGTGCAATCCGCTTGTTGCGTGATTTTTGCCGCAAGCGTCAGGTGATAGGCGACAAGTAGCAAGTGATAAGCCAACAAGCAACATGCGGTGAGCGAAAAACGCTAAAATGCGAGGATGCGAAAACGCGAGTGCGCAGGCTGCCTTGTTCGTGCAGCCTGCGCACTCGCGCTTATGTTGTTTCCCATGATGTTTTTGCCTGTGCGGGGGTAGCGTCAACGCCACCCCTGTCACGGCATTTTCAATGTCTCATGGCTGTATCAGTGTTTCACTGTTCTTTCAGTTTTTCACTGTTCTTTCAGTGTGTCACGGCTCATGCCGTGTTTTGCGGCTCACTCCATGTTGAACGCAATGCGGCTGCCTCGTGTC
>CAYLUI010000036.1:0-26672 GCA_964386825.1 uncultured Prevotella sp. | reverse complement strand
TCGCGATGTCCTGCGATAATGGTGTAACGTGAGGTTATGGTCATTGGCTCCGCATCGGGAGACGGTCGCCAATTCTTATCTACAATCTCAACGATGCTGCGCAATGGACCTGATGCCACGATGCGTTGCAGCCGCCTGTCGCAGTCGTTGAAAGCAATAGGCTTCGTACCATCCCAGCCGTTTATTGCTCCCAGCCCCACCCCGTCGCCAACGACGAGCACATCGTCTCCGAAACCATCTTCGAGTTGTTGTTGGTCAGGGTAAAACTCGCTTTCTCTCAGCTCCAACTGCCGTTTGCGTTTGCCATAAATGTCAACAGTCTGCCGTGGGCTGCAATATATGCGGAAAGCTGTAAGTTCACTCTCGAAAACAGCCCCATGCTGGTGTATTACCAAGAAAGGGTTTGTGCCACGCATGGACGAGAACTCGCCAAGGTAAATGTCATGTTTGTTCTTGGCGCTTATCTTGCTGTTGCGCAGCATGAGATCGGCAAACGTCCTTTCCCTGTATTCACGTGGCTTGCCTTTACGCCATAGTTTCACCGTGGCCTCAACGCTTTCCTTGCCTCCTACGTCGGCAAGCAAAAATAATTGGTCGGCTCCCCCGTCTCCATCGAGGTCATCCATCTGGCACGGCACTTCCTTTCCGTCAATCGTTACCAATGCAGAGCGAAAACCCTCTATCCCGTTTATTTCTACGGGATATTGCGTAAGATTTTCCTTGTTGGCATTGTGTATTTTATATGTCCGTATGTCGTCTTGCGCAATGGAACTCATACAGAGCAGCATTGACGACAATAGGAAAAAAGTTTTCTTCATTGTGGAATTTGTTTTTTATAAGGTAACTCCGCCTTTCCATATTGCAATGCCATGTATGCCGTTTTCCTCCGCTTTGACAGGCTTGCCGCTTGCCACGTCAAGTATGAGGTTTACGAACTGTGGCAAAAGCTCGTCAATGCGACTGTCTTCTGCTATGGGACCAGCATTGAAGTCAATCCAGTTGCCTTTCCGTTTATACAAGAGGCTGTTGGTTGACACTTTCAATGTTGGAACCGCAGTGGCGAATGGCGTTCCTCGACCAGTGGTGAAGAGTACAATCTGGCAACCTGCAGAGGCAAGCGCTGTGGCTGCCACAAGGTCGTTGCCAGGAGCCGACAATAGGTTCAGACCGTGTTCTTTCAGACGGTCTCCATAAGCGAGGACACCGCAAACCGGCGACTTGCCCGATTTTTGCGTGCATCCCAAAGCCTTGTCCTCAAGAGTTGAAATGCCACCAGCCTTGTTGCCCGGCGATGGATTCTCACCAACGGGTTGACCGTGGCTTATGAAATAATGCTTAAAGTCGTTGATTAAGTGCTTCGTATCCTCCAACACGTCATTATCAACGCACCGTTCCATCAGTATTGTCTCAGCCCCAAACATCTCAGGAACTTCTGTCAGAATGGTTGTGCCTCCTTGCTGCTCGCATAGCCAATCGCTGAAAGCACCAAGCAAGGGGTTTGCCGTTATTCCCGAGAAGCCATCGCTGCCGCCACATTTCAGTCCGATGCGCAATTCTGATGCAGGAACTGTTGTACGCTTGTCATGCCTTGCCGTTTCGTAAAGTTGCATCAGCATTTCCACCCCCGTCTCAACTTCGTTTCCTTCAACATCCTGGCATACGAGAAGTTTTATTCGAGAGTGGTCATAGTCGCCAAGAAAACTCTCAAAATCCCTTGGCTGGTTATTCTCACATCCGAGTCCAACGATAAGCACTCCGCCAGCATTTGGATGGTGCACTAAGTCTCGCAGAATTTTGCGGGTGTTTTCCATGTCATCCCCAAGCTGTGAGCAGCCGTAATTATGTGGGAAGTCAACTATTGCGTCAACGCCTTCACCACCATTCGTTCGCGCCTTGACCTGTTCGGCAATGTTGCGTATGATGCCATTAACACAGCCAACCGTTGGGATTATCCACAATTCATTGCGCACGCCCACTTGCCCGTCAGAACGACGATAGCCTTGAAATGTACTTTGCTTTTCCGTTGGTGGAATTTGAGGTCTTGAAAGTCCGCTTATGCGAATATTATCGTAGTTTATTTCGCCTTTCAAGTTTGATTTGATATCATTGTGGTCGAGCAGAGTCCCCGTGTTTATGTCATGAAGCGCATGTCCTATTGGGAAACCATACTTAATGATGTTCTCGCCTTCCTTAATGTCTTTCAGGGCGAGTTTATGACCTGCCGGAACGTCGGTGAGCAGCCTCACCACTTGTCCTTCCACGTCAATTTCCGCCCCCCTCTTTTGGTCAGCGAGAGCCACGGCTACGTTATCGGTTGGGTTTATTCTTATTGCTTGTTTCATAGATGGAAGTCACCACTCATAACACTTACGCCAAAGGCATTGCAAACAGCCCTGCGAATTGTCTTTGTAGGTGGGTGGTATTGCTTGTGGGTTGTATAAAAACATTTGTGTAAATTAGCCCCACCTGTTTGGCAGGAGGGGCTAAGATTACAGGAGTTACAGCAGTTCTTTCACCGTATCCCTCATGCCTTTCTCCTGAATGTTATTCAGGAACTTGGCTACGAGACTCGTCAGGCCAGGAATTTCGTTCAGGTCGCCATGGTCTTTCCATATCAGTTCCTTGGCTGCCAAAACGCCCTGTGCTATTTTCTCATAATCGCCTGTTGCCCAAAGGTCATTGAGCAATGAGAGAATGGCAGGATCATCGTTGGGGGCAATCTCCATGCCATCGGCACGTTTGCCACCTTTATAATAAGTTATTATTGCCGCAAGTCCCAACACAATGCACCTTGGCAACTGCCCTTTGCGCTCAAGGAAAATCTTCAGTCCTGGCAAGTCACGAGCCTGGAACTTCGGGAAACTGTTGAGCATTATGCTCGTCAGCTGATGGTCGATGAATGGGTTCTTGAACCGGTCAAGCACGTCGCCAGCGAATTGCTCAAGCTCTTCCTGTGGCAAGTCGAGAGTTGGCAGCAGTTCCTCAAATTGCACCTTGTGTATGAATTTTCCAATAAGCTCATCGTTGCAGGCATCGCGCACAATGTTGATGCCAGCGAGGAACGCCACTGGTGACAATACGGTATGAGGCCCATTGAGGAGCGTCACCTTACGCTGGTGATAAGGAGTCTCGTTGTCTGTTATCACGACGTTTAGGCCAGCCTTTGCGGCAGGAAATTCTTCAGCAAGCTGTTCTCGTGAAATGTTTTTGGAATGCTCAATTACCCACAAGTGGAAAATCTCACCTTGCACAACCTGTAAATCCTTGTAGCCAATGCGCTCCCAAATGTCCTCAATGCCATTTTTGGGGAAACCGTTTACAATGCGGTCAACGAGCGTTGTGCAAATGGGACAATCGTTGGCAACCCACGTCTTGAATCCTTCATAATCGGCTCCAAGCGAGTCTTTCCAAAGGTCAACATACTGGTTTATGCAGTCTTGCAGATGATGTCCGTTGCCAAATATCAACTCACACGGCAAAATTATTACACCCTTTGTGTGGTCGCCCTTGAAAGCCTTGTAGCGGCGGTAAAGTAGCTGGGTTAGCTTTCCGGGAAACGAAGCCGCCGGTGCGTCATCAAGTTTGCATTGAGGGTCGAATGCAATGCCGGCTTCCGTTGTGTTGGATACCACAAACCTTATATCCGGCTGTTCCGCCAATGCCATGAAAGCCTCGTTTTGAGTATAAGGATTCAGTGCACGGCTAACGCACCCTATGCGCTTGCACTCGTTTATGGCTTGCCCATTTTTCAGGCCAAGCAGGTTTACGTGGTAAAGGCAGTCCTGCGAGCGCAAGGCCTCAATGTGATTGCGCTCACGCGGCTGCACGATGACGACAGAGCCGTTGAAGCCCGTCTTCTCGTTCATGTCATTTATTATCCAATCAACGAAACCACGGAGAAAGTTGCCTTCTCCAAACTGTATCACTCGCTCGGGAGCCTGTGCCTTGGGAGCGGTGTTCTTGTTCAGGATTTTCATTGTAACGTGTTTTATTCAATGGTGACCGCCACACGGCGGTCACCTCATTGTTTTATACCTCAATCTTCTTGTATTTGGGCACGAGCATCTTCATCAATGCCCAAGCCAACACGTAGGCCAAGCCACAAACACAGAACACAATCATGTAACCGGCAGGCTTGCCCTCGAAACCGAGGAAAGTAAACTCGGCACCACGCTGTGCGGCATGGTCAAACAACACGCCCGAACCCATGTTTATGAGCATTGACGCAATGCCTCCTGCCATAGTGCCAACGCCTGTGATTGTGCCAACGGTTGATTTAGGGAACATGTCACCGATGGTTGAATACAAGTTTGCTGACCACGATTGGTGTCCGGCACCCGCCAGACCGATAAACACGGCCGGGAATATGGCACTGTACTGACCCATGGGTTGCGCGAACAGGGCAAAGAGTGGGAAGAAAGCAAAAATAAGCATGGCAAGCATGCGTCCGCTATACGGTTCCATGTGTCTCTTCTCCACGAACAACTTCGGCAAGTAGCCACCGCCAATGCTGAGCACTGTCACTATGAAATAAAGTATGAAGATGAGCGTGGCACCTTCGGCAGAAGCCGTCGGGTAATGGTAAACATCGCTGAAATAAGCCGGAGCCCAGAAGAGGAAGAACCACCACACGCCATCGGTAAAGAACTTACCGACGATGAACGACCATGTCTGCCTGTAAGTGAAACACTTGAGCAACGGTATGGTTTTCTCACCCTTGCTTTCCTCGGCGACAACTTTCTCCCCGGTTTCGTCCTGATGTATGTAAGCCAGCTCGGCGGCATTGACATGCTTTGACTTCTCCGGCTTGTCATACCACTTCAACCAGAAATAAACCCACACGAAGCCAAGCGCGCCAATGATGATGAATGCGCTCTCCCATCCCCATGCCTTCGCAATGAACGGAATGGTGGCAGGTGCGGCAAGCGCACCCACAGACGCACCGCTGTTGAAGATTGCCGTGGCAAAAGCACGATCCTTCTTTGGGAAATACTCAGCCGTAACCTTGATGGCCGCAGGGAAGTTGCCCGATTCGCCGATGGCGAGAACCATGCGGCAGGCAAGGAACAAGTAAACGGAAACCGTGGATATTGACAAAGCCAGCGCAGAACCTGCCTCCACGGCACGCAAGGCTTCCATGCTCTCAACACCCTCAATCTGCATGGTCAACCAGCCACATCCGGCATGGAGGCAAGCGCCTGCCGACCACACGACAATGGCGAGAAGGTAACCCTTCTTGGTTCCAAGCTTGTCGATTATGCTACCTGTGAAAAGGCTCACAACGGCGTAGAACAATGAAAAGCAACCTGTTATGAGTCCATAATCGCTGTCAGTCCAATGAAAGTCGGGGGCAATGAAGTCTTTCCACGTCAGCGACAGTACTTGGCGGTCAAGGTAATTGACGGTTGTCGCTACGAAAAGCAACGAACAGAGATACCACCGCCAGTTGGTCTTTATGTCTTGTCTTAACTCTTTATTCATTGCTTAGAATTTGAAATAGTTTTTAGCGTTGTTGTAACAGATGTCCTCCACCATTTGGTTGACACGCTTCTCCTCGTAGCCGGTGTATGGAATTTCCCCGTTCTCAATGTCTGTGCCAATGAGGTTGCAAAGCACGCGGCGGAAATATTCATGGCGCGGATAAGAGAGGAACGAGCGCGAGTCGGTCAGCATGCCCACGAAGCGGCTCAGCAAGCCGAGCAAAGACAGGGCGTTGAGCTGCTTTTGTATGCCATCCTTCTGGTCAAGGAACCACCAGCCAGAGCCCCACTGTATCTTGCCGGGTTCGGAACCGTCCTGGAAGTTGCCGAGCATGGTGGCAAGCACCTCGTTGGCAGCCGGGTTGAGGTTGTAAAGTATGGTCTTCGTGAGATGTCCCTCAAGGTCGAGACGATCAAGGAACTTCGAGCATTTCTTGGCGGTGTTGAACTCGCCAATCGAGTCGAAGCCCGTGTCAGCTCCAAGCTGGCGGAACATGCGCGTGTTGTTGTTGCGGATGGCACCGTAGTGGAACTGCTGGGTCCAGCCGCTGTTGTAGTCCTGTACGGCGAAAATGTAAAGCATCGCACTCTTGAACTTCAGGGTTTCCTCGTGCGTAAGCTCGTTTCCGGCATACACTTTGTCAAAAATGGCGTTTATCTCAGCGTCAGAGTAATCCTCGGCATAAAACTCCTCGATGCCATGGTCGGAGAGACGGCTGCCCATCGAGTGGAAGAAGTCGTGGCGATTTTGCAGCGCATCAACGTAATCCTGAAAGTTGCTGACCTTCGTCCCCGACACTTCCGACAGTTTCTCCACATACGCCCTGAACGCCTTCGGGTCTTCGGTAGCCATCGCCTTGTCAGGCCGCCACGCCGGCAACATGCGTGTCTTCAGGCTGCTGTTTGCCACAGCAGTGTGGTAACGCAGGTCGTCCACAGGGTCGTCAGTGGTGCATACGGTTTCCACGTTGTATTTTTCCAACAGCCCCCATGGTGTCAACGATGGGTCATTGGCTATTTTCTCGTTGCACTCCTCATATATTTCCCTTGCCGTTTCCGGGTTCAGCGTCTTGTTTATGCCAAAGGCCGTCTGCAGCTCAAGGTGTGTCCAGTGGTATAGAGGGTTGCGGAAAGTGTAAGGCACGGTGCCAGCCCATTTCTCAAACTTCTCCCAGTCGGTAGTGTCCTTGCCGGTGCAGAAACGCTCGTCGGTACCGTTTGAGCGCATCGCACGCCATTTATAGTGGTCGCCACCGAGCCACACTTCCGTAATCGAGCGGAAACGTTTGTTCTCGGCCACTTGCTTCGGGTCAAGATGGCAATGGTAGTCGATGATTGGCATCTTGGCCGCGTGTTCGTGATAAAGTTTTTGAGCAGTGCCTGTGTGCAACAGGAAATTCTCGTCCATAAAAGGTTTCATATAATTCTCGTTTTAATTGTTTTTTATTACTATTGCAAAGGTAAGCAATCCTTTTGTCTTTTGTTTGTTTAAATTGTTCCGATTTGGTGTGATTTTGTTCATTTCGGTCGAAAAATCGCATTTTATGGCTTTAAAAAGTACAATTGTCCTTTATTTTGAACAAAAGCAACGTTGCGTTCAGGAAAGACTTTTTTAAATTTGCAATAAAAATCAGAAAAACCTATAGGACATGAGAAAATTATTTATCGCTTTGCTCACCATGGTCACGGCTACCGCCTATGGTCAGGACGACATCGTAAGTGCGGCAAGAAGGGTCAACGACTATTTCATGCAGAAATACAACGACCCGACGGTGCCAACCAATGTCAAGAAAATACGTCCAAGCAGCCTTTGGACCCGTGCCGTCTATTATGAGGGGCTCATGGCTCTCAACGCCATTGACCCACAGGAGAGGTACGTCGAATACACCGACCGCTGGGCCGACTTCCACAAGTGGACGGCGCGCGATGGCTCAAAGACAACCGACGCCGACAACCAGTGTTGCCAACAGACCTACCTTGAACGCTACGCGCAGGCAAAGGACGAGACCATGATAAAGGAGGTTAAGGCCAACCTTGACGCACAGATTGCCACGAAGCGTTTCGATTATTGGACTTGGATTGACGCCATACAGATGGCGATGCCCGTGTACGCAAAATTCTACAAGCTGAGCGGCGACAAGAAATACATCGATTACGCCGTGAAGTGTTACAAGTGGAGCCGCAACGAGTGTGGCGGCGGACTGTTCAACACCAAGGAAGGCCTGTGGTGGCGCGACAAGGACTTTGTGCCTCCCTACAAGGAGAAAGATGGCAACAACTGCTATTGGAGCCGTGGCAACGGTTGGGTTTATGCGGCGTTGGTGCGCTCGATGGCTGAGCTGAGTCCCAAGTCGAAGGAATACAAGCTTTTCAAGAAAGACTTCATTGCCATGTCGGAAGCCCTGCTCAAGTGTCAGCGCGAGGACGGTTTCTGGAACGTCAGCCTCGTGTCGCCTGTCACCTTCGGCGGCCCCGAGATGACAGGAACAGCCCTGTTCCTTTACGGCATGAGCTGGGGCTTGCGCAACGGCGTGCTAACAGACGACGCTTATCGCCAGGCGTGCGACAAGGCTTGGCATGCCATACGCTCTTGCGTCCACGCAAGCGGCTTCCTGGCATGGAACCAGGGCACGGGCAAGGCTCCCGCCGACGGGCAACCACTTTCCTACAACAAAATGCCTGACTTTGAGGACTATGGCACGGGATGCTGGCTCCTTGGGGCAACCGAGTATTACCTGTTGAGTAAATAATCATTTTCCAAACGCTTTGCCATTGCGCCATAATGGCACTGCGTTTGCACCGTAACGGGGTTGCGTTTACGCCGTAATCGCATTGCCATTGCGGCGTAAACGCAATGCCTTTGCGCCGCAATGGCAAAAGCTGTTTTGATGGCACAAAACATAAGGCAGCAAAAATGAAGACAAAAAAGCTTTTTCTCTCTGCGTTCGGCATCCTTTTCGGACTGAATGGCTTTGCGCAAAACTGGCCCACGCCATTGCCTGAGGCAAAGGCGGGCACGCGGTGGTGGTGGTTCGGCTCAGCCGTTGACGAAGCCAACCTGAAGTGGAACCTTGAGCGCATGCACGATGCCGGCATCGGAGCCGTGGAGATTACGCCCATATATGGCATACAAGGCAACGAGAAGAACGACCTCTCATATCTCTCGCCGGAGTGGATGCGCATACTGAAGTTCACCGAGGACACGGGAAAGGCCAACTCGATAGAGGTTGACCTGAACAATGGCACGGGATGGCCATTTGGCGGCCCGTGGGTACCGATAGACGAGGCTGCGTGCAAGGCGTTGTTCGTGGACACGGTGGTTGACGCAAAGGCCGATGTCGCCAAGATAAAGTTCAACGTGCCCGAGAAGGAACGCGGATACGCAAAATTGTCAACCATCCGCAGTTTCGACAAGGGCGATGGCACCAAGCGCGTCATAGCCCTTTACATCAGTCGCACACGGCAAAAGGTGAAGCGTGCGGCTCCCGGCGGGGAGGGATTGGTGATTGACCATTTCGACTCCACGGCCGTGGCTCACTACCTGCAGCATATCGATTCGGCGTTTGCCGCCAACCGCACCCCATATCCGCACACGTTCTTCAACGACTCGTATGAGGTTTACGGAGCCGACTGGACTCCCAACCTCGTAAGCGAGTTTAGGCAGCGCCGTGGCTATGACCTGCTTGACAGCCTCGACAAGCTCGTTGACCGCAACCCACAGACCGTATGCGACTACCGCGAGACTCTTTCGGACATGCTTTACCACAACTTCACCCGCCAATGGGTGAAATGGGCAAACGGGCACGGAGCCGTGGTGAGAAACCAGGCACACGGCTCGCCTGCCAACCTGCTTGACATCTACGGGGCTGTTGACATACCGGAGATTGAGGGCTTTGGACTCTCCGACTTTGGCATCAAGGGCTTGCGCACCGATCCCGGATTTACGCGCAAGAACTTCAGTGATGTCAGCATGTTGAAGTATGCGTCGTCGGCAGCCCACGTGATGGGCAAGCCTTTCACGTCGAGCGAGACTTTCACTTGGCTTACAGAGCACTTCCGCACTTCCCTCTCGCAAATGAAGCCCGACCTCGACCTAATGTTCACCTGTGGCGTGAACCACATGTTTTTCCATGGCACGCCATACAGCCCGAAAGACGCACCTTGGCCAGGGTGGCAATTTTACGCATCGGTCAACATGAGCCCGTCAAACTCAACGTGGCACGACGCGCCTTTCCTCATGAAATACATTGAGCGTTGCCAAAGCTTCCTGCAATGGGGCAAGCCCGACAACGACTTCCTCGTATGCCTGCCCGTAAGGGACATGTGGAAGAACAACACGGACAAATTGCTCATGCAGTTTGACATCCACTCCATGGCACAGAAAGCACCCGAGTTTATCCGTGCCATAAACGAGATTGACTCCCTTGGCTACGATTGCGATTACATAAGCGAGCGGCAAATGGCAAACGTCCGCAAGGAAGGCGACTGGTATGTGACCGAGGGGGGCAGCCGCTACCGTGGCGTGATTGACCCGACAAAGCCCATTGACGATGCCGTACTGGCGAGGATGGCTGGCGCAGAGGAAATGAGGACAAAGCTTCACCTGCGCGCCATACGCCGGAGCAACGACAAAGGACACCATTATTTCATCGCCAACCTTACGCCTGCCGATGTTGACGAATATGTGGCGTTGGCAGTGAAGTGGCACGATGCCATCTGGTTCAATCCCTTGAATGGCGAGCGTCATGCCGCCGAGAAAAGGGACGGGCGGATACGCATTGCCCTGAAGAGTGGAGAGAGCATGATACTTGAGACTTTCGCAAGTCCCGTTTCTGGCGGATTGCAGGCAAGGCCATCGGCTACAGGAAAGGTGAAGACCGTGGACACACCGTGGACGCTTGCCTTTGACAGTGCCACGCCAAAGGTTGACAAGACGTGGAAGCTTGACAAGCCACAGACGTGGGAGAGCCTTAACGACGACAGCGTGAAGGTGACAATGGGAACAGGCGTTTACACCACTGTGGTGAAGCTGAACAAGGACGAGGCTGGCAGACGCTGGGCCATTGACCTTGGTGACGTGCGCGAGTCGGCAAGGGTTTATGTCAATGGCAACTTCGTAGGCTGCGCCTGGTCGGTGCCTTATGTTCTCGATTGCAAGGATTACTTGAGGAAAGGCAAGAATGAGTTGCGCATAGAAGTGACAAACTTGCCTGCCAACCGCATAGCCGACATGGATCGCCGTGGAGTCAAGTGGCGCATAATGAAGGACATAAATGTTGTTGACCTTAGTTACAAGGGAGTTAGCTATGCCAGATGGGAACCCGTGAAGAGTGGTTTGAACTCGGATGTTAAATTAGTGGAATTGAAATAAAACAAGACAAGGATAATATGAAGAAAACCATTTTGTCGCTACTTGCGGCATTGCTGGCTCTGCCGCTTTTGGCGGTTGAGCGTCAACGGCTCAATTTCAACGGCTCTTGGCTGATGAACGTGGGCGAAGTCAGGGGAGCTGAGCTTTCGGCTTTCGACGATTCAGTCTGGGGCAGGGTGACACTGCCACGTGCCTTCAACGAAAACGAGGCTTTCAAGGTAAGCATCGAGAACCATACGGACACGATAGTGTGGTATCGCAAGCATTTCAATGTCGCCGAGACGGCAGGAAGGAAGTTTTTCATAGAATTTGAGGGCGTGCGCTTTGGTGCCGACGTGTGGCTCAATGGTCATAAGGTGGGATTTTCCGACAATGGAGTCATGGCTTTCGGCCTTGACCTTACACCTTATATCAAAAAAGGAAAGAACGTGATTGCCGTCCGTTGTGATAACAGCTGGCGTTACCATGAGCGTACCACCGGTTCAACATTCCAGTGGAATGACAAGAATTTCAATGCCAACTATGGTGGCATCCCAAAGAATGTTTGGCTTCATGTAACAGACCTTCTTTACCAAACCTTGCCACTCTACTCTTCGTTGAAGACTACCGGCACGTATGTTTATGGCACCGACTATGACATCAAAGGCAAGACAGTTACGGTGAATGCCGAGTCGGAGGTGCGCAATGACGACAGCAAACCACGCTCGTTCACGTTCCTTTGCAAGGTGCTTGACAAAGACGGCAAGCAAGTGGGGCATTTTGATGGCGCACGTTACACATTGCAGCCTGGCGAGACACGCACGGTAAAGGTAAGCGGCAAACTTGCCAACGCTCATTTCTGGTCGTGGGGCTACGGTTATCTTTATACCGTAAAGACGCTACTGAAAGCTGACGATGGCAGCAAGATTGACGACAACGCCATGAGGACAGGCTTCCGCAAGACACGTTTCGGCGAGGGCAAAATATGGCTTAACGACCGTGCAATGATGGTTCATGGATATGCCCAGCGCACGAGCAACGAGTGGCCAGGACTTGGCATTGACGTTCCGGCGTGGCTCTCCGATTATAGCAATGGCATGATAGTGGAGTCTGGTGGCAACATGGTGCGCTGGATGCATGTTTGCCCGTCGAAACAGGACGTGGAAAGCTGTGACCGCGTGGGACTGCCACAGGCCATGCCGGCAGGCGACGCCGAGAAGGACGTTGAAGGCAGGCGTTGGGAGCAACGTGTTGAATTGATGCGCGATGCCATAATATACAATCGCAACAACCCTTCAATATTGTTCTACGAGAGTGGGAACAGGGGCGTAAGCCGTGAGCACATGCTTGCGATGAAAGCCGTGCGAGACGAGTTTGACCCCCATGGCGGACGTGCCAGTGGCAGCCGTGAGATGCTTGACATTGACGAGGCTGAATATGGCGGCGAAATGCTTTACATAAACAAGAGCAAAAAGCACCCCATGTGGTCAATGGAATACTGCCGCGACGAAGGAGTGCGCAAGTATTGGGACGAATACTCTTACCCGTTCCACAAGGAAGGCGACGGGCCTCTTTACCGCGGCAAGCCCGCTGCCGACTATAACCACAACATGGACGAGATGGCAAAAGAACTCGTTGAGCGTTGGAACGAATACTATCAGGAGCGTCCAGGCACTGGGAAGCGTGTCAGCTCGGGTGGAGTTAAGATTGTCTTCTCGGACACCAACACCCATCATCGTGGCGAGCTAAATTACCGCACAAGTGGAGTAACCGATGCCATACGCATACCAAAAGATGCCTTCTATGCGCACCAGGTTATGTGGGATGGTTGGGTTGAGCCTGAAAACCCACGCACACACATTGTCGGGCATTGGAATTATCCTGCAAATACAGTAAAACCTGTTTACGTGGTTTCCAACGCTGATAGCGTAAGGCTTTGCGTAAACGGCAAGGATCAGGGCGAGGCGTTGCGCACTTACACTTTCCTTTACACTTTCCCAAATGTGAAGTTTGAGGAAGGAAAAGTTGAGGCTGTTTCGTATAAGGATGGCAAAGAGGTTAGCCGACATTCCATTGAGACTGCCGGAAAGCCGGATCACTTGAAGCTTACGCCAATAGAAAACCCTCTTGGTTTCAAGGCCGACGGCTCCGACGTGGCACTTGTGCAGGTTGAGGTCGTTGACAAGCAGGGGCGGCGTTGCCCTCTTGATAACCGCACGGTGACATTCAACCAATGGGGCGAGGGAGAATGGATAGGCGGCATTGGCTGCAAGCCGTCTGCACAGGCCAAAAAAGGAAAAATGACAGAGGCTGAGCGCAAGGTTCGTCAGGAAAAAGGATTGCTTGACGCAAGCGATACTGAAAACACCAGCGACAATTACATTGGCGCACTGTCATTGCCAGTGGAGTGCGGTGTGAATCGCGTGTTTGTGCGCTCAACCCCTGTGGCCGGCACAATCCACTTGTCAGCTTATGCAGAAGGCATGAAACCTGTTTATCTTGACTTGCAAACCAAGGAGGTTGCAGTGGATGCTTACGCTGCCGATTGGCAATTGCCTTGCAGGCTTGACCGTGGCGAAACTCCATCAACTCCGTCCTACAAGGATATAAAGGAAGGAGTGGACATTGTTTCGGCTATCGCCGGGAGCAACACTGCGGATGCAAACAACAGCTTCGACGACAACGAACGCACAGAATGGAAGAGCGATGGCAATAAGGAAAATGCTTGGATAAGCTACAAGCTTGGCAAGAAGTGCCTGATAAACGAGATTGTATTAAAGCTTACAGGTTGGCGCACAATGCGTTATCCTCTCGCTGTGTATGAAGGCGGAAAGAAAGTGTGGGAAGGGATAACAGAACCGTCACTCGGGTATGTTCACATAAAGATTGACAAACCTGTGAAGAGCAATATGGTGAAGATTGTCATGCTTGGCCCTTCAACCGCAATGAATGAGGTTGGTGACACCAAGGAACTTGCAGGTGGCAAGGCTTCGGAGATGGATCGCATCACTACCGCCAAGGGTAAAGTGGAACTTCGCATCGTTGAGGCTGACTTGCTGCGCGAATTATAAAAATCAAAGGAACAAAGCAAACGGCTTAAACAACAATACTGATTAATAACACCAAGACAAGAAACGTAAAGATTAATAATATAAGTGAGTGATGGACAGGAACTGTGATAGAAAATATTTGTTTTTTATTATATTGATGTCTCTTTTTGTCATTAATGCGTGGGCAACTGATTATTATGTTTCCCCTACGGGCAATGACAAAAACACTGGGACATCCCTGTCACGTCCGTTCGCAACACTCGCGGCAGCCATCAATGCCGCAAAGTCTCCAGGTGACAATGTTTTTATTGAACCTGGAAGATATATTGTTAATGACAGTGAGATTATGGGCGAGGCAAAGCCATACAAACATGTTTTTGACTTCGCCCATAATGGCATAGAGGGCAAGCCTATCAGGTTTATCGGGTTGGTTGATGACAAAGGCAACAAGCCTGTTTTTGACTTTTCCAACATATCTCCCGAAGGTTTCCGCATAGCAGCCTTTCATGTCAGGGCCAGCTGGATAAGCATAAGCAATGTTGAGGTTGTCAATTTGCGCAATGGTGCCACCGGACATTCCCAAAGCGAGAATTTCCGTCTGGAGAATGCGCGGCACTGCACCCTTGACAATATCGTGGCACACGATGGCATGGGCATAGGCTTTTATATCTGCAAACATTCATCAGACAACCTCGTCGTCAATTGTGACGCTTACAACAATTATGACACCGTAGGTGGCAGCGGCACGCCTGGCGATGGCGGCAACAATGATGGTTTTGGCAGCCACGTAGCGTCATCGGCTGATACCGGGAACATGTTTGTTGGCTGTAGGTCCTGGAACAATACCGATGACGGATTTGACCTCATCAATTGCTCTGCCCCCGTCACCATTGCCTATTGCTTCGCGGCATACAACGGGTATGATTCTTCCTACAAAAACCGTGGCGACGGCAATGGCTTTAAATGCGGAGGCAGGGGAATGAAAGGCAGGGATGTGAAGATGCCGGAAGGAGGATTTCCTATGCACGAAATATATAATAATGTGGCATATCGTAACAAGGCCAACGGAATATACAGCAACCACAACCTATGCGGTATCAACTTCCACAACAACACGTCGGTAGCCAATGGCGCTTACAATTACAATTTTGTCAATCGCAAGAGTCCTGCCGCTGCCGACAACGTTGATGTCAATGGCTATGGGCACATAGTGATTTCAAACCTTAGCCATGGTGCTTCGGAGAAACGCGGCTGTGTGGGATGGCTCAGTGCCGATTCTGCCAACTGTGTCATTTCCGGCAACTCTTTCCATTATGCCAATGAAAAATGGAGCGAAGACTGCATAACAGGCTTCCTCTCCATTGATTACCCTGACATGACTGAGCCACGGACACCTTCCGGACATTACAGCAGCCAAACCTTGCGTTTCCTTCAAATCGCAGACAAGGCTTATGGCTCAGACTTTAGTGGTTATGCGGCAGCAGTGGCTTACGCAAAGCATAACCACGGGGCAAAAGCCGGCGAGTCAACCAACGTGCCAGCTATTGGAAAGTAGATTTCCACAAAAAGACCAATGCCTTTTTTGCCATCAAGATTTATAGCTTACACTCTTGTTACAAGGCACAAAAACAATAAGACCCGAATGCAAGACGTTTATTACATAGAATTGAACTAAAACAAAAGAAATGAAACATTTACTTTTATCCTTACTGTCTTTAGCCTGCCTTGTAGCGCAGGCACAGAATTGGCCTGACGGCACGAAAATGGACGCTTGGTTCTCTGACACGACCAAGGTTGACGTAAACACGCTTGGCAAGCAATATGTCATAACCGATTATGGTGTGCACGGAAATCCAGACATCATACAGACGGAGGCCATACAGTCGGTCATCGACCGTTGTTCCAAGGAAGGCGGTGGCGTGGTTGTCGTCCCAGCAGGCACCTTTCTCTCCGGTGCCTTGTTTTTCAAGCCCGGCACGCACCTCCACCTCCGCGAGGGAGCCGTGCTGAAAGGCTCTGACCGCATAGCCAACTTCCCCGTACTCACAACCCGTTTCGAGGGCGAGACCTGCAAGTTTTTCTCGGCTTTCATCAACGCTGACCATGTGGACGGCTTCACAATAACCGGCAAGGGCACCATCGACGGCAACGGGTACAATTACTGGAACGAGTTCTGGATACGCCGCCAGTGGAACCCGCAATGCACCAACAAGGACGCCCAACGCCCACGCCTCGTTTACATAAGCAACTCAAGCAATGTCACGGTTCAGGACGTTCACCTCGTAAACAGCCCCGTGTGGACCAACCACCTGTACAACTGCGACCACGTGCGCTACCTCAGCTGTTTCATTTACGCCCCCACGTCAGGTGTCAAGGCGCCAAGCAGCGATGCCATTGACATTGACAAGTGTCACGACATCCTTGTGAACGGTTGCTACATGAATGTCAACGACGACGCGGTCGTGCTGAAAGGCGGCAAGGGCACTTACGCCGACACGATGAGCGTCAATGGTGCGGTGAACCGAGTGCTGATACAGAATTGCCATTATGGCAAGGTTCACGGAATGCTGACGCTTGGCTCGGAGAGCCTGCACGACTCGAACATCATCATGCGCAATTGCACATGCGACAATGCCACCCGAGTGCTGTGGCTCAAGATGCGCCCCGACACGCCGCAGCAATACGAGAACGTGCTCGTGGAGAACATTACGGGAAACACGGGCAGCTTCCTCGTCATACGCCCTTGGACGCAATTCTTCAAGCCATTGGAGCGAAAGGACATGCCAAGGTCATATTGCAGGAACATCACCATGAGGAACATAAAGATGGACTGCCGCAACTTCTTCGACGTGGGCACCAGCGAAAAGTACGACCTGTCCGACTTCACGTTTGAGAACATTGATGTCACTGACAAGAAAAACGCCTTCGACAAGAAAATGATAAAGAAAACCAAGACGAAGAACGTCAGGATAAACGGCATCGCCATGTGATGCCTCCATGGTGCCGTTGCCATTGCGGCGTAACGGTGTTGCCATTGCGCCGCAATGGCGATGCGTTTACGGCGTAATGGCAATGCGATTACAGTGCAAAGGCAACGCGATTGCGCCGCAAACGGAAAATGGCTTCCCCGTGGGGAAGCCATTTTTTGTACAATTATCATAAGAAAGATGTCTGAATTGGCAGAATTGTACTTTACTTCAAGTTAATGGATGAATTTTGCGTGCCGGGATGGCAGGAATGCGATATTTTTGCGTCATTGAAACTTTAAAAACATGAGAAAAATGAAAAGAAAAATCTTATCCGTAATTCTTGCGTTGCTCCCGCTCATTGGTTTCGCGACCGTGGCAAAGCAAAACCGAGGGCTGATGGCTTTTGTCAACGGCAATAAGGTGCAAGTGGAATGGCGCATGCGTGCCACTGACAACCCCACAAACACACAGTACCAGCTTTACATTGACGGGAACCTTTACGGCACCTTCCGCTCCAAGACCACGGCGTTGGTAAACAAGGCGAAGTATGGCAACTCGACGTTCTCACTGGTGGTGAAGGACAAGGATGGCAACGAGATTGACAGGCAAGAAGGCGTGAAGGCATGGGAAACGCCTTTCCTCGACATCCCGATGGAAGCCCCGGTGGTAATGGACACACAGGCCGACACGGCACTGGTAACATACACGCCGCTCGACGCATCGGCATACGACATGGATGGCGACGGCGAGCAGGAGATTATCATAAAATGGGAAGGACATTTGGCAGGCAACGGGGCCAAGCCTTCCGACAAGCACGAGTTCGTGGACTGCTACAAGCTGAACGGCAAGCGCCTGTGGCGCATAGACTTCGGGCAGAACGTAATCAGCGGAAACAACTTCACGTTCATGGTGTGGGACTTTGACGGTGACGGCAAGGGCGAGATGATTGTCAAGACCGCCCCGGGAACCAAGGACGCACAGGGCAATTATGTTGGCAAGGGACTGACAGGGTACCCAGAAGACCTCAATACGGTTTACTTTCGTGGCAGCGACGGCGCACCCACCGCAGGCGAGGAATGGATTACGTGCTTTGACGGCGTGACGGGCAAGGAGCTTGCCTCACGCCAGTATTGGCCCTACTTCGGGATACAGGAAAACTGGGACACGCGCAAGGGCAAGACCGACGACATGAATTATGGCCGACGCGGCAATGGCTTCAAGGGAGCCGTAATAAAAATTCCGTGCCGCGACGGCAAGGATCGCCACGTGTGTTACATGCAGCGTGGAATTTACACTTACGTTTACGCAACGGCAATATCATGGGACGGCACAAACCTGACAGAGGAATGGAGGGTCGCTTCGACAAGTGCCGACTACTCAGTAACGGAGAATGCCACGGGCACGCACACACAGGGTATTAGCCTGTTTGCCGAGGGTGCGCATAGCGGCGAGGCTGGCGACATTGACGGCGATGGCTATGACGAGGTTTGCATTGGAGCCGCAGCCATAGACCATGACGGCAAGGTGCTTTGGTCAACGGGGCTTGGGCATGGCGACGTGTGCGCCGTTGGCGAGTTCAACCCGGGCAATGCCGGACTGGAGGTGTGGCGCATAACCGAGGCGAGTGGCGCATACAACGCTTGCATGATGGATGGTGCGAGTGGCTCCATTCTCAACGGGCAGGCTCGCTCGGATGGCGACGGCGATGTCAGCCGTGGCATAATAATGGATCTCGACTCAACGCATGTTGGCCACGAGTACTGGCACAATGCGTCAAAGTATGTCCACGACTGCAATGGCAACGAGCTTTACGAGTATAGCCGTGGAAACAACACCGGGTATCCCAACTTCAGCATTTTCTGGGACGGAGACCTCATGGAGGAACATTTTGATGGCAATGGAGTCGCCAAGTTTGACATAGAATCGCACAACTGGGTGCGCGCCACGTTCGGGCGTGGAAACACTGACATGCTGTGGAAAAAGTACAAGGTTCATTCCATCAACTCAACCAAGGGCAACGCTTGCCTCGTGTGCGACCTTCTGGGCGACTTCCGCGAGGAACTGGTCATGTACGCAGACGCCGCCGATGCCGACCGATCCGACTGCGATTATGTGTTGCGCATCGTGACGACAACCTACGACACCGACAAGAAACTGCCATGGCTGCGCGATGACAAGACATATGACTTGCAGATTGCCTCGCAGAACGTGGGCTACTCCATGCCTCCACACATCAGTTACAATGCCCACGAGTGGTACGGAAGCCTTGGCAAGATGGGAGAAGACGAGATTGCGGAGACTGAGGAAAGTGCCAAGTATTTCAAGCCCGTGAAAGGGGCTTATTACAGCGTGAGCATTGACGGAGGGGTGTCACTCAACCTTTCCGGCGAGTTCTCCAAGGGATTTGCCCCATTAGACGAAGCTTCCTATGAGATACAGTTCGTGTATGTCAACGACAGCACTTACATTTTCAAGGGCAGTGACGGGCAGTGCCTCATCGCCAATGGCGGATACGGTTACAGGGCAAAGGCGAGTGAGGATGAGGCAACCCCATTCATTGGCTATGTTGATGGCGACTACGTTTATTTCAAATCGACGGTAGATCCCAAGGGCAACGGAAACGTATGGGTAATTTACGATTCAAAGCGCGTGGGCATAAGCCGTGGGGCTTCAGAGGACAGTGCCTTCAGGTTTACCGTCAAACAAACCGGCAACCATGACACCACGGGCATCACGACCGTAAAAGACACCAACGAAGACAAGGCTGGCACTTGGTATTCCATAGGGGGCGCAAGTGTTGGAAAGCCAGGCAAAGGCGTGTATGTAAAGAAAGGGCGAAAGGTTTTGTTTTAACCAATACCGCCGGTGTTAATATTGCACAAAAATATTTTCGTTTGCGTTTGTGTTTCGTATAATTCGGATATTTTTCGTAAGTTTGCAGCAACATAATACGCACAGGCGGTCATCCCGCCGCAAAAGAATTTGCATAACCGGATTAACCAGTCTCCATGGCTTCCCATGGGCAGTCATGGAGGCATAAAACAAAAACCAAGAACATGAAAAGATTTGCTTTCAAGATGTACCTTAAGCCAGGGTGCGAGGAAGAATACGCCAAGCGCCATGCGGCCATCTGGCCAGAGCTTAAGAGGATGATTAGCGAAGACCAGGGAGTCAGCAACTACAGTATTTTCTGGGACAAGGAAACCAACCTGCTTTTTGCCTATCAGGAATGCTCAAAGGACACCAACAGCCAAGACACGTCAGATGTTGACCCCATTACGCAAAAGTGGTGGGACATGATGGCTGACATAATGGATACCAACAAGGATAATTCTCCTGTCAGCGTTCCGTTGGAAGAGCTTTTCCACATGGATTGACCCAAACAAATCAGTTTGTTTTGCTTGAGAAAAGTTCAAG
Source organism: uncultured Prevotella sp. (assembly GCA_964386825.1). GTDB lineage: Bacteria > Bacteroidota > Bacteroidia > Bacteroidales > Bacteroidaceae > Prevotella. Next base: position 6,406 of record CAYLUI010000036.1, on the reverse strand, counting down.
CAAAACAAAACTGACACCACAAGTCCTTTGGCCTCCCCCGCCCCACCTTCACCAAACCGTGTTACTTTTTCACAATATAAAATACGTCTTTGCTTTTTTTTTGCTAACTTTGTAGGCAATTTTATATTATGATAAAATACGCACGATGAACATAACCGACATACTGACAAGCAAGGAACAGGGGAAAGGATTTTCCATAGAAGTGCTGCCACCTCTGAAAGGCAACGGCACGGAGACCCTGTTTCGCAACATTGACAAGGTAAACGCTTTCGGCCCACGATACATCAACATAACCACACACCACTCGGAGTTTGTTTACCGCGAGCTTGAGAATGGACAGTTTGAACGCCTGCGCGTCCGCCGTCGCCCTGGCACCATAGCCATAGCCGCCGCAATACAAAAGCACTACCAAGTGCCCGTAATACCGCACGTGATATGTTCGGGAGCAACAAAGGAAGACATCGAGTACGAGCTGATTGACCTGCAATTCCTGGGGATAAGCAACATTCTGCTGCTACGCGGCGACAAGGCCAAGGAGGACCGAATGTACACGGCAACGCCAGGCGGATGGACGCACACCACACAACTCATTGAACAGGTTAACGAGTTCAACGATGGGCTGTTCACCGACGGGACACCGATAAAGCACCCCGGCGAGAAGTTCCACTTCGGCGTGGCGGCATATCCTGAGAAACACGAGGAAGCGCCAAACACGGAAATGGACATGAAATACCTGAAGATGAAGCAGGACATGGGAGCCGAATATGCCGTGACGCAATTGTTCTTCGACAACAACAAATACTTCCGATTCGTGAAGCGAGCACGCGAGATGGGCATAACCATTCCCATAGTGCCGGGCATCAAGCCCTTCTGCAAGCTTACGCAGATAACACAGGTGCCGAAGACGTTCCACTGTGACATGCCACAGGAACTCGCACGCGAGGCCGTGAAGTGCAAGACCGACGAGGAGGCTCGGCAGCTCGGCATAGAATGGACAACGCAACAGTGCAAGGAACTTTATGCCGCTGGCGTAAACAACATACACTTTTACACCGTATCGGCGTTTGCCAGCATTGAGCCTATATTGAGAAACATCCTTTAAGGCATCACACACCGCAAAGTATTCAAGAAAGACGACAGCCACATGCAGTTCAGCAAAGTCATAGGCCAGCAAGAAGCCAAACAACGGCTTGGCACGCTCATCGACGAGCAACGCATACCACACGCCCTCATGTTCACGGGAGCTGAGGGATGTGGCAAGATGGCCATGGCACTGGCCTTGGCATCGTTCCTGCTTGGAGAGCGATGGAACGGGAAATCGCTGCTCCAAACGCAAGGACAGATTTCAAACTCAGAAGCCATGCTCGCTAAATGGGGACATCCCGACCTGCTGTTCTCCTATCCGGTAATCAAGCCCAAGAACTCTGGTGGCGACCACAAGACCACAAGCGACGATTACGCCGAGCAATGGCGGCAGATGCTTGCCGACGGTCCTTATTTTTCAATGGACCAATGGATGACAATGATGGATGCCGAAAAACAGCAAGCCATAATATACGAAGCGGAAAGCGACCGGCTGGCACATAAACTGAACATGAAGTCGAGCATGGGCGGATACAAGGTAAGCCTTATATGGTTGCCAGAACGCATGAACCAGACATGTGCCAACAAGTTGCTGAAACTGCTGGAGGAGCCACCACAGATGACGGTTTTCCTGCTCGTGAGCGAGCGGCCAGAGCTGTTGCTTGAGACCATACGGAGCCGCGTACAGGTTTTCCACATGCGGCAAACCAGCGACGATGACATTCAGCAAGCACTGATAGAACAACGTGGACTGGAGGCAGGCGACGCAAGACGAATAGCACGAACGGCGGCTGGCAACTGGCTAAACGCCCTGAAAGAAATTGACGCAGGAAACGAAAAACACCAGTTTTTTGAAATGTTCGTAACGCTAATGCGCAATGCTTACGCTCGCAATGTCAAAGAACTGAAGAAATGGAGCGACACAGCGGCAACCCTTGGCAGGGAAAAGCAACGCCGACTGTTAACGTACATGCTCCACATGGTGCGCGAGAACTTCATGTACAACTTCCACAATCCCGACATCTGCTACATGACACATGACGAGGAACAGTTTGCCAAGAAATTCTCAAGTTTCATCAATGAGCGCAATGTCGTCGCAATGCAGATGTACCTGCAACGAATGATACGCGACATCGGGCAGAACGCCAACGCGAAGATACAATTCTTTAACATGACACTGGAAATGGTGATTTACTTAAGAAGCTAAATATGAGAGACTACAAAATATGCACCGGATGCAGCCGTGGATTACACCACGATGGCGTAGGGCGGCAAGACCGGCAACTGAATACTTACGACTGGCTGGCCGACGTGCCTGGCAATGCAGAATCCACGGATCTCGTGGAAGTGCAGTTCAAGAACACACGCAAGGGATACTACCACAACGTGAACAACCTTGACCTTAAGAAAGGCGATGTCGTTGCGGTAGAGGCAAATCCCGGGCACGACATAGGCGTGGTGACGCTGACGGGACGGCTCGTGCGCCTGCAAATCAAGAAGGCCAACCTAAAATCGGCCGATGACATACGCCGAATATACCGCATAGCCAAGCCGGTCGATTTGGAGAAATGCGAAGAGGCAAAAAGCCGTGAGCACGCCACCATGATACAGAGCCGCCAAATAGCGAAAGACCTGGGGCTGCAAATGAAAATAGGCGACGTGGAATACCAAGGCGACGGCAACAAGGCCATATTCTATTACATAGCCGATGAGCGCGTTGACTTCCGTAAACTTATCAAGGTGCTTGCGGAAACTTTCCACGTGCGCATCGAAATGAAGCAGATTGGAGCACGGCAGGAGGCAGGTCGCATTGGTGGTACGGGACCATGCGGACGTGAACTGTGCTGTGCCACATGGATGAAAAACTTCTCCAGCGTGTCAACAAATGCGGCTCGCATACAGGACATCTCGCTCAACCCACAAAAACTCGCTGGCATGTGCGCAAAGCTGAAATGCTGCCTCAACTATGAGGTTGACGATTATCTGGAGGCAAGCAGGAAACTGCCGCCAAGGGACATAAGACTAATAACGCAGGACGGCGAATACCATCTTTTCAAAACCGATATACTTGCTGGGCTATGCACCTACTCCACAGACAAGAATCTTGGTGCCAACGCCGAGGTAATAACTGCAAGCAGGGCCTTCGAGATAATAGCCATGAACAAGCATGGCAAGAAACCACTCTCGCTGCAGCAAGACGACAAGGCAAAAGAGCAAAAGAGGCCTGCTGACCTGCTCGCCGACGCAGATGTTAGCCGTTTCGACAAGACAAAGAAAAAGAAGAAAAACAAAAAGGTAAAAGCCAAAACCAGCAAGCCCAGGGAAGACAACGACAAAACAAGAAACGACGTAGCCAACCAGCAGGAGGGCAACAGGCAGAGGCAAGCAACAGACAGCAGCAACAAGCCAAAGCCTGAAAATAAGCCAAAGGAAGACAGACAAGCTTCTGAATAAACAATGAGACGAAGCATTATCATCACACTGTGCCTTAACATACTTTTTGCCTGTGCCTCATGCATGGGCAAAAAGGTGTATGACCATTATGAACATACGGATATAGCAGGTTGGGATAAGGCGGACTCTCTGTTTTTTGCAGTCCAGCCATTGGACGTAGGCGGGCGTTATGCCACAGAACTTGGACTGCGCATCAACGATGCCTTTCCATTTCAGAGTCTGACATTAATAGTGGAACAGACCGTAATCAAGAAAGCCATTGGTGACCATAAGGTCCGCAAGACCAAGTTAGAATCCCAAAAACATATTGATACCCTTACTTGCACGCTTTTCGACAATAAAGGGGCGGTAAAAGGGCAAGGCATCAGCTATTACCAATACCATTTCCGTGTCTCAGAACTTAACCTTCATCAGGAAGATTCCCTTCATATTACTGTACGGCACGATATGAAACGTGAGATAATGCCAGGAATTGCTGATGTTGGGATAAGTATCAGCAGATAAACCTTGTTGTCAAGGTTTATCTGCCGATTTTCTAAAAGTCATTGTGGGATGCTATTCGTGGCATGACAGTAATGTCACGTTTGCGAGCGTTGCCGATAATTTTCTGCATAACCCTTACAACGTCATTACGAGTCACTTTACTATAATCAAGGGTCACAGGCTTTTCCTGTACATGTCCCTGTTTGCTTTCGACGTATGCGTTTAGTATGGCAATCCACATCAGCGGATTTTCTTCTTCCATGGAAGCTTCTGACTGTTTAGCCTCAGCCTTGCGTGCCGCCTCTTGGTCAACGACAAGTGGCACGTAAATTTTCTTGAAAGCATCATCACTAAACTTTCCTGACAAAACTTCGTCAATGACTTCTTTCGCACGCCGTTTCATCAGCTCGGTCTTGCTTCGCTCGGTAGTAAAGTGAATGCTCAGATTTTCAGAAGCCGTCGGAACCTGAACATAGCTTCCTTCCACCCCAACAGAATAAACACCACCGTCTTTCTCACGCAACTCCTCAAAGAGACGTGATTGAAGCAAATCCTTTGCTATCTTGAACGCTCCTTGCTCTAAGCTGTCCATTGCCACATTATTTATATATGACAATTCTATTTCACTGGCATCACCTTCCATGTCAGCCTCAAAGACATGCGTTATATCCTTTTCTTTCGAAGAAGCGTCCTTTATAATAATTTGGCGAACTCCAGCCTTCGAATCGCCAGGAAGTGAAGCAACATATTTTTCTATCATTTTGCGTGCGTCATCCTCTTTAAGAGCACCGACAAGACAGAAAGTGAATTGTGCAGCATTTCCAAAATGTTCATTATAGAGGCGTTGCAAGTCTTCAAACTTCATCTTCGAATAATATGCGGCATCGACCATTGGATTCTCAGGAGATGGAGGGTAAAGCAGTGCTTTGATGGAATCGTCTATTGCACTACGGCTGTATGCGGAACGACTGGCCAGGATATACTTGCTGCGTTCCACATATCTGTCAAACAATTTACGGTCAAAGTTTTGCCTATTAAGCACAAGATACAAGTATTGGAAGAAATCTTCGGCATAATCCACACCTACGTTTCCGCCAATGCCATCAGTATAATCATCTATGGAAAGTGACAACTGTATGCCCTTATTGCTGAGCCAATCAAAAAGTTGGTTGCGGTTGTATTTATAAACTCCTGCCTTCATCACAAGGCCTTGCATTGCCTTTTCCGAAGGAATGTCAATAGGATTAACTGAAGAAGTTCCCCCGACAGCAGAACCTACAAAGTAAAAGCGGCTATCTGTGCTTGGCAGATATTTATAGAGAACTTGGGCTCCATTGCTTAAAGTCCAGCGTGTCACATTCAAGTCTTCAAGTTTCTCTGTTTTTACAACTTTCCCAGAAGCAATGTCAAAGTCAATAAGAGTGTTTATTGACTTTGGCTTTTCAAAGGCCAACACAGGTTTTTGGCCAACATCGTCAAGCATCTTACTAAACTCGTCAAACCCAATGGTTTCCATGTCTTGACTTGGAGAATATGTAATAAAACTCAAGTTCTTGTCGTTCATCCATGACTTTACCCACACATTGAGATCATCAACCTCCATATCAACAAGAGCCTCCATCTGTTCCCTTATCTGTTTTCCGAAAGTCTCTATCGGCATACCATACAGATAATTCTGCTTGAAGACTTCCATCCAGTTGTCAGGTGTTCCAAGATTGTCTTGCGAAGCGACAGACTTCATCTCATTATACATGTCTTCCTTTATGCGTTCAAATTCGCTTTCCGTAAAGCCTGCTCGGCGTATTCGTTCACGAACTGCAAGAATCTGCCTCAAAGCATCCTTTTCCTTTCCTGCATATGGCACAACGTCCCAAGCGACTTGATTATAAAGACGGACTAAAGGCGAATATGTTATTGAAGCGGCTATGAATTCTTCGACCCCATCATTTCTCAGCAAGGCAAGCTGTTGTGAGGCTAACCTTTGGAACAACCGTGCCTTAACCAATTCTCCTGCCACATCACGTTTTTGAGGATTGGTTCCTACAAAGCAACGTTGGTATAGACCAAAAGAAGCAGTGCCGTTATCCGGGGCTGTATAATGAGCATAAATAGGACTGCTGTTATCAGGTATAAGAATTGGTGTACGTACAACAGACTTCTTGGAAACCTTCAAACTTCCAAAAACCTTCTTGACCTCTTGCTCACAAACCTGTGGGTCTATGTCGCCTATGATAGCAACACATTGCAATTCTGGACGATACCACTCTTCATAGAATTCCTTAATGTTCTTGGCTTTGTATCCGCGAATAATACTCTCAGAACCAATCACGTTGTGCATGGCATAACTGCTACCATTGTATATGGTCGGAGCAATAGCTTCGCTCAG
>CAYLUI010000035.1:0-28890 GCA_964386825.1 uncultured Prevotella sp. | reverse complement strand
ACATAAAACATGTAACATAAAATATGGAACGGCTAAACAATCCTTTCGTCATATATGGATATAAAGGTGCGGAATATTTCTGCGACCGCGAGAAAGAAACCAAGAAATTATTGAGTGCGCTGCACAACGAGCGCAATGTGGTTTTGGTGTCGCCGCGCCGCATAGGCAAGACGGGACTCATACATCATGTCTTTGCGCAGATGGCAGTGCATGAGCCAAAGGCGAAATGTTTCTACATGGATGTAAACTCCACCCGCTCGTTGACACAGTTTATAAACTATTTTGCCAAGACCGTGATTGGCAAACTCGACAATCCCACACAGTCTGCCCTGAGAAAAGCCTCTGCTTTTTTCTCAAGCTTTAAGCCGCTGATGAGCTTCGACGATATTAGCGGTACCCCTTCTTTCTCCTTGACTTTCTCACCCGACCAGAAAGAGGCTTCGCTCAAACGCATTTTCGACTACCTGCGACTCTCCGGCAAGCGTGTTTACATAGCCATTGACGAGTTCCAGCAGATAGCCAGCTACCCGGAGACCGGTACCGAGGCTCTTTTGCGCTCGTACATACAATTCCTGCCAAACGTATATTTCATATTCGCAGGCAGCAAACAGCACATAATGACGAACATGTTCATGTCTGCCAAGCGGCCTTTCTACCAGAGCGCACAGATAATGAATCTGCCGCTTATTGACAAGGGAACCTATTTCTCCTTTACCAACAAGCTCTTGTCATGGAAAGGCATGAGCGTCCCTAATGATGCCTTTACGTACCTTTACACGGTTCTTGACGGGCAAACGTGGTATATACAGAATGTACTGAACCGCCTGTATGAGAATGGCGGAGAGGTGTCGGACACCGTAATAGACAATGTAATAAGCGACCTTGTCGACGAGCAGGACAGCATTTTCTCCAACTATTATGGCTCTCTTACCGCCAACCAGGCAATGTTGCTCGCTGCCATAGCCCAAGAGCGCAGGGTACCGTCGGTTCTTGCCCAAGAGTTTGTCTCTCACTATCATCTGCCTGCGACCAGCAGCGTTAGCCTTGCGTTGAAGTCGCTCATGGAAAGGGAATTCATCTACAAAGACAATGATACCTATATTGTCTATGACCGCTTCTTCGCCGTATGGCTGAGGAAAAAAGCCAATGAGTTCGGCATGTGAAATGTGAAAATAATCAACATCCTATAAGATAATATTTTAAGAAATGAACAGAAAAACTACCATTGCCAGTCTTATGCTGTGCACAGTTAGTGCGTCCGCACAAATCACGATAGGCGGACACCAACCATTTTATGATATGGCAACGAAATCGATGCTGTTTGTCGCAAGTCAGGCTTCGTTAAGCGACCTTACCGCCACAGTAGATACAGTTGCGGGCAACAAATGGACAGACATAAAGATTGACGGCAATGCCATAACAGGAAAGATTGCATTCTGTTTTGGCAACGTCTCTGAGGACAGGACGTTTGTCTTGTCGGCAACTGAAAAAGACTCGTCAATTGTGCGTTTCGTTAGGTTCACAAGTCTGCCAGTCCTGCATATTGTCAAGGAAAACGCATTTACAAACGATTATGAAAAGGCATCGCTTGCTTTCGACTCTGCCGACACTCTGATGACAGGAAACTGCAAGATAAAACACCGTGGGGGGGGGTACAAACACAGAGGGCAGGCATAAACGCAATTACAAGTTCAAGCTGGCTGACGACAACTGGAACAACCTCGACCGCTCGCTCTTGGGAATGCGCGAGGACAATAGTTGGATTCTTGATGCCGGGCAGGTGGACATGTTTAGGCTGCGCAACAACATCTCCCACAACCTTTGGCTTGACTTTTCCACAAAGCCATATTATTTTGACGAGGAGGACAAGATGACAAACGGCTGCCACGCAAAGGTCATTGAGCTGTTTGTAAACAATGAGTATCGTGGAGTTTACTCACTTATGGAGCCTGTTGACCGTAAGCAGCTGAAGTTGAAAAAGTACAAGGACTGTGTAAATGGCCTGTTGTATAAAACGAGCAGCTGGGTCGGCACAACATTTTACGACACGATAAGCTCACCCTACGACAACCATGAAGCCACATGGGGTGGCTGGGAAGTCAAATATCCCGAACCTGGCGACGATGCTGACACCACCGACTACAAGCCGCTTGGAGAATTCATAAACTTCATAGTGTTTGCTTCAGACGCTGATGTTAGGGAAGAAATAGAGAACAAGCTTGATATCCCGGTCTATATTGACTACGTGCTTTTTGTGCAACTGATAAATGGCATGGACAACCGTGGCAAGAACATGTATTGGAGCATTTACAACAGCTCGAAGAAAAAATATGGCAAGCTTGTGCCCACGCCTTGGGACATGGATGCCACGTTCGGGCAGTTCTATGTCGTTAGCAATGACCCAAAGGACTCTCTTTCTGTTGTTCCCACGATAGACCTTTCGCCCGTTACCAACATAGACAAACGACTTCGGAATGCCATGGGTAACGACTATTCCAACATGGTAGAAAGCAGGTACGCCGCATTGCGCAGAAACTATTTCTGCTGCGATAGCCTTTCCCAAAGGTTCGTCAATGCGCATGAATTGCTTAGAAACAATGGCGCAACCCATCGGGAGGCAGCAAAGTGGAGTGGCGACACTGACCTTGGGGGCAATGCCCTTGATTTTGAGAAAGAGTTGAACTATATAAAGAGTTGGATAGCAAAAAGGCTTGACTTTTTAGATAAGAAATACAATTATGCCGAGACTTCAGGCATAGACGACATTGCTGTCAGGAGAATCTCCGATACCAATGCCGTTTACAATATTCAAGGTCAGAAAGTCTCGTCTTCATATCGCGGCATTGTCATAGTCAACGGGAAGAAACGTTGCCAAAAGTAGCCCTCGCCAATCCATACGCCGCACATAGCCTTAATATCTTTTCCACGTACAGGAAAAGGGTTGAATGCGGCAACTTTTTCAATGTTTTTTTTTCAACATCATTATAAAGTTTTTCCTTATACACTTCTGAGTTACATACATTTTGCTTAACTTTGCAACATACTATTAATAGGAAAGTTAAATATGGCTGCAACAACATTAAATATAAACGTTGAAATTCCTAATGGTAAAATCAACATGAAGCAACCAAAGCAGCAAGTTACTCTCTACGCTCAATTTACAGTAAATCATATTGCCCACAGACAAGATACACACACTAATAGCATTAAACATTTCTCTGAACTTAAGGGTATTCTGAATAACAATAGCGGAATGACGGACAGGCAACTTCTCGACGAGTATTAAAACGGCGGACTTCCCTGTTGAAAATGAATATGGAATAGAAATTATGACTCCACAAGAGTTCTATTCCAAATACTGCATAGAAACTGATAAACAATAAAATAATAAATGTTGAGAAAAACTTTTCTTCTTGGTCTCGCAATGTGCGCTACGGGCGCATTTGCGCAAACCTCACTGTCTTCAGGAATCGACCTGAAGAACCTTGACACATCGGTCAAACCGGGTGACGACTTTTACCATTATGCCGCAGGCGGCTGGCTGAAGAGCCACCCACTCGACGCAGAGCACACCGACAACGGTGCCTTCACCGACCTGTACGAGCTGAACCAGAAACGCATACAGGACATCATAACCCAGTATGCCTCGAAGCCTCAAACACAAGGCACGCTGGAGCAGAAGATCGGGTCGCTTTACAACCTCATGATGGACTCGGCACGCCTCAACCGCGAGGGTTGGAACCCGATAAAGCCCACGCTCGCGAAGATTGCCGCCATAAAGGACAAGCGCGAGTACCAGCTCGTCACGGCGCAAATTGACCGCAATGGCGAGTCAACGATGATGTATGGCATTGGCGTTGGAGCCGACCAGAAGAACGCCGCTTGGAACATCGTGAGCGTTGGCCAGGGCGGACTGGGACTCGGCACGCGCGACTATTACCTCTCCGACGACGCACAGAACAAGAAGGTGCTTGAAGCTTACAGGCAATACCTGAAAAAGCTCTTCATGATGACAGGCTCAGACGATGCCACGGCAGAGAAGAAGATGCAGGCCGTAATAGCCATCGAGACGGAAATAGCAAAGGCCAGCTACGACCGCGTGAAGCTGCGCGACATAGAGGGCAACTACCACAAGATGACATACAACCAGCTGGTCACCGAGTTCCCGGGCATCGACTGGGGCAACGTGTTCCTGGCAAGCGGCTTCCCCGCATTCCAGTATGTTGACGTGGGGCAGCCCGAGCCCATCCACGCCGTGGAGAAAATCCTCGCCAACACCACGCTCGACGACCTGAAGACATACGCCGAGATAAAGGTAATATCCGGTGCCACGAGCCAGCTGAGCGACGACTTCCGCAAGGTTTCGTTCGAGTTCAGCAGCGTGCTCACGGGTGTCAAGCAGGATCGTCCACGCTGGAAACGTGCGGTGAACCTGGTAAGCGGTACGCTCGGCGAGGCGATAGGCAAGCTTTACGTGGAGAAATACTTCCCCGAGTCGAGCAAGAAGCGTATGCTTGACCTCGTGCACAACCTGCAGACGGCCCTCGGCCAGCGCATTGACGAGGCGACATGGATGAGCACCGAGACCAAGGCGCAGGCAAAGGACAAGCTTGCCAACTTCATAATAAAGATTGGATACCCCGACAAGTGGAAAGACTACAGCGGGCTGCAGGTCAACGACAGCCTGTCGCTGTATGAGAACCTGAGTCGCATAGCGCGCTGGTCAACCGACGATTACATCGCACGAAACGTAAACAAGAAGGTGGACAAGACCCGTTGGGGCATGACACCGCAAACCATCAACGCCTACTACAACCCGACGACCAACGAGATTTGCTTCCCGGCAGCCATACTTCAGCCACCGTTCTTCGACCCGAACGCCGACGATGCCGCCAACTATGGTGCCATTGGTGGCGTGATAGGCCACGAGATGAGCCACGGCTTCGACGACCAAGGCTCGCAGTTTGACAAGGACGGCAACCAGCGCAACTGGTGGACGGCCGAGGACAAGCAGCGTTTCGACGAGCGCACCAAGATTCTCGAAGAATGGTTCTCAAAGTTTGAGGTAATGCCAGGCGTGAAAGTAAACGGCAAGCAAACCCTCGGCGAGAACATTGGCGACAACGGCGGCATCAACATCGCCTTCCGCGCATTGCAAAACTCACTTAAGGAAAATCCGTTGCCCGTGAAGGACGGCTTCACGCCCGAGCAACGTTTCTTCCTCTCGTGGGCACGCGTATGGGCATCTAACAGCACGCCAGAGTACGTGAAATACCTGCTCACCGTTGACGTACACTCGCCCAACTACGCACGCGTCAACGCCGCCCTACCGATGATCGACGCTTGGTACGACGCATTCAAGGTGAAGAAGAACAGCAAGATGTTCGTGCCAAAGAAAAAGCGCGCGCAGGTCTGGTAAGGCATCACAAACACAAGAAACACTGAGAAACGAAGCGTCCCGGAACCATTCACACCATGGTTCCGGGACGCACTGTTTTACCTCCAAGGCAACAAGACTCTCACCATTGCGGCGCAATGGCGTTCCCTTTACGCCGCAATGGCATCGCGTTTACGGCGCAATGGCGTTGCGTTCGCGGCGCAACCGCAACGTCGTTACGCCGCAATCACGCAGCCCCAAGAACCTTGTTGCCCCTAAACGCCATATAGGCCAGCAAAGCCACAAGCGTTATGGTCTCCGACAAGGGTTCGGCAAGCCAAAGTCCTTCCACGCCGACAGCCATGGGCAAGAGAATGAAACACGGCACGATGACGAAGAAGCCGCGCATAAGCATGAAAACAGTGGCTGAGCGATATTGCTCCAGGCTTTGCAAGAACCCTATCAGCACAACGTTGATGGTAAACGGCAGGCAGGTGAGGAAGAAGAGCCACAGCCCACCCCTGCCGATGGCGTTGGCAGGCGAAGCCGAGTCGATGAAAAGGTTCATTATGTACGGAGCCATGAAGCATGACACCACCAACAGCAACAGGCCCAAGCCACAGGCCAAGCCTGCCGACAGCCGCAACGTCTCGCGTATGCGACCGGCATTGCCCAAGCCGTAATTGTAGCTCACGATGGGCAGCGATGACTGGGCTATGGCGTTGCCAAACATGAATATCATCGGGAAGAGATAGCAAGCCACCGAGAACGCCGCCACGCCGTCCTCGTGCAGGTAGTGCATGAACATGTAGTTGCCTGCTATTATCATGCAGCTTATCGCCGTCTCGGCTATGAACGTCGGCAAGCCGAGACGGAGCATGTAACCGCAGTTGCGCGCGGTGAGGCGCAACGCCGTGACTGAGAATTTCGGGCGGTAAAGCCGCAGCATGCCGTTAAGCCGCAGAAAATAATACGCCACCATCAGCGTGCCAACGCCGGCGGCGATAGAGGTCGCCACGGCAGCGCCGAATATGCCCCACCCCAACGGGAACACGAACACCCAGTCGAGCACGATGTTTGCCACGGCGCCAACGGTGTTAACAGCCATGGCATAGTTTGGCGAGCCGTCAAGGCGTATGGCAAACAAGCCCACCATGTTGACAACCATGAACAGCAACGCCGGGGTTACGCCCACGAGGTAGCGGTGCACCATCGGGTAAAGCAGGTCGCTGCAGCCAAAGAGGTCGGCCGTCTGCCGTGGGAAGGCGTTCATCAACGCCAGCACGACAGCCATGAGCAGCAGCCCCAGGGTGAAAGCCTGGGTAATGTTGATGTTGGCAGCCTTGTAGTTGCCCTTGCCCATGTGCACGGCAGCCACCACACTCACGCCACTGCCGAACATCAGCGATATGCCCGTAGAGATAAGGAACACGGGCGATATGATATTGATTGCCGCCAGCGCGTCGCTGCCAACGCCACGACCAACAAAAACCCCGTCGGCAATGTTGAGCAAAACCGACGACACAAGTCCCAGCAACGTGGGAAAGAAAAGCTTGCGGAAAAGGCGCGGCACGCGCATCTCCCCATAATCCAAGGCATCCCTGTTATCCTTCTTCATGTCATTGATCATTATTGGGAGAAGCAAAACAAAAAACAGTGCCGGATAAGACATGCGCCGTGCGCCGAATCTTATCCGGCACCATTCCTTATGGTTGCCCTCCGATTAACAGGGTGCAAAGTTAGGACTAATAAACGAGACGGCAAAGGAAATCACCAACTTATTTCACCCCCTCTGCCGCCCGGCGCACCATGTCCATGAAGAAGCCGTGGACACGCAGGTCGTCGTTCAGTTCGGGATGGAAAGCCGTGACAAGCTGGTTGCGCTGCCTCGCCGCCACGATGTGCCCGTCAACGTTTGCCAACGGCACGGCATCGCCATGCACCGCCTCTATGTAAGGGGCGCGGATGAACGTCATCGGCACGCGACCCACGCCCACCATGTCAGCCTCTGTGGCAAAACTGCCCAGCTGCCTGCCATAGGCATTGCGCCTGGCGCTGATGTCCATCGTGGCGATGCCTTGCAACGGCCGTCCGCCATCAGCCCCACCCAACGTGTCCGACACCAGTTCACGCGCCAGCAATATAAGTCCGGCGCACGTGCCAAACACGGGCAAGCCATCGGCTATGTCACGCCGCACAGGCTCAAGCAAGCCAAGCTCGCCCAGCAGCTTGCGCTGCGTCGTCGATTCGCCACCCGGCAATATCAGCCCGTCCTTGGGTTGCTGCCAGTCGGCACGCCCACGCACCTCAAAACTCTCCACGCCAAGGCGGGCAAGCATACGCTCATGCTCAACAAAAGCACCCTGAAGTGCCATAACGGCTATTCTCATTTTCCGGAATGTCATTTACGCGTTGGTCATTTTCCCCTCTCAGCCATCAGCACCTTTATCTCCTCCTCGTTTATGCCCACCATGGCAGGGCCAAGGTCTTCGGAGAGTTCGGCTATGATGTCAGGGTTGTCATAGTTGGTGACCGCCTTGACGATGGCGGCGGCACGCTTGGCGGGGTTTCCGCTCTTGAAGATGCCCGACCCCACGAACACGCCCTCGGCGCCAAGCTCCATCATCAGCGCGGCATCGGCAGGGGTTGCCACGCCACCGGCGGCAAAGTTTACCACAGGCAGCTTGCCGTGGTCGTGGACATAGCGCACGAGGTCGTAGGGAGCCTGAAGCTGCTTTGCGGCTTCGAAAAGCTCATCCTCAGCCATGCCCACAAGGCGGCGCATCTCGCTCTGCATCAGCCTCATGTGCGTCACGGCTTGCACCACGTCGCCCGTGCCCGGCTCACCCTTGGTGCGAATCATCGTCGCCCCCTCGGCTATGCGCCTCAACGCCTCGCCAAGGTTTCTCGCGCCACACACGAACGGCACGTCAAACTTTGTCTTGTCAATATGGTAAACGTTGTCGGCAGGGCTCAGCACCTCGCTCTCGTCAATGTAATCAATCTGTATGGCCTGCAGTATCCGTGCCTCAGCTATATGGCCTATGCGGCACTTTGCCATGACCGGAATGGAAACCGCCTGCTGTATGCCCTTTATCATCTTAGGATCACTCATGCGTGCCACGCCTCCAGCGGCGCGTATGTCAGCCGGTATGCGCTCCAGTGCCATTACGGCACAAGCCCCCGCCTCCTCGGCAATCCGTGCCTGCTCGGGCGTGGTTACGTCCATTATCACTCCGCCCTTGAGCATCTGCGCCAGGTTGCGGTTAAGCTGTTGTCTGTTTTCCATATTCCTTGTTTTATTTTTTGGAAATCTTGAAATCAACTTCCCTTCGCCCTGAACTCACTCGGTGCCTTGCCCTCCATTTTCTTGAAGAAACGCGACAGATGGGCCTGCGAGGAAAAGCCAAGGTCTGAGGCTATGGCCTGTATGGGCATACGCGTGTCGGTTAACATCCGCTTAGCCTCAGCCAACAGGCAGTCGTCTATTATTCCCTTGGGGCTGCGCCCTGCCACACGGCGGCACACCTGCCCAAGATAAGCGCTGCCCACGTTGAGTTGCTTGGCATAATGGGCAACGTCATTGTTGCCGCCATAATGTTGCTGCACAAGGCGCACGAAGTCGTTGTAAAGCTGGCTGCCCCTGCCCTGCAACCCCTGCGCCGACCCAATCTCATGGAGACAGTAGCGGCGCGCCTTCTCCACGGCTTCCTCCATGGGCAGACCCAAGCAAAGATAAGCCGCAAGGGAAGATGAGAAACCGTTGGCAAAACCGTGACACGCACCGTCGTCGATGAAAAACACATTGGGCAAAATCTCGTCGCCAAGCACCTGCCGTGCCTCGCCCCGGCTGACAACGATGGCTGTGCATAGTGGGAACAGCCGCGAGCGCACCTGCCTGAGCATGTCGTCGCCCATGAGCCTGTCGCCACGACTTGACAGCAGCACCGGGTCGTATATCACAAACTGCGGGACATAACGCCTCAACGCCTCCACTATCACGTCGAGAGTCTCGGCAAGGCGCACCATGCCAATCTTTACCGCCTGCGGCTGCACGTCGTTCACGATGGCTTCAATCTGCCCACCGACAACCTGGGCGGGCAAGTCGTAAAACTGCTGTATGCCAAGCGTGTTTTGCACCGTCACCGACGTTATTGCCGAAACCGCCGTGCATCCCAGCGACGTAATCGCCCGTATGTCAGCCTGCATTCCGCTGCCGCCGGTCGGGTCGCTGCCCGTTATGGTAAGTATGGTGTTTTTCCGCATTTCCTTTTACGCACTTTTCTTGCCTGTAAAAAACACATTGTCTTTTTCCGAATGCAAAGTAAACAAAAAAATGCGGCAAACCATTCCGTTCACTTCTTTTTTGCCAAACATTACTCCATTTTTGGCAAGCCGCAAACGCACGTTGCCATCCCCCCAAAGCAAACTCGCTGGCATCAAAAAAAAGAATGGCATGACAACCATTGCGTCGCATACCATTCTTACAGTCTTCCAACACTCACAAGCGTCATTGCGAGTGGGCATTATTTTTTTTAAACTTGTCCTTACTTGTTCATAACAGGACGAATAGCGTAGCCTATTTCCTTTGGCATAGGCGCATAATGCGGTTGTTCGCCATTGCTAAACCGCAAGGAATAAGCTTTCTTGTTTTCTGCGCTTTCCCTGTTGTCATTCTCCGAAGACCAATAACAACCCGAAGAACCACTGTTTGACAGCGTATTGCCATTCATGTATCCGTTTGCCGGCAGGAAAATGCTGTTGCCATTAATCTTGCTTTTGACCTTATAACCCAAGCCGGTCCACTGCCACTCGCAGTTATCGAAAAGATCCTGTATTTCCTGCACGGTCGGCATGCGCCACTTGCCTCCCCACTTCATTCGAGCCACGTCATTCGCAGAACGCTTGATGTCGTCGAACGAATCTCCATAATGGGTATAATTTCCAGAAGTATAATTGCTCTTGCCTTCTATTTCAGCCCAGGCATAATAATCGCCACATTCCGTGGAGTCCGTTGCGCCGACATTAAAGTTTGCCCAAAGACACGAAAGTCCCAAATCCACGGCATTTCCGGCAACGCTCTCATTGAGCGGCACTTTCTCGCCTTCGGTATCCATTCCGTCAGGATTGGTCTCAGCGGCATCCTTTCCATACACGGCACGAATGGGCAGGTGAATCATCTTCTCGCAATTAGCAGGGTAAACTTTGCCAATGCGCACGTTCACCTCAACAGCGTTGCTTTGGTCAAACTGCTCACAAGTCCAATAAAAAGTTTCAGACGACTTATTTTTATCAAGCACAATCTTGTCCTCCATCGGGGTATAATACCCGGCGTTGGGAAGGAATATGGAGTTTCCATTCGTCTTCGATGTTATCTCCCAACCTGTAATATCATTCTTGGTAGCCCATTTTATAGTACACCCATTCACAAGCTCCTCCCACTGTGCCTTGGTCGGGATTTTCCAGTCATCGCCCCACATTGCCGTAGCAATGTCATATTCCGCATTGCCGGCTATGCTGTTGCCGCTTGCCAAGGTGGGATAATCAGAATTGTTGTATGAATTATTCTTGCCTGTCGGGTCGCCCCAGCCAAGATAGCTGCCATAGTCGGCGGCACGCTGTGCGCCAACATTCCATGAAGCCCACTTCACGCTAAGCCCCAGGTCAACCATTTCCGGTACAGGATATTTGCCATTGGTGGTAAACTCCAAGGTGTCAACTGCGTTAAAACGGTCGCCATAGGCAACGCAGTAAGCAAGGACGTAATAAGTCGTTTCCATTGTCAGGCCGTCAATGTCAACAGTAGCGACCCCATTAGCCGGAACATTGTCAGCCTTCTTGGCTTTTGCTGATGACTCATTTAGCTTATTCTTGTCCGTGGCATACAGCACGCCGACCTCAGACACGCCATCCCAATGGTCTATTGCAACCGACAAGCTTGCTGTGACGTTGGTTTTCTCTATGACCTCAGGCTTGGAAACTGAAATCTGAATATCACCAAACGTTATGCTGTCAACATCCTCCACGCTGCGCACCAACCGTGAGCCGTCATTCATGTGGAGAATGACCTTTTGCTGTGCCTGCGTGGAAACAAGGGCGGAAAGAATGAAAATGAGTGATAAAAGTATTTTCTTCATCGTTTGATAATTTTAAAAGTCCGGGCAGCTGCCTTGACAATATAAATTCCGGAAGGCAGTCCCGCTACAGAAAAGGACACGCCACCGGGCGTTGATGACAACGAAACAGGCTGGCGCACTCCATTCAGGGAATAAACCGAAGCTTCACGCACGTCAGCACCCATCACGGTAACTATTTGACCGTCAAAATAAAACTTTGGGCTGACGGCACTTGCGCCAATATTGGTCGAAGTTTGACTTACCAACTTAATACTCAAGACGTTATCCAAAACAAAAGAACAATCCCCTGCCCCTTCCGTGCCATCGGCTGAAGTCTTCACGAAGAGAGTGCCCGAACTGAACGTCACGACTGGCTTTTGGGCAAACTCAAAAAAAGTTTCCGCTCCGTCCTTCAGCTTTACGTAAAATCCATTGCCTTCCTCGCCGGCAAACATGCTCGTGGGAAAGAGGAGCGAAGCAAGGGACAGCATAAAGAAAAAAAGAAATCTTCTGGTCATAAGCTTACTTTTTATATCGCACGTCTCCCTTAACGGATATCATGACCGGCTGTTCCGTGGCATTGGAATAAACCGCGACATTTTTCTCTATTTGCTGCGGGAAAAAGCGGCTCAAATCCACCTTAATCCGCAACACACCCTTGTCGCCGGAAGCCACCGGCTCGGGAGAAAAGGTGCCGCTGGTGCAATCGCAATCGGTCATTATCTTTTTTATCACCAGGTCTTGCTTGCCAATGTTAGTGAACCCAACATCAACATTCCGCACGGCACTGTCAAGATAAACAACGCCGAGGTTTATGCTTTGGGTGTCAAGCTTGATGCCACGCTCGGGACGATTGCTGCCACACGAGGAAACGAGCGTCAAGCCAAACGCCAACAACACGAAAAGTTTACTGCCTACGCGCATTTTCAACTTCTGCCTTATAAACATCCTCAACACCCTCAGCGTTCTTGTCAAGCAACGTGAGATACCACTTGCCCTCAACCACAACGGGGTTCAACGAAAGCGTTGTCACGCCAACTCCCTTGTCAAGGTCGCCATCACGAATGATCTGCACGGCAATGTCCACCTGGTTGTTACGGTCGCTGCGAAGGATGACGCTCTTAACCTTGCTGCCATAAATGTTGAAATGGGCGAAGGCGTTCTTGAAGCTGTCCTTCTTTTCCTTGGTATAAGGCACAACGTTGCCCTGATGGAAAGTGTAAAGCATGTCGGCGCAACCGTCGAGATTGCCCTTGTCAAAATAGCCAACGTATGTATTGACAAGATAATTGATGTCGGCGGTGTCCTGCTTCGAGTAATCCATTGATGCCGGACGTATGAAATCCTCTGCCGTAGCAGGGCGGCTCTTCTTGTTGCCACATGCCACAATAAGAGTGAATGCAACAAGTGCAAACAAAAGTGATTTTATGTTTCTCATAATCCTGAAAGTTAAAAATAGGGGAGGCATGAAGTCACGCCTCCCCTAAACTTATCTGTCAACTAAGACTTTCGTAAGTATTAGTTCTTCTTAGCATTGTTCAGTGACTTCTTCACTGTGATAGTCACATCCTGTGAAACAGTACCCCAGATGTACTCAACCTGAACAGGAACCTTCACATAGAACTCGCGAACGTTAGAACTCAAGTTCTTGTAAGTGATCACGCCATTGTTGTAAGTGAACTCAACTTGGTCTGATACAGCGCTCAAAGACTGCTCTGTGCCATTGAGGTTGGTCTTGACACGATCATTAACTGCAAGGTTCTGACCATCAGCAACACCAGGAATTGTTATAGCCTTAATGCCATAGTAGTAAGTGTAAGCAGAAGCAACTGAAGCCTTACCAGCCTCTTGCTTGCCATCCCACAAGTCGCGCCAGTCGGTGAACAAAACGAGATCCTTAACATCGATCTTCTGAAGTTTATTTGCAGCATCCTCGATTTCCTTATTGCTATTGAACACATTCAGCGGACGCAAGAAGCGAACGTCGAACTCGTTCTCAGTCAAAGGAACGTTTTTGCCACACTTGTTCTGTGCAAACATGCCGATTGTAACATTGAGTACATCATCAGCAAGCTTGTTGTGAGCCTTGTAGTTAAGCAGAGCCTCAGAGATGCCATTGTTGTTGTCATTGTGAACATACTCAACCTTCTGAGTTGTAGCATCATCACCTGTAATCATGGCAATCACCTCAGCATTATCCTTCCTTTGACCATAACGGAAAGCACCAAGTTCCTTGCCATTAATAACAGTGAGGACATAATTGACAGTATCGCCGTTCAAGATACCCGTAGCCCTACGACCCTCGTTTGCACGAGCGAACTGGAAGTCGAGCTTCATGTCAGACTTAGCGTAGTCAGTATTGCCTTCGAGCACATTGTTAACCTCCTTGATGTAATTTGAAACAGCCTTCAAGTTACCGGTAAAGAGATCAGAGAATGTGTTGTCAAGAGCCTCTGCGGTCTTACCTATGCCTGCGTTATCCTCTGGAGTAAGGGTGTTGGTGTGAACCTCATCCTTGCCAACCTCAGAAGTATTGGCAGCATACCAGAGCTTCTCAATCTTGTTAGCGTCAAGGTTTGCTACAGCCTTAGGAAGTGTAATGGTGATAGGTGTGCCAACGTTGAAGACAACGTAAACATCAGGACCAACGGTCTTATCCTTAGAAATGTACCTAATAGCGCGGCTTGCAGTAGTAGCCTTTTCAGTAACGAAGAGTTTCTCCATTTCAGCACCAGAGATAGTCCACAAGAGAACCTGTGTCTTGGCAGCAGACTCACCACTTAAATCACCGTGCTCCTCGATAGCTCCAAGAACCTCAGCTCTCACAAACTTCTTACCGTCCTTGACATACTGTACAAGAGCAGCCTGCTCAGTTTCAGCTTCATAGTTACCAGTGAACTCCTCACGTGTCAAGTTAAGCAATGTGTAAAGATCATAGACAGTCTGGTTCCACGTTGTCTTGATGGTCCATCCCTTAGGTTCGCACTCACCATTGTAAGTCCAACCCTCACCTGTGTAAGAAACGCTCAGATCCTCCTTAACCTCAGGAGCCTTGTCAACAATGATGACACGGATGTAACCGTAATCGACAACAGCACCTTCTGCGTCAACAAGCTCAACACGTACCAGCGGAGTACGGCCAATCTCCTGACGAGCCTGCTCAGCACCGTAAGCCTGCTGCTGACCATCCTTGTTAGGCATCTGAGGACGAAGAGTTGCGTCCTTGATAGCTGCGTGTGCAGACTCAGAAGTCTTGTTCTGACCTAAGTAAAGACCGGTAAGCTCAAACTTATAAGACAAGCCGTTAGCCTCTAACTCGGCAGCAGTCATCAAGCTTGTGTTGCCCTCCACGTCAGTATAGTGAACCTCAACCAACTTGTTCAGGTCAAGTTCGCCATCGTAAACGACTGTATCCTGAGAAGCGTTTGTCTTAGCCTCATTCACAGTCTGCATCAGCACATTTCCGTGAATGTGGTCAGCGTCAGCACCTGTAAGAGCTGGTGAAGGATCGTGCATGTTCTTCACTTCTGTGAAAGGAACGCCATCACCAGCGGTGTGATAAAGCTTAAGATCCTTAATGGTCTTCTTGTAAACAGTTGCATAGTCAGAAGTGATGGTTGTGTCCTTACCCTCCTTGTTGGTGTTAACCTGAAGAGCGAACACGGTAACAGCACTATTCTCACCAACGGTCTTGATCTTTGAAGGATCATTAACCTTGATGTTTGCTGAAAGCACGCCATTCTCAGCCGTGTAACCAGCAACCGTGAAAGGACCAGATGCAGCTGCACGAGTATCAACAATGTAATCCTTGTCGTCTGTCAGAACTGTCATCTTACCGAAGTTCTCAGCATTGGCAGAAGACGGGTTCATGTGGTACTTTGCAACGAAAGTAAGCACACGTGAAGCGGCTACGCTGTCATAGCGAGTGTGATCACCATAACCCTTAGCTTCAGTCTTATCCCAAGCAGTTGCAGGAACATTGAACTTGAAGTAGTCGAGAGCCTTGATTGAAGTAGCCTCGATGCCATAGTAGTAAGCATCCGGAACGAACACAAGGCTACGGAGAGCACTGTTAACCAACACGTTAAGAACGTTGATCTCAGTCTGCAAAGCCTCAATCTTGGCAACGTTGCCATCAACGATAGCCTTCAAAGCCTCAACACTCTCTACAGTTGCGCACTTTGCAATCTGCTTCTCAAGGTCAGCCTTTGCGTCAGCAATCTTCTGAGCGAGATCAGCAGAAATTGTGCCAAGCTGCTTCTCCATCTCAGCCTTGTAAGCGTCGAGAGCCTTCTTCTGCTGCTCAAGGTCAGCCTGAACGTTAGCTACAACCTGCTCCAAAGAGTTAAGATTCTTTTCAACCTTTTCCAATTCAGCGCCAAGGCCAGTCTCAACAGACTGCAACTTAGCGTAGATGTCAGAAACAGTCTTGTCATAGTCAGCCTTGTCAACCTTGCCGTCAAGAACCGAGTTGATATTCTTGATTGCAGCCTCCAAAGTGCTGGCCTTAGCCTCAAGGCTTGCCACCCTTGCAACGGCAGCTGCGAGATCAGACTCGTTAGCCTTCTCAGCCTTCAGCTGGTTAATCGTTGCGTTCTGAGCCTCAATCTGAGACTTCAGCGAAGCGAGGTTTGTCTGGCACTCGCTCTGGCAGGACTTCAATGCGGTATTGAGATCGTTAACCTGCGTCTGCAAGCCATTGATATCATCATCGTAGTCCTTACAAGACATCACCGTGCCTGTGGTACCGAGCACCAGCAGACCCATGAGCAACGTACTGAAATACTTTTTCTTCATACGATAAAAAGATTAATTAAACAATATATTATAACTCTGATTTTCGGACTCGCCGTTTAAATCTCCCCCCGGGAGATTTCATTTGCGTGGCAAATATAGGCATATTTATTAAAACAAGCAAATAAAATCAATCTTTTTTGTGCCGAAAGGCTGATTTTTAACCAATCTGCCACTCCACGACCCAAAAAGACTGCTTTTGAGATGCCATTCCAATGATTATGCTTCATTCGTCTCTACGCTTTCTTTTTGCAAAATTAGTGGTTATTGTTGATATGAGCAAATATTTTAAATGATTTTTTACTAAAAAGTTTTTCGTGCTGCCCGTTTTGGCGGAAAGAGGCTTTAAAATTGTTGTGCGATGTTAATCGGAAATCTTTTGCGCGTAAGCCTGACGGCAGTATGGCACAGGACGCATACGACTTTCGGCACGCCATCCGTTGCCTTGTATTACACATTATATTATTAAGGGGTGCATGGTGATATTGTCAGGGGCGGACATGCGTTGATATTATCAGGAAGCAGGCACGTGTTGGTATTATTAGGGGGCAGGCACGTGTTGCCTAAAAAGGCATTCGGAACGAAAACACGGGAACGATGCCGGTTTGCGGTGGCGAAATCTCCCGGGGGAAGAGCGACAACGATGGTTGGTGCCGTTGACAATGGACAAGTGCCACTTCGGGGAGCTGCCTTGGCTTGCAGACGAAGCCTTGACGGCGTAACCACTTGGCAAACACGGCGCAACGGCACTGCCTTGATGGCGTAACGGCGAGGCGTTTCAGCCGTCGGCACAACGTGATGGCGGCACAATGGCAAAGGGTTTGGATGGGAAAATCGCAAAGAGCGACGGGCTGAAGCCTCGCCCACAACCATAACCTTTTGGGAATGTTGACGTTACATTTGCGTTCTGAAAATTGCGTATTTGCCACAAGCGGCTGGCTTGGAACCGCTGTGCGCAAATGTTTTGTAAAGATTTATAACAATGGGAAATATTCCTCATGGGAGCTTTTCGGCATGTGCCTAAAGCCCGTCAATCTCTTCGGGGGTGAGTCCCGTATATCTTGAGATCAGCTCAATGCTCATGCCATCTCTCTTCATTGTTCTGGCGTTATCCAGACTTGCCTGCTTTATGCCTTCCGCACGTCCTTCCGCACGGCCTTCCGCACGACCTTCTGCTCTTCCTTCCGCACGGCCTTCCGCACGACCTTCTGCACGACCTTCTGCTCTTCCTTCAGCACGTCCTTCCGCAAGCCCCTCTGCTCGTCCTTCAATTCTGCCTTCTGCACGGCCTTCTTCAAGTCCCCTGCGTTTTGCCGCTGTCATCAGCGTTCGCTCAACGCTCACCATGTCCCAGAAATGGTCGTAGCCGTCTATCTGTGCCCTCGAATATGCCGACTCTTGCACAATCTCAAGAGCCTTCTTCGTCTCTGGGTTGTCGAGCAACTCCTGTGGCGCAGCCTCGGTTTTCTCGTCTATCTCCGTCAGGTAACGCAACCATAACGCCTGCATCTTCTTCTCACTAAAAGAATGTGGCGTGAATTTGGGCAACTCAAAGAATATCATGTGCATGCCCTCGATGACATGGTCGGGAAACTTGAAGTCCATGATGCCATAGTCGTGATAGTAGTCGTCCGTGTCACGACGGAACACATCGTTGACAAGATTGAGCGAGAACACAGGCTTCAGGTCTGTGTAATTGCCACCCTTGTCAATCTGGCGAGCGTATGCCTTTGAGGCGTTAAGGAGCACACGCTGCATGAACTCCTTGGTCCATATCATTTGCATCTCCACGATGAACGTGCGGTCGAATTGGTCAACGCAACGCACGTCAACGATGGTGTCCTTCTGCAATGGGTTCTCGGGCACGAGCTCGGCAGGAAGATACTCGATGCTCGCTATCTGCTGATCCTTGCCAAGTGGCAACAGGGCATTGAGGAAACTTATCATGAGATCCTTGTGCTCAGCGAAAACCTTCTTGAAGGTAAGGTCGGCCTTGGGATCCAAATACTTTGCCATATAATATTTTGTTTTCCGCAAAGTTATGGAAAATAACGCAATGTTCAAAGGAAAAACTGCTTTTTTTGTTTTAATAAAAACATACTACACATTATTAAATTTTATCATGGCACAAAGTAAGATAAAGGTCGTGGTTTCGCCCGACCTGATGGAGAAACTTGGTGGAGACATAGAGATTCGCATTTCGCTGAAAGACTGTCGCAACGAGGCGGCGGCAGAAGACGGCGGCGACATGCTATCATACATGGAAGACTTAATAGCCAGAAAGCGGGAGGCAGGCAGGCTTCGCACCGCAGAAACCTACCAGACGACGCTGAACCGCTGGCGCGACTTTCTGAAAGAGGAAAAGGCAAACGACAACGTGACGCTGCAATGGCAGGAGGTTACGGCACAGCTCATGGCAAGTTTCAACGAATACCTCTTCAGGCGAAAAGTAAAGAAAAACACCCAATCGTTTTACTTCAGGATATTGCGTGCCGTATGCAACAGGGCACAGCGCAATGGGCAAGAAATCGCCGACGGAGTGTTCGACGGCGTTTATACGGGCAAGCAGAAGACGAAGAAGCGTGCCCTAAAACAGACTGACATACAACGCATAGCAAACATGGAGACCCTAAACGCCAAGGAAACTTTCGCCCGCGACATGTTCGTGTTCTCGTTCATAACTCGTGGCATGGCAACGGTTGACATTGCCCACTTGACACCCTCGTGCATCGGCAACGGTCGCCTGGTTTACAAACGCCACAAGACCGAACAAGTGATTTCGGTGGCATGGCTTGATGAAATGAGACGCATCGTGGCCAAGCACAAAAATGAAAACAGCAAGTTCCTGCTTCCGATAATAAAGGGCGACGGAAGCGAAAACTGGGCGACATACAAAAGGGAACAACTGAAGATAAACTACTGGCTGAAGAAACTCGGCAAACGACTTAGGCTGCCCATGCCGCTGACAATGTACGTGGCGCGCCACTCGTGGGCGACGATTGCCAAGGCTTCGGGCATCCCCACAGCCATAATCAGCGATGCCATGGGGCATACGTCCGAACGCACAACACAAATCTACCTTGACTCAATAGACAATGGACGCATTGATGCAGCCAACCAGAAGATAGTGGGAAACCTGTTCAAACACTGTTGAGAGCAACGTCAAACGGAATACGATAAAAACGATAGGCACGACTAACCTGCCAGAGACGGCTTGCGGAAGCAAGATGCAAAAAGTAATCTGTTTTTTCTTACCTCCCGGGGGGAGATTTAAACGGCGAGTCCGAAAAATCAGAGTTATAATATATTGTTTAATTAATCTTTTTATCGTATGAAGAAAAAGTATTTCAGTACGTTGCTCATGGGTCTGCTGGTGCTCGGTACCACAGGCACGGTGACGTCTTGTAAGGACTACGATGATGACATCAATGGCTTGCAGGAGCAGATCACTGCAAACAAGAATGCCATTGACAAAATCAATGCGCTCATCGCATCAGGAAGCGTCATCACAAACGTTGAGAAGGCCGACGATGGTGTGACCGTCACGCTTAGCAACGGCAACACATTCAACATCAAGAACGGCAAGGATGGCCAGCCCGGCACTCCTGGCACAGTGTGGACCATCGGCGAGGATGGCTACTGGGTAAAGGACGGTGTCAAGACCAACTACTACGCTCTCGGAACCAAAGGCGAAAAGGGTGATAAGGGTGACACTGGAGCCCAAGGCGATAAAGGTGACAAGGGTGATAAAGGTGATAAGGGCGACAAGGGCGAAGCCGGAAGCGCAGCCACCGTACGTTATTACGTTCCAAACCCAGAGACCGGTTGCTTTGACATCTACGAGGGTGACAAGAAGGTTGAGTCAACCAACATCAGCTTCAAGAATGAGAGCGCAAGCGCAATCACCGCTGTTCTTGACAACAAGAGCCAGACTCTCACTTTCACAGGCGTTGAAGGTGTCAATGGTGGCGTTTACACTTTGAGCCTCGCTGGCACTCTCCGCAGCCTCGTGTTCATGCCGAAGCTGTACCTTGACGGAATCGAGACTGTCATTTATCCGTATCTGAAAGGCGTAGAACTTGGGGAAGTGAAGGGCTTAACTGGTGACAACCATCAAGGGAAGAAATGCCAAGACCTTACAGACTGGATGATAGGCAATAATAATAAAGTTGTCTTCAACTATGGTCCTGCATGGCCTGTTGACTATCACATAAATCCAGCTAATGCTAATGTTGAAGAGGGGGATCTCAAAGGATTTAGCGTTCTTGAGCCAGAGGCTATTTACTACAACACTCGTGCAACTGCCGCCCAACTTGGTGTAACAGCCGTTACAAAGGATGCAGCTGGTAACCAATTGTTCAAGAGCCAGGATGGCATCCTTACCGCAGGTTTGCAAATCAAGAATCCTCAGTTGCTCAATGAGTTCCCAACCAGTAATACTTACAACAAGGCTAACACCGTAGCTTTGGAAGTTAACACCAAAGACGCAGCAGGCGTTGTGACATCAGACTATGCCCTGTTGCAGCCCGAGAAGGACTCTCTCGTGGCTATTTGCTGGACAACAAAGCCCATGTATGGCGAGACTGACCTCACCAAACGCGAGCGTACAGGTGACATTATGGGCGAAGAGTGCGACAAAATGCTTCACGTCTATGACAATCCTAAACTTTCCATTGCAGACGAAGAAGGTGCTGCACTTGAGCTTTACTATGACGAGACAGAATCTCTTGACATCAAGAGCTTCCTCGGAATACACATGCTTAGGCAAAATGTAAAGAAGGAGGGACATCCTTACGAGTTGGTAACATTAACTCCAGAGGAGGCTGCCAAATGGGGACTCAAGTTTAACTTCAAACTTGTTGACTACACTGTTGATGACAACAAAACGGGCGACAGTCGCTATTCTGTATTCGAGGACACAAAGAATTACACAGAAACCAGCTCTACAGGCGTACTCGTTGCACGCAATATAGACAAGGACGGCAACAAGCTTCTCCCAACATCAAAAACAGCTGTAGGCCGTGAGCCTCTGGTATGCGTCACCGTAACAAACGCTAATGGCGATGTTGTTCTCGATGGTTACATCCTTGTACACATCACAGAGAAGGCTATGGAGGAAGCTCCTAACAAGAACATCCCACTTCACTCGGAAAACGCCAACTTTGACCTCTGCAACGGCATTGAAAACCTCACCACAACAACGTACCAGTTCAGCAAGATTGTCCTTACCGACAGCATGGGCAACATGAAGAAAGAGGTATTCGACGCTCAATACCAGCCAGAATATGATCCTTCAGGAGAGACCTTACAAAAGAATTTCCCTGTAGGAGAACTTAAGCTCCTTAAGCAGTTCTATTTCGAGAGCGACAAGGCTGCAGACCTCGTAAAGGGTGATGCCAAGACTGCCGCAGAGAAGAACAAGAATCTTGGTAAGATCTGGTATAATGAAGATACCGAGGGTACAACCAACCATATTTTCCATTGGGAGATTTCCGCTAAGGAGCTTGAGGCTCTCACACACGATGATGCCAAGCTTCCTGTAACTGTTAGCCGTTGGGTACGCTACAAGGCTACCAACAGCCTGACCAAGGAGGACGGCTATGCCAAGTATCCTTACGTTTACATCAAGCTGACTTACACCATCACTCGCGATGACATCAAGACTGTGGCATTCGGTGAGAAGAACCACAACCTTTGGGTTGGTCTCAACGGTAACGAAGACGGAACTGAGGCTGTCAGGTTTGACATTGGGGCACCACATGATAACGGTTCTATCGCAGCATTCGTTCGTAACTTTAACTCCACGCTCGTAGGGGATAAGCTTCTGAACCCTGGTAAGTACTATGTTGCACCTACCAATGACATTACGATCACTGCACAAGATGGCAAAAAATACACCATTAAGGGTCAGAGCAGCGATTTGGTATGCAAGTACTGTGGGGAGAAGCACAACTACTCCAACCTTGACGAGGTGCTCAGTAAGTGCGCAATTGACTACAACGCTGGTGCATTCACAAACAATGAGATTTATGCAAACAACGAAAAGATTGCTTCCCTCAATCAGCAGACTGGTGAGATTACTCTCCTTAACAACGAGACAACAAAGGCTGTGCTCAACGCTGTTGGCTACAATGAAACCAAAAACATGAACGTTCCTGCCGAGATTCTTCGCGCAAAGATTGGCTTCGTAGCTGAGAACGGTTGTGGAGTTGCCACCAAGGTTACCGACGGTACATTCACGGCAAGCTGGGAACGTCCGATTAACCTCAGCACATCCGCAAAGGCATTCGTTGATGCTAAGACCAATGGCAACTATCTCTATCTGCTCGACATCTTGGATATGTACGACTGGCGTGGTCCTGTCAATGGCAACATGGGTGGTTTGAACGACGACACCGACCACTACAAAGCCAACAACACATGGTTCTGGTCATTCTACGGTATCAAGTCTATCACCGTAAACCTCGATCCTAATACGGTAAAGACAGATATGCACTATGGCGAATTCCGTCCTCTGAAGGATGTAACAGAATACCTGACACTGCGTCCATCAACTGCAGACGATGAGTTCAATGGTAATGTTAGGACATTCGAGTTCAACCTACAGGCGTTCAACAGTCAAGCAAAGAATGACGAGCTTCTCGAATTCATGAAAGCCCACAAGAAGAGCTTCGGCTACATTTTCTACACCAACAATGGCAACAACGTAGAGGAGTTCACCATCAAGGTTCCTGTAACTGTTGAGTACACTTGGGGTAAGTTTGAAACTACCGTAAGCATCAAGATCAATCAGACATTGGGCAACTACTAATATGCCACTGTGCACAAGCACAAACAATGAATAACTAAACGAAAAGAGGGTGAACCACTTTAAACGAGCGGTGCACCCTCTTTTTACACTTATAATATTTTTTGATTGCCATGAAGAAAAACATCATTTTACCCATTGCAGCACTTTTACTGCTCATGCTCCCATCGTGCAACTCTTGCGGCAACAAGAAAGACGAGCCTCGCCAGCAACGCGTTGAGCAATTCCGCAGCACACTGACAAAAGAAGACAGCACCACGATGCTGAAACTATGCGATGATGCCATGGAACTGCTGAAAAACAAAAAATACGACCAAGTGCTGGCAAACCTCTACGAATATACCGATTCCACCAACGAGGTAAAGCCCCTAAGCGAGAGCACCGCCAAAAGGTATCTTAACAAGTTCCGTTTCTTCCCAGTAATAGAATACCACCGTACCTACTACTCGTTCCAGCTTGAGGGTTGCAACGACGTGAAGTACAAGGTGCAATGGGCAACGGCAGAACAGGCAGGCACAAAGGATGCACCCGAGACGGCTTACATGTTCAATCCTGTAAAAATAGACGGCAAATGGTATCTCTGCGTAAAAACCGCCACCGACGAGATTGACCAAACCATGAGATAAACGAAAAACAAGCTTATGAAAAAACATTTATTCACACTGTCATTGTTGCTGTCATTGCTTTGCACCGCAACAATGGCACAAAAACAAAAAAAGGTCACATTCAATTTTAATGACCCTGCCACACTTGTAACATCCCCTGCTCTTCTTCCTGAGCTAAACGGTAATTTCCCCATATATTTAAACAGATACAAGCTCATTTCCGACGACATTGAAATGAGTTTTGAACGATTGGAAGGAGCCAATATTGGAGCGGAACTTTACAAAAAGGAAACAGACGGCAAAACGTCATATTATTTCCAACTGGGTGACCGTACACATTGGATAATAAGCGGCAAGAACGGAGCCACACTCAACAGCATAAGCTACCCCATGACCGACATGTCCGGCGGACTGTTTCTTGTTGACGGACAACCAGGAGTTTTCTCCTCACCTGACCATTTGTGGACCTGCTCCACAAACGACGCATCGCAAGTGATCTTCCAAAACACAAGCGACGGATCATACGCCCCACAGATGCACAGCGTTACCATAACTTACACAGTGCCAACAAACATACTTGTGCCAACCACCGACATAAATACCGAGAGCAAGCTACCGTTCTTCAAGGAGATAAAGCTTAGTTTCGACCGCAACATGTCGCTGACAAGCGCAAGCGAGATAACGCTCTCAAAAGGTGGCGAAACTTTCCCCTTGTCGGTGACAGCGCAAGGCAACGTGGTAACGCTTTCCACCACAGACACCATAAAGACCGACGGAACTTACAAATTGCATGTGCCGAGCCGAAGCTTCACCTCAAGCGACGGTTATCAAAACAAGGAACTGAACTACACAATAAAGGTGGAGACCCCGAAGAACACTTTCTGCCCAACCGACATTTCACCAGCCCAGGGAAACGTGGAAAGTTTCAAGTTGCCTATCATACTGACGTTCAGTAAACCCACAAAGGTGACAACAGGCATGAAAGGCACGCTGAGCAAGGATGGTGACGTTTGGGCCAATGACCTGATATTCACCAAAATTGAAGGCGAGAGCCTCAAGGTCAAGGTTTCTTCTGAGGGCACAATATCAGACAACCAGCTATTTAGCGAAGACGGCCAGTATGTTGTCACCATACCGGAGAATGTCGTGACCGATGGTCCCGGGGAAATACACAACCCCGAAATGACCCTGAAATATGTCATTGGCGACGAAGAACCTACACCAGGCCCAGAACCAGAACCTGGAGTTGATCCAGAACCCACGGAAACGATGCTCGCCGCCAAGGCATTGCTTGCGAAAAGCGGCAGCGTAGGTTATCCTTCAGCAACAAGCGAGAGCCACAAGGCACTGCTCGCCATGACAACCGCAGAGACAACGCCAACCGACGAGGCTCTCAAGGCTGTCATGGACAAATATTATAAAGAGACCAACATAACGCTGCCCGAAAACGGGAAACTTTACATAATACACGGCGAGAACGCCAGTGGCACAAAGGCTTACCTGAAATATGCCAACGGCAATGTTACGCTAAGCGCCAACCAAGCCGAAGCCACAACGTTTGAGGCTGAGACACAAGGCACAGCGACCGCATTCAAGACAACGGACGGCAAATACCTGCATGTACTGTGTGGCGACAACAACTATGACGCAACGTCAACAGCCAACGTTACCGACAGTTACAGCGACATAAACGCTCTCGGGATAGCCAAGCTCCAGGTGAAAGACACTGACGCGACAAAGGGATTTGGCCTTGTAACCATAAAGGGATCGCTTGGCAAACACAAGGTAAACGAAACCAATGGTGAGGCGTATTCGCTCATATTGTATGGCGAGGGTCCTACGTTTGAGATATTCACTAATACCGATTTGGTGACACCTTTCGGTAACGACAAGTCGGTTGGCTTCCGCCTGACAGAAACCGAGAAACCGTCAAACGACACGCTTACCGTTGAGACCAGCATGGCTTTAAGCCCAAGCCAAATCTCCATCAACGCCCTTTCCACGGCACTCGTACTGCAAGGTGTCAGCGGCACCGTGACACGCAACGAAAAGCTCAACGCCACCATAACGCTTGCCGACGGCACGCCCGTAAGCTCTGCCGTGACTATTGAGCCTGCCGACGGAAGCAACAACACTTTCAACGTGGCTCTGGATGATTGCACGGAAGAAGGAACCTACCATCTCGTATTGCCGGAAGGCTTCTTCACATACGAGCAGGCAGGCAAACCCGTAAAGACCGCAGCCAAGACCCTTGTCTTTACCGTAGAAAGCGATTTCTGTTATTTGGATTATCCAAGCATAAACCTCAATTCCAGTATAAAGGATTACGAATTAAACAACTTTATCATCAAATATATGGCAATGGAATTAGACGGTTTGGTGGCAGACACAACAAAAACAGTCCGCATCTACAAAGAATATGTAGAAAGCCCAATAGCCACAGGTCACTTCAAGCAAATAGAAAAAGAAGAGATCAATGGCATAAGCTTCCACAGGTTAAAACTTGAGCTTGACACACCAATAGAAGAAGGAAGTCTGAGCAGTGGCATATACGGCATAGTGTATGAAGAAGCAACATTCGGCGACTTGAATTTTGGCAAATACCTAAAAGACCCCACAGCCGTAAAGAAAAGCGAGTGTAAGGTAAACAAGACTGACAGATGGTCGTTCAATGTCAACGAAACCGGAACCGGCATAACAAATGTAGGAAACGCCGTTGACAAGCCAGCCACCATATACGACCTGCAAGGCCGCCGTGTCGAGAAAATGACGCGCTCCGGCATTTATATAGTAAACGGGCGCAAGGTTGTGAAAAAGTGATTTAAAAGCCAGCACAAAAGCAGGCAAAGGACAAGAACCCTTGGTTTACATGCAATAAAGCCAAGCATGAAACAAAACCAAGCAAGCGATAACGTTGGGGCAAGCACACCAAGTGCTTGCCCCAATGCGTTTTACCAAGCAAATGTTTTCAACATCACGGAAAAAAGGAACCGCAGCCTTTGCAGATTGAAAAAAATGATTTAACTTTGCGGAAAAGACCCTTTACCATGGATGACGGCAACAAATACATAAGGTTCGACTGGGCAATGAAACGAATGCTCAGGGACAAGGCTAACTTCGGTGTTCTGGAAGGACTATTGACAGTTCTCCTTGATGAGACTGTACGCATACTGCAAATACTGGAAAGCGAAAGCAACCAAGAAAATGCCTATGACAAGTTTAACAGGGTTGACATAAAGGCCGAAAACAGCAAGGGGGAAATAATAATAGTTGAAATTCAACTCACACGTGAACTTTACTACCTGCAACGCATACTATATGGAGTGTCAAAAGCCATAACTGAGCACATAAACCTGGGCGACAGGTACAACCAAGTGAGAAAAGTATATTCAATAAGCATAATATATTTCGACTTGGGCAAAGGTGCGGATTATCTTTACCACGGCTTCACACAATTTGTTGGCGTGCATACCCACGACACCCTAAAGATAAGCTCACGAGACAAGAAACTCATAGAGATGAAATCGCCCGAGGAAATATTCCCCGAGTATTACATCGTAAGGGTCAACGAGTTCAATGACGTGGCACGGACTCCGCTCGAAGAATGGCTCGACTACATAAAATATGGACGGATAAAAGATGACACTACCGCCCCTGGGCTTCAAGAGGCAAAGAAAAGGCTTCAAGTAATGAAAATGAGCAAGACCGAAAGGCAGGCATACGACCGCCACATTGATGCCATAATGGTGCAAAACGACGTGCTTGACACCGCTAAACGGGAAGGACTTGAAGAAGGAAGGGCTGAAGGTATTGAAAAAGGAAGGGCTGAAGGAAGGGCTGAAGGAAGGGCTGAAGGTGCAAAAGAGAACAATATAAACATTGCAAGAAAAATGAAATCCATGGGACTGCCCATGGAAACGATAATACAAATCACAGGATTGGACAGTGAAACCGTAAAGAATTTATAGAACGGCTATGATGCCTGAAAACACAATGCCCAAAGATTACAGACTAAGCCCATTGCGTTGCCTGTCCTTCTTTGGGCATTGTAAATATGGTAACGTTACAAAAAAGCTTTTACGCCATTCTCAAAAGTCCTCATCATGCAAGCAATTGCTCAAGACGTTGGCGAATGGTCTTGATAAAAGTCTCTGAGTTTACCTGCTGAGCCTCTACTCCGTGCATAAGGTTAACAAGATCCTTTGTCACGACACCACTGTTCATTGTGTCCAGACACGCAGCCTCAAGTTGGTTGCCAAAATTTATCAGTTCCTCATTGCCATCCTTTTCGCCACGCTTGCGCAACGCACCCGACCAAGCGAAAATTGTAGCTATTGGGTTGGTTGACGTTTCCTCACCTTTCAAGTACTTGTAATAATGACGTGTCACGGTGCCGTGGGCTGCCTCATATTCGTAATTACCATCAGGAGAAACAAGAACGCTCGTCATCATTGCCAATGAACCGAAAGCCGTGGAAACCATATCACTCATAACGTCACCGTCGTAGTTCTTGCAAGCCCAAATGAAACCACCCTTGCTGCGTATCACACGGGCAACGGCATCATCAATAAGCGTGTAAAAATAAGTCAAGCCACGCTTCTCAAACTCCGCTTTGTACCCTTGCCCATAAACTTCATTGAAAATTATTCGGAACTGAGCATCATACTTCTTCGATATGGTATCCTTTGTGGCAAACCACAAGTCTTGGTTCACGTCAAGAGCGTATTTAAAACACGAGTGGGCAAACGAACGTATTGACTTGTCCGTGTTGTGCATGCCCTGCAGCACACCGGCTCCGGCAAACTCATGCACCACAACCTCCTCACGATTGCCGCTTTCGCCCTCAAACACGAGTTTTGCCACACCAGGCTCATCAGCCCGAATCTCCACGCTCTTATAAACGTCGCCGTAAGCATGCCTGGCAATGGTGATTGGCTTTTCCCAATTGCGTACCGCTGGGTGAATGGAAGGCAGGGTGATTGGCGCACGGAACACAGTCCCATCAAGTATGGAGCGTATTGTTCCGTTCGGACTCTTCCACATCTTATGCAAATGGTATTCGTCCATACGCTGTAAGTTTGGCGTTATCGTGGCACATTTCACAGCAACACCATATTTCTTGGTAGCCTCTGCAGCATCAATTGTCACTTGGTCATTTGTCTTGTCACGTTCAGGCAATCCAAGGTCATA